>CANJME010000049.1 GCA_947475875.1 Caulobacteraceae bacterium | reverse complement strand
GCCAGACACCGTTCAGGTCCGGGTGCGTGCCAACCTTGGTCGGCACATATCCCGCCGCAGGAAGCTGGCCCATGCCAACGCCCGCAACCCCAACCGTCAACAGACCCGCAAGGGCCACCGTCAATATCGTTTTCTTCATTTCACTCCCCCCAAGGGTCTTGTCTTAGTGATTTTGACAGGAGGTATAGGCAAGCCTTGGCCTCGTGTCCACGCATCCCTCGCATCATGACGGAAAAATAACGCCTGAAGCATGAGGGCAACAGACGGCCCGAGCGCAGTGGGCCTTCCGGCCTTTCCTGTCCGGGCGCCCCGCATGAAAAACGCCTGCCCCGGTTTCCCGAGGCAGGCGGCATTTCAGTCGATCGTTGTCGGCCTAGCGCGGCGTGAACGGCCGCGGGGTCGGCGCGCCGCCGGTGGCTACAGCCAGGTTGCCGGCCAGAATGCCTTCGAGCGCGTAGTTGCCCTCGTGGCAGGCGTATTCGTAGATGCCGTCCGAAGCCTGGAACTCGTATTCACCGCCCCAGTCCACATCCCAGTTCGCCGGCGAATGCACGTTGAACTGATAGAGCAGCCGGTCCTTGGCGACCTTGGTGAACCGCTCGGTCAGGGTGAGGTCGGCGGCGGAGCGGCCGCCGACGTTGTTGCTGGGGTGCCAGTTGGTGGTCTCGACCACCAGGGTGTTGCCCTCATAGCGGCCGATGGCGTCACCGAACCAAGGGCGGATGCTGGACGGAAGGTGCGTGCTGTTCAGGCGAACAGTGCGCACTTCGTGCACCATCTCGATCCAGATGGCGACGGAGTCGCGGCCCTGCTGGATGCGGTAGTTGTTGTTGTAGAGCTGGCTTTGCATGATTGGCCCGGCGCTGCGGCCGAACGAGGTCAGGCAACGCTCGGCGCCACCGCGGGTTTCCGCATTGGTGTTGTCGGGGCCACGGCCCGCGCCGCCGCGACCACCGGCCGCTGCCGCGACAGCCGCCGCGCCGCCGCGACCACCGGCCGCAGCGCCGGGAGGACCGCCACGACCACCACCAGCCGCCGCGCCAGGAGCGCCGCCGCCACGACCAGCGCCAGGCGCCGCATCAGCTTGGCCTTCGACGAGGCCCACGACCACGGCCGCCTGCGAAGTCGCCTTCGGGGCCGGGATCACGCCGGGCGTGGGATAGGTGACATAGGCCACACGAGGCTCGCCATGCACGCGGGCGACGGTGCTGCCCGGGTCGACGAAGCCGCCGTTATAGCCGCAGCCGACGCCGGAAAAGCCGTTGCCGCAGTTGGTCGGCAGATCAGCGACCGTGAAGCTGGTCGGGGTGGGCTTGTCGCCGTTGATGCGATTTTGCTTTTCGGTGCCTTCCATGTCCGCCACTTCGTCGGCGGTCAGCACCAGGCGGCCGTTATAGCCGGTGGGGCCCATGTTGGCGGTGAGCTGGGTCAGGCTGCCGTTTTGCCAGGCGCCGGAAAGGTCGGGCTGGCCGAAGGCGTTCCTGGTCGGCACGAAGCCCTTGTAGAGCTTGGGGGTTTCCTTGCCCGGGATTTCGGCCTTGGCCGGAGCGGCGGCCGTCTTGGCCGGGGCTGCCTTGGCGGCGGGAGCGGCGGCCTTCTGGGCGGCTTGCTGCGCGACAACCGCGGCGGGGACGAGGACGGCGGCCATGGCGCCGGCCATCAGACAAGTGGTCAGGACTCTTACGGTCATTGCTGCGGTTTCCTACCTTTCCTAAGTCATTCCAAGGGCCTGTGCGGGCGCATTGGCGGGCGCTGTTCGCCCGGATTATTGGTTCAAATTTTCGCCCTTGGGCCGGGCGAAGTCAATTGCCTTCAAGTGCTAGGGATGCGGCGCGCCGTTCCGCTTCTTCGAGCGGTTCAGCGGGCGCGTCCTCTACAATTCCTTCGGTCTACGTCGTTCGTCGTCAGATTCTAGCGCGCCTGGGTCGCAGCGGGCGCCGCGGCGCTCGGCGGGCGGGCCTGCGCCTTTTCGGCCTCACGGGCGCCAGAGAGCACGTTCTCGATGGCGTAGTTGCCTTCGTGGCAGGCGTATTCGTAGAGGCCGCCGGGCTCCTCGGCCCACTCGTATTCTCCGCCCCATGAGGTGGCCCAAAGCGTCGGGTCCTCGACGACAAACTGATAGAGCAGCCGGTGCGTATCGACGCGGGTGAATCGCTCGGTCACCTTCAGGTTGATGGACGAGCCCTGGTAGCTGTACGAGGGGTGGAAGCCGACGGATTCGATGACCAGGGTGTCGCCTTCCCACCAGCCGATGGTGTCGCCGAAATAGGGGCGCACGCCGTCAGTGCGGTGTTTGGCGTTCATGCGCACGACGCGGACGTCGTGGATCATCTCAACCTCGATCGCGACCGAGTCCCTGCCCTGGTTGATACGGATGGTGTTGTTGTAATAGCCGTTCGGGAACATCGGCGGGCCGGCGTTGCCGCTGAACGCGGTAATGCAGCGCATGGCGCCAAGCTGTTCGGGGTTGTCGTACTGACCGCCACGGGTTGCGCCGCCGCCGCCGCCGCGACCGCCGCCGGGAGGCCCGCCACGTCCGCCGCCAGCCGCCGCCACGCCGCCGCCGCCGCGGCCAGCGCCGCCGCCGCGCCCTCCGGCCGCCGCGCCGCCACGACCGTTGCTTTCGCCCGGTATGATACTGTTGCCTTCGCCTTCTTCAGCCGCCGCCGCTTCACGCGCCCGGGCAGCCGCCACCGCCGCATTGTTAGCCGCGTTGCCGGTCTGGATCGCCGCGGGCGGACGCCCATTGAGCGGGAAGGTGATGAACGACGCGCGAGGCTCGCCATGCACGCGCATGACTTTGATCGTGGTGTCTTTCCAGCCTGCGTTATAGCCGCAGTCGCGGCCGCCGGCGCCCGAGCCGCCCTGGGCGGTCGAGTTGCAGTTCTTGTCGGTCGTATCCTCGGCGCCGATCTTGGGATCGGTGGGCCGGTTCTCCTTGTTGAACTTGTCGATCGCCCTGCCTTCGGTCGCCGCGACTTCCTCCGGCGTCATGACATTGCGCTCGCCGTAGTTTGCCGCGCGCTGCGCACCGGTCATGGAGACGTTGCTCCAGGCGCCGCCCAGGTCGGGGTGACCGTCGGAGAGGCGCGGAACCCGGTAACCCGCCTTGATGACGGGCTTGGCCAGCCACGCCGGCGCGGTCGAGCCGCCAACCGCCAGGGTGGTGCGCACTGCCGCCTTCGGCGCGGCGGCTGGCGTCGCGGCCTTCGGGGCAGCCGCCTTGGGAGCAGCGGCCTGCTGGGCCTGAACGACGAGCGGGGCCGTGGCCAGCGTCAGAGCGCTGGTCACCAGGCAAATCCTGAGCAGGGATTTCATGACGTAGGATCCTTTGGAAACAATAACTTTCGTCTACGGCAGGGGGTTGCGACGCAGGTGACCATAAAGAAGTTCGGTCACGAACTCGACGCACTTGAACTGCTGCAGACGGTTGTCCTCATTCACCTGTTTGTAGAGGATCATGCTCATCTTCCACGGGCGGGTGAAGGTGTTGGGGTCGGTGATCTGGGCCTCGTAACGGATGTGGTACGGGCTGATCGGGGTCCAGCGCTCCTGAACCTTCATGTCATAGCCGTGGAAGTTGCCGGCGCGGTCGAACCAGGTGCGGTCGACAAGGCCGTCGACGTCAACCACCAGAGTGTTGCCTTCCCAGTGACCGACCGACTGGCCCATCCAGCTGTCGATGGCGG
>CANJME010000048.1 GCA_947475875.1 Caulobacteraceae bacterium | reverse complement strand
GTCTATCTGGCCGGTCACTGCGGGACCTGCAGGGCCCCGACGCACAGCCCGCCGACAGCGCCCAGCGTGAGAACGGTCCTGAAGCGCCCGTACCAAGGTGGCAGGCCCTTGGCGCTGAAGTCCCAGGCCCAGCTCCACGTCAGCGCCACGGCGAGCGCGAGCAACTGCACGCGCATCTCGCCGTGTGTGAGAACCAGGCCCGCGAGGCCCGCGAGGGTCGGCGTCATGGCCAGGCCCACCACCACGGGGTTGGGCGACGCGTCGCGCACCGCCAGCCCCCACCGCGCACCGCCCAGAAACGACAGGATCAGAGCGGCGTAGACGGCCTCGATGGCCGCGGCCAGACCCACCCCGTTCGGCGCCAGTACGCTCGCGACGGGCAGCGACCAGAAGGGAATGATCCCCAAGATGCCGTAGGTCAGGACTGCGCACGGCGTCTGTTCCGTACGCCCGGTCATCGCTCCCGCACCCGCCGCGCCAGGCCCCATCGCACGAACGCCTGCAACGCCGGACGCAACCTGAGAAAGGGCCCATAGGCGCGCTCCAGGAGCCACAGGACCGGCGGCGGCGAGGCCAGCAGGGCGAGCGGGCACAGGGCCGGCAGGACACGCCACATGGCCACGAAAGCCGCGGCCCCGGCGACCATCGGCCCGCCGCGAGGCTGGGCGTGCAGCCGCGCCAGTCGCGCGTTGCGATCGGTCGGGCATGCACCCGGCAGGCTGAGATCGACGAACGCGATCGCCGAGGCGCGATCCAGCCGGCGCATGAGCCCGATCTCTGCGGTGCAGATCGGGCAGTCGCCGTCGTACCAGACGGTCAGCGACCGCGCGTCCGCCACCGCTACTGCGGGCCCGACAGCCATGCGAACGCCGAGTGATTGTGGATGGACTCGAAGTTTTCCGAGGAGACCTCGTAGCGGGCCACGCGCGGATCGGCGGACAGGGCTATGGCGATATCGCGAACGAGATCCTCGACGAATTTCGGGTTCTCATAGGCTCGCTCGGTCACGTACTTTTCGTCGGGCCTCTTGAGCAACCCCCAGAGCTGGCAGGACGCGCTGGCCTCGGCGATGTCGATCAGCGCCTGAACCGGCAATACCGCGCCTTCGGCGAGCGTCGCGGCGATGATTATGTGCGAACGCTGGTTATGGGCGCCGTAAAGCGAGATCTCCTTTGAGCAGGGGCAGAGGCTGGTGACCGGCGTCAGGATCTGTTGGGTGATCGACAGGCGGCCGTTCGACTGCTCCGCGCGCAGGGTCAGCTGGTGGTCAAGCAAGCTCTTGACCCCCGAAACGGGCGCCGTCTTGCGGACGAAGTAGGGCATGCGCATCTCGATCATGCCGCTCTCGGCCTCAAGGCGCTTCAGCATGATCGCCATCAGCGTTGCCAGGGTTTCCGCGGATAGGGGGGACTTGAAATCCTCCAGCACCTCCAGGAACCGCGACATGTGCGTGCCCTTGGCGTGGGCCGGCAGGGATACGTACATGTCAATGACCGCCACCGATGGCTGGACGCCGTCCTCGGTGGCGACGCGCACCGGATAGGTGACCGACTTCACGCCCACCCGCTGGATGACAATGTTTCGAGAATCCTCGCTGGACTGCACATCCGGCATCAGCGCGGTGGTGATCATGTTCATGGCGGCCTCCAGATGTTTGTCCTGGACAAATATGCCATCTTGATGGATTTTCCAAAGATTATCTGGAGGTTGTCCATGACGAATAGCGATACATCCGATGGCTCGCACCTGATGAGTATCGCGGCGGTGGAGCGCGACTGCGGCTTGCCCAAGGACACGCTGCGCGTCTGGGAACGTCGCTACGGATTCCCCAATCCCCTCAGGGACCGTCACGACGAACGGATGTATCCGGCCGATCAGGTCGCAACTCTGCGACTGATCCGGCGCCTGGTGGAGGCCGGCCATCGCCCGGGAAAAGTCGTCGGCCGCTCGGACGAGGATCTTTCGGAGCTGCTACGGCAGGTCGGCGTCCCAGCGGTCCAGGTCATCGGAGCCGAGGCCCGACAGGTCCTGGAGCTCCTTGGGGCCTGTGACGCGGCTGGGTTGCGCGACGTTCTGCACGCCACCGTTCTGCGGGACGGCCTGGGCGCGTTCGCCGCCGAAATCGGACCGGGTCTAGCCGAGGCGGTCGGCGCGGCATGGTCGCGGGGCGAACTTGAGATCCACCAGGAACACCTGTTCACCGAGCAATTCACGACCGTCCTGCGCAGCGCGATCAACGCCGCCCAGGGCGCAGGCCTGCCGCGGCGTCGCCCGCGCGTGCTGTTCAGCACCTTTCCGCAGGAGCCTCATTCCCTGGGCCTGCTGATGGCCGAGGCGATGTTCACCCTGGAAGGCTGTCTCGGCATTTCCCTGGGCGTGCAGACGCCGATCCCCGAAATCGCCGCCGCCGCCAGGGCGCACAAGGCCGACATCCTGGCGATTTCGTTCTCGTCCATGATCCCGGCCCTTCAGGCGCTTGCGGGGCTCAACGAACTGCGCGCGCTCGTTCCGGAGACCGTGGAGATCTGGGCCGGCGGCGCATGCCCAGGCCTGCGGCCCAAGCCGGGCGTCTCGGTGCTGCGAGCGCTATCCGCCATCGGACCCGCCGTGACGGCGTGGCGAGCCCGTGAGGACGAAGGGAGCACTCCTGAGTGACCTCCGAAAATTTCCGCCGACTTAGTAAGTTTCGAAGCAACCCTGTCACATCTATAGGAAATACAACCGTGAGAAAATTCGTCGTTTACGCATGGAATTTCATATTCAATCACAACGTGAGCCCTCTACGGCATATCGAAGACGTGGCGCTCAGACACTACGTCCTTCAGGCTCTGGGTTTCATGTGGGCGGTGAGCTTCTCGATTGCGATCGGCAGCTACACGACTGCCTTCGCTAACATCATCGGCCACGCTGTGTTGATAGGCGCGGCTGCCATCACGGTCGCTACCTACACGGCTGCGAAGGTGAAGCCGTCTGTGTTCAAAGGTTCTGCCCGCCGACCGGATGGCGAGCATGAATAGAAATCGTTGGCCAAGGCCACTCGGAGCCCTGTCAGGTTTCAGGCCAGAAGCATGATACTGAGAAGAAGACTCTTGGGTGCAGTCCTGGGCGTCACCCTCATCGGCACGGATGCGATGGCCGTCGAAGAACCAGCCTTCAAGACCGTCTTCCGAGACGGCGCGTTCGAGGTCCGGGACTACCCGGCCCTTGTGGTCGCGGAGGTAACTGTCAGAGGCGATCAGAAGGAGGCCGCCAGCAGAGGTTTTCGCCTGCTGGCAGGCTATATCTTTGGCGGCAACAAACGGCGCCAAAGCATCGCCATGACCGCCCCGGTCGCCCAGGCGTCGACGAGTGAAAAAATCGCCATGACCGCGCCGGTCACCCAACTTCAGAGTGCGGGCGAATGGGTCGTGAGATTCACAATGCCAAGCGCCTATTCATTGCAGACGCTGCCCGTACCAAACGATCCAAAGGTGCGTCTGCGCACGCTCCCGCCGGCTCGCTTTGCGGTGCTGACGTTCTCCGGTCTGGCCCGCAAGGACGATGTCGCCGCGAAAACCGCCGAGCTCGAAAAACTCGCCGCGACACACCACCTGCGCACAGTCGGCTCGGCCTCGTTGGCGCAATACGATCCCCCCTGGACCCCGTGGTTCATGCGCCGGAATGAAGTCATGATCACCGTAGCGTCTTGATCCTCTGAGGCTGCTCAAGACCACAGCCGCACGATGGGGTGGGGGGCTACGTTCCCGAGCGCAAAGGACCTGCCGTATCCGCGGTTGGCCGTTGGAGCCTTCGTCAGCACGCGGCGCTCTCGATTAGTCCTCTGCGTGATCCGTCTTGGTTTGTTTGAGCGCCTGCAACGCCCGGTTCCGGGCGAAGTCGTGGTTGATGATGGGCTTCGGATAGTTGGCGCCCAGGGTCACCCCCGCCGCCTGCAGAACCCGCGGGTCGGCGGTCCAGGGGCTGTGGATTGCCTGGTCCGGCAGCCGCGACAACTCCGGAACCCAGCGGCGTACATAGGCGCCGTCAGTATCGAACTTCTCGCCCTGGCCCATCGGGCTGAAGATGCGAAAATAAGGGGCGGCATCGGCGCCCGATCCTGCCACCCACTGCCAGCCGGCGGCGTTGTTGGCCCGGTCCGCGTCCAGGAGCGTGTCCCAGAACCACGCCTCGCCCAGGCGCCAGTCGAGCAGCAGGTGCTTAACCAGGAAGGACGCGGTCAGCATCCGCACGCGGTTGTGCATGAAACCGGTGGCCCAAAGCTCGCGCATTCCAGCATCAACCATAGGATAGCCGGTCTGGCCCCGGGTCCAGGCTGCGAAGCCGGCCGGGTCGTCGCGCCACGGGAAGGCGTCATAGGCCGGCTTGAAATTCTGACGTTCCAGGGCCGGGTTG
>CANJME010000047.1 GCA_947475875.1 Caulobacteraceae bacterium | reverse complement strand
GACTTGCCTTGACCCGTCAGAACATCAACCTGCCGCAGCTTGGCGACGATCTCTTCCGGCTTGTAACGAACCCTTGCCATCTCTCCATCCTCATAAAAGTGGCCCTAAGACCAACATTGCGGGTGGATCACTTCAAGGGGTGCAGACCACTGGCCGGGTCCGCGCCGGCCATGGCCCAAAAAACCTCGACCCTGCCCGTCGAACAGGCTGAGGGTTTTGACGACGCCAACCGGCTGAACCAGGCCATTATCGAGCGCAACAAGCAGGCGGCCGCTCAGGAAGCAGCGGCCCAGGCCGCCTGGCGAGCCCAGGAGGCGGCGGCCGATCAGGCCTATCGCGACTCCATGGCCAAACACGAGGCCCAGGTCCGCGCCAACGATGAGGCGGCCGCCCGCGAGCGCGCCGCCGCGGACGAGAGAACCCGCGCCTACAATGCCGAGGTCGCTGCCCTGGCCGCGGCGAATGCGGCCAAGGACCGCGAATACCAGGCCGAGCTTCGGGCTGCCAAGGCGGTCAACGAGGCCTATCAGCGTGAGCTCGACGACTACAACGCCTGCCTGGCCGGCCAGAAGGCTCGCTGCAAGAAGTAGCGTCTGCGCCAGGACTACCCGGCGAAGCCGGTTCTGCTAAACCCCTTGGCAACGAGGGAGAGACAGCATGGACGTCAAGGGCAAGGTCGTGGTCGTCACCGGCGCGGCCAGCGGCATCGGCAAGGCGCTGGCCGAGCGTTTTCACCGTGAGGGCGCGCGCGGCATCGTGGTCGGCGACCTCAACGAGGCAGGCGTCAAGGCCACCGCCGCTTCGGTGGGCGGCGTCGGCCTGAAGACCGACGTGACGAAGGAAGCCGATGTCGCCGCGCTGGCCGATGCGGCCACCCGCGAGTTCGGCCAGGTCGACCTCTTTTGCTCCAACGCCGGCGTTGGCGGGGCCGACCCCGATCCGGACAACGCCGGAGCGGCCCCGGATTCGATGTGGGCCCTGGGCTGGGGCGTCAATCTGATGGCCCATGTCTATGCGGCGCGGGTCTGCCTGCCGGCCATGATTGCGCGCGGCGACGGCTATTTCCTCAATACGGTGTCGGCCGCGGGCCTGCTTTCGCAGATCGGCAGCGCGGTTTATTCGACGACCAAACATGCGGCCATCGGCTTTGGCGAACACCTGGCCATCGCCCACAAGCACCAGGGCATCGGGGTCTCCCTGCTCTGCCCGCAGGCCGTCGACACCCCCATGCTGGGCGGGGCGCGCGGCTCACAGAATGTGGACGGGGTGCTGTCGCCGGAAGACGTCGCTGGGGCCGTGGTGGAGGGTCTGGCCGCCGAACACTTCATCATCCTGCCCCACCCGCAGGTGCTGACCTACATGCAGCGCAAGACCGGCGACTACGACCGCTGGATCAAGGGCATGGCCAGACTGCGGGACCAGGTGCGCGAGGGCGAGCGGGGCCAACGCGGCTAACGCTTATTGTTAGGCCGACCGTACAGCGCTAGGGTTGCGGCAACGGCGGGAATAACGCCGAACCTGGAGGGGAAATCTATGGGCAATCGTGGCGTAGTGAGGGTGCTGATCGCGGCCCTCGTCCTGGTGGTGGCGGTGGCCTGCGGCACGACCATGTCGAACCGGTCAACCTCGACGCTCAAGGTCTATGACCCGACCAAGTGGACCTACTGGGGCGGTGACGCCGGCCAGACCCGTTATGCGCCGCTCGACCAGGTCAACCAGTCCAACGTCTCCAAACTGAAGATCGCCTGGCGCTGGACGGCGGACGCCAGCGGCGGCGGCGGTTCCTCCAACTACAAGTCCACCCCGATCCTCGACGACGGCATCCTCTATATGCCGTGGCTGAACCACGGCGCGGCGGCGATCGACGCCGGCACCGGCAAGACCATCTGGACCTACGAGGTTCAGCCGCTGTCCATCGGTGGCGGCGGCGCCAGCCTCGGCGCCCGGTCCCTCGCCTACTGGCGCAAGGGTAATCAGAAGCGCCTGTTCCACAATTCGCTGGACGGGCGGCTGATCGCCATTGACGCCGTTACGGGACGCCCGGCGGCGGGCTTTGGCAACGCCAATGGCTGGATCGACCTGCGCCAGGGCCTGGTGGACGGCCGGCCTGCTGGCGACGTGCGCTCGGTCTCGCCGGCCATAGTGGTGGGCGATGTGGTCATCGCCCAGGTGCTGCCCGGCGGCCGCGGCAAGGAAGGCGTGCCCGGCAATATCCGTGGCTTTGACGTCCTGACCGGCAAGCAACTCTGGCGCTTCAACGTGGTGCCTAAAAAGGGCGAGTACGGTTACGAAACCTGGGAAGGCGGCTCGGCCGAATGGGGCGGCAACGCCGGCACCTGGACAATGATGAGCGCCGACCCGGAACTGGGTTACGTCTATATCGCCGGCGACACGCCCTATAACGACTTCTCCGGCGCCGACCGGCCGGGCAACAACCTTTTCGCCGAAAGCATCACCTGCCTCGACGCCAAGACCGGGCGCCGCGTGTGGCACTTCCAGACCGTGCACCACGGCACCTGGGACTATGACAATCCCGCCGCCCCGATCCTGCACGACATCGTCAAGGACGGTAAACGCATCAAGGTCGTCACCCAGCTGACCAAACAGAGCTTCATGTTCGTGTTTGATCGCAAGACGGGCGCGCCGATCTGGCCGATCGAAGAGCGACCTGTGCCGACGGACGGCGTCCCCGGCGAAAAGCTGTCGCCGACCCAGCCCTTCCCGACCCGCCCCGCGCCGCTGAGCCACCAGGGCTACAACGAGGACTGGCTGATCGACTTTACGCCGGCTCTGCGCGCCCAGGCGGTCGAGATCATGAAGGGCTATCGCAAGGGACCGCTTTACACCCCGCTGGTCAATGTGCCCGAGACCAAGCTGCGCGGCACCTGGATCTATCCGGGCTACGGCGGCGGTCCGAACTGGAACGGCGCCTCGATCGATCCGGCGACCGACATCATGTACATCCCGATCCGCCACAAGCCGAACGCGGCGGGTCTGCAGAAGGCCAACCCCGGCCCCAACGCCTCGCAGTACACCCAGTCGGGCAACCACACGGTGATGGGCCCGCAGGGCCTGCCGATCCTCAAGCCGCCCTACAGCGAAGTGGTGGCCGTCGATCTGGACACCGGCGATCAGGTCTGGCGCATCCCGCTTGGTACGGCGCCGGCCAGTGTGCGTAACAATCCGGCGCTGCGTGGCCTCAATCTCAATTTCGACGCCATGGGCCAGTTCGACGTCAAGCCGAGCCCGCTGCTGGTCAAGGACATGTTCTTCCTCGGCGAGTCCGGTAACCTCGGCGGCGGCTCGGGCACCAACAGCTTCCGCGCCTATGACAAGGTCACCGGCCGGGTGCTGAACGATACGCCCCTGCCGGCTCTCGTGACTGGCGCGCCCATGGCCTATATGCACAAGGGCCGCGAATATATCGTCGTGGCGGTGTCGCAGTCGGGCAAGCCTGCTGAACTGGTGGCGCTCACCCTGGACGGCATGAGCGAAAACGGCGCGCCGCCTCCCGGCGGCGTCCCGGGACCTGTGGCCCCGGTTTCCACCTCGGTGGCGGCCCAGAACATCCCGGCCACGCCCGCCGAGCTCGCGCTCGGCCAGCAGAAGTTCGCCGCGATGTGCGCCATCTGCCACGGCCCGAACGGCACGGGCGACAGCGGGCCCCGCCTGACCAACCGCACCGACTATGACAACATCAAGCTGGTGCTGAACCGCGGTCAAGGCGAGATGCAGGCCATGGCCGCGTCCATGACGGCCGCCGAAATCGACGCGGTGGCCAAATATGTGGTCAAGACCCTCGGCGCCCCGCCACCCGGACGGGGCGGCGGTCGCGGAGGCCCGCCAGGAGGAGGCCGCGGCGGCAGAGGCGCCGGACCGCCGCCCGAGGAGGACTAGGTTCCGGCACTGACCTCACGACAGTCAAAGGCGCCCGTTGGGCGCCTTTTTCTTGGGCGGCGCTCGCGCTCTTGTCGCGGCTTTGTTATTACGATCTCGAAATTTCGTAATAACGATGCGAGGCTCCATCCATGGAAACCGAGGCGCTTTCCCATCTGGCGCGACTGAGCGTCAGCCTGCCGGCCGAGCTGCTGGCCCAGCTCGACGCTCTGGTGGCTGAGCGGGGTTTGCCCAGCCGCTCGCAGATGATCGCCGAACTGATCCGCCACGAACTGGCCGGCCAGCGCGAGGCGACCCACGGCGCCATTGTCGCCGGGACCATCACCCTGATCTACCGGGCCGACTCTGGCCGCGTGCGCCATGCTCTGGCCCAGGCCCAGGGCGCGTTTCTGAAGGAAGTCATCTCCTCGCAGCACGTCTTCCTTGAGGAAGACCAGTCGCTGGAGGTGCTGCTGGTGCAGGGACCGTCACAACGCCTCCACCAGCTCTGCGATGAGTTGCGCCGCATCCGCGGGGTCCAGCAAATCAAGCTGGTGACAACCACCGCCCTCTTGCCGCCGCTGCACGAGCCGCCCGAATGAGCACCGCCGATCCTCACGGCGCCCAGGCCCACGCCCGCGCTCAGGCCGGGACAAAAGTCGAGGCCATGCCGACCCTGCCGCCGCCGCAGGGCTTCCTCTGGGAGGAAACCATCGCCGCCGGCGGCTATGCGACCAAGCGGCTGGCGCGCGGCGCACGTGGCCAGCCCCCGAGAGGTGATCCAGTTTCATTGTTAGTACACGGCGGTCTGTAACGCCATGGTCGGGGTGGGCGAGCGCGCGCCTCCAACAGCTGGCGCGCTCGCCCATGGCACGATGCCGCCGCTGCGGGGGACGAACGATTCAG
>CANJME010000046.1 GCA_947475875.1 Caulobacteraceae bacterium | reverse complement strand
GACCCGCCTGCACTCGGCGCTGGACTATCGATCACCGATGGAGTTCGAAGAAGACGGGCTGTGGACGGCGTCCCGCCGACCACAGCCCCTAAAACCGCAGCAACTGTCCCCTAATTAAGCTGTCTCATCCAAGGGGTGCGGTCCAAGTGCCTGTCCCCGAATTTCCTACATCAACCGCCCAAACGCCCCGTCCCCCTTCGCCAGGTTGGCGATCAGGAACCCCCGGTTGGCCCACAAATTCTGCGCCAGCACCGAAAAGCCCGAGTGCTTGTTCTTGAACACATTCGGCTCCACCTGCCGCACCGTCAGGTTGCGCGCCATGGCCAGCGTCACCAGATCGCAGATCGCCTCGATATTGTTCTCGAACACCGCATCGCCCGCCAGCCCGTCGAGAATGTGCATCGGCGCATCCTCCGCGCCCGTGATCTTCGAAAACGACAGACACCGCCGGGGCGCGACCAGCGCCCGCAACGCCGCGATGCACGCCGCATTGTCGCTGGCGATGAACAGCGGCCGCTCCATCTGCGCCCTCAGCTCCGGAACCATCGCCTCATAGTCCGTGCGATAGTCGGTATGGCGCACATGCACCGCATCGTACGGCTCGCCGATCGCGCCCGCCCGCGCCGCCAGCCGCGCGATCACCGCCGGCGCAAACCACATCTTGGCCAGGGCGTAATAGCCGACATTGCCCCCGCCCATCTGGTGGAACAGCACCACCCGCTCGGCATGGTCCTGGTCGGGGCGAAAGATCAGCGGAACCTTGCTCTCGTTATCCCGGAACAGGTGCGCCGCATCGTCGTAATAACACCCATAGCGGTCCAGCCGCCCGGCCAGCTCCGGCGGAAACACATCGTGCTCAAACCCTGCGAACATCCCCGGCTCATAGCGCAAGGTCATGTCGCCCCGCAGGCTGACGAAATACCGGTCCAGGTGGTCGCGGAAATAGCGGTCCGAATAGTGGGTATCGACAATCAGCGTCCGCCCCCACGCCGCCGCATAATTGTAACCGCGCTCCACCGACGACAAGATGTCGCTCAGCCCCCCTTGCGGGCGGCACAGCACATACTTTTTTGAAATTAGGGACAGCTCCCTATTTCCCTTCGCTGCCAGAACGAACAGACTCCCCTGTTGGCGGGAAATAGGGAACTGTCCCTAATTTCCACCTCACCCCCCACGCGCCGTCACCAGGTTGGCGATATCGTCCATCAAGATCTCCGGATACCGGTGGTTGCCGTCCGCCCGATAGGTGGTGAACGCGCTCCTCAGCGTATCGATCGAGCGCACCCCCGCCAGCTCCAGCGACGCCTTGAGCAGGCTCTCGGGGTGAAACGGGCACCCCATGTGCAACAACGTGTCGATCTGCCCATAGACGTTGAAATAGGCCTCCGGCGCCCGCCCGCTCATCACCGCCAGCCGGTCGTTGATCCCGCCGAACTTGCCCCAGTACGGCGAATGCACCGCGTCCGGAACCACCTTCAGGTCTGCGTCAAAGTTCGACATATAGTTGTCGCCCCGCATGCGGATCGTCACCCCCGCCTCCATGCCGCTGGCGGAAAACAGCTCCCACACCTTCATCTGGTACCAGTGCTGCAGCACCAGGTTCTCGTGCGGCGCCGCATTGGCCGTCGGCGCGAAATTGCCCAGGTGCTCGGGCGCCACCGGCAGGTCCGTCGGGTCCTCGATCAGCCGCGCAACCACCCGCGCCTTGCCGTACAGGGATTCCAGCAGCTCCACGCACCCCGGCGCGGTCACATCGTTCTGCGCCACCACAAAAAAGTGCAAGTCCGGAAAGTGCCGGTACACATGCCAGTGCTGCGTGCGGATACAGTTGGGAAACGTCCGGAATTGCCCGCTCATCAGCACGGCGGTGGGCCGGGTTTTAGTCGTGTTGGCCATAGTCAGGCGGACCCCGGAACCTGCGAGTACACAAAGCGGTCACTCCGCATACAACCGATGAACGCCAACCGGAAGACCCGCCGCCTCGCGCCATGGCGAGCGCTATACCCACCGGCGGCGATCCTCTATGACGAGGCGCCGCTCAGGCATGTTTCGGCCCGTCGGGGGATCATCATTGTCGGAAGACGCTGAACGCGCCCTCATGCTGTCTGGCCAGATCGCGACCCGGCAACTGTTTCGCGGCGCCCCCATCCGCGACTTCAGCGTTTTGCTCTCATCTTCGTTCCTTCGTCACTGCGATGAGACCAAAACCCTCCGTTAGCGGGAACCCTCAATCTGTCTCATTGGTGCTGACGGCGGACAGCCGCAGTAGTCGGGGATGCCGATCGGGAACGCACGGACGCGGTCGTTCGCCAGGTTAGCGTTGGTCGTGAACCACATCACCATTTGCCGCGCGAGCCGTGGCGCCACGCGATGGTACATGGCGTCGTTGATTTCCTGGTCGTACTCGCAGCGCGTCACCGCGACTTTGCAATTCACATGCACCGACAGGACCGCGCCTAGGAAGGCCTCTGTCTGCATCGCTTCCACGTCGTACCCCGCCGGGCGAATGGCGTAGATGAGGCTCTGCAGCCGCCGGAACTGGATGAATTCATGCTCCGGGATCGCGGTTCCGAAATGCGCGGCCTTGAGACTCGCGAGGAGCGGGTAGTCGGGATAATTCGACCTCAGGATCCGCTCGAGGCGGGGAGCTGCCATCACACGTTGCCTTTGAGAATGACGGCGTTGCGCACGTTCTCATGCGCCGGAACCGTGAGATAGCGCTCCTCTACGCCGTCAGAAGTTTTGATACAAATGGGGTCCGGATTTAGTGCAGAGCTGACCTCGTGAGCCCTCAGCACCTCAAGGCTCCACAATCGCGTCGTCTGGCCGCCGCACAGACGGCAGGTTTCGGCCGAACCGTTCCCGGACATTCGTTCAGGTCCTCCCTCGGCGGCTAGAGGTGCATTTCCGGCAGGCTGGACCGGAATTGTTCGAAAACGGCCTCGTACCGGCGCGGAAACAGGGCGATGTCCAGATAGTAGAGGCTCGGCGCGGTGTTCAGACCGCGCTCGTGCGCCCGGCGGTAGCGGCGTGCGCTGGCGATCAGGTCGACGCAGGCCTGGCCGTGGCGCGAGGTTTCCCCCGCCAGAAGGCAGAAGCCGTAATTGTCGAAGGCCATGATCCACGGCCAGTCCTTGTGCATCTGGCCCAGCAGCCGCGACCACGTCTCATCGGCCTCGGCGGCCTCCGACTGGGCTTCGACCCAAAGGATGGGCAGCTGTTTTTTCAGCCAGGGTAATTCGTTTTCCAGAATGACCTGATCGTGCCCGTCGGTGTCCACCTTGATCAGCGAAACGGGGGTCGATGTGAGACTTCCGAGGGCGGCGGCGGGCGCGATGCCCTGCGCAGTGGCGGCCTGAGCGTCGCGCTGGCGAATGAGGCTGGCTGTTCCGTCCACGGTGAACAGCTGTCCGCGGTCCTCGCTGCGCCCGGCGAAGGCCCAGTGCGCCCGGGTCGCGCCAAAGAGCGCCGGATCGCACTCCAGATTGTATTCCAGCAGCTTGTAGTACGAGAGCGAGGCTTCGACCGCGGCGATCTCCAGGGTGCAGCCGGCCAGACGGCACAGGGCCGCGGTGTCGCCGACGTTGGCCCCGATGTCGATCATGGCCGTGCCCGGGGCCTGGTCCGAGACAATGCGCGAAAGCGCCGGCAGGCGCCGGTCGTAGTGCGGAAACTCGGCGCGGAACTTGTCCAGCATGTGGGCCTTGGGCACGACGATCCGGCCGGACCGCTCGCCTTGGGCGAGCTCTATATGCCGCAGCTCGCCGTTGAACTCCGGCAGCACATGCTCCCAAGGCGTGCGGTTGGTCAGGGACGGCCAGATCAGGAAGCGCCCGCCCAGCGCCTGCGTGATCGACAGGTTGAACGCCACATGCTCGCCCTGACCTTGATCGGCCGGCGTCGGGTCGGCGTATTCGCCCGCCAGCGCGCTCGCCATCTTGTAGATCGCCAGGCCCCCGAAGGCTGACCCCACCTCGATGGGCTCGGCGGAGGGAGCAAGGGGGATCATGCGCGAGTAGACGAACTCTGCCCGGGCCGCCTGCGAATACCCCTCGGCGCGCGCCCGCGCCAAGCAGTCGTCCGGGCACCATGTTGGATGCCGAATGGTCCAAATGTCGTAGTAAATGGGCTGGGAGTTGGCGAAGACGCCATGCACCGTCTCGTCCGCATGCAGACCGCGCCGCGCCGACATAAACCCCTCCAGGGGAATGGCCGGGCCGTTGACCGCGTCGAGGTCGGCCACCACCAGATCGTCGTAGCCGGCCAGCTCGGTGCTGCGGATATGCGCCAGGCAGGCGTTGCGCCCGAACGCCAGGCGCTTGGTCCGCACAGCTTCCTCGGCGGCAAAGCCCGGTCGCGTCAGAACGGTCAGATTTCCGTTTTCGGCTGCGAACTGTTCCAGGATTTGGGGTGTGGCGTCTTCCGAGTCGTTCTCGAAAATCACCACCACGTACTTTTCATAAGTCGCCGCCAGCGCCTTCAGCGTGCACAGGGTGGTCTCCAGATGGTCGGCGCAGCTGCGCGCGCAGCCGACGAACACCGCCGATCCGGAAGGCCGGACATTCATACGCAACTCCCCTGGGCCCTTGAACGGCCCCGTCGCTTCCCATAGCCAGACGGCGCCGGGCGGTCCACAGGGCTGATTTCCGGCGGTTTACATCTATGAAGCGGGATGCTGGATTTCCGCGAAGAGGGCAGGGGGCGCAAGTGACGACGGCTTTGGGCGACAAGTTTCGCTGGATTTACCGGAACAATGTCTGGGGAACGCCGGAGACGTCCGCGATCCAGTTCTATTCCGGGTCCGGCGCCCACGATGAAAACATCGCCGGCCCCTATGTCGCCGCCATGCATACCTTTCTCCGCTACTTTGAGCTCCTGGAAGGCCGCAAGGCCGCAAGGCCGACGCGGTCGACCTCGGATGCGGCGATTTCGCCATCGGATCCCGGATCAGGCCCCACTGCGGGCGCTACACCGCCTGTGACATTGTCGAGGACCTGATCGACTTCAACCGGCGGAAATTTGCCGGCCTCGACGTCGACTTCCGGGCCTTGAACCTTGTGGCTGACGACCTGCCGTCAGGCGACGTCGTCTTCATCCGGCAGGTCATCCAGCATCTTTCCAGCGCCGATATCACCCAGGCCATCGGCAAGCTGGCGGCCAGTTTCCGCTATTTCGTCTTGACCGAACACCTTCCGCGCGGAGCGTTCACCGCCAATCTGGACAGGCCGTCGGACGAGCATATCCGCACGGGAATCGGCAGCGGCATTGTCGTGACCCTGCCGCCCTTCAACCTGCCGGTGAAGGATGACGTCCACGTCCTCGAAATCCTCTGCCCCGATGGCGTCATCCGCACGAACATCTACCGCCTGAGGTGAAATTAGGTACAGCTACCTGTTTCGCGAGCGGGAATTCGGGGACAGGCACGCAATTCCCTCAGGGGGCTGGCACGGAATTCCGCCAGGAATTGCGTGCCTGTCCCCGAATTCCTGCCGAATTCCTGTTCACCGCAGCATCCTCGACCTCAAAGAGACTGCGAAGCAGGGGCGCGTAGCAGCCAAATAGCCCCCCCCTGTTTCCCCCCAACACCTTGATCCAGGTCAAACCCCGGCCGCCGTCGAGCCCTATGATCGGCGCCGCGCGCCGCCGGTTCCCGCCCAGCGCGCGACACGCGAACTACAGTCAGGCGCCACAACGACGTGAGCCCGCGTTCGAGGGGGCCTGCGCGATTCGTCATCCAGCCGCCACAAATTATTCTTCGTAAATGCCGTTAATTTTGTCGACAGGTCAGTTGACTTGCCCCCTCAAATCCAAGACAAACCAACTTGCTATAGCTAACTTCTGAAAATTTGTTGGTGGTTTGCGTGCTTATAAATGAGGCAAAGTGTCGGCGGGTTCGCCGGCCTTTGGGACGGGAATAGGGGTCTTCGATGAACACCGAGCAACGCAAGTCATGCGAGGAATCTGCGCTGGAGAACGGGCGCAATGATCATCCCACCTGGGGCCAGGGCTGGGGCGTCGACGGGTCCAGCTGGACGCAGCGCCGGTTGCTCTCATCTCTTCTCAGGCGCGCCTACCGCGTCATAGGCCTCGGCAAACAGAAAGCCCTCGGCAACCTGCGCGGCGGCGTCGCCATCGCGGCCCTCCTGGCGGGGTTGGGGTATTCGGGCGCGGTGAGCGCGCAGTCTTACATTATTGATGCTTTCGGTCCGGGCCTCGAGATCAGCGACAACTTCACGGCAGTAACGGTCAGCCAGTACGACATCGCAATTGGGGATTACTCAACGGCGATCGGGACGGGCGCCACCGCCATCGGCTTCAACACCTTCGCCGACGGCGCCAACGCTACGGCGACCGGCACCGATGCCAACGCCACGGGCGCTAACGCTACGGCGGTCGGCTCTGACTCCCTGGCGTTCGGCGCCAACGCCACTGCGACCGGCACGAACGCCAATGCTTCGGGCGCCGACGCCACGGCTTCCGGCGCCTCCTCGACCGCCAATGGCGAGGAGGCCTCGGCCTTCGGCAGCAATGCCAATGCCATTGGCGCTGACGCTACGGCGGTCGGCTCTGACTCCCTGGCGTCCGGCGCTAACGCTTCGGCCTTCGGTACCTTCGCCAACGCCACGGGCGACAACGCCACG
>CANJME010000045.1 GCA_947475875.1 Caulobacteraceae bacterium | reverse complement strand
GTAAGGTGTTGTCTAATTGATTTCACTGCAGCCCGTTTCATTTCGTCTTGCCGACCTTGGTCTATGGTTGTCTTCGGGGTCGCGACCGGCTGGGGAGCCTTGGTGGCCGCGCCGCATGATCGCGGTCAGGCGAGGGTTGGGGCGGGACGTCCAGATGTCGCCGGCGTGCTCGTGGCTACAACACCTTACGCGGGATCGTCCCTAACTGGCCTTCGGTCGTCATCCTCGTGGGTTCATGCCCAGCGGAACGCTTCCTCCGACTGCCAGAGTCTGTGCAGCAACACGGCCAGCTTGCGGGCGACGGCGACGCGGGCCCGCTTGGGTCCTTTGCGTATCGCCAGGGCCAGGCCCCAGTCTCTGAGGGCGCAAGGTCGCTTGACGCGCCCCAGCAAGCTGTTGGCCGCCTCATAGAGAACCGAGCGCAGCATGGGATCGCCGGCCTTGGAGATGCGACCGCGCACGTCTTTCTCGCCCGACTGGCTGCGCCGGGGGGCAAGGCCGGCGAAGGCGCCGACATCCTCGCCACGATCGAAGCGACCCGGGTCCTCGATGGCCGTCTTGAAGGTCAGCGCGCAGATCGGTCCCACGCCGGGCGCGCTCATCAACCGCGAAGCCACCGGATCGGCCGAAGCCGTGGCGGCCAGCCTTCTGGACGAGCGGGCGATCTGCGTCTCCAGAGCCTCCAGGCTCTCCACCAGAGGGCCCGCCAGTTCCCTCAGACCGGGCCGCTGATCGAACAGCGCCTCCAGGCGCTCGCGGCGCTTGTTCGGCGTGGTCACCTTGCCCAGCCGAAGACCGAACAGCTTGAGCAGCCCACGAAGCTGGTTCGCCATTGCCCGGTGCGAGGCCACCAGCTGCTCGCGGATCTTCAGCGCCGCCCGCACCATATGTGTGGCCTCGTCCTTGATGTGGATGGCCTTGAACCAGCCCGTGCGCGCCATCTGCGCCAGACCCGCCGCATCGTGCACATCGCTCTTGTTGACCCGCGCCTTCAGCACCCCGTGGGCGTGGCGGGCGCAGACGCACACCACCGGAACACCGCGCTCGGCCAAGCCGTGATACAGGAACGCCGACAGCGGCCCCGTCTCCAGGATCACCCGCGCCAGAGCCGGCGCCCGCTTCCTCAGTGTTGTCGTAATCGCCTCAGGGTCGGTCGGGCAGACCCCGGCCCAAACCTCGGCGCCCGATCCATCCACCACGCAAACCTGCGTGGACTTGTCCGATACATCCAGTGCGGCGTAAACTTCGCCCATGGCCCATCCTCCTTCGTGAAGCTGCGGAATCATCAGTCCCGCTGACTTCGTACCCAAAGCAGGGTGGGCCTACCTCAATTAAGCGATGTCGCCGTAATCGCGGCCGTAATCGCGAGCGGGATACCGATGAAGACGGCGGCGCCGAAGACTAAGGTCATGGCTACAGAGTCTTCCCTCACGCCCCCTCCACAAACGTATCGATTACCTTCTTGTCCCCCGCCTTGTCGAAGCTGACCGACAGCTTGTTGCCTTCCACCGCAGTGATCTTGCCGTAGCCGAACTTCTGGTGGAACACGCGGTCGCCGCGCTTGTAGTCGCTGGTCGCCCCTGAGGGGTCGCTCGTCGCCACCAGCTTGCCCTTGCCTTCGATGACGGTGGTCCCTCGGAACGAGTCCGAGGATGACGCCGTCGCGCGGCGCGACGCCGTCATCTCCCGCCCCCGGCGCCACCCCGGGCTCGTGTAGCCCCCCGCAAACGTCGGCTGATCATCCCATCGGCTGGCCGTCTGCTGCATGCCCGGGCCGCCGCCGTAATAGCCGGTCTCGCTTGAGGCCTCCACCGCCGCCAGCGGCAGCTCATCGACAAAACGTGAGGGCAGCTGGCTGGTCCAGCGGCCATAGACCAGGCGGTTGGCGGCAAAGGATATGCGCGCTTCCTCCCGCGCCCGGGTGATGCCCACATAGGCTAGGCGGCGTTCCTCCTCGAGGCCCTTCTCGCCCTTTTCGTCCATCGACCGCTGCGAGGGGAAAACCCCTTCCTCCCAGCCGGGCAGGAACACCAGCGGGAATTCCAGCCCCTTGGCCGAGTGCAGGGTCATGATCTGCACCGCATCGTCGCCGGACGAGCGGTCGAGGTCCATGACCAGCGACACATGCTCCAGATAGCCCTGCAGGGTGTCGAACGCGCCCATGGACTGGACCAGTTCCTTCAGGTTCTCCAGCCGCGTGGCGGCCGTGGGGGTTTTGTCGAGCCGCAGCGCATCGGTATAGCCGGACTCTTCGAGGATGGTTTCCATGAGTTCGGTGTGGGACAGCCCCTCCACCACCCCTTCGGGGCGGTCCCCCTCCCCCATGCGGGGGAGGAATGCGCGGTTCCTCCATCTGTCCATATCCCGCAGGAACGTGCTCAGCGCCGTCCGCGTCCGCGCCGGCAGTTCGTCGGTCTCGGTCAGGTCGCGGGCGGCGGTCATGGCCGAGACGCCCCGGCCCCGGGCGATCTGCAATATGCGGGAAACGCTGGTGTCGCCGATGCCGCGCTTGGGCGTATTGACGATGCGCTCAAACGCCAGGTCATCGTCCGGCGACTGGATCAGGCGCAGATAGGCGTGGGCGTCACGGATCTCCGCCCGCTCGAAAAACCTGGGGCCGCCGATGACCACATAGGGGATCTGGAGCATGACGAACCGCTCTTCGAAGGCCCGCATCTGGAAACTGGCCCGCACCAGGATGGCCATGGACTTGTATGTGCGGCCCGCGCGTTTGGCCCGTTCGATCTCGTCGGCCACCAGCCGGCTCTCGGCCTCGCCGTCCCACACGCCACTGACGCGCACCTTTTCGCCGCCGTCCGCCTCGGTCCACAGCGTTTTGCCCAGCCGGCCCTTGTTCACCGCGATCAGGCCGGATGCGGCGGCCAGGATGTGGCTGGTCGAGCGGTAATTGCGCTCCAGCCGGATCACCGCCGCGCCCTCGAAATCGCGCTCGAAGCGCAGGATGTTGTCCACCTCGGCGCCCCGCCAGCCATAGATCGACTGGTCGTCGTCGCCCACGCAGCAGACATTGCGCCTGGCCTGGGCCAGCAGCCGCAGCCACAGGTACTGGGCGACATTGGTGTCCTGGTATTCGTCGACCAGGATGTATCTGAATTTGCTGTGATATTCGGCCAGGACGTCGGGGTGTTTGGTGAACAGGGTGATGTTGTGCAGCAAGAGGTCGCCGAAATCGCAGGCGTTCAGCACCCGCAGGCGCCCCTGGTATTCGGCGTAGAGGGTTGCGCCCTTGCCGTCGGCGAAATGGCCGCCTTCGGACGTGGGCAGGTTCTCCGGCGTCCAGCCGCGGTTCTTCCAGTGGTCGATGAGATTGGAGAGGGATGAGGCCGTCCAGCGCTTGTGGTCGATACCCGCCGCCTCGATCAGCTGTTTGAGCAGGCGCTCGACATCGTCGGTGTCGAGGATGGTGAAAGAGCTTTTCAGTCCCACCAGCTCGGCATGCCGCCGCAGGATCTGCGCCGCCACCGAATGGAACGTGCCCAGCCAGCGCAGCCCCTCGGCCTGGGGCCCGATGATCGCGGTGATCCGCTCCCGCATCTCGCGCGCCGCCTTGTTGGTAAAGGTGACCGCCAGCAACTCCCACGGCCGCGCCTTCCCCGTCGCCAATATGTGCGCCAGCCGCGTGGTCAGCACCCGCGTCTTGCCCGTGCCCGCCCCCGCCAGCACCAACAACGGCCCGTCGGTCGTCTCCACAGCCCGCCGCTGCTCAGGGTTCAACCCGGCCAGATAGTCGCCACTCGGCGGCCCGGCGCGGGCAAGGTCTGAAATGCGGGGAGGGGAGGGTTCTGACACGGGTTTTTGGGCGCTGACTCGAAAAGAACATATGTAGCACACTCTAACCCCTCGTCGTCATCCCACCCCCCAACCGTCATCCCAGCGAACGCTGGGACCCATTCGGCAATTCGCACGAACAATGGGGATGATCGCCGCGGCCGCGGCGATCACGGCAAGGCTCGCGTGGTTCAACGATGGGTCCCAGCGTTCGCTGGGATGACGGAAGGGGGGAACCCACCCATAAGCCCACTCGTTCTCTCAGTATGGAAATCCATGGCGGCCAACTGCTCAAGGCGCCGGAGCACAAACACCACCCCACCCACTGGCTGACAGCCCTGATGCTGGCCCTGGTCGCCCTGTTGATCAGCGGCCTCGGCTGGAGCTGGATCTCTTCCAGCGGCCTCACCCGCCCCTTATCGCGCCCAGGCCTCTCAGCGCCCTCCCTGCCAGACTTCAAACTCCCCTCCGCGCCCCGGCCGACGGGCTAATCCTTCCTTCCCGCTTGTCGGGAAGGTGGCTCGTGGCGCCCGCCACGAGACGGATGGGTGCGCGGGGTGACCCACCCGTCTCGGCGCTGACGCGCCGATCCACCCTCCCGACTTCGCGGGAGGGAAAGTCAGCGTTGCATTAGCGCCGCCACCCGGCACGCGCTCGCCAGCGGCGCTCCGCCGCGGCCCTCATCGATCCCCCGCACCAGCGCCGCCAGGCTCACGCCCTTCGCCTGCGCCATGGCTTCCAGCACCGCCCAGAACTCCGGCTCCAGGGCCAGCGACGTCGCATGCCCCGTCAGCCGCAGCGAGCGCTTCTCCAGGCTCATCGCCGCTCGGCCAGGGCGCGTTCCTCGACCCGGATGCGCCACCGCGTCAGCAGCGCGCTCAGAGCCGAAAACACCAGCGCGATCTCGATGGCTTTCGGCGCCTTGTAAAAGATCAGCGGCAGCACCGCGATCTCGCCGGCCACCACCAGATAGTTCGGGTGGCGCAGGTATTTGAACGGCCCCTCCTTGATCAGCGGCGCGCCCGGCAGGGTGATGATCCGCGTCGTCCAGAACGGCCCCAGCGTGCCGATCACCCAGATGCGCCCCGCTTGCAGCAGCAGGAATACCGCCAGCAGGATCAGGTTCGGCGACGTGAACGGCGGGATCAACAGGGCGATGGAAATCAGCCAGGCCGACTGCAGGATGATGAAAAACGGATAGTGCCCGCTGCCCACCTCTACCGCGCCGCGGGCCAGCAGCGCCTTGGTGTTGCGGTGGGCCAGCCACAGTTCCGTCAGGCGCTGGCCGACAACCAGGCCCACCAGCAGGGGCATGGCCGCGAACATCAGACGGGATTTTCGATCAGCATCATGCCAGCCGTAAAGCCGGGACCCAGCGTGGTCAAAAGAAACCGCCCGGTTTCGCCCGCATCCAGCGTCCGGCGCAGCACGAACAGCACCGTCACCGCCGACATATTGCCGTGGGTGCGCAGGATCTCGCGGCTGCCGACCAGCGACCCTTCAGGAACCCCGAACACGTCTTCCAGCGCATCCAGCACCTTGGCCCCGCCGGGGTGGCAGACGAAACGGTCGATATCGGCCAATGTGAGACCCTGGCCGGCCAGGAACTGGGTGATCACCGGCCGGAAATCGTTCCGCATCAGCGCCGGAATATCTCTCGAAAACAACACTTTAAGGCCGTCGTCCGCGACGTCCCAGCCCATCACATCCAGGCTGTCCGGCCAGGTGTGTTCGGCGCAGACGCCGAGGGTGGGCTTGTCGGCATACTCATCCCGGCAGCTGATCACCGCCGCCGCCGCCCCGTCGCCGAACAACGCCGTCGCCACCATCATGCTCTTCGACTTGTCGCCCTGACGGAAGGTGATGGTGCAAAGCTCGACCACCAGGAGCAAGACCCGCGAGCCCTCTTCCGCCTTGGCCATCGCGCCCGCTCGCGACAGGCCCAACACGCCGCCCGCGCAACCCAGGCCAAAAACCGGCAGCCGCTGGACATCGCTGCGGAACGGCCGCACCTGCATCAGCCGCGCATCCAGCGCCGGCGTCGCTATGCCGGTCGAACAGATGGTGACGATGACGTCGATGTCGGCGTGGGTCAGTCCCGCCTCGGCCAGCGCCTTGTCCGACGCCTCGGCGAGCAGTTTGACGGAGGTTTCCAGGAACAGGTCGTTGCGGTCGGAAAAGGTGTGCGGCCGCAGGAACCACTCCACCGGGGCGGACGCGTAACGGTTCTCGATCGCCGCGTTACGGAAAATCGGCGCGATGCGCTCGGCCCCGCCGTGGCTGATGGCGAAGATCTCCCCGGCATGCTTGATCGCCACCTCCTGCGGGATGGCGTTTTCCGGAACGGCGGTGGCGAGCGAGATCAGGCGGGGAGAGATGGGCACTTGGGGGAAATTTCCAGGTTCAGGACGTCAGTCTAACGCGCGACGGACAAAAGTCTTTCCCTTCCGACAAGCGGAAGGGAACGGCGCAAAAGAAATGGCCGCGCCCTTTGCAGGAGCGCGGCTATTCGAGGTGGCTAGCGAGAGGGGAGGCTAGCGGTACTGTTGAATGCGGGTCGTGCGCAGGCCCTGCATGCCGTTACGGTCGATGGATTTCTGCCAGGCGAGGAATTCCTCGTTGGTCAGACGATAGCGCTCGCACGCGTCGTCGAGGGACAAAAGCCCCCCGCGCACAGCGGCCACCACCTCCGCCTTGCGGCGGATCACCCAGCGTTCCGTACCCGGCGGCGGCAGGTCGCCGACCGTCAGGGGCGCGCCGGTGGGTCCTATGACGTACCGCTCGCCTTTGTTGTTCACGCGCTGCTCTTGCAACATGGCTTTATGCCTTCCTCACCATCACCGTAGGTCGTGGACCATAGGCGCAGCGAGTTACCGCCTGCTGAATCGGGTTAGTAAAAAAACGCCTAACCATGTAAGCCCCCTAGTGACTACTGAGTGTATCAAAACAGGACATAAGTGTTTATTCCTGTTAAGCTCTATTATCAGCGCATTGTCCGCCGTCAGCACCAATGAGACAGATTGAGGGTTCCCGCTAACGGAGGGTTTTGGTCTCATCGCAGTGACGTAGGAACGAAGATGAGAGCAAAACCCTTGCCCCATAAGACGACGCCCGGTGAACGGGTGGCGAAGGATATCCGG
>CANJME010000044.1 GCA_947475875.1 Caulobacteraceae bacterium | reverse complement strand
CTGAATCGTTCGTCCCCCGCAGCGGCGGCATCGTGCCATGGGCGAGCGCGCCAGCTGTTGGAGGCGCGCGCTCGCCCACCCCGACCATGGCGTTACAGACCGCCGTGTACTAACAATGAAACTGGATCACCTCTCGGGGGCTGGCCAATCGGCGCGAGGCGATTGATGGTCAGGCACGGTCGCCCCGTCGACTCCCGCTTTTGCCGGTCGTCCGCGCTCCACTGTTCCTCCAGCCGCGCAAAACGGATGTCGTCCTCCGCCGCATCCCGATTTTCCCGGTCGCGCTCCAACGC
The DNA here is from genome assembly GCA_947475875.1 of Caulobacteraceae bacterium. GTDB lineage: Bacteria > Pseudomonadota > Alphaproteobacteria > Caulobacterales > Caulobacteraceae > UBA5005. The sequence goes on along the minus strand of CANJME010000044.1, from coordinate 6,638 downwards.
ATAGCTCCAGGCCTCGCGGGCCTCCTTCAGAAGGTCGTCGTTGGTCATGAATTGTCCTGACGCGCTCAAGCAGGCGCAGCTCGTCTGCGCCGATAGCGCAACGTAAGATGTCACGCGCTCAAGCAGGCACGGCTTCGCCGTGCCGGTAGCGCCACAAAAATGTTCTGCGCCATTAGCGCAACCTAATATGTTGGCGCGGCCGCGCGGGCGGCGTCGCAGTGGATCGCGTCAAGGCTTCGGTTCAATTGTCCGGATCTTGCGGATGGCCCGCGGGCCGCGCCGTTTCTGGGGAGCCGGCTCGAGGCCGATCTCCGACCTGTGGAATATTGCATATTGCAATTACGAACGCCAGCAAAACCGCGTAATACAGCTCCAGTCCCGCTTCCCGCCCTTGACGATCCGCCCCCCGGGAGGGAAGGGTCAGGCCAGTCTGACCCCTTCGCGAGAGAACTTCGTCATGCGCCGTCTTGCCGTAACCCTTGCCGTCAGCGCCGTAGCGCTTAGCGCCTGCACCCAGACCGTGGGCGAAGCGATCGGCGAGCTCACCCGCGGGCCGGTCGCCGCCCCCGCTCCGGTCCCGACGCCCGCGCCCGCGCCGCAGCGCCAGGCCGCCGCGACGCCGGCCCCTGCGGCAACCCCGGTTCCTGTCCCCAGAGGCCCGGCAGCGCCCCCGCCTCGCACCGCCACCGCTGAGCCAGAGTCTAAGGGCGGTCTGCGCCTGCCCCGCATCCCCGGCCTGCCGCGCCGCGATGCCTCCGCACCCGCGCCGGCCGCCCCCACCCCGCCGCCGTCCGGCGGCGGTGGCTTCCTCGGTCTGGGCGTGCTCTTCGGCCCCGCCCCGAACCCGTCCGAGTACGTGACGCCCAACGACAAGACACCCTACCGTCAGGTCACCATGGATGGCCTCTCCAAGGGGGTGCGCGACAACTCCCTGCCCGTGAACCTGCCGGTGGAGGTCACCGCCAACGTCGACGCCCGCTTCACCCGTCAGATCGTCATCGACCTGCGCGGCGGTGGGGCGCTGGCCGTCTCACGCCGCGAGGGCGACTGCATCCAGGTGCTGCTGCCCTACTCGCTGGCTCAGGACAAATTCGGCACCGGCCGCTATCTGGTCAAAGGCATCTATCGCCGTCAGTGGATGCCCAACGAAGGCTTTATCTACGAACAGAACCATTACGAACCGGCCTGCGGCGACGCCTATTTCTTCGTCCGCTCGATCGTCAAAGCCCCCTAACCGGGTTTGACGTTCGCCTGCATGATTTCGACGAGCTTGTTGGCGGAATCATACCAGGAAAAACGCGCCGCCTGAGCGCGTCCCCTGGCGCCGACAGCGTCCCTCTCGGCCGGATCGCGGGCCCAGCGAGCGATCGCCTCACCCATGGTCTGGTGGTCGAACACGTCCGCGACCACGCCGGCATCCCCCGTCACCTCCGGCAGCGAACCGGCGTTTGAGACGATAACCGGCACGCCCCGCGACATGGCTTCAAGCGGCGGCAGGCCAAACCCCTCGTAGAGCGAGGGATAGAGCAGGCATAAGGCGCCCTCGAGCAGCCCGGGTAACAGCGGATCGGTCACATAGCCGAGCAGCCGAACCCGCTCCTTCAGATGGTCCGGCGCCTCATCGAACAGGCGCATCTGATCGCCCCAGCCATCGACGCCCCCGACGACGAAATATAGCGGAGCTTCCGGCGCCGCCTCGCAGGCGGTCAGAAAGGCCTTGAGGGAGGTCGCGAGATTTTTGCGGGGCTCAAGAGTCGACAGCGCCAGCACATATTGGGCTCCGGGTGGCAGCCCCACCCAGGCCGGCGCTTGCCCCCGCCCGGCGCCTTCCGGCGCCCGCTCCAGGTCGCTGCGCACTGCCGGATAGACCACGCTCGCCCGCTCGGGCGGAAACCCGAAAAACTTTATCACATCGTTGCGGGTATTCTCGGAAATACAGACGGCGTGGCCGGCCGTGGCGATTGAGCCGATCACCGCCTGCTCGAACTCAAGGCCGCTCTGTTTCACCAGATCGGGGCAGGCATGAAACGACAGGTCGTAGACGATCTGAAAGACCGACAGCTGCGGTATGGTGTGGAGTTGCGGATGCACCGGGTGAAAGGTCGACAGGAATGCCCAGGGCTCAAGCCCGACCCGCAAGCGCCGCCCCGGGTCCAGGGTTGATTGCAGAGCCGTCCCGCTCACCGCCTGATCCAGCAAGGGCATGAAATCCGGCGCCGTCGTGAGGCTGAGATGAACGCCGCGCGTGCTTTCCAGCGCCAGGGCCAGGTCCCGCAACAGGAAGAAGACGCCCGTGCGCGCCGCCGCATTGGTCTCGGCGATCGCAAAGACCGTGCCGTCGAAGAGTATGTTTTGTGTCCCCATGCCTCTGGAAAGACCGCCCGGCGCGCCGGGTCAAGCCTCCAGGATGCCGCTCTACCTAGCGGCAATAAAACCCGGCGGGTTTTTCGATCGGCATGCGATGGAACGGGGCGAACGTCACCACCGTGCGCGCGGTCCTTTGCGGCACTGATTTGACCACATAGTTGAAGCTACGCATCCCGCCGGGCGGAATCCGCGGCGCGCCGCGCACGGGCTCAGTCTGTTCGGCTTTCAGCGAGGCGCCGAACTTGTCGACCACGCTGATCCATAGCGGGGGCACGGCGATTGGCGACTTGCGAGTATTGACGATCTTTCCGGAGATCCGGATCACCGGCTCGCCCTTGTCCTCACCCTGCCGAGCGGTGATTTCGGTCAGGCGCAGATCGCGGAAGGTGTTGGGAATATAAACGCCCGGCGCGCCCTGGTTCTGTTACCGCTCATAGGACCGGTCGTCGACCATGGCTTTCAGCATCCAGCGGCCCGCGCCGGAGTCGGTCGCGCTCAGGTCCTGCAAATCCCCCAGCCGCCGGTGCGCCTCCAGCGCGTCGGCGTCCGCCTTTTGATAGGCGCGCACCGCCCTTTGGCGTGCAAGTTCGCTTGCGGCCAGGGCCGATGTCTCGCCTCGCGCCGCGGACATGCGCGCGCTCAGCGCGGCCGTGGTCGCCTCGGCCGCCGCCTCCGCCGCCTTCTGCCTGTCGTATTCCGCAACCCTAACCGAATCCAGCAGCGGCCCAATCCCGAACTCGCCGAACACCTCGGCCGAAGGTCCGGTCCCGGCCATGCCGCATTGCCGTGCGTCCGCCTTGGAGTCGATATAGGCCTGCCGGGCGTCATGAGCCCTGGCCGTCAGCTCTTCCGGCCGAAAATAGGTCGCCCCCAGCCCCACCTCGGGTACCGGCGCCAGCGGACTGACGGTCAGCGGCTCAACCGTGGTGATGCTTTCGCTGAGACCCTGCACAGGTGCGCTGGCGATCTGCGCCCGTACACCGGCGGTTGGCCAGGCGAGGCCCACGGCCACAGCCGCCGTTGCACACCCCCGCCAAAAACGCCTGCTCGCCATCTCAACCTCCCAAAGATTGAACGCGGAGCCATTTTACGCCTGATCGCGCCGCCTGGCGAGAATTCCTATCCGGCCTTCATCCAGGCGACGAACTGCGAGAGATCCGATCCGGCCCCAAGCCCAGGCGGCGTCGGACGGCGCATGATCTCGGCCGCCGTCGTCAGCCCCGTTTCGAGCGCGCACTTTCGGGGTCCGGCCAGCAGCGCGGCTCGCAACACCCGTTCCTCGGTCGTCGCAGCGGTCACCAGCCATGCCGGCCAGGTTTCCAGGACGCAGACATCGATCAGGACGCCGCGCTGTTCTGCGAGCAACCCCGACGAGATCTCGTTCAGCCGCCAAAGCGCCACAGGATCGCTTTGGGCGCTCGCCGACCCCCCGCGCCGCTCCAGGCTCGATGTCCTCATCGGCGGCAGGCTCAGCCGCGCCCTGGCATGGAGACAGGCAAAGGTCTTTCCGGCTTCGTACAATTCGCGGGTCAGCCAGGCGCGCGCCAGCATCAGGTCGAGAGGATTTTCAGCCGCCTTCAGCCGCCGGGCGCAAGCGCCTGCCTCCCCCAGCAACATCCTGCGCTCTGCCAGAACTCTTTCATTCGGTCCCGCCGGCTTCAGCCGTCCGTTCTCATAGCGCGCGCCGCCCTTGCGCGGTCGTCCAGCCCGCGAGTGCCCAAGGCCAGCCAGGCTCCTGGCCTTGCGACTTGATTTGGTCCGGTGCGGTTTCGATCCTTTTCCCATGCGCCGAATATTGCACATTGCAATTTCATCGTGACGCGAATTGGCGTATGACATACGCGGCGCCTTCGTCCCGGCTTGGATTTGCCGGGTTCGGGCCTTTTCCGTCGGCGATTCTTGGCTATGATCGCGTCCGAAAGCCCGAGGCATGACGTTGCGCAGGTTGTTGGTCATTCCGGTACTGGCGTTCAGCCTGGCAGCAGCAGCCCAGGCCCGCGCCCAGGTGACCTTTCAGTCCGCGGAAGTGATCGGGGTCCCCGCCGCCGACAAGAACAGCGCTGACACCTCGCCGACACGCCATCCCGATCGGACCGTCCGCTTCTGGTCCGATGACGGACTCACCTATCACCTCGATGGATTCGGATGCCGGTTCGACATGGCCGCCTGGCCGGACGGTCTGGACGAGGTCGACCACACCCTCTCGTCGGTCCTGACGACCGACATCGAGAGCTATCGCAAGGCCGCCTCGGGGGCGGTTTCGAATGTCGGCGTCATCTCGAATGTCTTCACCGGACTGCTTAACCGCGCCTCGGCTGGACCGGCGGGCAAGGATTCGTACGGCATGGACTGCAACGAGCGGATGATTACGGCCGTCGCCCTCGATGTCCTCAAGACGCCCGGCTATCGGCAATTGCGCATCTTCGTGGTCCAGGCCGATCTGGACGATCTTGCTGCCGGCAAGGCGCCGCGCAAGGCCATGAGCGTGTCCTTCATGGAAAACACCCTCTTCCGGCAGGGCGATCCGGAGACTCTGGCCAACAGGGCGCCGCTGACGGCCGACCTTTACCAGGCTCTGACGCGCTGAATTCGTGTCGATTGACTAGGCCACCTGCAGGGCTTCGCCCCCGTCCGCCGCCTCGATCCGGTGCGCCAGACCGTTCAGCGCCGCCCTGACCAGAGCCGAGTCCGTCAGACCCGTGCGACGGCGCAGTCCGTCGAGTTTTTCGCGCTCGTTGTCGTTCAGCCGGGCCTGGACCAGATTCAGGCGCTTGCCGCCCGTCCGTCTGGCCTGGTGAGTGCCTTTCCTGTCTTGCATGGCTATGGCCTGCTCCTCGTCACTGAGATCATTCGATGACGCATAGTTGCATATTGCAAGAAACGAAACAAATCAAGAATTTTGCATTTTGCAGGTGACTTGGTCATACAATTGTTCGATAATGCAAACCATGGACAGCTCGAACTACCTCAAGGCGTGGCGTGAATTTCGCCGCATGACCCAAGGCGCCCTGGCTCAGGCCGTCGGCACCACGGGCTCGGTGATTTCGCTTCTGGAAAGCGGCGACCGGCGTTTGTCGGACAAGTGGCTACGCCGTCTGGCGCCTGCCCTCGAAACGAGTCCCGGCCATTTGCTGGATCACGATCCGGAGAGTCTGCCGACCGACCTTCTGGAGATCTGGGCCTCCATCCCGGAGGACCGCAAGGCTCAGGCCATCGAGGTTCTGAACACCTTCCGCAAAGCGGGCTGACGCCAGACAGCCAAAGCGCGCCTTGCCATCCCGCAAGAAGCGCTCCGAGCTCATGTATTGCCATTTGCAATTTTGGTGACCTATTCGGGCGCCGGGACGCACGCGTCAACGAATGACCCTTAGACCTTGGCGCAAAAGTCATTATAGTTATCGGCAGGCGTTGTCGTCCGGGGCACGGACGGACGTACATCAGTTGGGGAGAATGTCATGAAACCAATCCTTGCCACCGCTTTGATCGTAGCCACTGTCGTCGGGGCCACAGCCGCCTCCTCGCAGTTGCTGAAGGCTCAGCAAAAGGCGCCCGCGCCGGCCGCCCAGGCAAAGGGCGCTCCGGCTACGGCCGTCGGTCCGACGATCTTGGGCGGCCCCGGTGTCGCCACCTGTTCTCAGTGGCTGTCGGTCCGCGCCAGCGGCGCCGGCCAGGCCGAAGGGGCCGCATGGATTTCGGGCTTCCTCACCGCGGTCAACTACATGGGCGCCGATCCGAGCCGCAACATCTCCAGCGGCGCCGATGGGGCAGCCCTTTCTGACGGTCTGGACACCGATTGCCGGGCCAATCCCAACGATCGGGTCGCCAATGTGCTGTGGCGCGGGGTGGCTGACATGATGCGCCGCAAGGGCTACGACGTCAGCAGCCTGGGCAGCGGCCCGCCTTTGCCCAAGCTTCGCTAAAGCGCATTCCGAAAAGTGGGAACCGGTTTTCGGAATAGATGCGCGTCGAACCAAATGCCTTGAGTGGCGATCCGATTTGATCGGATCGCCACTCGAAGCCGCTCTTTTAGGTTTTGGTCGGGGCGGCAAGATTCGAACTTGCGACCCTCTGCTCCCAAAGCCGGAAACCCGTGAGCGATTTCAATGGCCAGCGTGTAAAACCGCCGATTTTGGGCACTAAGGTTTTCAACCGCTTAGGCCGAGGGTGTACAACGAAAAAGCCCCGGGCCGGGTGGCCAGGGGCTTGCTTGTGGCGAACGGCGTTCGCTAGGGTGACGACGGCTCGAAAGAGGCGAGGCGCAGATCGCGCTG
>CANJME010000043.1 GCA_947475875.1 Caulobacteraceae bacterium | reverse complement strand
GAGCGCAGCGCACCCGAGTTGCCCACCGCGTCGGCCGGCCGTTCGTCGTGAGGCGACGACCGTCCGCCACCGTGGACAACTCGACTTCAACCCCGGCAGCGATCACCTATCGTCGCCAAGCGCCTGTTCAGACGAACGGAGCCAGCTCTGTTTCCTGGACGCTCGACCTTGAGCGGGCCAAATTTTTTGCAGCCGAGCATCCTCGGTTCCGCAATAAGGGGTCGACACCGGTGGTCATCAGCGCCGCGGTCAACCGAAACAAGATTGCCGGTTACCTGACCGAACGTAATGAAGCCGAAGCCCTAATTCTGCCGGGGGTAGATTGGCAAATCGTCTGGCGGGCACCGACTAAGAAATAAACCGAGAACTGTACGGCACATAAAACCTTTAGCCCTGATGGGTTTTTGGCGCCCTGCAACGTGCAGATTAGTATGTAAGATGGGCGCGTGGGTCCCATCTGACGAAATGGGGGTGTGCCCCCGGTGTGGGGTCTGGTTTGGCGGGAAAACGAAGGGGGGTACCCCTTGGGCTTGAATCGACGGCGAACTGCCCGCGCGTCCGGTCAATGTCCGGTTCTCCGCCGACCCACCCGGAAGTCAATACTTTCTAAGTCATTGAAAAGACTGGCGCGCCCGGAACGATTCGAACGTCCGACCCTCAGATTCGTAGTCTGATGCTCTATCCAGCTGAGCTACGGGCGCGCTTGGGCCTTTCGGCGAAGGCGGCGGAAACTAGTCGCAGAGCTTTGGGAGCGCAAGGCGGTTTCCTTATGCGCCGCTATCGCTAAAGTCAGGGCCATGCGCCTAGCCCCCTTTTCCCTCGTCTTCGTTCTCGTTGTCGCCGCCGCCCTGGTTCAGCCGGCGGCGCGCACCCCGGCCCAGGCCGCGCCTTCGGGCCGCGGCGGCATGGTCGTCGCCGCCAATCCCATGGCGGTGGAGGCGGGACTGAAAGTGCTGCGGGCCGGCGGCTCGGCGGTCGATGCCGCCGTCGCCGTGCAGGCGACGCTGGGTCTGGTTGAGCCGCAAAGCTCCGGCCTCGCGGGCGGGGCGTTCATGACCTACTACGATGCGCGCACCAAGGAGGTCACCACCTACGACGGGCGCGAGACGGCGCCGGCCTCGGCCACCTCCACCTATTTCTACGTGAATGGCGCGCCGTTGGGCCGCGGCGCCGTGCGCACCGGCAAATCGACCGGCACGCCCGGCGCGGTGACCATGCTGGCGCTCGCCCACGCCCAGCACGGCAAGCTGGCCTGGAAAGACCTCTTCGGTGAAGCCATCCACCTGGCTGAGGACGGCTTTCCCGTGCCCGCCCGCATGGCCGATGCGGCCGGGCGCGCCGGGCCGGAAATCCAGGCCTATGTCGGCGGGCGCAAGGCCGGCGATATCCTGAAGAACCCGGCCTACGCCGCGACGGTGCGCGCGCTCGCCGCCAACCCGCGCGCCATCAACGAGGGCCCCATCGCCGCCGCCATCGCCGCCAAGGTGGGCGAGGCGCCGAACCCCGGCACGATCAGCGTGGCGGACCTGGCGGGCTACCGCCCCAACACCACGCCTGCCCTGTGCCGCCCCTACCGCGTCTATATCGTCTGCGCCCCGCCGCCGCCGTCGGGCGGCATCGGCGTGCTGATGGCGCTGGGCATCTATGAGAACCTGCCGATCGATAAGTACAAGCCGACGGATCCGGAGGCCTGGTACCTCTTCGCCGAGGGCCAGCGGGTGATGTACGCCGATCGCGACCAGTACATCGGCGATCCCTCGTTCGTGCACATCCCCACAGGGTTGCTCGATCCGAATTACCTGAAGTCCCGCGCGGCCCTGGTCGGCGCCCAGAGCAAGGCCTATGCGGCCGGCAGCCCGCCCGATGCGGTGGCTTACGGCGCGGATGATACGCACGAGGTGGCCGGCACCTCGCACTTCGTCATCGTCGATAAGGACGGCAATGCGCTTTCCATGACCACCACGGTGGAGTCAGCCTTCGGCTCCAACCGCATGGCCGCGGGCATGGTGCTGAACAACCAGCTGACCGACTTTTCGCAAACCCCCACCGATGCGGCCGGCAAGCCGGTGGCCAACGCCGTGGCTGGCGGAAAACGCCCCCGCTCGTCGATGAGCCCGACCATCGTGCTCGATCGCAACCGCAATTTCGTCATGGCCATCGGCTCACCGGGCGGCAATTCGATTCCGGCCTATACGCTGAAGGTGATCGTCGGCGTGCTGGACTGGCATCTGACTCTGCAGGACGCCATCAACCTCCCCAACCTGATCGCCCAGGGGCCGGGAACGACGGCCGAGGTGGACAAATTCGCTCCCGGCGTCGCGGCCGGCCTCGCCGCCAAAGGCATAACCCCCAGAGGCGCCGCGGCTGAGGGTTCGGGCCTCCACGGCATCCTGGTCGTGAACAACCGGCTCGTGGGAGCGGCAGACCCCAGACGAGAAGGCGTGGCGAAGGCGCCGTAAGCGGCTTCGCCGCCGATCGGCCGCCTGTTCCAGAATGAGACGACCGTAACTGGCCCCGATTTTGCCTCGGGTGGCCCAGCGCCCACCCCCACCGGGCGCGCCATTTGAGAAGGACGCCCGTCATGTTCAGGACCCTCACCACCCTCGCTATCGGCGCCGCGCTGGCCGTGACCACGCTTCCCGCCCTGGCGCAGGCCGCGCCTAAGACCAATCCCGGCAAGGCGATGACCCGTATCGTCAAGGAAGCCCGCGCCGCGAAGGCGCCGGCCACCGTCAAGACCACACCGAGCGCCACCACGGCCTCGATTGCCCCGAGCACTACGACCACCCCGGCCGCCACGATCACCCCGGCCGCCACGAACACCACGCCGGCCACCGTCACCGCCGCCGCGCGCAGGGCCAAACTGAAGGCCTCCATCGCCCGCCTGAAGGCCCGCGCCGCCGCACGCGATACCGCACCGTCCGCGAGGGACCGCTGGATCCTGGGGCAATAGTTCCCGGCGCCGAAGCGGTTGCGCGCTGATGACGCACTGATGTGCGGCTCGACAGGTTGTGCAACGCACCTGATACTCTTTGCGATTCGGGGCGTTCCGCCTTTTGAGGACCGAGAATGCGCAAGGTCGCGGCAGGGCTGTTAGTCTGCGCCTACATCACGCTCTCGCTGACGCTTGCCCTTTATCTGTGGGGCGCGGGCGGCTGGCCGGCGGGGGTGGCGGGCGCGATCGGCGCCTTTGGAACCCTGATCGGCATCCACAGCCTGTTCTCGCGCGGCGTCGACCGCAGCCTATTGAGGTCTGAAATCCGCGTCGTCCGCGAAGCCCACGCCATCCTCGCCGACCAGATCGAGCAGATGGACGCGCGCATCGCCACCGCCTCCGCCGAGGCCCACCACGAAGCCGAGGAGCTGTCGGGCGAAGTGCGCATGCTGGAAGACCTCGTTCAGCGCATGACCCAGAACGTCGAGGCACGCGAAAGCTTTGTTGTCGCCGCCGCCGCGCCCATCGCCGCCGGCCACGAACAGCGCACCGCCATCCTCGAGGCCATCCGCGACGCGCTATCCGACAACCGCGTCGATCTTTATCTGCAGCCGGTGGTGTCCCTGCCCCAGCGCCGCACCGTCTTCTACGAAAGCTTCTCACGCCTGCGCGACGAGAGCGGCCGGGTGATGATGCCGGCCGAATACCTGGCCGTCGCCGAGCCCGAAGGCCTGATCAGCGCCATCGACAACCTCTTGCTCTTCCGCTGCGTCCAGATCGTGCGGCGGCTGGCCAAACAGGACCGCAAGGTCGGCATCTTCTGCAACATCTCGCTGGCCAGCCTCGCCGACGAAATCTTCTTCCCGCAGTTCCTCGAGTTCCTCGCCCAGAACAAGGACCTGCACGGGGCGTTGATTTTCGAACTGGGGCAGGGGGCGTTCCGCCAGCGCGGCTCGACCGAGGCCCGCAACATGGCCAAGCTGGCCGACCTCGGCTTCCAGTTCAGCCTGGATAAGGTCACCGACCTTGATCTCGATTTCTCCGACCTGCAGCGTTCCGACGTCAAGTTCATCAAGATCAGCGCCCAGGTGCTGCTTGAGCAGCTGCTGGAAGTGGAGGGCAGCCTGACGATGAAGTCGATGCGCGACCTCAACGCCGCCGACTTCGCCGACATGACCCGCCGCTATGGGGTCGAGGTGATCGCCGAAAAGGTCGAGAACGAGCGCCAGGTGATCGACGTGCTGGAACTCAACATCGCCTACGGCCAGGGCCACCTGTTCGGCCAGCCGAGAGCCATCCGCGAGGCCATACTCGCCGAAGCCGACCCGGCCCCGCCCGCCTACCTCAACCAGCCGCTGCGCCGTCGCGCCTGGGGCGGGCGGTAGGCGAGCACACGCTCTCTCCCCTCACCCCGGCGCAGGCCCGGGAATCTGCTCCTCCCCATGAAGGGGAGGGAAGTGCTAAGGGGCCCCCATGAAACCGATCTCCGGCCTGTCCCGCATCGCCGAGCGCTATGATGTCGTCCTTTGCGATGTCTGGGGCGTCATCCACAACGGCCGCGAATCCTTCCCCGCCGCTTGCGATGCGCTGGCGCATTTCCAGGCCGAGCGCGGGCCCGTGGTGCTGATCTCCAACGCCCCGCGCCCGTCGGCGGCGATCCACGACCAGCTGCGCGGTTTTGGCGTGCCCGACGCCGCCTGGTCAGGATTTGTCACCTCGGGTGATGCGACCCGGGCCCTGCTGGCCGAGCGTGCGCCGGGACCCGTCTGGGCGATCGGCCCCGAACGCGATGCGCCACTCTACGAAGGCCTCGATCTCCAATTCGGCGATCTGGAAACCGCCGCTTTCATCTGCTGCACGGGGCCGTTCGACGACAATGTCGAAAAGGCCGAGGACTATCGGGGGCGCCTGACCCGCGCCGCCGAGCGGAACCTTCCCTTCATCTGCGCCAACCCCGACCTCGTCGTCCAACGCGGCGATGTGCTGATCGACTGCGCCGGCGCCCTGGCCAAACTCTACACGGAGCTGGGCGGCGAGGTGCTGATGGCCGGCAAGCCCTTCGCCCCGATCTATGAGCGCTCACTGTTCGAGGCCGAGCGCCTGAAAGGCCGACCCATCGACCGCGCCCGCGTGCTCTGCATCGGCGACGGCGTCGGCACCGACGTCAAAGGCGCCAACGCCCAGGGGTTGGACCTGCTCTATATCTCAGGCGGCATCCACGCGGCAGAGGGCGATCCCGCCGCGCTGCTGGCCAGGGCCGGTGCGCATGCGGCCTTCAGCCTTGCAGGGCTGGTCTGGTGAGGACTAAAGCCAGTTCACAACCAGCGAGGCGAAATCCGTGAGCAAGCAAGGCGTCTATTTCGAGGACATGACCATCGGCCAGAGCGCGGAGATGCGCTTTCCGGTCACTGAGGCCGCGGTCATCCAGTTCGCCGAGGTGTCGGGCGACGACAATCCCGTGCACCTGGACGAGGCTTACGCGAAAACCACCCAGTTCGGCACGCGCATCGCCCACGGCATGCTGTCCGGCGCCTTCATCTCGGCGATGATGGGCACCAAATTGCCCGGCTATGGCTCGATCTATCTGTCGCAATCCCTGCGCTTTCGCCGGCCGGTGAAGATCGGCGATGAGGTGGTGGTCACCGCCAAGGTCACGGCGCTCGACGCCGAAAAAGGCCGGGCGACCATCGAGACGATCTGTTCGGTGGATGGCAAGACCGTGGTCGAGGGCGAGGCCCTGATCATGCCGCCGCGCAAAGGGGCTTAAAGCCCTTGCGCATTGTCCACGGCTGGGAGGAGCTGGCGCCCGCCAATCGCGGCGCGGCTGTGGCGCTCGGCAATTTTGATGGCGTGCACCTCGGCCACCGTCAGGTGGTGGCCAATGCGGCGGCGGCTGCGCGGGCCAAGGGCGCGCCCGTCGGCGTGGTCAGTTTCGAGCCGCATCCGCGCCGCTACTTCCAGCCCAATGCCGAGCCGTTCCGGCTGATGAGCGCGCACCAGCTGGCCCGGGCGCTGGGCGAGATGGGCGCTGACATCCTCTACCTCTTGCCATTTGACGCGCGCATGGTGACGATGAGCGATGAGGCCTTCGCCCGTGATGTGCTGGCTGACGGCCTGGGCGCCATCCACGCCGCCGCCGGGTTTGACTTCACCTTCGGCAAGAACCGCACGGGCGATGCGGCCGCGCTGCGCCGCTATGGCGAAGCGCTCGGCTTCACCGTTTCGATCACCGAGCCCGTCGGCGACGCCGACTTGGCGAAATACTCTTCCACCGCCGTGCGCGAGGCGTTGACCGCCGGTGAGCCGGACCGCGCCGCGGCCATCCTCGGCCGGCCGTTCGCCATCGAGGGGGTTGTGCAACAGGGCAGCCAGCTGGGCCGCAAGCTGGGCTTTCCAACCGCCAACGTGCCGCTTGGCGATTATCAGGTCCCAAAGCTCGGCATCTACGCGACCCGCACCATCCTGCCGGGTGGCCGCAAGGTCGACGGCGTCGCCAGTTTGGGGCGCAACCCCACCACCGGCGAAGTCGCCCCGCGCCTGGAAGTCTGGCTGTTCGATTTCGATGAGGACCTCTACGGCCAGACGATCGAGACGGAGCTGGTGGCGTACCTCCGCCCCGAAGAAAAGTTCGAAACTCTCGAAGCCCTGACCGCCCAGGTGATGGCGGATGCGCAAGCCGCAAAGGCGATCCTGCGAAGCTAGAGCGGGTTGGGAATGGATCCCACCAACTATTCAAATAAACCCGTCATCCTCGGGTTTGGCAGCTTCACGAAGGAGGACGGGCCTACCTCAGTTACGCGATGTCACCGTAATCCGGCGGAAATTGAAATATGGGCGACTGGTGCGAGGACACAGGGCGGCCAACGTGTCGGTAGTCAGTAGCTCAAGGTGACGACGACCGTGTCGGTAAAACTGCCCGGCGTCGGCGACTGGCTGGCCGGTACGCGCCCGTAGACGGTCAGCGACTGGTTGGCGCCCGATCCGGTGCCCGAAACCTGCGCGCCATAGGTCGTTCCATCCCCCCAGGTCGTGGTGCGGCCTGCGTTTGAGTAGAGGGTGTAGGTGAGATATTGCCCGGCCACGCCAAGCATGCGCCGGGTTGTCCCATTGCTGTTTGAGCCTGCCCCAAGGGCGACCGTGTGGCCAGCCCCCGAGAGGTGATCCAGTTTCATTGTTAGTACACGGCGGTCTGTAACGCCATGGTCGGGGTGGGCGAGCGCGCGCCTCCAACAGCTGGCGCGCTCGCCCATGGCACGATGCCGCCGCTGCGGGGGACGAACGATTCAGG
>CANJME010000042.1 GCA_947475875.1 Caulobacteraceae bacterium | reverse complement strand
TGCCAGGTGATGATCGAAGGCCCCGGCCACGTGCCGATGCACAAGATCAAGGCCAATATGGATGAGCAGCTGAAGCACTGCGGCGAGGCGCCTTTCTATACGCTTGGCCCCTTGGTCACCGACGTGGCGCCCGGTTACGACCACATCACTTCAGCCATCGGGGCGGCCATGATCGGCTGGTTCGGCACCGCCATGCTTTGCTACGTGACGCCCAAGGAACACCTCGGTCTGCCCGACCGCCAGGACGTCAAGGACGGGGTGATCGCCTACAAGATCGCCGCCCACGCCGCCGACCTCGCCAAGGGCCACCCCGGCGCGCAGGAATGGGACAACGCCCTGTCACGCGCCCGCTTCGAGTTCCGCTGGGAAGACCAGTTCAACCTCGGGCTCGATCCGGAAACGGCGCGGCAGTACCACGACGAGACCCTGCCCAAGGAGGCGATGAAGACCGCCCACTTCTGCTCTATGTGCGGCCCCAAATTCTGCTCGATGAAGATCAGCCAGGACATCCGCGAGGCGGCGCGGGCTCAGAACGAAGTGGCCGAGGCGGGGATGGCTGAGATGAGCGAGAAGTTCCGCGAGATGGGCGGCGAAGTGTACGTGGGGACGAAATCGTAGGGCGCAGGAATCTGCCTCCACCTTCCGGCTGTCCCCGCGCAGGCGGGGATCCAGCCCATTTCTCCGCGGCTCCAGTGCTTGAGGGCAGGTCCGCCCGCCTTCGCGGGAATGATCGGACGATGGGTCAGGCGGCTGGCCGGCCACGGGTAAGAACCGGCGGCGGTCCTGACGGGAGCGGCGCCGGCCGCACCCTCGGGGGCTGGTTGGGCAAGGTCAGGTCCGGCGTCACCACCGGACCACCGGCGCGCAGGCGGGCGATGTAGGTCAGGCCGTCCAGGGCGTTCTTGTTGTCCGGCGTGATTTCGAGCGACTGATTGTAGGCTACTTCCGACTCGTCAAGCCGTCCCAGCTGGGTCAGGGCCGCGCCCTTGCCGCGCAGCATACGCCCTTTCTGGTCATCGCTGACGAAAGACCAGTCCCGACCAAGCGCGTCGTCGTAGAGCTGCAACATTTCCGGCCATTTGTGCAGCAGGCTAAGGGCCGAACCTTTTTCGGCGATCATATCGGCATTGTCGGGCTGCAGGGCCAGGCCTTTGTCCAGTTCGGCGATGGCCGCTTCCGGCAGGCGGTTTTCCAGGGCGAAGGCGCCGCGCATGAAATAGGCCGCGCCATAAAGGTTGAAAGCCATGCGGATGTTGGTCGCCCTGGTCGAGCCGGGCCGCGTGGCCAGCGTCTTGATCATGTTCGGCAGCGAGGCGTCGGGATCACCCTCCATCACCCGGATCGTGGTTATCCCTGCCTTCGTGTCGACGCGGGGATAGCTCGCCGGGGTGCGGGCGGCCACCTCGCCCAGTTGGGTCATGTAGGGGCGAAGGCCGCTGTAGCCGCGCCGGGCCAGGGCGCCCAGCGCCTGGCGAACAAGAGCCTCGTCCTGGGCTTCCTGCGAGAGCGCCGGCGACTGGTCCGGGGCCGGAGAATTCTGGGCAAGCGCCAGTGGCGAGGCGCTGATCAGCAGAGCGCCGGCCAGGAAGGCCTGAAAGACGTTGCGAGACTTCATCGTCGCCGTTCTAGCTATTGGCTGCAATGTGGCGCGAAGGGCCCGCGCCTGCAAGCTCGACGGCGCGCCCGCCATATGGAAAAAGGCGCCATGCCCGATGTTTTGCGCCTTAGCGACACCAAACAGCACGATCCCCGCATCGACGAGTGGCTGGCGGGCTTTGACGGCGATCTCGCGGTCATCGCCCGCGAGGCGGTCCGCATGTGCCGTTTCTATGCTGTGGGTGGCACAGAGACCATGCAGGACGGCAATCCGGTCACCTGCATCGACGCGGCGCCCTTCGCCTATGTCTCCATGCAGAAGGACCACGTGCGCCTGGGTTTTTTCCAGGGCGCGTCCCTGCCTGATCCGAATGGCCTGCTCACCGGCGCCGGCAAGGCCATGCGCTACATACGGCTGGCCCCCCGCGTGGGCCTCGACGCCACCGCCATCGCCGACCTGATCCAGGCGGCCTATGACGATATGTCCCTGAGAGCATCCGGAACCCACTGAGCAGCACCCCGTTAGCACTCCAGACTGCCCGCGCACTCGCGGACCGCAACTCTGGAGAGCCCGCATGCTTGGGACCATCATCCTCGTCGTTCTGATCCTTGCCCTGATCGGCGCCCTGCCGACCTGGGGCCATTCGCGCAACTGGGGCTACTTCCCCAGCGGCGGCCTTGGAATCGTTGTCGTCATTGTGCTCGTTCTGTTGCTGATGGGACGACTTTAGGGGCTAGGCGCTGGGCCTCTGGTTTGCTTAACGTAGCGGCAGCGGCCGCGGGAGAGACGGTCCGATCCTGATAGGGGGAAGACCATGGCCGAAACCGGCGCCACGGCGGACGTTGACGCTCCGCACATTACGCCGACCATGACCACCATGCAGCGGCTGAGGGCTATCGTCGGCGGGTCTGCCGGCAACCTCGTCGAATGGTACGACTGGTTCGCCTATACGAGTTTCTCCTTCTATTTTGCTGAAAGCTTTTTCCCCAAGGGCAATGAGGATCTGGCGCTGCTGCAGGCGGCGATCACCAACATGGTCAGCTTCGGCGCCCGGCCCGTGGGCGCCTGGATCATGGGCATGTACGCCGACCGCGCCGGACGCAAAACGGCTCTGATCGTAGCGGTGCTGATGATGTGTGTCGGTGCTCTGATCATGGCCATTGCACCAACCTACGACCAGCTCGGCGGTGCGTCAGGCAATGGTTATTTGGCGGCCTGGATCATTGCCGGCGCACGCCTGGTCCAGGGCCTTTCAGTCGGAGGCCAGTACGGCGCGGCGGCCACTTACATGAGCGAGGTGGCGCCCAAGGGCAAACGCGGCTTCTGGTCCAGCTTTCAGTACGTGACCCTGATCGGCGGCCAGCTCCTGGCCAGCATCGTGCTTCTGGTCCTGCAGCACATGTATCCCGAGAGCATGCTGAAGGCTGGCGGATGGAGGATCGCGTTCTGGATCGGCGCGGGATTGGCCATCGTGGTGTTCTTCGTCCAGGCGTTTATTCACGAGAGCCACTCCTTCAAGGCGATCAAGCAGAAGGAAAAGGTCGATTTCCGTCACGCGGCGGCCGTTGTGGCCGCGTTGGCCGTCTGTCTGGTCATTCTGATTTTCAGACTGCCGGTCCATGAAAAAGGCCTCGCCAAATGGTGGCCCTGCATTCTCGCTCTGCTGCCGACGGCCCTCATCCTGGTATGGCCAATGGCCAAACGGTTCCCGAAACAGACCCTGGCGATCATGGGTCTGACGCTTGCCGGCACCAGCGGCTTCTATGCCTACAGCACCTACATGCTGAAATTCCTGGCCGCCGGCCACACCAGCATGACGCTGAACTTTACCGGTCAGCTGTTCACGCAAGCTGCGATGGACGCCCAAGGGCATCCCGTGGTCGGCACGGTGCTGTACCCCAAGGATGTCGCGAACCTGATCAACATCTACTACCTGACGATCTTCATGTTCGCGCAGCCGTTGATGGGTTTCTTGTCCGACAGGTTTGGCCGCAAGCGAATGCTGCTTCTCGCCTTTGGCGGCGGCGCCCTGGTGGCCTATCCGGTCTATACCCTGATCGCGCAGAGCGGCGGCAACTTCGGTCAGTCGCTGCTGCTGTGCACAGTGCCGCTCCTGATCCTGTCGGCCTACACCTCGATCAGCGCGATCGTGAAAGCCGAGTTGTTCCCGGCGGCGGTTCGCGCCTTGGGGGTCGCACTGCCCTACGCCATAGCCAACGCCGCGGCGGGCGCCATGGTAGAGCCGTTGGCGTTGGGCTGGAAAACCAGCGGCCACGAAAACTACTTCTTCGTCTACCTGTCAGTGATGATGGTGATTGGCTTCTTGGCTGCTGCCTTCCTGCTGCACGAGACGAGCAAGAAAAGCGAAATCGTCGAAGACTAGTCCTCTTGCTCCAAAGGCAAACGAAGCGGCGGCCTTAACCGGCCGCCGCTTTTGCTTTGGTCCAGGCGCCAAGGATGTCGCGCGCCTTTTCCTTCTCGCGTCCCATGAACGCATCATGGTCCGGCCGCTTGACAGTCAGTTCGACCACATAGCCGTTGGGATCGCGCAGATAGATTGAATCGATGAAGGTGTGATCCGAGGGGCCGCGCACTTCCAGCCCCTTCGCCTTCGCCGCCGCCACGGCCCGCTCCACGCCGGCCTGATCTGCTTCCAGAGCGATGTGGAGGTCGAAGTCGCGCTGGGTCTTGAATTCGAAAGGCGCGCCCGGCTCTTCGAAGAAGGCGACATAACCGCCGTCCGCCAGCCCGTAGAAGGTGTGCAGCACGTTCGCCGCCCGCCCAGTCTTGGTGGTGGTGATCTCCAGGCTGGAAGCCAGCGGCATGCCAACAATCTCTTCATAGAACGCGCGGGTTTCTTCGCTGTCCCGGCAGCGGAAAGCCATGTGATGCAGGGCGCGGATCATTGGAAAACCCCTGTGCCGATCGGGCAAGACACCCCGGTGCCGCCCACCCCGCAATAGCCGTGCGGGTTCTTGGCCAGGTACTGCTGGTGATAGTCCTCGGCGAAATAGAAGGGGCCAGTCGACGCGATCTCGGTGGTGATCGGCCCATAGCCCCGCGCGGCCAGCGCCTTGGCGTAGGCCTGGCGCGAAGCCTCGGCGGCTGCGGCCTGCGCCACGTTCGCGGTATAGATGCCGGAGCGATACTGCGTGCCGATGTCGCCGCCCTGGCGCATGCCTTGCGTCGGATCGTGGCCCTCCCAGAACACTTTCAGCAGATCCTCGTAAGTGACGATCTTCGGGTCGTAGACCACCAGTACGCCCTCGGTATGGCCGGTGCGGCCTGAGCAGACTTCCTCATAGGTCGGGTTGGGCGTGGCGCCCGCGACATAGCCCGCGGCCGTTACCCACACGCCAGGAACCTGCCAGAACTTGCGCTCGACGCCCCAGAAACAGCCCATGGCGAACTGGGCGGCTTCGAGCCCCGCCGGATAGGGGCCTTTGAGGGGATGTCCGTTGAGGAAGTGCGTTTCCGCCGTCTGAATAGGATCGGGACGTCCCTTCAAGGCGGTCTCGATGGTCGGCAGGGACTTCGGTTTGGAAGCGAACAGCATGACGGCGTCCTTTCAGCCGACAAGTGGGGACGACCGTCGCCATCCGTCAAGCCCGCCATCGCGCTTGTGGCCCATGCTTGGCTCGTATATTCGGCCCCCTCTCACTGGTGAGGTGAGGTGGCCGAGTGGTTGAAGGCGCACGCTTGGAAAGCGTGTTTACGGGAAACCGTAACGAGGGTTCGAATCCCTCTCTCACCGCCAGGAGAGACGCCTGCGGGCGGGTGGGGGAATGATGACACGACACGTCGTAATTGGCCTGATGCTGGCTGTCCTGGGCGGCGGCGCCCTGGCGCAGCCCGCCCGCCCCTTTCGCCCGCCCCACAACAGCTTTGGCCAGCCTGACCTGAACGGGGTGTGGTCGCTCAATTCCATGACCCGCCTCGAACGCTCGCTCGACATCCCGAACGTGGTGATGAGCGAGGAAGAAGCCAAACGCCGCGTTCCGCCGCCAATCCTGCCCATGGATTCGGTCGGCACCGCCGACACCGAAGCCTATGACACGTTCAACCTGGGCTGGGCGCGCATGGGCAATGAAATCCGCTCGTCCTGGCTGATCGATCCGGCCAACGGCCGGTTACCCTACAGCGCTGCGGCCGAGGCCAAACTCAGGGTCGGGAGCAACAACGACAATCCAGAAGGGCGCAGCCTCTATGAGCGGTGCCTGCACCTGCCCCAGAGCGGGCCGCCGATGCTGAATGCGGCCTACAACAACAATGTCACCATCCTGCAGACCAAAGACCACGTCGCCCTGCTGCTGGAAGGCAACCACGAGGTGCGCATCGTGCGCCTGGGGTCCCGCGTACATCCGCCAGGCGTGTCTCAGTGGTTTGGCGATTCCGTGGGCTGGTACGAGGGCGAGACCCTGGTGGTGGAAACCGTGGGCTTCACGCCCAGCCAGTCGGACCGGCGCTCTGCCATGACGCGGGTCTATATGTCGCCGGCCGCAAAGGTGACCGAGCGATTCACCCGCATCTCCGCCCGGCAAATCCGCTACGAATTCAAGGTCGAGGATCCGGCCATGTTCACCCAGACCTGGCGGGGCGAAATTCCCCTGACCTTCACCACCGAGCCGACGTTCGAATACGCCTGCCACGAGGGCAACTATGGGCTCGAAAACATTCTCTCCGGCGCCCGCTACGAAGAAGAGCATCCGCCGAAGGCGCGCGCGCCCGCCCGGCCCCCTGCCGCAGCGAGTCCACGCCCATGACCCCCATCATCATCTATCATCTGGAAGGCCGCCGGTCGGACCGCATAGTCTGGCTGATGGAGGAACTGGGCCTGCCCTATGACCTGCAGTTCAAGCGGGGTGACCTGATGGGTTCGATGAGCCTGGTCCGCGCCTTCAATCCGGTCGCCCCCGTGGTGCCGGCGGTCCGCGACGGCGAGGATATCCTGATGGAGTCGGGCGCGATCATTGAGGTGCTGTTGGGCCGTTACGCGCCCGGCAAGCTCGAGCCCGCGCCGGCCAGCTCCGACTATCCGGCTCACCGGATGTGGATGCACTACGCCGAAGGCACCATGTGCGCGCGGCTGTTCTCCGACTACCGCGCCTGGCGGGTCACCCCGCCGACGGCCCGCTCGCCCCTGGTCGATTCCGAAGCCGTGGTGCAGTTCGCCGAGGATTTCCTGGCCGCTCACCCCTGGTTCGGCGGGGCCGAGTTTTCGACCGCCGACATCATGATGAAATTTCCGCTGGATGTGGCCACCCGGCTCAACCTCGTGGACGAGGCCCGCTTCCCGAACGTCGCGGCGTGGAAGGCCAGGATCGAGGCCCGGCCGGCGTTTCAGCGGGCGCTGGCCAGGGCCCGCCCCGACGGCATGGTCGGCGCCTTGCCGCCGCTGGCCCAGCACGCGCCGGCGGGTCCCAGAACCCCGCCGGCGTAGCTCAGGCCACCCACTTTCGAGGGGTGTGCGCCTCTGGTTTCAAGGTTAAGTTGGCCCGTGCGATGAAACGGGGTGGCCGTGGGGTTGGCGTCGAGTTTACGGCTGGGAGGAGCGAGAGGCCTGTCGATGGCGCTAGTGATTGGCCTTGCAGCCCCGGCGCTGGCCCAGCCGCCGGCGGATCCGGCCGCCGCGATCAATGACCTGACTAACGCAGCCAATCGCGCGATCGCCGCCGGCGATTTCAGGACGGCCGAACCCCCTTTGCGCCGCGCCGTCGAGGCGGCGAGGACGGCGGGGCTGACGGATACTGCCGTCGGACGGAACGCCCAGGACGCCTTGGGAAAAGTGCTGGCCGAGACCGGCCGCTTCGCCGAGGCTGAGGCCCTGCTTCGCCCGCTGTGGACATTTCGGCGCCAGACGCTCGGAGATGCGGCGTCCGCAACCCTGGGGACAGGCAAAGAGCTTGCGATCGTCTTGGACGGCCTTGGCCGGCGTCAGGAGGCGCTGGAGATCCAGCGTTTAGACTTCGCCGGCGCTCAGGCGACTTTCGGCGCAAATCAGCCGCCCACACTCAATATGCAGGACGACCTGACCGCCACCTTGCGCAATCTTGAGCTCTATTCGGAGGCTGGTCTGCACCCCTTGAAGTGATCCACCCGCAATGTTGGTCTTAGGGCCACTTTTATGAGGATGGAGAGATGGCAAGGGTTCGTTACAAGCCGGAAGAGATCGTCGCCAAGCTGCGGCAGGTTGATGTTCTGACGGGTCAAGGCAAGT
>CANJME010000041.1 GCA_947475875.1 Caulobacteraceae bacterium | reverse complement strand
CTTGCCTTGACCCGTCAGAACATCAACCTGCCGCAGCTTGGCGACGATCTCTTCCGGCTTGTAACGAACCCTTGCCATCTCTCCATCCTCATAAAAGTGGCCCTAAGACCAACATTGCGGGTGGATCACTTCAAGGGGTGCAGACCAGTAGCGGGGAAGATAGACCTTCACCGTGGTGCCGAGACCGGGCTCGGAGTAGACTTTCACGTGCCCACCCGATTGCTTGACGAAGCCATGGACTTGGGAGAGGCCGAGCCCTGTTCCCTTGCCGACGCCTTTGGTGGTGAAGAATGGGTCGAACACCCGCGCGATCACATCGGCGGGCATCCCCGTTCCGGAGTCGGTGACCGAAATCAGGACGTATTGGCCGGCTACGGCCTCCACATTGGCGACGGCATAGGCGTCATCGAGGTGCGCGTTCGAGGTCTCCACAGTCAGCCTGCCGCCGTCCGGCATGGCGTCGCGCGCATTGATCACCAGATTCAAGATCGCGTTCTCAAGCTGGCCCGGATCGACGAAGGCGCGCCAGAGGCCGCCCGCCATCACGGTTTCCACCCGCAGGTGCTCGCCTATGGTGTGGCGAAGCATCTCCGACATGCCGCCCACCAGCTTGTTGACGTCCAACGCGCATGGCGCGAGCGGCAGCTGGCGGGAGAAGGCGAGTAGGCGCGCGGTAAGCAGGGCGGCGCGACGGGCCCCGTCCAGGGCGTTGTCGATGCAGACCAGGGCCCGGGCCCGGTCGCTGTCGAGGCGGCGCTTGGCGATGTCGAGCGAGCCGATCACGATTGCCAGCATGTTGTTGAAGTCGTGGGCGATGCCGCCTGTGAGGTGACCGATGCTCTCCATCTTCTGCATCTGCCTGACCTGAGCCTCAGCCGCTTCGCGGGTCTCCAACTGCCATTTCAGATCAGCGTTCGCGGCCCGGAGCGACGCGGCTGAACTGTTGGCGAGCGAGAGCTGAGCTCGACCTTGGCGAAAGGTGACGAAGATTAAACTGATGACCATGATCGCGCTCAAGATGAGCCCCGCCTTGGACAGATCGTTCTGGCGGATGACCGCGCGCTCCCTGGACTGCAGAATCTCGCGTTCTTCCGCCTCCATCGCGGCGACAACGCCATGGATCTGGTCCATCAGGGCCTTGCCCGGGCCGAGTTGCTGGCGCGCTGTCGCTTCGGCATGGTCGCCGCTGCGATAGAGCGCAATCACCTGGTTAAGACGCGCCAGCCTTGCGGCGGACAGATCGCGCAGGCGCTTCATAGAGACCTGTTGACGGGGATTGTCGGCCGTCAAAGCCCCCAGGGTTTTGACATCTCTATCGACGCGGCGGATCGCTGATTCATAGGGGGCCAGATAGTCGGGTTGGCCGGTGAGCAGATAACCGCGCTGGCTGTCCTCGGCGTCCTGAAGGTCGGACGTAACAGTGGAAAGCTGGCCTTCCACATCCAGGGTATGGCGGACCAGGGCGAAGCTCTGCTTCTGCTGATTGTCAATCCAGAACGACCCCAGGATCATAACGACGAGCAGCACGAGGCCCAGCATCAGTGTGAGCTGAGATCGATTGGCGATGGTCATGGCGGTAGGCTTGGGCCCGCATCCATCGATTAGCAAGCGCGGGCGGACTCCACCCTTTTCGCCACGATTGAACGCGTTCTTGGGCAATATGCCTAAGGTGGCTCACCACCCTCAGCGGAACCTCAGCTTCGTGCGGCGCTTTTGAGTCCGCGTTGCGCCAAAATCTGACATTGGCGCCTCGCCCGAGTCCTGACGTTCGCGCGGCTAGCGCCCCGGCGCACCGGAGGCTGGCGGTGGCAAGCTTGGCCGGGCGTTGCAGTTGCCGGTGATCTTTTCTCCGGCAAAGGCCTTTCTGACGAACACCGATGACTCGCCCGTCGATCCGTTCACCGTGCCGCTATGGTCGAGACCCGCATAGAGATGCTGTTCGATCGTCGAGCCCGCCGCGCAGGCGTCGGCCCCCAGCTGCAGCTGCATCCCCGGCGGCACGTCGCGGTCGCTGCCGCCGGTGCCCATAAACACCGGTTTTTTGATGCGCAGCGTCGGATAGCCCATGTGGGCGTAGGCCTTGGCCGTGTAGGGCGAGATGTCGGCCTTGTAAGAGAGGTTATAGGTCAGAGCCGCCGTTGTGATCTGCCGCGCGAGGTTGGTGAAACAGGTCGCCCCGCTGGTGCGCACCAGGGGCAGGGCCCGGTCGCTGATGAAATCCTCGAAGTGAAAGCCAGGCTCGGACTGTTCCAGCAGCGACAGCACATAAAACCCGTAACCCAGCAAGGGATCGACGGTGTCCTTCGGCCGCGCCGCATCCAGCGCCACCTGCGCTGCGGGTGAGAAATACGGCGTGCCGGTGGCCACCGCCCCGCGAACGTCCAGATCCGGCGCATAAGCCGGCGCATAGGCTGCCGTGGCGAATGCCGCCCCGCCGCCCTGGCTCTGACCGATCAGCACCACCTTCTTCGACAGCGGCCAGGTCTTGTCGCGCTGCACCGCGCGCACGCTGTCGAGTACGCTGAACGAAGCCGAACGGGTATCGAGATAGGGATGCCCGCCGGGCGTTCCCAGGCCCTGGTAGTCGGACGCCACCACGGCATAGCCCTGCGCCAGCCAGAAGTTCAGATAGGTCACATCGCGGGCGCTGCGCCCGGCGAAGGACGGCGCGCAGATATCGGCCACGCCCACCGTGCCGTGCGCCCAGGCCAGCAGCGGCCAGCCGCCCCTGGGCGGGGTTCCCCTGGGCAGGTAGAGCGCACCAGAGACCACCACCCGCCCCTTGCCGGTCAGGCCGTCGGTCGAGGTGTAGAGAATGCGCACATTGGTCGCGGCATTGGCCAACTGGCCCACTTCGGACAGGGGCTCATTGCGCAGCAGCTTGCCGGGCCCGCCGGTCACCCGGCCGCTCCAGCTGTAGAAGGCCGGAACCCCGCCGTCGCCCCGCAGCTGCTGGGCTTGCGCGCCCTGGGCAGCCAGCACCGTGGCAAGGGCGGTGATGAGTGCGGCCAGCGCAACGAAACGGCTCTCGCGGCGCCCGGCGCCAGCCCATCGACTGAAAAGCATGTCTCTTCGCTCCACTTGAACCGGTCCAAAGCCTATCGGCGCTGCAGCGGAGTGTCGACTCGCCGGCGCGGGGCGCTATGTCGCACGGCTGGACGGGATTGACCTTGCCGCCATATTCCAGGATCGGTCGCCCGACAACGAAGGACCAGCCCACATGAAGTTCTACAATTCCATCGGACCCAATCCCCGCGTCGTGAAGATGTTCATGGCGGAGAAGGGCATCGACATCCCCCGCGTCGAGGTCGATCTGCGCGGCGGCGAAAACCGCCAACCGGCCCATCTGGCGCGCAACCCCTCCGGCCAGATGCCGACGCTCGAGCTCGACGACGGCCGGTTTCTCTCTGAAGTCACCGCCATCTGCGAGTATCTCGAGGAGCTTTTTCCAGCCCCGCCGCTGATCGGATCTACGCCCGAAGAGCGGGCCATCACACGCATGTGGACTCGCCGCGTCGACCTTTACATCGTCGAGCCGATGCTGACCGGCTACCGCTCGTCCCAGGGCCTCAGGTTCTTCGAAACCCGTATGCGCCTCCTTCCCCAGGCCGCCGAGGACCTGAAGACTCTGGCCCAGGAAAAACTCACCTGGCTCGACGGCCTGATGGCTGGCTGCGACTTCATCTGCGGCTCAGCCTTCAGCCTCGCCGACATATTGCTCTTCTGCACCCTCGATTTCGGGGCTGGCGTCGGTCAGCCGCTTAACCGCGACAATGCGAATATCGCGGCCTGGTTCGACCGCGTCGCCGCCCGTCCCAGCGCCGACGCCAGCAAGGCCTGACCATGACGATTGCGGAAACCGGAACGCCTGACGCGCTGCAGGCCGCGCTCGGCATGGTGCGCCGCCTGGAGATGGACCCTTCGGGCCGCGCGCGCATCCAGTACGAGGCCGCCCGCCACATGTGCCATTCCGGCGGGGTGGTGCAGGGCGGTTTTGTCGCCGGCTGGCTCGACACCACCATGGCCCAGGCGGCGATGATGCTCACCGGCGCGCACATCGTGCCCATGACCCTGGAGATGAAGGTCAGCTTCTTTGAGCCCGCCCGGCCAGGGCCGGTCATCGCCGAAGGCTGGGTCGAGCGTGCGGGCCGGGCAACCTGCTTTGCCGAGAGCCGGCTCCTCGATCCCGGCGGTGTTATCCTCGCCAAGGCCAGCGCCACCTTGCGCCTCATTCCCCGCGACAAAGTCGAGGCCGCCTCCCGCGCGGCGGTTATAGCGGTGTAAATGCCTTCGCAAACGCCGCTTCCTCCAGCTAGAACTGTCGCTCGGTGATCCGGCGCGAGCCGGACAGGCAAGGGGGAATTCGCCATGGGTTCGGTCGATCCGGAACGCATACAGTTCGAAGCCTTCAAGGCCTTGCCGCGCGATGCGCCGGTCGAGATGCTGAATCTGGTTCGCGTGCGTGAGCGCGCCGCCTATGCCGCCGATCACCCGCTGCACGGCAAGGGCCTGAGCGGCCTGGAGGCCTACCGCAATTACGGCCGCGACAGCGCCTCTGTGTTTTCCCGCGTCGGCGGCCAGCAGATCTGGATGGGCAGGCCCGAGACCGTGCTGATCGGCCCGGTGGACGAGCGCTGGGACATCGCCTTCATCGCTTTCTATCCCACCGCGGGCGCGTTTCTGGAGATGGTCACCGACCCGGTCTATCGGCAAGCCGTCAAGCACCGCCAGGCGGCCGTCGCCGATTCGCGGCTGATCCGCATGGCGCCGCTGGCGCCCGGCGCGGGCTTCGGCGAGGTGGGCCAAGAGGGAAAGGAATGAGAGAGGAAACAGGGTGACGCCGCCAATGTCCCCAAGGTCCTCAGTCTGACCTGGCGGCGGGGCTGAACTGGGTGCGGAACGGCCATCCAGCCCGGCGCTTCGCCGCCGCCGCATAGCGCCAGAATCGGTCATTTGGGCCGCACCGGATTCCGGCCATTCACCCTTGGGAAAAGAACGGCGTCGGTCGTCAGCCCGCCTTTTCCAGCAAAATGCGGTCGGGGCTCTGGGGGAGGTTGACCTCAACCGCCTGGCAGCCAATTCTGACCGCATGGCCAACAATCGTTCGCTCCCGACGCTCCGACGGTCCATCGGGAGAGCGCCCACATGCTGAAGGAGATCGGACAGCCGGATTTTGACGCCGTTGTGGTGGGCGCCGGGATCGGGGGCATCTATCAGATCAAGCGTCTTGTTGATCTGGGTTTGAAGGCCACGGTCCTGGAGGCGGCGGCGGACCTCGGCGGCACATGGTACTCGAACCGCTATCCCGGTTGCCGGTTCGATTCCGAGAGCTACAGCTACGGCTATTCGTTTTCGCGGGAGCTGCTGGACGAATGGCACTGGAAGGAGCGTTTCTCCAGCCAGCCCGAGAACCTGCGATATCTCAACTATGTCGCTGACAAGTTCGATTTGCGGCGTCACATGCAGTTTGGCTGCCGCCTCGAAGCGGCCCATTTCGATGAGGACGCGGGCCTGTGGCGGCTTACGGTCAGTGACGGGCGCCGGCTGACGACCCGCTTTTTGATCCTGGGGACGGGGCTGCTGTCGATGCCCACCCTGCCCAGAATACCCGGCATGGACCGGTTCAAGGGACAACAATTCCATACCTTCCATTGGCCGCACGAGGCGGTTGAGCTGGCCGGCAAGAAGGTTGCGGTAATCGGCGCCGGGGCGACAGCGATCCAGGTGATTGGGGCGATCGCGGGTGAGGTAAGCGAGCTGGTGGCGTTTCAACGCCGGCCGAACTGGTGCGCCCCGCTGAACAACGGGCCGATCTCCGAGTCCGAGATGGCCGACATCCGGGCCCGGTACGATGAGATCTTCGCCCGTTGCGCCAGCACGCCCACGGGCTTTGTGCACGAACCCGACCGGCGCGGATTCTACAACGTGACGCGCGAAGAGCGGGTGGCGCTCTGGGACCGTCTTTATGGCGCGCCCGGATTTGGCATCTGGATGGGGAACTTCACCGAAATCTTCATGAACGAAGAGGCCAACGCCGAGTTCTCGGAATATATGGCGGACAAGGTTCGCGGCCGGGTGAAGGACCCTGTATTGGCCGAAAAATTGATCCCCAGGGATCACGGCTTTGGGGTGCAGCGGGTCCCTCTGGAGACGAACTATCTGGAAGCCTTCAACCTGCCTCACGTGAAACTGGTCGATCTTCGCGAGACGCCCATCGAATGCGTGACCGAGACCGGTCTGCGGACAAGCGCGGGCGACCACGACGTTGACCTGATCGTCTACGCCACGGGCTTTGACGCCGTGACCGGGTCCCAGGACAGGATCGATATCCGCGGGACGGGGGGGCTGAGCCTCAAGGACAAGTGGGACGCGGATGTGTCCACCTTCATGGGCGTCATGGTGCATGGTTTTCCGAACATGCTGATGATCAGCGGGCCGCAGGGGGCCTCGGCCTCGACCAACTATCCGCGGGGCATAGAAACCGCTGCCGGCTGGTGCGCCGACTTGATCGAACACATGGAGCGGACCGGTCAGGTGCGGGTGGAAACGACGAGCGCGGCGGAGGCTTTCTGGACCGAACACGTCAAGGAAATGTACGCCAGCATGCTGATGCGAAAGGCCAAGTCCTGGTTCACCGGCTACAACTCGAATGTGGCCGGGCACGAGGAAGGAAAGGTCCGCTACATGGTCTACAACGGCGGCGCTCACAAATACGCGGCGCGTCTGAGGAAGGTCGCGGCGGAAGGGTATGCCGAACTTGAGTTTCAGGGGGTGGGCGCTCCAGCGCCCTTGGAGGCCGGTTTGATGGCGCTTTGATAGCAGCCGGCGTCTGGACTCTCCTCCAGCGCATCAGATTCAGTCGGTCACGGGGGCCAGGTCTTGTGGGCCTTGTGTGCATTGGAAGTGAAACCATCCCGCCGCAATGCGCCCGGACCGGACGTTCGTGGACCAAGGTGGATTCAGAGGTCCTGGCGCCAAGCCGGCGTTGGCGTTTCTTGACGTTCAGGCCACCCAGCGGGTTACGTCCACCAGCGGCCTTGGGTCTTCGCTTTCGTCCGGCCGTAATGCATCCTCGGCGCGCGTGCATTTGAATTCCAGGATGCTTCTTTCAGCCCGGGCGCGATGGATTATCCTGTCCCGGACAACCAGCATAAAGCGCTGTGAACGGCGACCGAGAAACAATTTGGTTTCGACCATCGACAGGTCGAGCGCGCTGCAGAACTCAAGGTTGCCGTCCGAGAGAAACCTGATCCTGGAGTCAGGATCAACCTTGCCCTGCCAGGCGTCGAGCACAAAGGGATCGTTCGGCGCGATGCAGACCAGCTCATCAAATCCCGCCGCGTACAATTTGTCGGCGTTGGCGACGAAATCCGGCAAATGCTGCTTGGTGCAGACGGGGGTAAAAGCTCCCGGTATTCCGAGCACAACAATGTTCTTTCCGGTGAAGAGCTCGTCGGTGGTGATCTCCATCACCGCGCCGTGTTGAAGATACCCGAGTTTAACCTCAGGCGCCCGGGCTCCAACAATCACCTTGTTCCGCATAACGCACCGTCAATGTGGCCGTGGTACGGGGATCGACGTCCCGCTCCACCTGTTCGTTGGCGGCGTTAGTGTGGCAGCGTTACGATTTTGCTAAGTGGCCCAGGGCCCGCTTCATAGGATCCGGCGGGAAAGACCGGGCGGTTAAGCCGCTCTCCGCGCAACATCCCGGCAGGGTTGCGCCATAAGCGGTCATTCAAGCCGTGCCGGATTCCTGACATTCAGGCGCCACCGCGTGCGCACCGGCGAAAGGTCGGCTGGGCGTTACAGCAAGATGAAATCGCCCGCCGTGAACGTCCCCGGCGTGATGGTCTGCACCCCTTGAAGTGATCCACCCGCAATGTTGGTCTTAGGGCCACTTTTATGAGGATGGAGAGATGGCAAGGGTTCGTTACAAGCCGGAAGAGATCGTCGCCAAGCTGCGGCAGGTTGATGTTCTGACGGGTCAAGGCAAGT
>CANJME010000040.1 GCA_947475875.1 Caulobacteraceae bacterium | reverse complement strand
CGTCATCGACAAGGCCGAGGACCGCCAGAAATTCCGCAACGCCATGGACAAGATCGGGCTGGAAAGCCCCAAGTCCCGCGCTGTGCATACGCTGGAAGAGGCGCTGGAGGCCCAGCCGTTCGTCGGTCTGCCCGCCATCATCCGCCCGTCCTTCACCCTCGCCGGCACCGGGGGGGGGATTGCCTACAACATGGAAGAGTTCCGCGAGATCGTGGAGCGCGGGCTTGATCTTTCCCCCACCACCGAAGTCCTCATCGAGGAAAGCGTGCTGGGCTGGAAGGAATACGAGATGGAAGTCGTCCGCGACGTGGCGGACAACTGCATCATCGTCTGCTCCATCGAAAACGTTGATCCGATGGGCGTGCACACCGGGGATTCCATCACCGTGGCGCCTGCGCTGACCCTGACCGACAAGGAATACCAGCGCATGCGGTCGGCCTCGATCGCGGTGTTGCGCGAGATCGGGGTGGAGACGGGCGGGTCGAACGTGCAGTTCGCGGTCAATCCAGCCGACGGTCGCATGGTGGTTATCGAGATGAACCCGCGGGTGTCGCGGTCCTCGGCGCTGGCTTCGAAGGCCACAGGGTTTCCCATCGCCAAGGTCGCGGCGCGTCTGGCCGTCGGCTACACCCTGGACGAGCTTGCAAACGACATTACCGGCGGGGCGACGCCGGCGAGTTTCGAGCCCAGCATCGATTATGTGGTCACCAAAATCCCGCGCTTCGCCTTCGAGAAGTATCCGGGCGCCGAGCCGTACCTCACCACCTCGATGAAATCCGTCGGCGAGGTCATGGCCATCGGGCGAACCTTCGCCGAGAGCCTGCAAAAGGCGCTGCGGGGGCTTGAGACCGGTCTTTCGGGCCTGGATGAGATCGATATCGCCGGCGCGGAAGATCCCGAGACTGGCCGGACGGCCATCAAGCGGGCGCTCGGTAATCCGACGCCCGACCGGTTGCGGGTCATCGCCCAGGCCTTCCGCCATGGCCTGACCGTCGAAGAGATCAATTCGGCCTGTTCTTACGAGCCCTGGTTCCTGCGCCAGATCGCCGAAATCGTCCGCACCGAAGGCCATGTCCGCGCCTACGGCCTGCCGACCACCGCCCACGAGTTCCGCCAGCTGAAAGCCATGGGATTCGCCGATGCGCGCCTGGCCAAGCTGACCAACTCCACCGAAAAGGCCGTCCGCGCCGCGCGGCGCGCGCTGGCTGTCCGCCCCGTTTTCAAGCGCATCGACAGCTGCGCGGCCGAGTTCCGGGCGACCACGCCCTATATGTATTCGACCTATGAATCGGGCGCGCTCGGCCAGGCGCCGGAGTGCGAATCCGAGCCTTCAACCCGCAAGAAGGCGATCATCCTGGGCGGCGGGCCCAACCGCATCGGCCAGGGCATCGAGTTCGACTATTGCTGCTGTCACGCGGCCTTCGCGCTGGACGAGATCGGCATCGAGTCGATCATGGTCAACTGCAATCCGGAGACCGTCTCGACCGACTATGACACTTCGGACCGGCTCTATTTCGAGCCGCTGACGGCTGAAGATGTACTTGAACTTATCGATGTAGAGCGTTCAAATGGAGAACTATTAGGGGTCATTGTTCAGTTCGGCGGGCAGACCCCGCTGAAGCTTGCCCAGGCGCTGGAAGACGACGGGATTCCCATCCTCGGCACCTCGCCCGACGCCATCGATCTGGCCGAAGACCGCGAGCGGTTCCAGCAACTGCTGCACCGCATGAATATCCAGCAGCCGGTCAATGCGCTGGCCCGCTCGGCCGAACAGGCCTTCGAAGCGGCCGCCAAGGTCGGCTATCCGATTGTCATCCGGCCCTCCTATGTGCTGGGCGGCCGGGGCATGGAAATCGTCCACGATGACGAGCAACTCGACCGCTATATCCGCACCGCCGTGCAGGTCTCGGGCGACAGCCCGGTCCTGATCGACCAGTACCTGTCGCGGGCCACCGAGGTGGACGTCGACGCGCTCTGCGACGGCAAGGAAGTCTTCGTCGCCGGGGTGATGGAACACATCGAAGAGGCCGGCGTGCACTCGGGCGACAGCGCCTGCTCGCTGCCGCCCTATTCGCTTCGGCCTGAGACCATCGCCGAGCTGATGCGCCAGACCGAACAGATGGCTTTCGCTCTGGAAGTGCGCGGGCTGATGAACGTGCAGTTCGCGATCGAAGAGCCGCACTCGGAAAACCCGCGCATCTATGTGCTGGAGGTCAATCCCAGAGCCAGCCGCACCGTGCCCTTTGTCGCCAAGACCATCGGCCGGCCGATCGCCGCCATCGCCGCCAAGGTCATGGCCGGCAGGCCGCTCTCCGAATTCGGCCTGACGCAGAAGACCCTCGACCATATCGCGGTCAAGGAAGCGGTGTTCCCGTTCGCCCGCTTCCCCGGCGTCGACACCATCCTGGGCCCCGAAATGCGCTCGACCGGCGAGGTCATGGGTCTCGACTGGCGCCGGCCGAATGAGCCCAACCTGGAAGCGGCCTTCGCGCGCGCCTTTATGAAGAGCCAGCTGGGCGGCGGATCAATCCTGCCTACGTCCGGCTGTGTCTTCGTCTCGGTCCGCGACCCCGACAAGCCCTGGATCATGGAGGCGGTGCGCCTGCTGATCGGCGGCGGCTTCAAGGTCATCGCCACCGGCGGCACCTGCGATTACCTGCAGCAGCAGGGCCTCAAGGTCGAACGGGTGAAAAAGGTGCTGGAAGGCCGGCCGCACATCGTCGACGCCATCAAGAACCGCGAGGTCCAGCTGGTGTTCAACACCACCGAGGGCAAGCAATCGATCGCCGACAGCTTCGAGATCCGCCGCTCGGCCCTGATGGGCAAGATTCCCTATTTCACTACCGCCGCCGGCGCCCTGGCCGCGTCCAGAGCGATCACCGCGCCGGGTGAACTGGAAGTGCGGCCATTGCAGGACTACGCCTGACTGGTCCAACAACCGCGCGTCAGCGTAAGGTCAGCAACATGATCGTTGTACACCACCTCGAAAACTCGCGCTCGCAGCGTGTCCTGTGGCTGCTCGAAGAACTGGGCGTGGCCTACGAGGTCAAGCGCTACGAGCGGAACAAGACCACCATGCAGGCGCCGCCGGAGTTGCGGGCCGTCCATCCGCTCGGCAAATCGCCGGTCATCACCGACGGCGATGTCACGGTGGCTGAGACCGGGGCCATCGTCGAATACATCGTGGAAACCTACGGCAAGGGAAAGCTGGTTCCGAAGGCCGGCACGGCTGATCGCCGGGCCTGGACCTACTGGCTGCACTATGCGGAAGGGTCCGCCATGCCGCCCTTTTTCCTCAAGCTGATCCTGCTGCGCCTGCCGGGCCGGGCGCCAGCGATCATCCGGCCGATCATCGGCATGGTCATCAAGCGCGCCGTCTCGGGCTTCATCGACCCCATGATCCGAAACCATCTGGCCTGGTGGGAAGCCACCCTGAGCAAATCGCCATGGTTCGCCGGCAAGGCCTTTTCCGGCGCCGACATCATGATGAGCTTCCCGGTCGAGGTTGCGGCCACGCGCGCGAGCGTCACCGAATTCCCGAAGATCGCCGCCTTCATCGCGGCCATCCACGCCCGCCCCGCCTACCAGCGCGCCCTGCAGCGCGGCGGGCCCTACGGGATCATCGGCTAGGCGCCCAGGCGGTCCGCGAGTTCTTCGAAGCTGTCGACCTCGATATCGAACGTCCCCTTGTCGGGGCGCTTCTTCGGTTTTTCCGTGCCGTATTCCGTTGGACGGTGCACATAGGCGGTGCGCAGACCGCAGGCCTTGGCGGCCTCAAGGTCCCAGGGGTGGGCGGCGACCATCATCACCTGGTCGGGGCGGAGATCGAGGTACGCGGCGCCGTCCAGATAGATCTTTGAGTCAGGCTTGTAGGTTTTGCTGACCTGCGCCCCCAGGATCGTATCCCATTGAAACCCGCCCCAGCGGGCCAAGGCGATCATCTGGGCGATGCCGCCGTTGGAGAGGGCCACGACCGGCCCCACCTGGCGAAGACGGGAAAGGCCACCCGGCACGTCCGGCCAGAGGTCGAGCCTGCGCCAGGCCTGATTGAGCTCCTTGAGGTCGGCGGCGGTGATCGCCTCGACGCCCAGCTCGGCCAGCATCTCCACGAGGATCTCCTCATGCAAAACCTCAAAGCTGACCCACGGGCGTTTGCCTTCGCGGACCGGGGCCATGGCCGGCTGATAGCCCTCGCGCCAGCGATCGGCGAAGGCGAACCAGTCAAGCTTGTGGCCGCGCAGGGACAGGAACGCCTCGGCCTCGCGGGCGACGGACGAGCGCCAGTCGACCACCGTGCCGAACACGTCGAAAACCAGGGCTTTGATATCCAGGGACTCGCTCACCAGACCAGCGCCATCATCAGATCATCCTCTGGTTCGCCGCGCAGGTTGATGCCCTTGCGTTTCACGCCCTCCAGCACAAAGCCCAGACTGCGATAGAGTTCAATCGCCCGCTCGTTCCAGGGCGTCACGCCCAGCTCCAGCCGGCAGAACCCCGGCCAGGACTTCGCTTCGGCGATGGCCCGCTCCAGCAGCCGACGGCCGAGGCTCTGGCCCCGATAATCCTTGTCCACCGACATGCCGAAGACCCCCCAATGCCGCTTGGCCGGGTGCTCATGGCCGTGGACGTCGAGCATCCCGACAACCCGCTCGCCATCGAACGCCAGCAGAAAGATGTGGTGATCCGCCCGCTGGTAGCGACGAATGGTCTCTTCTTCCTCGTCCGGGCTGATCTCGTGGTTCAGCAGGATGGTGTCGAGCCTTTCGGCCACCAGCCGAGAGACATAGGCCGACATGGCGGCCCCATCGCCGGGCGCGGCCGGGCGGATGATGATCTCGCTCGTGGTCCCCATCGTCGCCTCCTAGCACCCGGCCAAGATTGACTCCACGCCTGCGCTTGTCCCTACTGCCGGTAGAGACGGAGACGATCGATGCCCTACGCCGAAGGCCGCACCTATTACGATGCCGACAGCCACATCATGGAGCTGCCGGACTTCATCATCGACCACGCCGATGAGGACTTCCGCGCCCGGGCGCCGAAAATCCCCGTGCCGACGCGGGGAACCCTCGCCAATCTGATGGAAGAGGCCAGGGACCGGGGCGGCCATCCTGAGGGCGTTGTCGCCGAACTGGTCGCCCTGGGCGACAATCTGATCACGGGCCCGAAGGGCTACCAGGCGTTGGGCGCCTTCAACGCCGCCGAGCGCAGTCAGGCGCTGGACCAGCTGGGGTTCGCCAAACAGCTGGTGTTCGCCACCTTCTCGGCGGGAACGGCGTTCCGCTCGGAAGCCTCGATCCCCGACCGCTATGCCGCCGCGCACGCGCACAACAAGGGCATGGCCGCCTTCTGCAAAGCCGATAAGCGGCTGATGGGCGTCGGCCTTGTGCCGCTCGACGATCCTGACCGGGCCATGGCCGAACTCGACCACGCGCTCAGCCTGGGCCTGAAGGCCATTTGGGTGCCGCACCGCCCGGCCGGCGGCCGCTCGCCGGGCCACGACGATCTCGATCCCTTCTGGTCGATGCTGGAGGACGCCGGCGTTCCCTTCATGCTCCACGTCGGCGGCGATCCCCTGCAGATCGATCCGGCCTGGATGAACACCGGACGGCCCGTGCCCACCGACTGGCTGGGCGGTGGCGAAAACGTGCGCGGCAAGGACATGACCAGCCTGCACCACCACGCCGAAACCTTCGTCTCCTGCATGGTGCTGGACGGGGTGTTCGACCGGCATCGGCGCCTGCGCGGCGGCGTGATCGAGCTCGGCGCCGGCTGGGTTCCGGGCATGATCCGCCGCCTCGACTGGGCCGCCGACATCTGGAAGAAATCCGAGCCGGAGCTGGCGGCGCTCACCCGCAAGCCGTCTGAACAGATCATCGAGCACCTGGCCTTCACCCCTTACGTCTACGAGGACGTCGGCGCGATGATCCGCGAATCGGATTCGCGGCTCTACATGTTCAGTTCCGACTATCCTCACACCGAAGGCGGCCGCGCCCCGCTCGCCCGTTTCGCCGCAAGTCTGGACGGAATGGACGAAGACACCAAGGAACGCTTCTATTCCGGCAATTTTGCGCGACTATTCGAAGCGGCGTAACGCTGTCTCTTGAGTTTGTGCGCTGCGGCATCTATTGTTTACCGCCCCTGAACTTAAGGGCTGATCTGAGCTAATCCGTGGAAAAAGTTCCAATGACCGCCGAGGGCTATGCCGTCCTCGACGAAGAACTAAAACGTTTGAAGACCCAGGAGCGGCCGACTGTCATCGCCGCGATCGCCGAGGCGCGCGCGCACGGCGACCTTTCCGAGAACGCCGAATACCATGCCGCCAAGGACCAGCAGGGCTGGATCGAGGGCCGCATCGCCGAGATTGAGGACAAGATGGCGAGGGCTCAGGTCATCGACGTCTCGCGTCTGTCCGGCAAGCAGGTGAAGTTCGGGGCCACGGTCACTGTGGTCGACGAGGACACTGACGAAAAGGGCCGCTACCAGATCGTGGGCGACCACGAGGCCGATGTGAAGCTGGGCAAGATCTCGCTGTCCTCCCCCATCGCCCGCGCCATGATCGGCAAGGAAGTCGGCGAAGTGGTGGAAGTGAACACCCCCGGCGGCGGCAAGGCCTACGAGATCAGCAAGGTCGAGTGGCTTTAAGTTAGAAACACCTCCCCAGCTCCGCTGGGGAGGGGGACCGCGAAGCGGTGGTGGGGCCGCCCCCATGCGCCAGACGCGACGTTTGCCCCTCCACCCCTCCGGGGTCCCCCTCCCCGCTGTGGGCAGGAAGGTGTTTAGGGGTTTGCTCTCTTGGCGCTCTCAATAAACCCGCCGCCCAGCACCCTGTCGCCGTTGTAGAGCACACAAGCCTGACCCGGGGACACGCCTTCTTCAGGGGTGTCGAACACCACGGACAGCTGGTCGCCTGTAACTGAGAGCTTCGCGGGCGCCGGTTCCCGGGTTGAGCGCACTCTTGCGGTGACCGCGATGCCATCGGCGGCCGACAGCGCCCCGTCGCCCAGCCAATTCACTTCCTTCAGCACGCAGGATGCCGTCAGCAGAGCCTCGCGGGGGCCGACGATCACCTGCCGCGCATCGGCGTCGATCTTCACTACGAACAGGGGATCGCCCACCGCCACGTTCAGGCCCCGGCGCTGGCCGACGGTGTAGCGAGTGACACCCTCGTGGCGGCCGAGAACGCGGCCGTCCATGTGCACCACATCGCCGGGCACGGCCCCGTGCGGGCGCATCCGGTCGATGATGGTCGTATATTTGCCTTCGGGCACGAAACAGATGTCCTGGCTGTCGGGTTTTTCAGCGACGGCGAGGCCGAGCGCGCTCGCCGCCTCGCGTACGGCGCTCTTCGGCAGATCGCCCAGCGGAAAGCGCAGGAAGGCCAGCTGCTCGGGCGTGGTCGCGAACAGGAAATAGCTCTGATCGCGGGCCTGGTCGGCGGCGCGGTGAAGCTCGCCGTCCCAGGTCCGCCGCACATAGTGGCCCGTCGCCATGGCCTCAGCGCCGAGGTCGCGGGCGATATCGAGCAGGTCGCGGAACTTGACCGTCTGGTTGCAGCGGATGCAGGGGATCGGGGTCTCACCGCGCAGGTAAGCGTCGGCGAAATCCTCCATCACCGCCTCTTTGAAGCGGCTTTCGTAATCGAGAACATAGTGGGGAATACCCATCCGCTCGGCGGCCTGGCGGGCGTCGTGAATGTCCTGGCCGGCACAACAGGCGCCCTTCCTCTGGACAGCGGCGCCGTGGTCGTAGAGCTGCAGGGTCACCCCGACCACATCATAGCCGGCCTCGTGCAGCAGGGCGGCAGTGACGGTCGAATCCACACCGCCAGACATGGCCACGACCACGCGTGCGCCAGCCGGCAGACCGACGGCGTCGCGTGCGGCCAGACACGCCTTTTGCCGGGCGTCATCAGCGGGGATCATGTCGAGAGGCAAAAGGTCGAACTCCAGTTCGGCCCTATCTAGCGGTTAAACCACCGGATTTCGAGATCAGGTGTGCAGGAAGTTCAGCAAGGCCGACTGGCGCAGGGTGTTGAACACTTCAGCGCTGGCCTGCACCGCGATCTGGGCGTTCTGCAGGCGCGAGATGGCGTCGGCCATGTCGACATCGGTGATGTTGCCGATCATCCCCTGCATGGTGTCGAGCCGGTCGCCCTGTACGTCGTCAAAACATTTGGGACAGATGGGGTCCGGATTTAACGGAGGATTGGCCTCATCTGGGGTTGATATTTAGGCGGCGATTTTTCGGTGTTGCAAGCGCCGATGTTCGATGGTCTGCCGTTTGATGCTGGCCCGCTGGCG
>CANJME010000039.1 GCA_947475875.1 Caulobacteraceae bacterium | reverse complement strand
GTTACTCACCCGTCCGCCACTAATCCCGAAGGATCCGTTCGACTTGCATGTGTTAGGCCTGCCGCCAGCGTTCGCTCTGAGCCAGGATCAAACTCTCAAGTTGAGTTGACAATTGACTCCAGTTGTTCGGCTTTGGGGGAAAACCCAAAGCCTGCGTTCTGGTTTTGCATAGTATCTTGACGAGTTCCCATTCGATCGATGTCCAGCCGAAGCCGGACACCTATTTCATGGTGTCTTTTCAAGAGACCGCAAGTTGTCAGTGTCGAGACAGCCTAAAGCTGCCGCCAGGACACCGCCGCCTGCGTTTCTCTTTCCAATTAACAATGTCAAAGACCAGCTCGGTTGCCCGAACCCACCGTACAAAGCCCGGCGGCGGCGAGGAGCGGCGTTACTAGCCACTTAGAAACTCAAGTCAATCAGTCCTTTCGGACCTTCCGCCAAATCCCCGATAAATCGGAAAAAACGGCGCAAAACACGCCCCAGGGCCGCAGAGGAGCTTCCCTCGTCAGTCCGGTGCGAGTCGATTGAGGCCGCGGAGACTAGTCGTTTGCGTGACAAAAGGCAAGAGCGATTAGGCCCAAACCCCGTCTGCAAACAACCGGTTCAGCAGCGAGGCGCGGCCTATAGCGAAGGGTTTTGTGCAGCGCAAGGAAAAAGACTGCAAAATTGTGACGCAGCAAGGCTTGACCAGGCGCCCTATCTGCCTGAAGCGCCAATTCACGGGGGGATCTGCCATGATCGCAGTCCAACTTCAGGGCCAGCTGGGCAACCAGATGTTTCAGTATGCGGCCGCGCGCCTTACCGCCGAACGTCTGGGCGTGCCCTTGATGGTTCACGGAGACCTCCTTAGCCAGATCGATCCGTCGTTCTTTGATCGGGGAGGCGTCGCCGGCCAACTTGGAGAAGCTTTTCCGGCGGTGAGACAGTCCAAAGCCGGCGTCATGCTGCAGGCATGGCGGCGGACAGCCGGTCAGAAGGCCTACGGTGAGGTCTCCAGCGAACTCTTCCCTTTCATGTTTACGCCTCGCGGCCCGAAGGACCTGGGTCTTGCCAACAGTGAGGCTTATGACAACCGGTTCGCGGCCCTGGCGGATGGAACCGTGTTCTACGGGTTCTTCCAATCGGAACGGTACCTCAAGGCCGGCCGGGCGCAGGTTCTGGAATGGTACACGCCGGCGGCGCCCTCGCTGGCGCGGATCGACGCGCTTGAAAGGTCCCTCCCCGCTCCTGCCGATCAAATGGCCTGCATTCACTTACGCCGGGGCGATTACCTGACCCAGCGCGACACCGCCGCCGATCCGCGCCTCGGCTGGGCCCTGCCGCAAAGTTATTACGACGCCGCGCTTGCCCGCATTCCCAAGGGAACCCGGCTCGCGGTCTTTTCGGACGACCCTGATTATGCCCTGAAGACCTTCGGCCACCTCGATCCCTGGATCTCGCGGGGAGAGACCGGGCTGGTCGACATGATGCTGATGGCCCGCTGCCGCTACATGATCATCGCCAACAGCTCGATGTCCTGGTGGTCAGCCTGGCTGAACAGCCGAGAGGACAGAATGGTGATCGCACCGAAGTATCACCTGGGGATCCACATCGGCCGTTGGGTTCCGGGGGACATCCAGGTTGAGGGCTGGACGTACGTCTGAAGCGCCTCTCGAAGCCCCGGGGCGGGGAAAACGCGCCCCGGATGTCGGAATGCCGCCGTCTGATGCGTCCTTGGGCGGATCGCATCGGCAACCTCGCGGGTTCACATCGGCAGATGAAGTAAATACCCGCGCAGTCAATCACCCCTTGCGTCTGGTTCGACCGTGACGCCGAGGACGCCGCCAACTTCTATGTATCCGTGTTCAAGGACGGCAAGCCAGGCAAGATCGCCTACTACGGCGAGGGCGCTCCCTTGCCCACGGGAACGGTGCTGACCGTGGCTTTCACCCTGAAAGGCCAGGATTTCCGGGCGCTGAATGGCGGGCCAGTATTCAAATTCACCGAAGCGGTTTCATTCATGGTTGACTGCCAGGACCAGGCGGAGATCGACTATTTCTGGGACCGGCTGGTCGAAGGCGGCGGCGAGCACAGCGTCTGCGGCTGGCTCAAGGATCGCTACGGCGTGTCCTGGCCGGTCGCGCCGCACGATACGGGCGACCTGATTTCCGGCCCCAAGAGGGACAAGGTGACGGCCGTGATGATGACGATGTCGAGGCCTGACCTGGCCAGGCTGGAAGTAGCGGCGAAGGGCTAACCAGCGCTGATATAGGCCTTCAACCCGTCGGCCTCGTGCTCGATCTCGGAAATCTTGTACTTCACCAGGTCGCCGATCGAGATGATGCCCGCCAGGCGCCCGTTATCCAGCACCGGCAGGTGGCGCATGCGCCGGTCGGTCATGCGCGACATCAATATGTCGAGCGTCTCACTTGGCGCGGCAAACACCACGTCACGGGTCATGCAGTGGCTGATCGGGCGGGAAAGGGCATCCTCGCCGCCTTCGGCCACCAGTCTAACCAGGTCGCGTTCGGAGAGAATGCCGACCACCTCGCCATGCTCGACCACCACCATGGCGCCCACCCGGCGGGTGTGCAGCAAAGCCGCGGCGGCGACGACGGTTTCATCGGGCGAGACGGTGAAGACAAGGTCACCCTTGTCCTTCAGAATCTGGGAAACAAGCACGGGGTAAAGCCTCCCTCTTGCGGTTATTTATGGCCCAATAGTCGCGCTTTCAGTCCAATTCTCCTCGACCGTCTCCCAAAAACGTCTGCTTGGCAAATCCCCATCGTGTGAACATCGGGCTGGAAGGTCAGGTCCGCCCGGCAAGCCTGCCCGCAAGACCAATGAGCACGGCGCCCACGAGATACCCCGTCACATGAGCCTCCCAGGCGATGTTGAGCGCCGCCAGCCCCCCGAGCAGACCCACGGCCACATTGGTGACGATGAACACGATCCCCTGAATCACCACCATGCGATGAAACAGCGGAGCGGGCTCGCCCCGGCCGATCAGCAGCCGGCTTGCTGCACCCCAAAGCCCGGAAATCGCGCCCGAAGCGCCGACCGCCAGCTCATCGCCGCCCCAGTGCGGGATCACGTAACCCAAGCCTGACAGGATTCCGCAAATCAGGAAAAAAGCGAAATACGACAGGGTGCCGCGCGCTCCAGAGCCGAAATAGCGCGCCACCGGCGGACCGAATGCGAACGCCGCCACGGCGTTCATCCCCAGATGCGCCCAGCTGCCGTGAACGAACAGATAGCTGATCAGGATCTGGTAACGGCCCTCGGCAATCCCTTGCGGCGAAAGGGCTAACGCGAACACCTGGGTTTCGGTGGCAAGACCCCATTGCCATAGATAGACCGCCACCAGCACGGCCGGGATGGCGACCGCCGGCCAGGGCGCCCTGAACAGGGGCTCGCGTGGCGGTGGCGTCAGGGGGATCATGACCGCCCAGCGCGTACAAAAAGGGGCGTCAAGTCAAGCTTGGTCATCGACCCTCTATCCTCACCAATCTGCTGTGAATCAAAGGCTTTGCCGCGCGCCTTAACCAATTCGTGGTGTTTTCGACCGCTGTTCGAGTCCTGTTTTGGCACGGTCCCAAAGACCCGCGCCAGTTGTTCTCGCGTCCCGGAGGCTATCGTGGCAGATGTCTACGCAACCCAGGCCCAGGCTGAGGCAGGCGGCGGTTCTCGTCCTGAGCTTCCTCGCCGCCTCGGCGGCCAGCGCCCAGACGCTTGAGACCGGCAGCGCCTCGGTCAGCATCGGCTATGGGCGCACACCCGGCCAGGAGAGCCGCCCTGTGGTCGTCTCCAATTACGGCGTACGCGACTCCAGCGGCAACCTGGTGGTCATAGACGGTGTCATCCAGAACGCGCTGACCCAGTCCTATTCGGCGTCCAGCGCCTCATCAAGTGCGTCGGCCTCCGCCAGCGAAACCTTTACCGGGGGGGTCGGCGGCGGCGCGTCAGTCACCTCCTCAGCGATCGGCAACAACCTGACGGTAATCATTCAGGGCGACAACAACACGGTCATCGTCAACTCGACCCAGATTAACAACGGCAAGATCACTGCCACGGCTACGGCCTCCTCGCCGGCGCCCAGCACGACCACGTCCGGAGGCAATTGAGATGTTCCCCAGGTCCATGCGGATTTTGGCCATCGCCGGTTTCTCCGCCGGAACCCTGACCGGTTGCGCCGAGACCGGTGTCGCAAATTCGGCGGGTCTTTACTCAACGCCCGTCCTCAACGCGCCCGTCACCGCCAACCCGACCCCCTATTCCGATGCGCTGGTGTGCCTGGCCACCTACGCGCGAGCCAATAACCTGGTTTCGCCACGCATCGCCGTCGACCGCATCGACGACATGACCGGCAAGGCCGAAGCTGATGGTACGGGCCGGGCCGTCACCATGGGCGCCTCGCAGATGGCCATGTCAGCGCTCGGCAAGGCCGGCGCCTCGCAGGTCATGCGCTACAACACCGGCACCTCCGAAATGGAGCTCAAGTACGCCAACAACCGGCTGATCCGCGATGTGCCGCCGGCTCCGGGTCAGGCCGTCGCTCCACGTGGGATCTACGCGGGCCAGGTGAATGGCTCTGACTTCTACATCACCGGAGCCATCACCGAGCTCAACGCCAACATCTATTCCAGCGGCGGCGATCTGCAGGCCGGCCAGGTGAAATCCACCGGCACCCGGGGCCGCATCGGCAGCCGCACCTATGTGATGAAGGTCGCCATGGACTTCCAGGTGGTGGACACCATCAGCCAGGACATCGTCGACACCCTGTCCTACCAGAAGCAGATCATCGGCCGCGAAGTCGGCGGCGGGGTGTTCGACATTCTCGGCGGCAATCTGTTCGACATCTCCGCGGGCCACAGCACGCTCGAGCCCAAACAGCTGGCCGTGCGCTCCATCGTCGAGCGGGCCATGGTCGAGCTGATGGCCAATTTCTACGGCATGCCCGGCCCGCAAGCCTGTCTGCGCAACGATCCGCTCGGCGCCCGCACCTCGGGCGCAACGGGATCGTTCGTGCCCGCGTACAACAATCTGGGAAGCAACAATGCGCAAACTCGCGAAGATCCTGATCGCTGGAATTCTGCTCGCGATGCCGATGTGCCCGCCGTTCGTCGGCGCGGCTACTAGTCAGAGCACCGTCCTCAACGGCCAGATCCAGCTAGGCGACGTTTTCGCCACCCAGACCCTCGACGTCATTAATGTCACCGGCACGTCGACGATGATCACGCCGGCGACCGGCAACAGCTTTTCGGGTTCGGTGGTCGGCGGCTCGGACGCCGTGGTCACCTCGACCCAGACCCTGGGGGCCAATGTCTCGGCCACCGGCACGATGAATGTCACCGGCTCGTCCGGCACGACCGCCATCTCCACCGCCGCGACGGGCAATTCGGGTGAGGCCAACATCTTCGACGGCGGAACCCTG
Organism: Caulobacteraceae bacterium; assembly: GCA_947475875.1. Classification (GTDB taxonomy): domain Bacteria; phylum Pseudomonadota; class Alphaproteobacteria; order Caulobacterales; family Caulobacteraceae; genus UBA5005. Next base: position 3,440 of record CANJME010000039.1, on the reverse strand, counting down.
ACCGGGGCCACCATCCAGACCGTCGGCGCCTTCAACATCCTGGCGCTCGGCGACTATCACGCCGACCTGGCCGAGGCCGATCAGGTGGTCTCTTCCAGCCAGGCGATCGGCAACAGCCAGGGACACGGCGTGGAAGGCTCGACCGCCGTGGTCAGCGTCAATCAATCCAGCGCCGCGCTCACCCAGGCTGACGGCGGCGGGAACCTGCAGTACACGGCGGGCTCGGTGGTCTTCTCCGCGCTCGGCACGTCCAACAACGTCACAGCCACGGGGATCTACGGCTCGGCTCTGACCGTGACGGCGACACAGTCCATGACCGGGCAGCGCACGCAGGCCTCGGTGTTCGCTGGCGCCGGCAACGCCCAGGACATCACCGCCCAGGCCACCACCACCGGCAACAACATCTCGGCCAGCAATGAGGGCAACTACCTCGAGGTCAACGCCACCCAGACCAACACTGCCTACCTTAAGGCCGAGGCCAATCTGTCGAGCTGGGAGTTTGGCTCTTCCTCGGCCATCGCTTATGGCGTCGGCAACTCGGTGATGGCCGGCAACATCGGCCAGAGCGTGATCGTGCGAAACAACCAGGTCAATTCCGGCGGCGGCATCGAGGTGATCGCGGGCCTGTCGGGCGACACCGGCTATGACGCCTATTCGACGGCCACCGCGGTCGGCAACGCCGTGACCGGCTTTGCTTGCGCGGCTTGCGACGGCCGCATGACGGTGACCAACAGCCAGAACAACAGCGCCGAGGTCGGCGCCTTCGGCGGCGTGGCGGTCGGAACCTCGGCCAGATCGGTGCAAGGGGTCGCGGCGGCGACGGGGAATACGGCGACGTTCTATGTGACGAGCCCGACCAGCCCGTAATTCTTGGAATCATGAGTTTTCTTGCATGCCGCGCAGGTCGGGCGCGCGGCGTTATGCATCTCACCTACAAAACGCTTTGCCCGCAGGGGCGCGCGCGTTAAGACGCTCGTCCGCATAACGATGCCGTGAGATATGATCACCCTCACCCGCCGCCAGCAGCTGTTCGGTCTCGCGGCCGGCGCCTCCGCCCTGGCTGTGGGCGTCCGCCCGGCGTTCGCCGCCGACACCCAGGTCGCGGTGGCCGCCAATTTCACCGAGCCGGCCCGCGAGATCGCCGGCCTGTTCCGCACGGCCACAGGCCACACCGCGACCCTGACCTTTGGGTCCTCCGGGCAGATCTACACCCAGCTGTCGCGGGGAGCGCCTTACGAGGTTTTCCTCTCGGCCGATCCCGACCGGCCGAGCCGCGCCGAGCAGGACGGCCTGGGCGTGCCGAGGAGCCGCTTCACCTATGCCATCGGGCGGATCGTGCTGTTCTCGAAGACCCCCGGATTAGTCGATGCCAATGGCCAGGTGCTGACGACCGGCAATTTCCAGCATATCGCCATCGCCGACCCGGCCGCCGCGCCCTATGGCGCCGCCGCGGTGCAGACGATGCGCAAAATGGGAGTGTACAACAAACTCAAGTCGAAAATCGTCATGGGAACCTCAATCACCCAGACCTACCAGTTCGTCGACACCGGCTCGGCCGAACTGGGTTTTGTGGCGCTTTCGCAAGTGATCAACCTGACCGGCGGCTCGCGCTGGGTCGTGCCCGCGACCAACCACGCCCCGATCCACCAGCAGGCCATCCTGCTGCACACCAGCCAGGCCAACCCGGCCGCCAAGGCCTTCCTCGACTTCCTGAAAACGCCCGCCGCCATCGCGGTCATCCGGCGCTATGGCTACGAGGCGCCCTAAGCCATGAGCGAGGTCGTCTGGACCACCATCCGCCTGGCAGGACTGACCACGGTGCTGCTGCTGGCGCTGGCCACGCCGCTGGCCTGGTGGCTGGCGCGGAACAAGTCGTGGTGGAAAGAGATCATTGCGGCGATCACCGCCTTGCCCATCGTGCTGCCGCCGACGGTGCTGGGGTTTTATCTGCTGATCGCGATGGCGCCGCAGAGCCCGCTGATGGCGCCGTTCCATGCGCTGGGCATCCGCACGCTGAATTTCACCTTCACGGGCCTGGTCATCGGCTCGGTGATCTATTCCCTGCCCTTCGCGGTGCAGCCGATCCGCAATGCGTTTGAGGCCATGGGCCCCCGCCCCATGGAAGTGGCCGCCACCTTGCGGGCGGGGCCGCTGGACGCCTTCCTGACCGTCGCCGTGCCCATGGCGCGCAAGGGCTATCTGGCCGCCGCCGTGCTGGTCTTTGCTCATACGGTGGGAGAGTTCGGCGTGGTGCTGATGATCGGCGGGGCCATTCCCGGCAAGACGCAAGTTGTTTCGACCCGCATCTACCAGCTGGTCGAATCCATGCAGTTCGGCCAGGCCCATCAGCTCGCCGCCGGTCTGCTCGCCTTTGCCTTCGCTGTGCTGCTGGCTCTGTTCCTCATCGAGCGGCGCACCGCCAGGACTGGCCTGTGAGCGGCGCCGCCACCGTCGAAGGCCGGTTTGCCGGGCCGCTCGGCGCGTTTTCGCTGGATGCCGGGTTCTCGTTTCCGGCCAAGGGGCTGACGGCGCTGATCGGGCCTTCGGGTTCGGGCAAAACGACCTTGCTGCGCTGTATCGCCGGCCTCACCCGCCTTCCCGGCGCCTTGCGGGTGGGCGGGGAAGTCTGGCAGGACGCTGCCGCCTTCCTGCCGCCCCATCGCCGGGCGGTCGGCATGGTGTTCCAGGAGGCGAGCCTGCTTCCCCACCTGACCGTGGCCGGGAACCTCGCCTATGGCATGAAGCGGGCCGGCGCGGCGCAGACCATCGCTCGGGACGAGGTGGTCGAGATGCTGGGCCTCGGCCCCCTGCTCTCCCGGTCAACCGCGAACCTTTCCGGCGGCGAGCGTCAGCGCGTGGCGATCGGCCGGGCGCTGCTCAGCCAGCCGCGGCTGCTATTGATGGACGAGCCGCTGGCCGGCCTCGATGCCGCCAGCAAGGCGGAGATCGCGCCCTATCTGGAGCGGCTGCACCGGGCGCTCTCTATCCCGGTGCTCTACGTCAGCCACGACCTGGCCGAAGTGACGCGCCTGGCCGACCATGTGCTGGTCATGGGTGAGGGCCGCGTGGTCGAGATGCGCAAGGGCGAGCCGGGTCAAGGCGAGGCGGACGCGAGCCTGGCTCATCTGTCAGCCGAAGACATCCGTTCACTGGCGCGCGCCGCGCTTAAGGCGGGGTTGAAGCCCCAGGCGGGGGGCTCGTGAGCCGAGCGGCCGAGAAGTCTGTTCCTGACTCTTGGCAGACGTTGGGAAGGTCTGCTTTCCGGCCCACCAGGATTATTTCGATGTTGAGTTGGCCAGCCCCCGAGAGGTGATCCAGTTTCATTGTTAGTACACGGCGGTCTGTAACGCCATGGTCGGGGTGGGCGAGCGCGCGCCTCCAACAGCTGGCGCGCTCGCCCATGGCACGATGCCGCCGCTGCGGGGGACGAACGATTCAGG
>CANJME010000038.1 GCA_947475875.1 Caulobacteraceae bacterium | reverse complement strand
AGCCGCCGACATCCTGCGCCAGCGGGCCAGCATCAAACGGCAGACCATCGAACATCGGCGCTTGCAACACCGAAAAATCGCCGCCTAAATATCAACCCCAGATGAGGCCAATCCTCCGTTAAATCCGGACCCCATCTGTCCCAAATGTTATGACGACGTACAGGTGATGCCGGTCTTCTTGCCCGAGATCATGACGATGCGGCTCGTCACAACATTGATCGCCGCGATGTCTTCGTCGCCCACGGCCACATAGAAGGCCGCGCCCGAGATCGGCAGCTGTTTGGTCTGGCTGACCGTTACCGGAAACGGGGCGGCCGGAGCGGCCTGCGCTGCCGAAGGGGCGGCGAGAAGGGCGGCAAAAACGATGGCGCGATACATGACGAAACTCGGGAGCGGGCAAAGATACCAAAGGCAAGCCTGGGGCCTTTTGGTCAACAAAGGCTGAATACCGGCGCTCACATGCGTGTGAATCATAATGTGAGTTAGCCTAAATCCTCGCGTTTTGGAGACGCTTGGTGAACGCCGTTTAATGATAAACAACTGGAAACCATAAGTTTTTTTGAGATTTTGCATGATCTTTACGGGCCATTAAGCGCGTCCGGCCTAGGTTGAGGCGTCATCGGGGGCAAGCAGGCCGGTTCAGGCTTGATCCTCCATCCGAACTGCTTGCAACAACAGGAGATCCAATATGTCCAAGTTCATCGCTCGCTTCGCCAAGGACGAGTCCGGCGCCACCGCCATCGAGTATGGCCTGATCGTCGCTCTCATCGCCGTCGTCATCGTCGGCGTGGTCGGCACCATCGGCGGCAAGCTCAACACCGCCTTCGGCAAGATCAACTCGGCCCTCTAGTCCTAGCGACTGGGCGACAAGACGAGAGGCCGCCGGGATCCCCGGCGGCCTTTTTCGTTTCCGCCGTATTTGGAAACCTTTGGTTCAGACCCTTGGATCAAATTTCAGCGCAAATGATGCAATTCATCCAGACCGCTTTTGTCGCCATCTTCCCTGCCCTGGTCATTGTGGCGGCGCTGAAGGATGCGACCTCTTTCACCATCCCCAACTGGATTTCGATCGCCATCGTCGCGGCCTTTGCGCCCGCCGCCCTCATCGGCGGGCTCTCCCTGCAGGCGGTCGGCGTCCACCTAGGCGTCGGCCTCATCGCTCTTGTCGCGGGCATGATCATGTTCGCGGCGGGGTGGATCGGCGGCGGCGACGCCAAGCTCTTTGCGGCTTCGGGCCTGTGGCTCGGCCTTGCCCCCTTGCCCAACTTTCTCGTCGTCACCGCCCTGTCCGGCGGCGCCCTCGCCCTCGCCCTCGTCAACCTGCGCAGCAACTGGGCGCGAAGCCTGATTCCCGCGGGTCCGGCCTGGGTCGAGCGGCTGCGCGCGCCCAAGGGTGACGCGCCCTACGGCGTGGCCATCGCGATCGGCGCCCTGGCGGCCTTTCCGCAGGCCGCCGCAAGCCTGGTCGGAACGGGATAAACTTTCCGGCAAAGGGCCGGGGCTTAGGCCAGCGTTAACCATGTCCCGGCGATTGTCCGGCAAGGCGTTCCAGAAGGGGGCGTCCGACCGTTAGGCGCCGAAGGCGCCGAACGTCACCAGTTTCCGGAGATACCCGCGTATGGGCGCCGCTCGCATCATCATCCTGTCGTTGGCGCTGGTCGCCGCGATCGGCCTGGCCGTGGTCGTCCGCGGCATGGTGGCGAACAAGAAAGCCCCCGTCACTGTCGTCCAGGCCGCGCCCGCCCCCCAGATCAAGCTGGCCCGCGTGCTGGTCGCCACCCGCGACCTGCCCACCGGCACGCACCTTTCGCCCGCCGATCTGCGCTGGCAGTCATGGCCCGAAGAGACCCTAAACCCCGCCTTCTTCACCGACGGCGCCCAGGCCGCCCCGCCCCCGGCGAGCGTCGCCCAAAAGGCCGCGGCCAGCGCGGCGAAGGTCATCGAACAGGTCTCCGGGTCGTCGACGATGGACAGCCTCGTGGGAACCATCGTCCGCGACCCCATCCTGGCCGGCGAGCCGATCACCCGCGGCAAGCTCGTGCCCGCCGGCGAGGGCGGCTACATGGCGGTCGTCCTGCCGCCCGGCATGCTGGCCCTGGGCGCCGCGATCAAACCGGAAAACATCGCGGGCGGCTTCATCCTGCCCAACGACCGCGTAGACATCAGCCTGAGCAAGGAGGTCAACTCGCCCGACGGCCAGTCGCGCATCCGGGCCACCGACGTCGTCGTCCGGAACGTGCGCGTGCTGGCGGTGAACCAGGCGACCAAGGCCGCCGACAACGCCAACACCATCGAGGCGCCCGCCACCGTCACCCTGGAAGTCACGCCCGATGCTCACCTGGCCCTGGTCGAAGCGATGTCGACAGGCGACCTGCATCTGGCCCTGAGGTCCTATGCCGACACCGGCCCGAAGTCCCAGGTCGTCGCGCCGCGGAACCGCGTCGCGCGCGGGGACGCCGGCCAGACTGTCAGGATCTTCAGCCAGGGCCAGACCAAGGAAGTGCAGGTGGCGCAATGACCGGGCGCATCCGAACGGCTCTCGTCTGGAGCGCGGCCGCGCTGCTGGCGTCCGACAGCCTCGCCTTCGCGCAGGGCCTGGCGCCCAAAGCCGCCCTGCCCGCCCCCGGCGGCCCGGTTGAGCGTGACGTCATTCCGATCGGCCAGTCGATCAGCATCGAGCTGCCGCGCGACGTCGGTATCGCCCGCACGACCGACGAGAAAGTGGCCAACGTCATCCCCGTCACCGCCCGCCGCGTGGAAGTGCTGGGCGTCGGCGCCGGTCAGACCGACGTCAAGCTGTTCGACACCGCCGGCCGGCCCATGCTGACCCAGACCGTCCGGGTGGAGCCCGATTTCGGCGAACTCTCACGCCTGATCGCCAGCCGCATCCCGGGCGCGGAGATCGAGATCGACTCCCTGAACGGCAAGGTGGTGCTGAACGGCACGGTTCCGACCAACGCCGCCATCGACCGGGCGGTGCAACTGGCCTCGGCGGTCGCCGGCGGCAAGGACAATGTCGTCAACTTCCTGTCCAGCACCGGCAACGATCAGGTCATGCTGCGGATCGAGGTGGTCGAGGTCTCGCGCAATTCCATCAAGCAGATGGGCTTTGACACCAATGTGCTGTTCGGCCAGCTGGGCACGGACCAGTGGGGCATCGGCAATTCGCCGACCTTCGGCGTCAACGGCGGCTTCCAGGGCGGCTTTTCCGGCGGCTTTTCGCGCAACACCACCTCACAGCCGGTCGGCAATTCGCCGCTCAGCCTGTTCGGCAACTTCGTCGATATCCCCCTCGGCTCGACCGGCATCACGCCGGGAACGATCGGCCAGTTCGTCGACCGCTTCCTGCGCGGAACCGGCGGGGCGCTCTCCGCCGATCAGACCACCTGGATCAGAACCTACCTGAACCAGTACGCCCCCTCGATCCAGGTCGTCGATTCGGCGACCAACGCCACCTACACCATGGCCGATGTCGGAATTTCCGCCGCGAACCTGCCGGCGCAGTATCAGGCCTATCTCAACGGCACGAGCGCGCTGAGCGCCCACGGCAACGAGTGGATGCGCCTGTTCGCCAACAGCCTGCCCGACTTCAACAACGCCTATTACAACTCCACGGCCAACCCGACATCAACCTTCATCGACCGCTCCAACCCCGCCAATCCGGTGGCGACGAACCGCGTCGGTTCGGCCGGCGTCAATCAGGCGCGCAATCTGGTGCAGGCGTTCGAGCGGGTCGGGCTGATCAGGACCATCGCCGAGCCCAGCGGCACGGTGATCTCGGGCCAGACCCACAAGTTCACGGCCGGCGGACAGTTCCCGGTGCCGCAAAACCGCGACCGGGACGGCAATGTCACCTACGACTACAAGGACTACGGCGTTGGCATGGAGTTCTCGCCCGTTGTCCTGTCCAGCGGCAGGATTTCGCTCAAGATCAAGGCCGATGTCTCGGACCTGACCAGCGTCGGCTCACAGACGATCACCTCGGCGACCGGATCAACCACCCTTCCCGGGATCGTCAAGCGCAGCGCCGAGACCACCGTCGAAATGCCGGCCGGCGGGTCCATCGTCCTCTCCGGTCTTTTGCAGGACACGACGCGCGAGAACATCGACAAGGTCCCGGGCATTTCCGAAATCCCGGTTCTCGGCGCCCTGTCGCGGTCGCGCGACTACCTGGGCGGCCAGACCGAGCTCGTTATCATCGCCACCGTGGTGCTCGTGCATCCCGTCAGCCGCAATCAGCTGCAGACCCCGGCCGATGGTCTGCAGATCGCCACCGATCTTTCGACCGTTCTCGTCGGCCGGCTCAACCGCACCTACAACACCCCGCCCGAAGCGGTCGAGGGTCGCAAGTATGAGGGACCGTTCGGCCATGTCATTGACTAGATCTCCGGTCATCGTCCTTTGTGTGGCCGCCGCGGCAGCGGCCTTGAGCGCCTGCGCGACCGACGCCAAGGTCGCCAGCCTGTCGAAACTGCCGACCGGCCAATATCCGCTGACCACGACCACCCAGACCACCGGCATTCAGCTGACGCCGCACAAAAAGGGGCTGTCCGCGACCCAGATCGAAGCCCTGCGCGGCCTGGTGGCCGACTGGCGTGCGGCCGGCGATGGCATGATCGTCGTCGAGGTTCCCGCCTGCGCCTGCGATGACGCGGCCGAGGCGGGCTACGACACCCGCGATGCTCTGAAGAGCCTTGGCGTGCCGGAAAGCGCCATCCGCATGCTGGGTTACGACGCTCAGCCCGACGGTCCCATTCGCGTCAGCTATCAGAAGATCGCCGCCAAGACCTACGACTGCAGCGCCTCGTGGGACGACCTGACCAAGACCGGCGACAATCGCCCCTACAAGAATTTCGGCTGCGCGACGGCCTCCAATCTTGCCGCCATGGTCGACCGTCCGGCCGACCTGAGCGGCCCGCGCCCGGCCGATCCGGCCAATGGCGCGGCCCGGCAGGTGACCATCGAACGCTACCGCACCGGTTCAGATTCCGATCCCAAAGCCGCAGCCGCCACAGGCGGTTCGGCATCCAGTACGACGAACTAAAGGCTTAGCTTAAGTGAACACCCCCGCCTTCGACGATGATCCTTCCGCCGGCTTCGAGCCCGAGGACGATTTCATGACGGCGCCGCTCAAACCCTGGGAGAGCGCCGAGGATGTGATCTCGCCGCTGGCCGACGACCTGGGCATGGACGCGTTCGCCGAGCTGGGTCCGCTTTCGGAAGATCGGCTGATCGTCGAAGAGCCCCGTCCCGCCTTCGAGCCGCCCGCCTTCAGCGGCGAGGCCGGCGAAGCTTCGGTTCCGCGCATCGCCATCCACATCTTCTGCGAGCGCCCCGATACCGCCGAGGCGGCCGAACAGGCCATCGCCGACCGCCGCATGCAACGGGCGACCACCACGGTTATGTCCAACGGCCTGGCCGGTGCGGTGGAGTACTATCAGAACCAGCCGACCCCCTCGCTGGTCATTGTCGAGAGCCACGATTCCGCCGAGGTGCTGATCGGTCTGCTCGATCAGCTGGCTGAAGTCTGCGATCCCGGCACCAAGGTCATTGTCATCGGCAAGGCCAACGACATCGCTCTCTATCGCCAGCTGATCAAACGCGGCGTCTCGGAATACCTGGTGCCGCCCGTCCGCCCGCTCGCCCTCATCCAGGCGATCACCACGCTCTATTCCGACCCGTCGGCGCCGTTCATCGGCCGCTCGATCGCCTTTGTCGGCGCCAAGGGCGGCGTGGGCGCCTCAACCATCGCCCACAATTTCGCCTACAGCCTAACCGAACTGATGCAGGTCAGCGGCGTGATCGTCGATTTCGACCTGCCGTTCGGCACCGCTGGCCTCGACTTCAATCAGGACCCGCTGCAGGGCGTCGCCGACGCGCTCAGCCAGCCCGACCGGCTCGATCCGGTTCTGCTCGAGCGCATGATGGTGCGCTGTTCCGAGCGGCTGTCGCTGTTCGCGGCACCAGCCAACCTCGAGGATGACTACGACATTTCGGCCGACGCCTTCGAAGAAGTGGCCAACAAGATCAAGACCACGGCCCCCTGGGTGATCCTCGACCTGCCGCACATCTGGTCCGGCTGGATGCGCAAGGTATTGCTGGGCGCCGATGAGGTGGTCATCGTCGCCACGCCGGATCTGGCCAGTTTGCGCAACGCCAAGAACATCATTGATCTGGTTCGCGCCGCGCGACCCAATGACCAGCCGCCCCGGCTGGTGCTCAACCAGGTCGGCGTTCAGGGCCGACCGGAAATCCCCGCCAAGGACTTCGGCGAAGCGGTCGGGGCCGCGCCCGCCATGGTCCTGCCCTTCGATCCCAAGCTGTTCGGCAACGCCGCCAACAATGGTCAGATGATCTTCGAGATCCAGGGCAAGTCGAAGACAGCCGAGAACCTGTCCCAGTTCGTCCAGCTGATTTCCCGCCGCGAGGCTCCCGCCCCCGTCAAGCGCTCGCTGCTCGGCGGTCTGTTCAAGAAATAGGGCGCACCCGTGTTCGGCAAGCGCTCACTCGACCAGGAGAGCAGGGCTCCCGCCCCGCCCCCGGCTCCAGCAGCCGGAGCAGCCATCGCCACGCGCCCCAAGCGCATGGAACAGCCTTTGGAAACCGCCGAACCCACCGAGACAGCGGCTCCCACCCGCGCCGCCGGGCCCAAGCCGACGGCCGCCCTGCAGCAGCTTAAGACCGCCCAGGCCTCGGTGGCGGCGCCGGAAGCAACCCAGATCGTCCGTGAGCAGTCTGATTATTACCACGCGACCAAGTCGACGATTTACAACGCCCTGCTCAACACCATCGACCTGTCCCAACTGGCGCAACTGAACCTCAAGGAAGCCGGCGAGGAAATCCGCGACATCGTCGCCGAGCTGGTGGCGATCAAGAACGTCTCCATGTCGGTCGCCGAACAGGAGCACCTGGTTCAGGACATCATCAACGATGTGCTGGGCTATGGGCCGCTGGAGCCATTGCTCGGCCGCGACGACATCGCCGACATCATGGTCAACGGCGCCCAGCGGGTGTTCATCGAAGTTGGCGGCAAGGTTCAGCTGACCAATGTGCGGTTCCGCGACAACGCCCAGCTGATGAACATCTGCCAGCGGATCGTCAGCCAGGTCGGCCGCCGGGTGGACGAGAGCAGCCCGATCTGCGACGCGCGCCTGCCGGACGGCAGCCGTGTCAACGTCATCGCACCGCCCCTGGCGCTGGATGGCCCCACCCTGACCATCCGGAAGTTCAAAAAAGACAAGCTGACCATGAAGAACCTGGTGGAGTATTCCTCCATCAGTGCGGAAGGCGCGCGCGTGCTGGGCGTCATTGGCGCCTCACGCTGCAACGTGCTGATCAGCGGCGGCACCGGCTCGGGCAAGACCACGCTGCTGAACACGCTGACCGCCTTCATCGACCCCACCGAGCGGGTGATCACCTGCGAGGACGCGGCCGAACTGCAGCTGCAGCAGCCGCATGTGGTCCGCCTGGAAACCCGGCCCGCCAACCTGGAAGGGCAGGGCGCGATCCATATGCGCGACCTGGTCAAGAACTGCCTGCGCATGCGGCCTGAAAGGATCATCGTCGGCGAGGTGCGCGGACCCGAAGCCTTCGACCTTTTGCAGGCCATGAACACCGGCCACGACGGCTCGATGGGCACGCTGCATGCCAACAGCCCCCGCGAAGCCATCAGCCGGATGGAATCGATGATCACCATGGGCGGCTTTGGCCTGCCCTCGAAGACCATCCGCGAGATGATCGTCGGCTCGATCGACGTCATCGTCCAGGCCGCGCGCCTGCGCGACGGATCGCGGCGCATCACCCACATCACCGAGGTGCTGGGCCTGGAGGGCGAGGTGGTCATCACCCAGGACCTCTTCGTCTATGAGATCACCGGCGAGGACGCCAACGGCATGGTGATCGGCAAGCACCGCTCGACGGGAATCGCCCGTCCGCGATTCTGGGACCGGGCCCGTTACTACGGGCTGGAGCGGGAACTGGCTGACGCCCTGGACGGCTCGGAGGACCGGTGAATCCCACCATCCTCATCGCTGCGGTGCTCGCCTTCGTGACCGTGGCTGGGCTTGGCATGGCCTTTGCCGGCGGGGGCGGATCGCAGACCAAGGCGCTCAAACGCATGCAGGGCATGGGCGGCACCGGCGCCAGCAAGGCCGAGCGCGCCCGTTCGGGAAACTCGGTCAACGACCCCAACGCGCGCCGCAAGCAAATCGTCAAGTCTCTGAAAGATCAGGACAAACAGGAGAGAAAGGCGACCGTCACCATGGCCGCCCGCCTGCAGCAGGCTGGCCTGTCCATCGGCGTGCAAACGTTCTGGATTATCAGCGCGGTGGTGGGCGGCGTAGCTCTCATGATCCCCGTGTTGCTGGGCGCCAATCCTCTGATCGGCCTTGGCGCCATGTTCGCCGCGGGCCTTGGCCTGCCGCGCTGGGTGATCGGGTTCCTGGCCAAGCGCCGGATCAAGAAGTTCACCATCTCCTTTTCCGACGCCATCGACATCATTGTGCGCGGCATCCGTTCGGGCCTGCCGGTTCATGATTGTCTGAAGATCATCGCGCGCGAAAGTCCCGAGCCGGTGGCCAGCGAATTTCAGCGCCTGGTCGAGAACATCGGCATGGGTGTTTCCATCGACCAGGCGCTTGAGAAGATGTTCCAGCGCATGCCAACGCCGGAACTGCGGTTCTTCGCCATCGTGCTGGCCATCCAGCAGAAGACCGGCGGCAACCTGGCCGAAGCCCTGGCCAACCTCTCACAGGTGCTGCGCGGCCGGCGGCTGATGCGCGAAAAGATCAAGGCCATGTCGTCCGAGGCGGTGGCCTCTTCGTTCATCATCGGCTCGCTGCCGCCCGGCGTGGTGACGCTGATCTTCCTGGTCAATCCGGCCTACGAAGGCATGATGTTCACCGATCCGCGCGGCAAGATGCTGACCATCGGGGCGGTGTGCTGGATGAGCCTGGGGATTTTCATCATGCGCAAGATGATCAATTTCAAATTCTGATGGGGGGCGGAGGAATGATCAGCGCACAGTCTTCCCTTTCCCCCTTGCGGGGATCGAAACGGCCCGGGCCGGGACGCCGGTTCTTGCCTGAAAATAAGTACGCAAAGGTCGCAAAGGATACGCAAAGGTCGCGACGATACCTGAGGTGCGGCGAGAGCATCGCAAATCCCGAAGGTTCGACGCCTAAAAGGCGCGCCGCAGGCGCGTGGCGAATCCTCAAGGTTAGAGGTTGGTCGCGAATTTCGAACTCGCACTGACGTGACCCCCTGAAACTCCTCCAGAAATAATTAGAGTCCGGCCCATGGAGAGAAGGGACGGACGGATGAGGAAATCGAGGTTTACCGAGGAGCAGATCATCGCGGTCCTGCGCGAGCAGGAGGCGGGTGTTGGGACGGCGGAGGT
>CANJME010000037.1 GCA_947475875.1 Caulobacteraceae bacterium | reverse complement strand
CCGTAGCCCCGCCAGACTTGGCCAGGATCATCGTGATCGCCGCCGTCAGCGTCGTCTTGCCATGGTCAACGTGACCAATCGTGCCGATGTTGCAGTGCGGCTTGTTACGGTTGAATTTCTCTTTGGCCATGGTCTTAAGTCCTTAAGGGCGTCGTATCGTGTTGGAGCGGGTAGTCGGGATCGAACCGGCATCCTCAGCTTGGAAGGCTGCTGCACTACCATTGTGCTATACCCGCGAAAACAGGGATTTCGCCCTGGGTTCGTTTTCGGGGCCCTTGGCGGGCTTTTCAACTTCAATACCATCGCGTGGTGGGGGAAGCAGGACTCGAACCTGCGAAGGCGATGCCAGGGGATTTACAGTCCCCCCCCTTTGCCGCTCGGGACATTCCCCCAGCGCGACGGTCATTGAAGCCAAAAACAAAAAGCCTCCGCCAACGGTTGCGGGGCAAGCCCCTTGGCCGTAACGGAAGCCCCCTTAGGCCCCAAATCGGAGCGCTCTTATAGTGACCTCTTCCAGACAACGCAACGAGCGCAACCGGGGCCGTAAATGGGCGCGTCCCGCCCCCCCGGCCGAGGCCGGAACCGAGTGGCTGTGGGGCTGGCACGCGGTGCTGGCGGCCTTGCAAAATCCAGTGCGCCCTGCGCCGAGACTGTTGCTGGCGACGGCCGAGCGGGCCCGCCAGATCCCGGCGGGCGGGGCGCACACCCCACCGCTGGAGATTTCCGACAACGCCGCCATCGCCCGCTATCTGCCACAAGGCGCCGTCCACCAGGGCGTGGCGCTGAAAACCCCGCCGCTTGAGGCCGTTGATCTGGAAGAGATGGCGAGCCCGGCCAAGGGCCTCATAGTGATGCTCGACCAGGTGACAGATCCGCAGAACGTCGGCGCGATCCTGCGCTCGGCGGCGGTGTTCGGGGCGCGCGGGCTGATCGTCCAGGACCGCCATGCGCCGCTGCTCACCGGAGCGCTGGCCAAGGCGGCAGCGGGCGCGGTCGACCGCGTTCCGCACGCCCGGGTGGTCAATCTGTCGCGGGCTCTGGAGACGCTGAGCGAGCTGGGCTGGCGGACGGTGGGCCTGGATACGGCGGCGGAGTTGACGCTGGAGCAGGCGTTGGATGGCCCGGCGACGGTAATTGTCCTCGGCTCGGAGGGAGAGGGTTTGCGCCGGCTGGTGGCCGAGCACTGTGACGTGCTGGCGAAAATTCCGATGCCGGGGGATTTTGAGAGCCTGAACGTCTCGGCGGCGGCGGCGATCGCGCTCTATGAGGCGAGCCGGGTTAGGTAAGCGGACTTATCAAAGAAAGAAAATAGTGGGCGGCCCAAGATGGGCCGCACGGACACGGCGCCGTCGCAAGAGCGACGGCAGGCACGGCGAGCACGACGTGGAGCGTGAAGCGGCCGTCAGCACGAAAGATCTCAAAATGAATGCCGCGCTTGCGCGGCGAATATCTCACGCTGTGATCGCTGTGTCTGTCCTCGCGAAGCGAGGACCCGTGATCTTGCGGACCTGGAAGCCCCGCCCATTATTACGGCTTTTCCCGACTTGAATTGCGGTTGGAGTCCGGGCGCGCATTAACCAAAACCGCTCGCCCAAGGGGTGAAAAGCGTTCCCGGCGCACCATCTTTCGGCTTAATTTACATGGTTCTAAAGCGCCGGGATTGAGTGCAGGGTGGAGTTTATGGCTAACAGATCGCGATTGCTGACGGCCGCGGCCGTGCTGACCGCCGGCTCGGCGCTGGCGGCTTGTGGCCAGCCGGATTTTGTCGATGTGCCGCCGCCGGCGCCGACCTACACCGAACAGCCGAACTATCAAAAGCCCCTGCCGCCCGAGGACTTCGCGCCCGGCAAGCCCGGGATCACGCAAAGCCCCCTGCCCCCGCCTGAGCCCAGTTACGACCCGCGCGGCGTCAATCCGCCGCTCGATGGGCCGCCCCCGCCCCGGCGCCCGGCCGGCGGCCCGCCGGCGGCTGAACCCTTCAAGATGGCGCCGATCCCCAATCCGGAGGATCTGACCCCGGAAGACCGCGCCAAAATCTACGGCCCGGGCGAGCGCGCCGAGCGCGACCTTGCCGGCGCGCCGCCGCCCAAACCTTCGACCGGTAAACCCGGCGCGGCCAAACCTGCCGGAAAGGCCAAGCCCGAGCAGCTGGGCGAAGCCCTGGCCGGCGATGTGACCAGCGGCGCCCAGTTCGACACCAAGGCGCTCGCCGACGGTAACGAAGGGGTTGTCACCCTCAACCTGCCGCCGTCGCTGCTGGCGCGTCTTCGCGAGGAGGCTGGCAAGCTGGGCCTAGGCCCGCAAGCCCGCAACGCCGAGGCCCGGGCCAAACTGTCGGGCGAAGGTTATGAGATTACGCCGAACGACACCCAGAGCGCTCGGCTGAAGGAAGGCGAGGCCGCGGGCTTTACCTGGAACGTCAAGCCGCTCGACAACGCCTCCGGCACGCTCAGCGCCGACGTCGGCGTCCAGCTGAAGGGCATGGGCAAGGCGGTCGACGCGCATCTGGCCGGCCTGGAAAGCAAGACAAAGCCCGACGACGAGAAGGGTGGAGGCAAGGTTCCGCTGTCGCCGACAATCGTCGGCTGGGTCCTGGCCGCCGTGGTCGCGATCATCGTCTTCTTCGCCGCGCTCGGCGCCCGCAACAATCGCCGCAAGGCCGAACGGGCCCGCAGAGCCCGCGCCGCCGCCAGCTTCGGCGACTACGGCGGCGCCGAAGCGGACAAGACGACCACGACGACGACGACGGAAAAGCCGAAGAGCTAGACCGCCGCAGAGCCCAAACCCATGTCACCTTTCCCCCTTGCGGGGAAAGGGAAGACCAGATCGGTGGACTCTATTGGGCCGGGGCCCTTGCTAACCGAAGCCGCCTCGCGCATCTAACCCGCATGCTTGAAAGCCTGACCGCCAACCTCAGCGGCCCGATGCTGGCCTTTTTCCAGGTGGTGATGATCGACGTCGCCCTAGCCGGCGACAACGCCGTGGCGGTGGGTCTGGCCGCCTCCGGCCTCCCTGCCAAGGACCGCCGCAAGGCGATCATCCTGGGGCTCGGCGGGGCGATGATCATGCTGATCTGTTTCGCCCTGGTGGCGGTGCAACTCTTGAACATCATCGGCCTGCTCCTGGCCGGCGGCATCCTGCTGCTCTGGGTCTGCTGGAAGATGTACCGCGACCTGCGCGATCCGCATCACGTGCACGAGGCGGAGGGCGAGGCGGCGCTGGAAGACGCCACCACCGGCATTCACAAGATCATCAGGCACAAGGGCAAGCCCAAGACGCTGCGCGGCGCCCTGGCCACCATTTTGCTGGCCGATCTTTCGATGTCGCTGGACAATGTTCTGGCGGTGGCGGGCGCGGCTCGCGAGCATCCCGTTGTGCTGGTCTTCGGTCTGGTGCTGTCGGTGACCCTGATGGGCATCGCCGCGACCTGGATCGCCCGGCTTCTGATGAAATGGCGCTGGCTGGGTTATCTGGGCCTCGTCATCATCGTCTACGTCGCCCTGCACATGATCTGGGAGGGCCACCGCCAGGTGGTGGTCAGATCCGGCGAGCTCGACGCCTACAACCAGTTGATGCCCGGCTTCCTGGACATCGGACCGGAAGAAGCGGCCGAGTTCAGCAAGCGGCGCTAGCGGCTTTACCGACGCCCAGCCGTGACCTCTGCTTGCGGCTCAGCTCGCCTTGCGCACCTTCAGCACCTGAATGAGGAAGGTGATCATCCCGGCCACGGCCAAAACCTCACCAAAGGTGATCGCGATGATCAGCGGCAGCGGCGGGGCCTCCTCGCCGCCCGCGATCAGCAAGGTCAGCACCGGGATCATGATCACCACGGCGGCGTTGGAGAGCCCGAAGTTCAGCTTCGCCAGCTGTTCGGAGTATTTGCCCGCCGCCAGGGCGTAGAAGGCGCCGAAGACGCTCATCTGCACAAAGCCCAGCAGATTCAGGTGCGCATGGACGGGCGCCATGCTGTGGTCGCCGGTCGAGCCCATGTACATGCCCCAGAGCATGCCGATGATCACATAGATCGGCGCGACGGTGAAAAAAGCCAGTGAGATTTTCGGCATGGTGTCCTCCCCCGAGAAATGATGAGGGGAGCTTAGGTCGAACCTGTGCATCGGAAAAGACCCGTTGACAGGGTTGGCGGCCGCCCTTGGGAGGCTACCCCTCCGCCCCGCCGAACCGCTCCGTCCATTCGGCGATCTGGTCATCCTCGATCTTGCGGAAGAGGACGTCGGGGGTGGTCAGCGCGCGGCCGGGCTCCAGGCGTGAGAGTTCGGCGCTGGCGTCGGCGGTTGGCCAGGCGGTCGCGGTCTCGCCTACCGCGCCGACGATCTTCGCGGCCGCCTCCGGGATGAACGGGCTGGCCAGGCGCCCGTAGAGCGCAACGAGATTCAGCGCCGTGCGCACGATGACGGCCGCCCGCGCTTCGTCGGTCTTGAAGGCCGTCCATGGCGCGGCTTCCTGCAGGTATTCGTTGCCCAGCACCCAGAGGGCGCGCAGGGCGGCGGCGGATTTGCGCAGCTCGATACCGTCCATCAGGGCGGTGAGGTCGGCGAGGCCCGCCGAGATATCGGCGAACAGTTTTTCCTCGATCGGCCCGGGCTCGCCGCCGGCCGGAACCCTGGCCCCGAACTTGGCTTCGTTGAACTTCAGGATGCGGTTGACGAAATTGCCCAGCACGTCGGCCAGGTCGCGGTTCACCGCGCTCTGGAACTGCTCCCAGGTGAAGGCGGTGTCTGAGCCTTCGGGCGCATTGGCGATCAGGTACCAGCGCCAGTAGTCGGCGGGCAGAAGCTCGAGCGCGGTGTCCATGAAGACGCCGCGTTTGTTGCTGGTCGAGAACTTGCCGCCGTACCAGTTCAGCCAGTTGAAGGCTTTCAGCACATCGACCCGCTTCCAGGGCTCGCCCGAGCCGATGATAGTGGCGGGGAAGCTGACGGTGTGGAAGGCGACGTTGTCCTTGCCCATGAACTCGACGTAGCGCACGTCGTCGGCGCCCTTGTCGGTGCGCCA
The DNA here is from genome assembly GCA_947475875.1 of Caulobacteraceae bacterium. Classification (GTDB taxonomy): domain Bacteria; phylum Pseudomonadota; class Alphaproteobacteria; order Caulobacterales; family Caulobacteraceae; genus UBA5005. Next base: position 5,415 of record CANJME010000037.1, on the reverse strand, counting down.
CCAGCGCTGCCAGTCCTGATTGTTGGAAGCCGCCCATTCGCGGGTGATGCCGAGATAGCCGATGGGGGCGTCGAACCAGACGTAATAGACCTTGCCCTCGAAACCGGGGCGCGTCTTGCCGTCCTTGAGCACCGGGAAACCCCAAACGAGGTCGCGGGTGATGCCGCGGTCGATCAGGCCTTCATCGAGGTGCTTGTAGGCGATGGAGCGGGCGAGCGGCGGCCAGTCGGTTTGGGTGTCCACCCAGGCGCGGATGTCGCCGGCCACCTTTGTCTGCAGCAGGTAGAGGTGGCGGGTATCGCGCATCTCCAGGTTCTTGGAACCCGACACGGTCGAATAGGGATCGATCAGGTCAACCGGATCGAGCAGGCGCGAGCAGTTGTCACACTGATCGCCGCGGGCGGGGCGATAGTTGCAGTGCGGGCAGGTGCCCTCGACATAGCGGTCGGGCAGGAAGCGTTTGTCGTCGATCGAATAGATCATCCGGTCGACGCGTTCCTCAATGAGGCCCGCCTCTTCGAGTTTGGCCGCGAAATGGTGGGTCAGCTCTTCGGCGTATTTCGACGAGGTGCGGCCCCAGTGGTCCCAGGACAAGCCGAAGCCTTCACCGAGGCGCTTCTGGATCTCGTAGTATTTGGCGCTGTAGGCGGCCGGATCGATACCTTCGGCGGCGGCGGCCAGCTCGGTGGGCGTGCCGTGTTCGTCCGTGCCGCAGATCGCCAGCACCTCGTGGCCGCGGGCGCGCTGGAACCGCGCATAGACGTCGGCCGGCAGCATCGAGCCCACCAGGTTGCCCAGGTGCTTGACGCCGTTGACGCCCGGAAGGGCCGAGGTAATCAGGATGCGCGACATGGGCGCTCCCCTACCCCGCTCCGCCGATTGACGCCAGTCCGGCGGGGGGGCCGGGTCAGCTCAAGGTTCGGAGCCAGGTTTCGAGCGTTGCGACCAGCACCGGCGCCTCGCCCGACAGCTGGAGGATTTTCAAGCGTCCGGTCTCGCCAGAGCGGATTTCGATGTCCGCCTTTCGCAGCGACAGAGCGTCCGCCAGATAGGCGATCAGGGCCGCGTTGGCCGCGCCTTCGACGGGCGGCGCCGCGAGGCGGATCTTGAGCGCCGGCCGGCCGTCGGCGCCGGTGACCACGCCATCCAGTCCATTGCGCGAGGCCCGGGGAGTCAAGCGAACCGCCAGGCGGACTCCCCCCGCGATTGCCGTCCAGGGTTTTTGCCCGGTGGGGTGAGGCATTTATCTTCTCCCTAACGCCGGCTAGCGCGATTCCGTTTGCTCCCGTGCGCAGGATGACTAGCTTTCAGAAAGATGCGGGAGGGCAATTGATGAAGCGGCTGATGCGGGGATTGAGTCTGGCTCTGGCGCTGGGCCTGGCGGCCTGCGGCGGGGGCGATAAGGGCGCGACCCTGAACGTCTACAACTGGTCGGACTATATCGACCCGGCCCTGCTGGCCGACTTTACGAAAGAGACGGGGATCAAGGTCGTCTACGACACCTTCGATTCCGACGATGTTCTGGAGACCAAGGTGCTGACCGGCGGCACGGGCTACGACATCGTCACGCCCTCCAACGCCAAGACTCCGCGATTCATCGCCGCCGGGGCGCTGCAGCCGCTGGATAAATCGAAGCTCAAGAACCTCGGCAATCTCGATCCGCAGATCATGGCCTTCATGGAGCCCTTCGATCCGGGCCAGAAGTACGCCGTTCCCTATATGTGGGGCACGGTGGGCATCGGCTACAACGCGGAGGCCATCGCCAAACGGCTGCCGGGCGTCGACATGGCGAGCTGGGCCGTGGTGTTCGAGCCGAAAAATCTGGAGAAGCTCAAGGACTGCGGGGTCTATTTCCTGGATTCCGGCGAGGACATGATGGCGAGCGCCCTGAAGTATCAGGGCAAGGATCCCAACTCGACCAATGCGGCGGACTATGCGGCGGCCGGCGCCATGCTGGCCAAGGTGCGGCCGTTCGTGCGCAAGTTCCACTCGTCGGAGTATATCGACGCCTTGGCCAACGGGGATATTTGCCTCGCCGTCGGCTATTCGGGTGACGTCCTGCAGGCGGCGGACCGCGCGAGCGAAGCCAAGAAATCCTTCACGATCAACTATGTGATCCCGAAAGAGGGCAGCCAGGTGTGGTTCGACGTCTTCGCCCTGCCCAAGGACGCCAAACATACAGACGCGGCCTACAGGTTCCTGGATTTCATGCTGCGGCCGGACGTGATCGCCAAAGCCTCGAACTTCACCCAGTACGCCAACGCCAACGGCCCGGCCCGGCCGCTGGTGGACGCCGAGGTGCGGGACAATCCCAATGTCTATCCGACAGCGGAGGTGTTCTCGCGCCTGTTCGTGGTCCGCTCGAAAAGCCAGGAATTGCTGCGCACGGTGAACCGCGAGTGGTCGAAGGTGCTGACCGGGCAATGAGCGGCGGCGGGCCGCTCGTCCGTTTCGAGGGCGTGACCAGACGGTTCGGGGGAATCGCCGCCGTCGAAGACGTCTCGCTCGACATTCTGGAGGGCGAGTTTTTCGCCCTTTTGGGCCCGTCGGGATGCGGCAAGACCACCTTGATGCGCATGCTGGCTGGTTTCGAGACGCCGGACGAAGGACGGATCCTGCTCGCCGGCGAGGACCTGGCCGCGACGCCGCCTCACCAGCGGCCGGTAAACATGATGTTTCAGTCCTATGCGTTGTTCCCGCACCTGACGGTCGAGAAGAACGTCGCCTTTGGTCTGAAGATGGCCGGGATGAGCAAGCAGGCGATGGGTGAGCGCGTCGCCGAGATGCTGAAGCTGGTGCGTCTCGAATCCTTTGCCAGCCGCATGCCGCACCAGCTTTCCGGCGGTCAGAAGCAGCGCGTGGCGCTGGCCCGCGCCATCGCGCGCAAGCCGAAGGTGCTGTTGCTCGATGAGCCGCTGGCCGCCCTCGACAAGAAGCTGCGCGAGGAGACCCAGTTCGAACTGACCAGCCTGCAGACGCGGCTCGGCATCACCTTTCTGACCGTCACCCATGACCAGGACGAGGCCATGGTGCTGGCCGACCGGATCGGCGTGATGAGCGAAGGCCGCATCGTCCAGGTCGGCCGGCCGGCGGAGGTTTATGAGGCGCCCCTTAATCGATTTGTCGCGGAATTTGTCGGCGATATCAATATGTTTGAAGTTATTGTTGATGTTGTCGACAACGCATCCGCGCGGCTGACCGGACCCGACGGCGTCTTCAAGTTCGTGGCCGCCGCCTGCCCGCCGAAGGGCGCCAGCGCCTGGCTGGCGGTGCGGCCGGAGAAGATGCGGCTGTCGTCCGCGCGCCCGCCGAAAGGGGCGGTCAATGTGCTGGCCGGCAAGGTCAAGGGCCTCGCCTATGTTGGTGACTGGACGACCTTTCTGGTGGAAACCGGACCTGATCGGGTGGTTCGTGTGGCCCGGGCCAACGCCTCACGGGGCGCGGTGACCCATGCCTCCGGCGATGAGGTGTTTGTCAGCTTCGATGCCGACGCCGGGGTGATGCTGCCGCGATGAGCCCCCGCCGCGACAAGAGCTGGATGGCCGGCGCCCTGCCCTATCTGTGGCTGACGATCCTGTTCGCCCTGCCGTTCCTGCTGGTCTTCAAGCTGTCGCTGTCGGACGTAGCGCTGTCGATCCCGCCCTATGCACCGCAATTTCATCCCGATCAGATTCCCGCCTTCTTCAAGGGCCTCGATCTGGAGACCTACGCCAGGCTGATCACCGACCCGCTCTATGTGCGCGCCTGGCTGTCGAGCCTGAAGATCGCGGCGATTTCGACCGTCTTGCTGGTGCTGATCGGCTATCCCCTCGCCTATGGCATGAGCCGCTGTTCGAAAGGCGCGCGCGAGGTGCTGGCGCTGGCTGTAACCCTGCCGTTTTTCACCAGCTTTCTGATCCGCATCTATGCCTGGATCGCCATTCTGAAGCCCGCCGGCATCCTGAACGCGGCGCTGGAGGCGCTGGGCCTGCCGCCGGCGGCGATCATGAACACCGACGTCGCGGTCTATATCGGCATGGTCTACGCCTATCTGCCGTTCATGGTGTTGCCGCTTTATGCGGTGCTGGACAAGCAGGACGAGGCCTTGCTTGAAGCGGCGGCCGATCTTGGCGCGACGCGGTTTGCCGCCTTCTGGAAAGTGACGTTCCCGCTGTCGCTGCCGGGTCTGGCGGCGGGTTCCTTGCTCTGTTTCATCCCGCTGGTCGGCGAGTTCGTGATCCCCGACCTATTGGGCGGCTCGCGCACGCTGATGATCGGCAAGACCATCTGGACCGAGTTCTTCGCCAACCGCGACTGGCCGGCGGCGTCTGCGGCGGCGACGGTGCTGCTGGTGACGCTGGTGGTTCCGCTGGTGCTGTTCCAGCGGCAGCGGAGGGTGGTGGCATGAGCATCCACATCGGCTCCAACCCTCCAAGTTTCCTTCTCCCCTTGCGGGAGAAGGGAAGATGGGGATCGGCTGAAATGCGCCGCGGACCCAGCCGCTTCAATGTCGCCTCGATCGGCATCGGGCTGACGTTTCTCTACGCCCCGATCGCTCTTCTCATCGTCTATTCCTTCAACGCCGGGCGGGCGGTGAATGTGTGGTCGGGATTTTCCACCAAGTGGTACGGCGCGTTGTTCCACGACAAGCAGTTGATGAACGCGCTGTGGATCACGCTTCGGATCGGCGTGGTCTCGGCGAGCCTTGCCACCATCCTCGGCGTCATGGCGGCGGTGGCCCTGTCTCGCGGCGGACGCTACCGGGGGCGGGCCCTCTTCTCGGGCCTCGTCTATGCGCCGCTGGTCATGCCCGAGGTGATCACCGGCCTGTCGCTGCTGTTGTTGTTCGTGGCGGTGGGTCTGGGCCGGGGTTTCTGGACCGTGGTCATGTCCCATACGACTTTCACGCTCTGCTATGTCGCGGTGGTCGTGCAGGCGCGGCTGGCCACCTTTGATCGCAGCCTCGAGGAAGCGGCCCAGGATCTCGGCTGTCCGCCATGGCGGGCGTTCTTCGCGATCACCCTGCCCAACATCCTGCCGGCCGTGGCGGCGGGGTGGATGCTGGCCCTGATCCTGTCGCTGGACGATCTGGTGATCGCCAGCTTCACCGCCGGGCCCGGCTCGACCACCCTGCCCATGCGCATCTATTCGGCCGTGCGCCTGGGGGTTTCCCCCGAGATCAACGCCATCTCGACCTTGCTGATTGGCGCGGTCGCCATCGCCATCGCCGCGTATGGACTGGCTTCCCGCCGCCGCCCCGTTCGGGCATAAGCGCGGCGGCCGATACGGCGCTGGCCAGCCCCCGAGAGGTGATCCAGTTTCATTGTTAGTACACGGCGGTCTGTAACGCCATGGTCGGGGTGGGCGAGCGCGCGCCTCCAACAGCTGGCGCGCTCGCCCATGGCACGATGCCGCCGCTGCGGGGGACGAACGATT
>CANJME010000036.1 GCA_947475875.1 Caulobacteraceae bacterium | reverse complement strand
TTGGAAAGCGTGTTTAGGTGAAAGCCTAACGAGGGTTCGAATCCCTCTCTCACCGCCAGCGGGTCTGACAGACTTCACTCCCACACGGGACATTCCCAGCAGAGCCCCGGAACGCCTTGGGTTTTTGGGCCCTAATCCGTCATTACGCGCGTAAATTTCGGCGTAAAATTCCGCCGTTTTTGCCCATTTTCGGCAAGATTCTCCGGCCCCTAAAAACCTGACGTTTTTGGCTGTTTTGGAGCCTGTTTTCCCTGTTATTCCCTGTTACCGGGTCATTTCGCTCGTCGGGCGAGGCGGTGGGGCCGTTCACACGCGCAAAAACCCCAACGCCTATTGGCGTTGAGGCTGGGTTCTATTTTTTTGGCTAGGTTGAAGAACAGGGAACTTCCCTGCCCGCTAACAGGGAATCTTCTGTCCCATAACAGGGACCGTAATTGTCGCTAACAGGGATCGGTTGCTGCGAGATTCTCGAGCCACTGGCGCTGATCGGCCCAGGCCAGAGGTATGGGGCGTTTGATCACCGTGGCGGGTTTCACCCGATAGGGTGCTTCCCCCTGCAAAATCTGGCGTTGCAAGTGCGGGTCCATAAAAGCCAGGCGACAGATGTTGCGTTCATGCTGGGTGATGGGGGCAGTAGCTTCCCTGTATTCACCCGACTGGGTGAACGGCGATGCCTTGCGGCGCAGAAGTTCAGCGTGACCGCGCTTTACAAGCTTGGCCAAGGCGAGTTTAGCGGCAGGCTTCTGGGCGATGGTCGCACCCTTTAGGGTGCAACTGTCCGCCGTCAGCACCAGTGAGACAGATTGAGGGTTCCCGCTAACGGAGGGTTTTGGTCTCATCTTCGTTCCTTCGTCACTACGACGAGACAAAAACCCTCCTCTAAACGGAACCCTCAATCTGTCTCAGAGGCGCTGACGGCGGACACCGACTCATCCGTGTGTGGGCGCGCCAAGGCGACGTTGTCGAGCGGTTCTGGAGCGCCCTTGAATACGCAATGGGTTTGAACGGCGTCGAACGCGACCGGATCGGGTTCGCCACGTCCTCGACATGGAGCCGGAACGCGGAGCTGCGAAGCGCCAGTTTGTAACGGCTACCGTCGCCGCAGCTTCGGCTCCCATGACACGATCCCGACTTGGTTCGGCATCACAACCTGCGGCAAGCTAGCCGCGTCTAGCCGGGCGTTCTTGGCCACGATGCCGTCGATCGACAGCATATAGGCGGTGACCGCGTAAACCTCGTCGTTGGTCAGCGACTGCGGCGTGGTCAGCGGCATGGCGCGGCGCGTGTAGTCGAACACCGTGGTCGCATAGGGCCAGAAACTGGCCACGGTCCGCACCGGCCGTTCGCTCTTGAGCGTGCCAACCCCGCCGGTCAGCCGGTCGCCCGGCGCGCCGGCGCCGTCCGGTCCATGACAGACGACGCACTTGGCCGCGTAGATGCGCGCGCCCTCGGCGACCGAGCCCGATCCCGGTGGCAGGCCGGCGCCGTCGGGACCGATGCTGATGTCCGACGCGGCCATGGCGGCGGGCGTCGCCGGCTTGCCAAGATTCTGCGCGAAGGTCGCACTCCCCAGCGTCACGCTGGCGAGCAGGGCGAGAACCAGCTCAGGTCGCATGAACGCCCCTCAGGAGCCCGGCCTGGTCGACGGCCCAGGCGTTGATAGCGTTGTAGTTGTAGCTCTGCCCCGGCGCGAACTGCGCCTTCCAGGCGGTGCGCGTCGGCTGGCGAGCGCCGGTTTCATCGATGGCGCGGCTCAGCAGGGTCAGCGGCGACCCGTCCCAGCGCCACGGCATGCGAAACCGCGTCAGGGCCTTGGCGGCGGCCGGTCCATCCAGCGCGGCCTTCGCCCAGCTGCGACCGCCGTCAGCGCTGACCTCGACGGCGCGGATCCGACCCGCCCCGGACCAGGCGATGCCGGAAATCTCGTAGACGCCGGGGCCGCGCAACGTCAGTCCCGGAGAGGGCTTGAGGATCAGCGACTTAACGCCCAGCTCCAGCGGAAACACCCGCGTTGTCCCATCAGCCATCAGCAGCGAATAGCGTGACGTCTCGTCACGCGTGTAGGTCGCCTCGCGCGTGACCTTGAGCCGGCGCAGCCATTTGACGTTGGCGTTGCCCTGGAAGCCGGGCAGCAGCAGCCGCATGGGGAAGCCCTGCTCGGGTCGGATCGGTTCGCCGTTCTGGAACAAGGCGACGACCGCGTCGTCCATGGCCTTCCACAGCGGCACGCTGCGGCTCATGCCGGCCGCGTCGGCCCCCTCGGCCAGCAGCCAGCGCGCCGAGGGATCGACGCCCGCCTCCTCGAGCAGGATCGAAAGCGGCACGCCTGTCCACTCGCTGTTCGACACCAGGCCGTGCAGCGACGCGGCCGTGGCCGTCGGCGCGATCGTCTCGCCGGTCAGGCCACCACTGTTGCCCGCGCATTCGATGAACCGCATGGCGCTGACCATCGGATAGCGGCGCAGACTGTCGAGATCGAAGCTCAGCGGCCGTTTGACCAGGCCATGAATCAGAAGCTCGTGCTTGGCGGCGTCGATGGCCGGGACGCCGTTATGATGACGCTCGAAGTGCAGGCCGCTAGGCGTGATAACGCCTTCCAGGGCCTCGAGCGGGGTGCGCGAGGAGCCCGTTCCGGGCCGCGCCGACGCGGGCGGCGTCAAACGCCGAATGCCCTGCGCCCACTCGGCTGGCGCGCCGTAGCCGGAGAATCCGGCTCCGGGCCGCGTCATGGTCAACGGCGAGCCGAGGCCGATCGGATCCTGCGCCTGGGCGGCGCTCAACGCGCCCGCCGCCGCGATCGTCCCGCCAAGCAGGGCGCGCCGGTGCAGCAGGCCGCCGCCGGCGACAGGCGTTTCCAGATCGGATGGACGTCTGTTCGGCATGGCTCAACCTTGATGGCGTGGCGATAGAGATGAGTGTACGTCGTCAGAAGTGATGAGGCCAACCCTCCGCTAAATCCGCGCCACGACTGTCCCAAAACTTCTGACGACGTACACTCGTCCAGATGCCAGCGGCCGGTCGGCCGCGATCTACGGCGACGCAGGTTGGCTGCAATCAGAGGCCCGAACTTGATCACCCAGCAGCGAACCGCCTCGCGGCTGACCTCGATCCCGCGCTGGGCCAGCAGTTCCTCTACATCACGGACGCTCAGCGTGAACCGGAAATACAGCCACACCGCATATCGGATCACATCGGGCGGAAAGCGATGACGCTTAAACGATATCGGACGCATGACCTTTTCCCCGTCGCCAACCTGCTTATGGCCGCAACCGGAGAAATGTTGGCGTTAGACTGTCAGAACCCGGTTAGGGGCGAATGACACCGACGCCGTTCTCGATGACGATCTTGGTTCCGAACGGCCCGGAGTACTTCTGAACATCGGCGAGAATTTCGGCCGCCAGCGCTGGTGACGGCACGCGTGGGATGCTCATTTGCGACCAGGGCCGACTCTTGTCGACGCCCAGGTCGACCGGCTGGAGCCGGATTTCGACCAATTTGCCGTCCTGATACTTGGTGGTGGCGACGAGCGCCTTGAGGTTTTCGTTCTGTTGCAGCCAGTCGTTCGGAATCTCATCGGATTCCACCGCCGTCTTGCCCTCCGGTTTATTATCGGTTTCGAGCAGTATCTCGTGCACGGCGAAGTTGCCCAGGTTGTAGAAGATCGGCCGTCCCTTGTAGATTTCTATGCCCTGGATAGTGTGGTTACCGTGCCCCAGGAACATGTCGGCGCCGTTGTCGATCAGCTTGTGTGCAAATGCCTGAAGGTAGTCCGACGGATAGTGGTCCTGCGAGTAGGCCTGATAGGCGTACCGGTTCTGGTGAACGTGCATGGTGAAGATCGCGAAGTCAGAATATTCCTTCGCATTGCGGATCGCGAGGACATTGCCCTCCTCGTCTTCCCTGTTTACCTCGTAGTGGTAGCTTCCCGGCTTGTCGCCCGCCATGAAACGGCCGTCGAATATGGTCACGCGGCCGGCGGCGTCACGTGGCATGTTTATCGCTCTCGCCACGTCCGGGTCGTTACGATGCGACAGGATGGTATCTTGAATGTTCTTTATGCCCGCCAGCTGCTCCGACGTGACCACGTTCCAGGCCGTGACCCGCAGAGGGTTGTAGCCCAGCTTCCCGCCCAATATGCCCTCGGCGTCTGTCGCTGGGCCGCTGAACCCCTGCCCCGCCGGCGCCACCGCGTATGCGCCGATCATCGCGACGCGGCCCTTGGGCGTGTAGTGGAACACCGGCATTCTTGCGATGCCGAGGTTGGGGCCGACTCCGGCGAGCGGAATGCCCTGGGCGTCGAGGATGTCGATGGTCGACCGCAGTCCTTCATCACCCATGTCGAAGGTGTGGTTATTGGCACCGGTCAGGATGTCGAAGCCGAGGTTCTTGATATCGACCGCCGTCTCCTTGGGCGACCAGTTACCGTTGAATCCTGACGGATAGCGGCGGCGGTCGATAATCTTGGTTTCCATGTTGCCGACCGTAGTATCGGCATTGCGCAAGAGATCCTGAATCTTCGTATCGATCATCTGACCGATGGGTTCCTGAATCAGAAGGTCGCCCACCGTCGCGATGACGAAGGTCCCCTTCATCTTGTTTTCCAGTTCCTTGGCGACATCGCGCGGCTTGAAGGTCGCGCGGTCGGGCTGCCAGCGCGCGTTCTGCGCATGGGCGGCGCCGGCGTAAGCCGTGGCCAGGGCGACGGCGGAGATCAGGCCGAGCCGGCGGCGGTGCTTATTCTGCATGTCCATTCCCTTTGTGGGTTATCGGAGACGTCGAAACTCAGACAGAACGATCAGGACGGCGCGCCGCTCACGCCATGGTGAACGCCCCCGCTAGCTAGCGGAGGGCCGCTCCCGCAAAGGGAAGCGGCCCTGGTTAGGACTAGTGCCGCAGGCGGATGCCAACGCGGATCATCGTGCCGACCTGATCGTAGAGGCCGGTCTCCGTGGGCGTCGGGGTCGCTCCGGTCGGCGATGGATCGAACGCTGGTTTGCGATTCAGCACGTTCTGGATATTGATGTAATACTCCTGACGGCCCTCGGCAGCAGTCGGCTTGTAGCTGAACTGAGCATCCAGATAGGCCCGGTCGGCGATGTGGTTGAAGTTGGTGTCGACGCCAAGCGTCTTGGTGCGGTCCCAGGTCATGTCGCCGATGTAACGGCCCTGCAGAACCGCCGTCCAAGGCCCTTGGGTGTAGTTCAGGTTCAGATTGCCGCGCCAGTGGGGCTGTGCGCCGGTGCCAGCGTTGTTCACCGGTTGAGCGACCAGCGGAGACAGGATGACGTTTTGCTTGTTGTTGCTGGCCAGCAGGCGGATGTTGAGAATGCCTAACGGCAGACCTACCTTTTCGCCCAAGACTTCGAGGGGCAGGCGGTAGCCTAACTCATAGTCGACGCCGTCGATCTTCTGAACAGTCAGGTTGAACGGCGCGGTCAGGGTTTTGATGATCGCCTTGGTGGTCGGGTCACGTGTCACGAAGCTGCAGACTTCCGACGTACCGCCGCTCAGTTGGCACTGGGTGACTGCGTTCTGCGCGCCGATGTTGCCGATCGCATCGTCTATGCGGATGGCATAGGTGTCTATCGCTAGGTTGAGGCCCGGTGCCCATGTCGGGCGGTAGATCAAGCCCATTACAGTGGTGATGGCCTTTTCAGGAGTCAGGTTAGCGTTCCCAAAGGTTAGGTTGGGCACGGCCAGGTAAATGCGGCCTGTGGTAGGGGTGTCGTCGATGGTCTGGTTGTTCTGACGGCCCGCCGCATAGAGCTCCTGCAGGTTGGGTGCCCGGATGTCACGGGAACGCGTAGCGCGGAAGCGCAGCTCGGAATTGACCGACCAGCTCAGGCCGGCCTTCCAAGTGTTTACCCCGCCGCTGGTCGAATAATCGGTGTGACGTCCAGCAAAGTTAGCTTCCAGATTCTGGATCAGCGGCAGGTCCTTGAGCAGCGGAATCTGAGCTTCACCGAAAACTTCCTTGACGCTCAGCTCGCCCTTAGTGGGCTGAGAATTGACGAGGCGGAACGCGCCGGCCTGCGACAGGGCATCGGAATTCGCGTCCAGTTCCTCCTTGCGCCAGTCGCCGCCGACCGCGACCGCCACTGGACCTGCAGGCAATTGGAAGATATCGCCGGAAACACTGCCTTCCACCACGGTCTGTTGGGTGCGGTTGAGGTTCCAGGCGCTGCCCATTACATATTTCAACGATTCTGGAGAAGGCGAACCGGCTCCGAAAGGATTGAGCGGGACGCAACCGACTGCAGCGGCGTTGAATGTGGTGCCGGGCAAGGTCGCCCGGCAGATAGTCGTGCCGTTGGCAGGGTTGATAACCGCGTCGGTGGCGAACGCCATGTTGGCAGTGATCAGGTTTGTATAGGTTACGCTCTTGTTGCGGTTCTGCCCGTGTTGGGCGGATAGCTCCCAGTGGAAACCCTTGATATCACCTTTAGCGCCGCCCAGGAATTGAGTGGTCCAGTTGTCATTCCTGGTAGTGGTCAGACCCGCTTCCAGGGTGTAGCGCGTCATGGTCAGGCGCGGCACCGATAGGGTCGTCATGCGCGTCACGAGGTCTGGGGCGACGCGAGCCAGGTAGGCGTTATCGCGCTGGATTGTGATGTTTCCGGCGGTCGGGCTGTTCTGCAGGTAGGCGCTGGTCGCGCCGTAGAAGAACTCGCCGAAGACGTTGATCCCAGGCGTCACATCGACGTCGCCACGCAGGAACACCGTTTCACGCTCGAGCGGCCGGACGATTTCCTGGCCTACCGACACCGGGAAACCGTCGCCGCCAGATTGGAAGCCGCCCGTGGTGCCGCGGCCACTGACAACCGTGCCGTAGTTGTAGGGACCGGGTACGCCGCCCGGACCGAACTGGATGCCTTGGAGCGCGGCGTTGTTCGCTGTGGTACCGCCGACGCCGGTGACGATGAGGCCGCCCGGGGTGGAGGGTACGCGTATGTCATTGGCGACGATGTTGGTGGGCGTGCCGCCGGTGTTCGGGATGATATTCGAGCTGTTGACGCGGAATGTGCGATCGCGCGCGTCGACGCCTTCGTTATTGTAGTATTCGACCCCGGCGATGAGGTGGGCCTTGTCGCCGATGTCGCGGCCCCAAGCGGCCGTGACGGCGGTATCCTTGTTGTCGAGGTGGATGGATTCCCCGTAGGAGGCGTTCAGCTTCCAACCAGTAAACTGGGTGTCCAGGACGAAATTGATCACACCCGCGACGGCGTCGGAACCGTAGGCCGCTGAAGCGCCACCTGTGACCACATCGACCCGATTCACCAGAGCGGACGGCAATAGGTTTGTATCGACCACGCCGGAAGCGTTCGAGGTCGTGAAGCGGTGGCCATCGAGTAGCACCAGGGTGCGGCTGGATCCCAAACCACGCAGATTGAGGAAGTTCTGGCCGCCGTTGGCCGTGCCTCCGCCAGCGGTGGGTCCCCCGCCCGGCACCACCGAGGGCAGGGTCTGCAGACCGGCCGCCAGGGTGGACGGGGCCGCCTGCTGAAGCTGATCGATGCCAACTGTAGTCACCGGCGTCGGGGTGACAAAGGTGCTGGCCCGCGCCAAGCGCGAACCGGTGACGACGACCCCCTCGACCGCCGGCCCAGATGCTTGGGCCATGGCCGTGGTTGCGCCGGCTAGCAAAGCCGCAGTGGAAACGGCACCAAATAGAGTTGTAAGCCTGATCATTGAAAATTTCTCCGACGGTAATCTATTTGATGTTTTTATAGATATCCTCAGGTCAGCGGGGCCACTAAAGTCAACGCGTGTCAAGAGATTGGCCTTGCAGAGCGACCGCCGACGGAGCCGAATTATGGTTATCTGGCGACCGTTTCGTGAAAGCTCCGGATCTAAGCTTGGCACTAAAGGGAGAAAACCATGACCTATTCAATTAGGCCCCGCTTAGGTATGATCGGCATTTCTGGCTGCGCGCTGTACGTCCTAGCCATAGCGCTGGCTGGACCGGCGATGGCCCAGCCGTTCCGCGGCCCCCCGGACCGCGCGACCTTCCCTTGGCGCGACTTGGCCAAGGAACTGCCCAACAAGATGACCGGGACCTATACGGTCGCCTCGACCGGAGACCTGCTGTTCCAGGAGCCGGCATCGAAGCGGATCAGCCCGCAAATCCGCGACGTGCTCAAGAACGCGGACACCACCGTGGGGAACCTCGAGGGCTATCTGGTGGACCGGCGCAATTGGGCCGGCGTAAACGGCTACAACAACAACTGGGCGCCCAAGGAAGAGGCTTTCGCCCTGGCCGAACTAGGCTTCGACATGGTCGCGCCGGGTGAAGGCGATGGCGGCGACGCCGCCCAGGTCTCGACCATGAAGTGGCTGGAGGAAGCCGGGATCAAGCGGCCCGGCTACGGCCCCAACCTTTCCATCGCGCGTCAGCCGGCGTTCCAGGAACTGCCGCAGGGACGCGTGGCCATGATCGCCGCCTTCCCAGTCGGCGCGATCGCTGACGGCCCGATCGCCCGCAACAAGGACGGCAACGACGTCGGCGAAGTGCCAGGCATGAACCCGTTGCGGCTGACGGTGTGGAACGTCGTCACCGCCCCCCAACTCGAACAGCTTCGCGGCATCCGCGAGTCAATCCTGGCCAGGCGCAATGAGCCCGGCCTGGCCCGTCCGAGCGACATGCCGGTCGACCAACCCGGCAAGCTGGCGTTCCTCGGAAAGAATTATATGGTCGGAGATAAGCCCGGGGCCTTCCATTACGAGCTGAATCCCAACGACCTGCAGACCCAAATCCTGGCCGTGCGGAACGCCAAGGAATACGCCGACTTCGTGATGTACACGGCCCACGTGCACGAGAACCGGTTTGCGTTCCAGGCCTACTCCCAGGACCACTACCCACCTGACTATCTCGTCGACCTAGTGCACAAGCTGATCGACAACGGGCTCGACATGTATGTGGGCCATGGCAACCACACCATGCAGGGCATAGAAATCTACAAGGGCCGGCCGATCTTCTATAATCATGGCAACTTCGCCGTGCAGCGCTTCGGCAGCGACGACTCGCCGCCCAATGCTGGGGGGCTGACCAACATCGAGGACGCCGAACTCGGCAACGACTGGCTTCAGGGCTACATCAATCTCACCGCGTTCGTTGCTCAGACGAAGTATCAGAACGGCAAGCTGAGCGAGATTCGCATCTATCCCGTGGACCTGGGAACCGACGTCGCCAAGACGCCGTGGTCGCGCTCTAGTATCCCACAGACCCCGACCCCGGAGGTCGCTCGCAAGATCCTGGCCGACTTGCAGGACTGGTCGGCACCCTACGGCACCAAGATCGCGATCGAGAACAATATTGGAGTGATCCGCGTGTCGCCCGAAGCCACGGTCGACATCCCGCCGCCGAAGCCTTCAGGGCGTGGGGCGCTGTCGGGAACACGCCGCTGAAGCGCCAAGCGCGGTCGTCCCAAGATGGCGCGCCAGTCTTTCTTATTGAAAAAACACATATTTTTTCAATTTTGCCACGTCGCCCTGTCGGCACCCTGCGCTCGTGGGGCACATATGGGGCACATCGAGAGAGCATTTCTCGGTGGTTTTGATGACCCCCAGGGAGGCACTTTCCAAACCAGGGGCGGGGTCAATGGTAGAGACTAAGGCCAGCCTCATTGAATCCATCCAATAGTTCCTGGGCCCCCCGGGCTCACGGAGGGATGGAGCCGTGTCCGCCGTTAGGGGCGGATGACGCCCACGCCGTCTACTATGGTGATCTTGGTGCCGAATGGCGCGGAGAGCTTCTGCAGGTCCTGCAGGATCTCTTGAGCCTTCGCCGGAGACGGTGTCTGCGGCGTCCCCATGCGCGACCACGGACGATTCTTGCCCGCGCCAAGGTCGACCGGATAGACGCGCACCTCGACGAGTTTGCCGTTGTCGTATTTGACCTGAGCCAGCAGCGCGACAAGGCCGCCGGGAGTCTGCAAGCGGTCGGTCTCAAGTTCGCCGACTTCGACCGCCGTCATCTTCGGATCGAACGGATCATCGTCCTGCTCGAGGTAGCTGCGCGGATCCATCTCAATCAGGTTCTCGTGCAGCACGAAGTTGGAAAGACCGTAGAGGCTCTGTCAGCCCAAATTGCCGACGGCGGCCACAGCGCCTAACTTCGGCGGATGAAGAGCCCATTCCGCTACTTTGACAGCTCGCCCGAGGTGATCCGCCTGGTGGTGATGATGTACGTCCGGTTTCCGCTGTCGTTGCGGAATGTGGAGGACCTGCTGGCGGAGCGCGGGATCGATATCTGCCATGAGACGGTGAGGCTGTGGTGGAACCGGTTCGGCCCGATGTTCGCCGCCGAGATCCGGCGCAAGCGTGTCGATCACATGCGCGCCTACACCCAGTGGAGGTGGCACTTGGACGAGGTCTTCGTGAAAATCAACGGCGAGATGCACTACCTATGGCGTGCCGTGGATCACGAGGGCGAAGTCCTAGAATCCTTCGTCACCAAGCGCCGAGACAAGGCTGCAGCGCTGAAATTCATCAAGAAAGCCATGAAGCGCCATGGCAAACCGCGCACCATCGTCACCGACCGGCTGCGCTCCTACTGCGCAGCGATGAAAGAGATCGGCAACGCCGACCGCAAGCAGACTGGCCGCCGGCTCAACAATCGGGCTGAAAACTCACATCTGCCGATCCGACGACGAGAGCGCGCCATGCTGAGGTTTCGGCAGATGAAGACCTTGCAGAAGTTCAGCGCGGTGCATGCCGCATTCCACAACCACTTCAACCAGGATCGCCATCTCATCAGCCGGGACGACTACAAAGACCGACGCTCAGCCGCACTGGCTGAGTGGAAAACCCTAGCGGCCTGAGGCCAAGACCGCCCTGCCCTAGCCATGCCAGCCGGAGAAAAGTTGCCTTTGAACTGACAGCACCTCAGCTCCTTCTGTTGGGGTCAACCCCCTCGAATCGACCTGTAAAAAAATCCGTTA
>CANJME010000035.1 GCA_947475875.1 Caulobacteraceae bacterium | reverse complement strand
GTCCATGGCGTTGCGGAATTTCTGGCGGTCCTCGGCCTTGTCGATGACCTCGGCCTTGGCGCCGATCATCTCGACCCCGAATTTTTTCAGAACGCCCATTTCCTCGAGCGCTAGCGCCGTGTTGAGCGCGGTCTGGCCGCCCATGGTGGGGAGCAGCGCATCGGGCCGTTCCTTCTCGATGATCTTGGCGACAATCTCCGGCGTGATCGGCTCGACGTAGGTGGCGTCGGCTACCTCCGGATCGGTCATGATCGTGGCCGGGTTCGAATTGACCAGAATGATCCGATAGCCCTCGGCGCGCAGGGCCTTGCAGGCCTGGACGCCCGAATAGTCGAACTCGCACGCCTGGCCGATGACGATAGGCCCGGCGCCGATAATCAGGATCGACTTGATGTCGGTGCGTTTGGGCATCGTTTTCCTAAGGTCGCGCGAAATCGGCGGGCGCGTCGCCGCGTCCGCCTGGTAGGCTGCTATGCAGGTTAAGTGGATCGTTTAGTGCGCGACTCGGGCCCCGGCAATTGCCAATGTGATACCGCCGTGTAGCATTTACCGCATTGGGGAGATTTCGCATGCGTCGCAGAGACTTTGTGGCCGGAAGCGCAGGCCTGTTGACGGCGCTGGGCGGCCGGGCCTTCGCCCAGCCCGCGGGCTCGGATGCCGATATCGAGCGCGCCATCGCCACCATGCGCGAGTCCGACACCCACACCCAGAGCCTCGATCTGGAAACCTCGGCCGCCCAGGCCTGGCTCTATGGCATCATGCTGATCGAGAACGCCCGTACGCGGGCCGCATCCCTGCGGGTCACGCCGGCCAATACCCTCCGCCACGCCCGCATGCTGACTACCCCGGCCAGTCAGGGCGTGACCACGCCGAACAATGACACCCTCTATTCGACAGCCTGGCTCGACCTGACCGGCGGGATCGTGACGCTGGAGGTTCCGCGCACGGGCGATCGCTATATCTCCTATCATTTCATGGACATGTACGGAAACAGCTTCGCCATCCGGGGAACCCGCGAAGACAAGGGCGAGGCGAAGTCTTTCCGGATCATCGGACCGGGCGGCTCGAGAAACGGGGGGGATGTAATCCAAAGCCCGACACCCTGGGTTTGGCTGCTTGTCCGCACCCTGGTGGACGACGCCGCCGACCTTCCGGCAGCCCACGCCGTGCAGGACGCCATCAAGCTTTCCGGCCCGCCTGGACCCGCGCGGCCGGCGCCGCCGGAATATGCTACCCGCGACGCGCCCTGGGACCAGTTCTTCACGTCATTGCAGAAGCTGATCGTTGAGAACCCGCCGCCTCGCGCCGACGACTCCTTCTTTCCGTCCATTGCGGCCCTCGGGTTGGGGCGCAACGGCGGGTTCGACGCCGCCAAACTGGCCGGCAGCGAGCGGGTGATCCAGTCGGGGATCGACAACGCCAAGGCCGCTGCGAGCGCCCAGGGCGCGTGGGGCCCGGTTCGGGGTGGCTGGAGCTATCCGCAGTCAAACAATGGCGATTTCGGCACCGATTATCTGTTCAGGGCCCGCATTGCCATCGGCGGGCTGGCGGCGCTGAAACCCGTTGAGGCCATGTACATGCGCCCGATCGGGCCTGGCGGGCAGGCGGTGCTGGATTCGTCCAAGCCGTGGATCCTGCGCTTCACCAGGGAGCAGCTGCCGCCGGTCAACTCGTTCTGGTCGCTGACGTCCTATGCGCAGACCCCGGCCGGGCAATTCTTCTTCTTCCCCAACCCGATCAACCGCTACGCTATCGGCGACCGCACCAAGGGCCTGCGTTACGGAACGGATGGCTCGCTTGAAATCGTCATCTCGCGCACGAATCCGGGCGGAACCCGCGCCGCTAACTGGTTGCCGGCGCCGCCAATGGCGCCGCTGGGCCTGTTCTTCCGCGCCTATTTGCCCAAGCCCGAGCTGCTCGACGGCCGGTATTCCCTCCCGGCCCTGGTACAGGGGTGACCAAGGCGGCGGCCAAACCTGCCCCGGCGCGAGGCCGGCCGCGCGTCGACCAGAAGACGCGCAGAGAAGACTATCTGCAGGCCGCCGCCAAGGTGTTCCTGTCCCAGGGCGCCGGCGCCTCCATGCAGCAGGTGGCCGAGGCCGCCGGCGCGCAAAAGCCGGTGTTCTACCGGATCTTCCCGTCCCGCGCGGCGCTGATCGACGCCCTGTTCCAGCGCGTCTACGACGTGATCGCCGAAGTCCACGAGAAGCCCTGGGAAGGTTATGGCTGGACGCTGAAAGCTGTTTATCAGGCAGCCAAACCACAGCGCGAGGTGTTCCTGGCGGCGCTCACCGCCTTTCGCGCCGATCCGATCTGCGAGCCCTGGCGCGAGCGGCTGCTGTCGCTGGTGCACGAGCATTCGCGCGGCTTTTTCGAACCCGCGAAGGGCGCCCCGCCTGGCGGCGAGGCGCGAGCCAAGTACGCCGCGAAATCCCTCAACTCCCTGTTCTTCGAAACCCTGGCCGACTGGCTGGCCGACCGCGACGGTCTTTCCGACGAGGCCCGCTTCACCTGGTACGCCCGCATCGTCCGAGAATGGCGCAAGGCGACGCGCGAAGCTTACAAACTCGACGCTTCGTAGGCTTGACAGAGAAATGATACCGCATGGTATCAATAATCAATCGGGAGGATCGTGAATGAATCGCAGAGGACTATTGGCCGGCGGCGCCGGTTTGTTGCTGGCTCAAGGTCTGGCTAGCCGTGCGGCCGCGCGGGGCGATGCGCTGGCCACAGCCGCCGAGCAGGCGTGGATCTACGGCGTCATGCTGATCGAAAACGCCAATGCGCGGAAGAACAGCCTGGCTTTGGTTCCAGCCAACCAGCTGCGCCATGCGCGGGTGCTGACGACTCCGGCGACCCAGTCGGTGACCGCGCCCAACAACGACACCCTCTATTCTCGGGCCTGGATCGACCTGAATGGGGGGCCTGTCACCCTCGACATGCCGAAGACCGGCTCGCGCTATATCTCCTATCATTTCATGGACATGTACGGGAACAGCTTCGCCATCCTGGGCACGCGCACCACGGGCGGCGAGGCCCATCGCGTCACCCTGGTGGGGCCAATGCAGGAAACTTCCGATCCGCTGGCGGTCCGCTCGCCGACGCCGTGGGTGTGGCTGCTGATCCGCACCCTCATCGATGGCGATGAAGACTTGCCCGCCGCCAACGCCATCCAGGACGGCATCAAGCTGACCGCCCCGGCTAGGCCCGCGCCGGCGGCGACCGCCACACGCGACAGGCCGTGGAACGAGTTTTTCGGCTCGGTGCAAAGCCTGCTGATCGAAAACCCGCCGCCGGCGACCGACATCGCCTTTTTCGATAAGATCGCGCCACTGGGTCTGAAGCCAGGCGGCGGCTTCGACGCGAGCAGGTTCTCTGCCGCGGATGTAACGCGCATCCAGACCGGGATCATGCGGGCCCGTCAGGCGGTCAACGGCCAACGCGCCGGACAGATCGTGCAAGGCTGGGTCTATCCCAAGGCCACCCTTGGCGACTTTGGACAGGACTATTTTTACCGCGCCCAGGTGGCCATCGCGGGACTGGCCGCACTCACGCCCGCCGAGGCCATGTACATGCGCCCCGTTCCTCCGGACGGCGGTCAGAACCTCGATGCCTCAAAGCCGCTCGCCCTGCGCTTTGCCAAGGGTCAGGCGCCCGCGGTGAACGCCTTCTGGTCTCTGACCGCCTATGCGCGCACGCCCGAAGGCCAGTCGTTCTTCTTCGACAACCCCATCAACCGCTACGCCATCGGCGACCGCACCAAGGGCCTGAAATACGCTTCGGACGGCTCTCTGGAGATCATCATTTCCCGGACCGACCCTGGGGGCGCACGGTCGAGCAACTGGCTGCCGGCCCCGCCCAACGCACCCATGGGCCTTTCCCTGCGCGCCTATCTGCCCAAGCCGGAATTCTATGAGGGAACCTACCGCCTGCCGGCGCTGGTGGCGGCATGAGAACGCTTGCTTTCGCCCTTTGCGCGCTGACACTGAGCGCCTGCGCGAGCGCTTCGACGCCCCCGGCCGCAGACACTCCCGGCGTCATCACGACCGAGAGCATGGCGCGCGGGTCGCTGACTCGCACCTACCAGGTCCACGACTTCTCCGGCGGCAAGCGTGCGCCGATGGTCATCGTCATGCACGGCGGGGGCGGCAACGCGGCCAACGCGGTGAACATGACCCAGTTCGACGTGATCGGGCGGCGCGAACATCTGATCATCGTCTATCCGGACGGCAGCGCCGGGCCTCTGGTTCCCAATCTGGAAACCTGGAACGCCGGCCACTGCTGCGCCCAGGCCATGCGCAACAAGGTCGACGACATCGGCTTTCTCTCGGCTGTGATCGACAAAATGGTCGGGTCGGGCAAGGCAGATCCGGTACGCATCTACGCGACCGGTATGTCCAATGGCGGCATGATGAGCCACCGCCTCGGCATTGAGCTCTCCGACAAGATCGCGGCGGTCGCGCCGGTCGTTGGCGCGCTGTTCGGCGACGAGAAGGACCCGCCTAGAGGCGTGCCGATCCTGATCATCAACGGCGCGGTCGACCGCATCGTACCGGCCGAGGGCGGGAGGCTCTCGCCCGACGGTGGCAACATCGCGGCCGGCCAGGAGGACCATTCCCTTCTGCCCTCCAAGGCCCAGGGGGAATTCTGGGCCAGGGCCGGTCATTGCAAAGCGGGCGTGACCAAGGCCGTTCCCGGCGCCAGCCTGATCGAATATCCTGGCTGCGCGGACGGGGTGGAGGTTTTGCACTACACCGTCACTAACAACGGCCACGCCTGGCCGGGGGGCAGGCCCGGCCGGGAAGGCGCGAATGTGCCGTCAAAGGACTTCAACGCCAGCGAAATGATCTGGGCCTTCTTCAAGAGGCACCCGAAGCGCTAGCTCCAGGGAAGGTCGGCTTCACCTCTGAGGATCGCTTCGGTCTCTGGTGTGTGACCAAGCCCGCCGCGCGTGTGCAACACCAGCGGCGGCAACAGCACCAGGGGCGCCTTGCCGGTCTTGATGGCGCGGACCAGCACCCGCTTGGCCGGGGCGTCTGCGAAGGGGTGGATTGGGCGCACTTTGAACGATCCGCACTTGTCATCCAGCAGCGCCAGAATGTCGCCCAGCCGGTCGGCCCGGTGGATGACGGTGATGGTTCCCCGCTCCCGCACGGCCTTGGTCAGGAAGGTTGTCCAGGCGGGCAGGCCCGCGTCGGCGATCCACGCGCCGCGCCTGGCCGGAGAGGGGCCGCGCAGGGCGCGCTCGTCGTCAAAGAAGGGCGGGTTGGAGATCACCGCATCGAAGGTTTTCCGCGAAAACTTCGAATAGGGCAGGGCGACATCGCCGGGCAGCGCTTCGACCCGTCCTGACAGACGATTGAGCTCGATGTTCTGCAGGGCGAAAGCGCGCACCGTCGGGTCGCGCTCCAGGCCTACAAATGTGCAGTCAGACCGGCGGATCGCTGCGGCGAGCATGGCCCCGCCCACGCCGCAGCCAACATCGAGCACCCGCTCGCCTGGCCTGGCGTCACAAGCCGCCGCCAGCAGGGCCGCGTCCACCCCGGCCCGATAGCCGTCGAGCGGCTGGCGCAGCCAGACCCGGCCGTTCAGCACCGCATCGTCGGTATGGGGAGGGTTTTCCTGCATGGCGTCCTTGACCATGACCTATCGCCTCGCCATGGTCCCGGCAATTGCCGGAGCCTCACGGACCGGCCGGGAACGGTGACGGAATTGGCGCTCGAACTGACAGCCAGCAAAGGCGGGACGCAGCCAAAGCGCGGCGTCGATGGCCTCGTCGCCCTAACTCTGACCGATATGGACGCCGTCAACGCCCTGATCCGGGCGCGGATGGACAGCCCCGTGCCGGTAATCCCGGCCCTCGCCGACCATCTGATTGCCGCCGGTGGAAAACGCTTGCGGCCGCTGCTGACCGTCGCCGCCCATCGCCTCGCCGGCGGCAAGGGGGATGCGGGCACGAAGCTCGCCGCCGCCGTAGAGTTTGTGCACACCGCGACGCTGCTCCACGACGACGTGGTGGATTCCTCGGACCTGCGCCGGGGCAAGGTTGCGGCCCACCTGATCTGGGGCGCGGCCCCGGCGGTGCTGGTCGGCGATTTCCTGTTTGCGCGCGCCTTCGAGCTGATAGTCGAAACTGGCTCGATCCGCGCCCTGGGCGTGCTGGCCCGGGCCTCGAGCGTCATCGCCGAGGGTGAGGTGCTGGCGCTCAGCCGCGCCAACGACCTCAATCTGGAACATGAAACCTATCTGAAGATCATCGAATCCAAGACCGCCGAACTCTTCGCCGCAGCGGCTGAGAGCGGTGCAGTGGCGGCCAGGGCCTCCGAGCCCCGCATCGCCGCCCTGCGCGCCTACGGCCTGAACCTCGGCATGGCCTTCCAGCTGGTGGACGACGCCCTGGATTACGGCGGCGCGACCCAGGCATTGGGCAAGAACGCCGGTGATGATTTCCGCGAAGGCAAGCCGACCATGCCGCTGCTGCTGGCCGTCCAGCGCACCGGCGCTGGTGAGGCCTCATTCTGGGAGCGGACGGTGGTGCGCCGCGAACAGACCGACGATGATTTTCGCCGGGCCCGCGAACTGGTTCTTGCCACTGGCGCGCTGCAGGCGACTTTCGACCTTGCCCGCGAATACGCCGCCTCGGCCAAGGGCGCGCTGGCGGTGTTCGAAGCCGGCGAGATGAAGACCGCGCTCGAAGACCTCGCCGACTTCGCCGTCAGCCGCGCGTGCTAGCCAACCAAACCCGTCTGTTCGACCTTTAGCGCTCGCAGCACGGCAGGGCGCGCCCGCATCCGTTCGCGATGGTCGGCTAACACCGGGAAGCGCGCCGGATCGACGCCGTCGGCCTCGAGCCACTGGGTCAGAGTGTAGAGATAGGCGTCGCCGAAACTGAAGGCCTCGCCCATCAGCCATGGACCCTTGAACATCTCGGCTTCGATCAGGGCGCAGCAGGCGGCGACGTTTGACCCGACCTTGATCTTCAGCGCCTCGATGACCGCCGGATCATCGCTCCAGCGCGCGCCGCGCATGCGCATGGAGTGCGAGGGGTGCACGGTCGAACACAGGTAGGCGCAAAAGGCGTTGAGGCGCGCCAGAGCAAACGGATCGTCCAGAGGCGCCAGGCCCGTCTTGGGGTGGGTCTGGGCGATGTAGAGCAGGATCGCCGGGGTTTCGGTGAGCACGCCCTGGTCGGTCGTCAGGGACGGCACCCGGGCCTTCGGATTGATCCGCAGATAGGCCTCGCTCCGCTGGTCACCGGCCTTGGTGTCGACCAGGCGTACCTCGTACCGCGCGCCGGCCTCTTCCAGAGCGATCAGGGACGCCAGCGATATGGAGCCCGGCGCGTAGTGAAGGGTGAGCACGCGCCTACTTCACGGCGACGCAGAAGCGCTGGATGCGGCTGCAGGCTTCTTCCAGCACCTTGTCGCTGGTGGCGTAGGAGATGCGGAAGAAGGGGGCGAGGCCGAACGCTGTGCCCATCACCACCGCAACGCCTTCGGTTTCCAGAAGCTCTGTGCAGAAATCGCCGTCGGTTTCGATGACCTTTCCAGATGGCGCGGTCTTGCCGATCAGGCCTTCGCAGGACGGATAGACATAGAAGGCGCCTTCCGGCGTCGGGCAGACCAGGCCCTTGGCCTGGTTCAGCATCGAGACCACCAGGTCGCGGCGGCCCTGGAACAGTTTCTGGTTCGGCTTGATGAAGGCCTGGGTGCCGTTCAGCGCCTCGACGGCGGCGTACTGGCTGACCGAGCAGGGGTTGGACGTGGTCTGGCTCATCACCTTGCGCATCAGGTTGATCAGCTCGACCGGGCCGGCCGCATAGCCGATCCGCCAGCCGGTCATGGCATAGGCCTTCGAAACGCCGTTCATGGTCATGGTGCGGTCGTAGAGCGCCGGTTCCACCTGGGCGATGGTGGTGAATTCGAAATTGTCGAACACCAGGTGCTCGTACATGTCGTCGGTCAGGATCCAGACCTGCGGGTGGCGCAGCAGAACGTCGGCCAGGGCCCGCAGTTCGGCCCGCGTATAGGCCGCGCCCGAGGGGTTGGACGGCGAATTGAGCAGCACCCAGCGCGTACGGGGCGTGATGGCGGCCTCGAGGTCGGCCGGGTTCAGTTTGAAGCTCGGCGCTTTCGTCGCGATGAAGCGCGGCTCGCCGCCGGCCAGCAGCACCATGTCCGGATAGCTGACCCAATAGGGGGCCGGGATGATCACCTCGTCGCCCGGGTTCAGGGTGGCGACCATGGCGTTGTAGATTACCGGTTTGCCGCCCGGCGAAACGTTGACCTGGGCCGGTGTGTAGGAAAGGCCGTTCTCGCGCGCGAACTTGGCGCAGACGGCTTCCTTCAGCTCCACGATGCCGTCAACGTTGGTGTATTTGGTCTTGCCGTCGCGGATGGCCTTGATGGCCGCTTCCTTGATGTTGTCGGGCGTGTCGAAGTCCGGCTCGCCGGCGGCCAGGCCAATCACGTCACGGCCCTGCGCCTTCAGCTCACGCGCTTTCGCATCCGCCGCCAGGGTGGCGGACGGCTTTACGCGGGACAGCGAGGCGGACTGCAGGGACATGACAGGGACTCAAGGGCTGGGGTTGAAAAAGGCGCGCCGGTTTACGCCCGCTTTGTGTGCGGTGCAACGTGAAGCAAGGATTGTGATGACAACTGCTTCAGGGCAACTTCCGGTTCAATGAAGAGTTCGCCCGCATCTCTGCTAGCGACATTCGCCATGCTCGGGGGATGCGCGACATCATCCTACGAGAATTTGGAGGCTGATGCTTTCGGTGTTTCTCCTATCGAAACCGTTGCCTCGCGATCCCAGACGGTGTTCCGCCTTTATCTGAACGATCACTACGGATACCGACTTCTGGTTCAATTCCAGCCCGATGGCGATGGGGCGACGGTCACGCTTCAGAACTCAGATTTGCGGGGCAAGAATGATCCAATGCCCCTAAGGGGTCATATATCGGGCCCAATATGGAATGAAATCAAAATCTTAGGTCACGGCCTGATGCCTGGGAAGTTTGGCATGACCGGCGGCGATTGTTGGCCCTCGGGCGAAGATGCCTTGGAAATCGCGATGGGAGGGAAGACATTCGCAAGTGCCGTCGGCTGCCGCGCTGGACCTCGCCATGACTTGGGTGAGCGAATGGCCGACGCGATCAATCGTGCGTTCCCGCAATGCGAAGCCCGGGGCAGTGGCCGATTGGATTTTGTCAATCGCATGGACCGTTGCGTGACTCACGAAAGCCGTTCTGAACTCGCTCAACAGGTCGATGAGATTATCGAACCGATTGAAATCGCAGCTCAGCGGAACATCGACAATGGTATCCCGCCTCCATGGTTTCGGGTGTTTGAAAGCTCACTATCCTCCGACGCACAACTGTCAGGAGCGGGCGGGAAGACGTTGAAGGATGTCGCGAGTTTGGAGGCAGCGATGTTTGGAGGCCATTCCGGAGGCCTGACCATAACTGGATATGAGAGTGGTTTGAACGGAACCGTTAGAGTGACCGGGGTTATAGGTCGCGGAGATGACCGATGTCCGCCACAGGGCAGCTGGCGGACCGAATTTCGCCAGGATTGGGCGCCCGCCCGCGACGGTTGGCGCATCGCAACCTGGGCGGTGGACGCACCTCAATTCGTAGAGTTTCCGAGTTCAAGACCCAAGGTCACCTACGTTTGCGACCTGTCAGGTATCCCCACGGTTTCAAACTGAGCCGACCTGTTCAATCCTTGCCCGCCTTGGTAATGGAAACGGTGACCGCAAGAGCGATCCGCTTTTCCCGCGTCTCTGACTTTTTTGCGCCCTCCACGGCCTCGGCGTATTCGCGCTGGCGGGTGAAGCTGAACTTATGCCAGCCTTCCCAAGCGGGCGGAGAGGCCTTCAGCGCGGCTTTGAGGTCGGTGGGCGGCGTGACCACCCGGGCGTCGGCGTCGAGTTCGACGGTCACCTCCAGCGTCTCGCCGCCCTTGAGACCGGCGGCTTCGAAGTTCGAGCGGCGCAGGGGAATCCACGCGCCGCCGCCCATGGCCGAAATGGTGCTGCGATAGGTATAGCCGTTCAGCGTCACCTTCACTGGCGGCTGGGCCTTGCCGAACGCCTCGCGGGGGTCAAACGGCACGACGATGGCGCTCATCGGGCCCATGGGTGTGATCGTGGTGGTGAAGGTCTTTTTCATCGCGCCAGGGCGGCCCGGGTGCGCAGCCAGCTTTGCCATTTGAGCACATTGGGCTCAAGCGCCCGGCCGGTGCGCGCCTCGGTCATCATCACCTTGGGAAACCGGTACATGCGCCGATCGGCAATGCCGGATTTCTCGTCGTTGAACTTGACCAAGACACAGGAATAGAAGCGCTGGGCGGCCTCCAGGATCAGGTCTTCGCTGATCGTCCCGATGTCGACGCGAGCCAGCTGGTCGTTGTTCAGTCTGCTCTGGTCATGACCAGTGATGTCGTAGAGCACGCTCTCGCGGGCTTCGCGCTGGCAGGTCGATTTGAAGTTCTGGACCACGAACCAGACATCGCCGTCATTCCTCTGGATGAAATGGCGATTGAGGTCCGGATTGACCAGCGAGCGGGCGACGGTGAAGTCCATCCGAAAGCGCGCATCGGCCTGGGTGAAGAGCGCGCCGGCCGTGGCCGCGGCGGCCGGGAAGGCGACGGCGGTGAGCGCCAGGGCGGCCGCCAGCGCGGTCTTCATGCGGCGTCGGCGAACGGCGCCAGGATGGCCAGGATCTCTGCCTGCTCGGCCTTGGCCTCCGGCGAGCCAGACCCGCCCCGGCCGGTCGTGTGGTGCGCGAGCTTCCAGGCGGATGAGCCGGCCTCGTTGCGGGCTTTGGGGTTGGCGCCGTGAGCCAGCAGCGCCTTGACGGCCTCCGCGCAACGACAGCGCACCGCGCGGTGCAGCGGCGTGACTCCGCCTGAATAGGTCGCGTTGGCGTCGGCCCCGGCGGCGATCAAGAGGCGGATGGTTTCCGTCTGGGCAGTTGGGTTCCACCCCGGCTGGTCCGGCTGACCGCTCGCCGCCAGGTGCAGGGGTTCGTGGCCCCGGCGGTTACGCGCCCGCACGTCCGCGCCGGCCGCGATCAGGGCGCGGGCGACCTCGGTGACATAAGCGTTGGCTGCGAAGTGCAGGGCTGTGTCGCCCTTGTAGAAATAGGCGCCGATGGGCCGGGGAAAATTGCCGTTGACCGTGAACGCGGCCCTTGCCAGCGCCGGCTGCGCCGCCAGCAGGGAAAGCGCGCGCGCGCTGTCGCGGGCCCGAATGGCTTCGATCAGCTCAAACAGGCCCGCGTCAGACACCCTTAGCTCAACGCGCTCTTGACCACGTATTCGTACTCCTGGCGCAGCTCGTCGTGCGGCTGCTGCACGAAATAGACGCCCACCAGGTCGTTGAGTGGGTCGGTCCAGGTCATGGTGCCATAGGCGCCGCCCCAGCCGAAACCGCCGGTCTTGCGCCCGCAGCCGCAGGTGTTGGGGTCGAGCACGGTGCGCACCAGGATGCCGAAGCCGGTCCCCTGGGTGACGCCATTGATGCCGTGATAGAGATCGCCGATCAGGTTCTTGTGCATCAGCTCTACGGACGAGGCTTTCAGCACCCGCTTGCCGTTGATCGTGCCCTTGTTGAGCAGCATGGTCTCGAACAACAGGTAGTCCATGGCGGTCGATGAGAGGCCAAACGAGCCGGCGAAATAGGTGGTCTGGGCGCCGGGATTGGCGTTCGCCTTCACCCAGGCATTGTTCGTGCGGGTATAGCGAGGCACCACGCGGGCGGCCTGTTCGGGGGTGAGGTTCCAGGCGGTGTCCTTCATGCCGATCGGCTCGAACACCCGCTCGCGCATATAGACATCGTGCGGCACGCCCGAGGTGATCTCGACGATGCGGGCCAGAACGTCCGGGCCGGTGGTCGCCGAATAGGCCCAGCGGGTGCCGGGCTGGAAGTCGAGCGGGGTGTTCTTCAGATACGGGATGCGGGCGGCCAGCGTGTTGGGCGTTCCCGCGGGCACGCCCTGCGGCGTGCCGTTCAGGCCCGAGGTGTGGGTCGCCAGGTCCTTGATGGTCAATTCGCGGTTGGCCGGTTCGGTCTCGCGCGGGGGGCCGCCGCGTCCGCCGCCGCGGGCCGGGGCGGGTGCGGCCGGAGCCGCAGGCGGCTGTGTTCCCGCCGAGACTGCGCCGGCCGACACATACTGCGGCGGCATGGTCTTGTAGACCCGCATCTCCTTCAGTTCGGGAATGAACTTGGAGACTTTGTCGTCGAGCGAGATCTTGCCCGCTTCGATCTGCTGCAGCAGGGCGACGGCGGTGGTCGGCTTGGTGGACGACATCATCACCATCAGGTTGTCGGTGCGCATTCTGGTGCCGGCCGCGATGTCGAGCGCGCCGTGGGCCTGGAAGTGAACCAGCTTGTTCTTGCGGGCGACGGCGGTGACCGCGCCGGTCAGTTGGTTGGCCTCCATCTGGCGGCGGATGAACTGGGCGACGCGGGCGTCGATGTCGGAGGCCACGCCCACCGTCGGCGGGGCGACGCCAGGAATGCCCGGGACAGTCGGCATGGGCGGCGCGGCGCCAGCCGGCATGGCCTCGCGCTGGGCCCAGGCGGGCAGGGCGCTGGCCGCCCCGGCGAGGCCAAGGCCGGCCAGCAGGGCTCGGCGGTCGAATTCTTGAGTCATGATGTGGTCCTCCCCAGGATTTTTGTTTGTTGGAGCCACCTTCCGGCAGAGCGGGGCGGAGGTCAACAAACCTCCCCCGTGGGTAGTGTCTCACTTTCCCAAATTCTTCTTGTAGGGTCCGCGCGGGCCGCGAGCGCCGACCTTCGCCTTAGGGGCGTTGGCTTCGATCCGCTCCGCGATATCTTCCAATGACCAGAGCGTCTTGGACACGCCAGCCGCCATCGCCGG
>CANJME010000034.1 GCA_947475875.1 Caulobacteraceae bacterium | reverse complement strand
CTGAATCGTTCGTCCCCCGCAGCGGCGGCATCGTGCCATGGGCGAGCGCGCCAGCTGTTGGAGGCGCGCGCTCGCCCACCCCGACCATGGCGTTACAGACCGCCGTGTACTAACAATGAAACTGGATCACCTCTCGGGGGCTGGCCACGACCGTCTCGGGCGGGACCGATGCCTCGACGACCTTCAACGTCACCGATACCGTGCCCGCCGTTTGCAGTCTCAGCACCGCGAGTATGGCCTTCGGAGCCTACACCGGCGTCAACAACGACAGCTCGGCCAACGTCACCGTCAATTGCAGCAACGGCGGGACTTACACGGTCGCGCTCGGCGCCGGTTCCAACAGCAACGGCACGACCCGGCGCATGGCGGGACCGTCCGGGCAATTTCTCACCTACGCCATTTATTCAAACGCGGGTCGCACGACCACTTGGGGCAATGGCACGACATTCGGCGCCCAGGTCTCGGGCACGGGCACCGGCTCGAACCAGACGCTGACCGCCTACGGCCGCGTGCCCTCGGGCCAGTCGCCCACGCCCGGTAGCTATACCGACACTGTCGTTGTCACCATCACCTACTGAGCGCGGCAACGAGCCCGATACCCGAAACCGGACCTTCCCAACGGCTGAGATGAGTCAGGAGCAGCCGCCTGGGTAGGGGACGGCGCGAACTGGGGACAGTGCCGCCCTATTTGATCCGATTTCGCGTCACCAACAACGTCGTCGAAATCATCTCGGTTCGGCACAGCGCAAGAAAGCCGCCCAGGTAACGGCAGAGCCTCGGCGACCACCTATCCTCTTACACCGCTAGGGGAAAACGTCGCATTTGCGTTCTGGGTTTCTCACGGTAAAGGCTCCCCACCAGACGCCAAAGCGCGCGCACCAACCGGGGGACTTTCCGTCATGCTACTCGACAACACCACTTCGGCCGTGATCACCGGCGGGGCTTCGGGCCTGGGCGCGGCGACCGCGCGCCTGCTCGCTTCCTTCGGCGTCAAGGTCGGCATCTTCGACGTCAATCCGGAGTTGGGCGAGGCCCTGGCGAAGGAAATCGGCGGGACCTTCTGCAAGGTCGATGTCACCTCATCCGACGAGGTCGACGCGGCCTTTGCGAAAGCGCGCGCCGCCAACGGCCAGGAGCGCATCCTGGTCAACTGCGCCGGCGTCGGCGGGTCGGTGAAGACGGTGTCGCGAGACAAGGAAACCGGGGCCATCAAGGAATATCCGCTCGATAACTTCGAGCGTATCATCCAGATCAACCTGATCGGCACCTTCCGCTGCATCACCAAGAGCGCGGCCGGCATGGTCACCCTCCCCGTTCTGGAAGACGGCGATCGCGGCGCCATCGTCAACACCGCGTCCGTCGCGGCCGAGGACGGTCAGATCGGCCAGGCGGCCTACACCGCCTCGAAGGCCGGCATCGTCGGCCTGACCCTGGTGGTCGCCCGCGACCTGTCGTCCGAGGCGATCCGCTGCAACACCATCCTGCCGGGCATCTTCAACACCCCGCTGCTCAACCGCGCGCCCGAGCACGTGAAGCAGGCGCTCGCCGCCATGGTTCCCCACCCCAAGCGCCTGGGCGAGCCCGAGGAATACGCCCAGCTGGCGCTGACCATGATCTCCAACCGCTACTTCAACGGCGAAGACGTCCGCCTCGACGGCGCGATCCGCATGGCGCCGCGGTAGATTATTTCCGTCCCACGAAGTTGGGAGGGACGGGTCGCGAAGTGACCAGGGTGGGCGACTCGGGTTCGAACTCGCCCACCCGTCTCGTCGCTTCGCGCCGATCCACCCTCCCGACAAGCGGGAGGGAAGATCAGCCTACGCCCCCAGCGTCGGGGCCGCCGGCCGGCGATATCGCCGCAGCGACCGCCGCCATCGACGCGGCGAGTTTCAGGATCGTACGCTTCTTCATTCTGCTTCCCCCAGTGTCGCTATTGGCTGCCCTTACGGAACTTGCGGCCCATTAGGGGCGCCTTTGCACGGCGTTCAATGGTAATTGCGGTCCGGTCTGACTTCATATGTCGCAGGCGAGCCGGTTGTGCGCGGCGCATCATCCCGGTTAGTTGAACCAAACCGCCATTCGAAGGACCGACCCCATGAGCGAAGCCTGGATCATCGACACTTGCCGCACCCCGCGCGGCATCGGCAAGTACGGCAAGGGCGCGCTGTCGGAAATTCACCCCCAACAGCTGGGCTCCACGGTGCTCCGCGCCATCGCCGAGCGTAACGGCGTCAGAACCGAGGAAGTCGACGACGTGGTGTGGGGCACGTCCGCCCAGGTAGGGACACAGAGCGGCGATCTTGGCCGCATGTCGGCGCTGGACGCCGGCTATGACATCCGCTCATCCGGCATGACCTTGGACCGCTTCTGCGGCTCGGGGATAACCGCGGTGAATATCGCTGCGGCCAACATCATGTCCGGCATGGCCGACCTCGTGGTCGCCGGCGGCACTGAGATGATGTCCATGCCCAACCGCCGCTCCGCCGCTGACGGTCCCATGGTCATGGACAATGGCAACAAGCACCTGCGCCGGCTGCACCCGCAAACCAACCAGGGCGTCTGCGCCGACGCCATCGCCACTCTGGAAGGCATCGCCCGCGAAGACCTCGATGCGCTCGCCTACGAAAGCCAGCAGCGCGCGGCCAGGGCCATCGCCGGCGGCCATTTCGACCGCGCCCTGATCCCGGTGTTGCGCGAGGACGGATCCCTGGCCCTCGATCGCGAGGAATTCCCCCGCCCGCAAACCACGCTCGAGGGCCTGGCCTCGCTGAAGCCCGCCTTCGAAGCCCTGGCTGACATCGAAGTCGACGAAGACGGCACGACCTACCGCAGCCTGGTCCTGTCCAAATATCCGGATCTCAAGATCAACCACATGCACCACGCCGGCAATTCCTCAGGCGTTGTGGACGGCTCGGCCGCCGTGCTGCTGGCCTCGCCGGACTATGCCCGCAAACAGGGCTGGAAGCCCCGCGCCCGCGTCGTGGCCATGGCCAATATGGGCGACAGCCCCACCCTGATGCTCAACGCCCCCGTTCCCGCGGCCCGCAAGGTGCTGGCGAAAGCTGGCCTGACGGTGGACGATATCGACCTTTGGGAAATCAACGAGGCCTTCGCGGTCGTCGCCGAGAAATTCATCCGCGACCTGAAGCTCGACCGCGCCAAGGTCAATGTGAACGGTGGGGCGATGGCGCTGGGCCACCCCATCGGCGCCACCGGCTCGATGCTGATCGGCACCATCGTTGATGAGCTCGAACGCCGCGACCTCAAGCGAGGCCTCGTCACCATGTGCGCCGCCGGCGGTATGGCCCCGGCCATCATCGTCGAGCGCTTCTGATTATTGCGTATTGGCAACATTGTTGCCACACTGAAAAATAGTGCCAGCCTGCCCCCGTGGCTCTGTGCCCGGAGGCAAGTAAACTCGTGTGTCCAGGTATCCTCGCGATCCTCGCCGCCGTCGCCCAGGCGACGGTTGTTCCCGTCCAGACCGACGAGCCGGTCACCGCGCGACCGGTCGATCGCGGCCCCGCCGCTGGTGCTGAGGGTGCTCGACAGGGCCGGCCTGAAGCTGACCGATTGGGAAATCGCCGCCACTCCCGGCGCTGTCATCCCGGCCGGCAGCGACCTTGCCTTCACCTGTGAACTCAAGACCCCGCCCGCTCACGCCCAGGGGGTGATCCTCAACTTCGCGCCATCACGTTCGAAGCCGTCGGATTTCTCATCCGCCTGCGCGATCAGCTACCACCTGGGGTGATCCGCAAACGATTGTCCTAGCAGCGCTAGATTGCACCAGGTGACGTAGCGTCATCATTGCCGCGAGGGACCGCGCGCGGTAAATTATCGATAAGCGCCAAATGATAGGGCGCACGACCCTTGGGAGACTAAGATGAAACGCGCCCTCTACCTCGCATTTGGTTCGGCCCTCGTGGCCTTGCCGGTGATCATGCCCGCGGCCTTGCAGGCTCAGACCGCGGCGAAAGCGGCCGCTCCGGCGGCGGCGAAGGCGGCTCCCGCCGCCGCCCCGAAGGCGGCCGTCAAGGCAGGTCCGGCGGCCTTCGTCGCCACCAAAAACGCCTGGGGCCAGCCGGATCTCGGCGGCTTCTGGACCAACGCCACCATCACCCGTGAAATGCGGCCGGCCAACGTCAACGGCCGCGCGGTCTATACGCCCGAGGAAATCGCCCGCGAGGAAGGCATCATCCAGACCGAAATCGCCGTCGGCAACAAGGCCTCCGATCCCAAGGCCGGCGCGCCGACCAAGGGTGGCGACAAACTGGCGGCGGGCATCCGGCCCGAACTGGCCGCCGGTGGCGGCGCGGTGGGCGGCTATGACCGTGGCTGGCTGGATACCGGTTCGGCGGTCATGCGCGTGCATGGCGAGGCCCGCACCTCGATCCTGACCACAGTGGACGGCCGTTATCCGGCCCGCAAGCCGGCAACGACGGCGCCCGCGGGCGGCGGTCGCGGCGGCGGCGCTCCGGCTGCGGCGGGGGGCGGCCGTGGCGGCGGCGGCGCTGGCCGTGGCGGCGCCCAGACGGCGAGTGCGACCCCGCCCCGCGTCGGCATCAACGGCGTCCTGACCGAAACGGCGACAGGCCGCGTTTCCTCGATCGCCGGCGTCGGCGGGGTGGACAATCCTGAACAGCGTTCGCTGGGCGACCGTTGCATCCTGGCCTTTGGGCGCAACGCCGGCCCGCCGATGCTGGCCAACGGCTATTACAACAACAACTACACCTTGCAGCAAGGCAAGGACTCGGTCGCGATCATGACCGAGATGGTGCACGACACCCGCATCGTCCGGCTGAACGGCAAGCACCGCAGCGATGGCGTCCGTCCCTATTTCGGCGACTCGGTCGGCCACTATGAAGGCATGACCCTGGTTGTGGAGACCACCAACATCCCGCAGGCCCAGGCCTATGCCGGATCCTGGGAAAACCTGACGGTGACCGAGAAGTTCACCCGCGTGGCGAAAGACCGCCTGCTCTATCAGTTCTCTATCCACGATCCCTCGATGTGGGATGCCGATTGGGGCGGTGAGTATGAATTCGCCAGCTTGCGCCCCGGCCAGCGGGTGGAGGAATACGCCTGCCACGAAGGCAACTATGCGATGGAAGACATCCTGGCCGGCGCCCGCGCCGACGATGCGGCGGCCAAGACAACCGCCCAGCGCTAAGGCGGGCGGATTGTCCGGCGCGCCTTCGCGGACTAGGCTCTCTCAGAACGCCGCGTTCGTGCGGCGCCCAAGGAGGACGCCATGAGGCGCGCCGTAGTGATCGCCGTTCTGCTGGGGGGCTCTTTCACCCTGCCCGCCATGCTGCAAGCCCAGACCAGGGCGGCGGCAACGGCGTCGGCCGCCGCGCCCAAGGCTGCTGCGAAAGCGGTAGCCCCAGCGAAGGCCGGGGCCGCGATCAGGGTTTCCCGCAATAGTTGGGGCCAGCCCGATCTCGGCGGCTTCTGGGCCAACGCCACCATCACCAAGGAGGTGCGCGACCGCTCGCTGGGCGCCCGGGCGATCTATACGCCTGAGGAAGTGGCCCGCGAGGAAGGCATCGTCCAGACCGAGATCAAGGTCGGCAACCAGGTGATCGATCCGAACAAGGGAAGGCCCAGCGTGGGCGGCGATCCCCTGCCCGCGGGTATCCGGCCGGAGCTGGCGGTCGCCTCGGGCCCATCCGGCGGCTATGAGCGCGGCTGGCTCGACACCGGCTCGACGGTGATGCGCGTACACGGCGAGGCGCGCACCTCGATCCTGACCACTCCGGACGGGCAGTATCCGGCGCGCAAAGGCCAGGCAGCCGGCGGACGTGGCGGTGCGGCCGGCGGCGGCGCTGGACGTGGCGGCGGAGGCGGAGGAGCAGGTCGCGGCGGCGGCCGGGGCGGCGGGGCTGCGTATATCGACACACCTCAGGGCCGGGTCTCGACCGTTCCGCTGGTCGGCGGTCTCGACAATCCCGAGCAGCGCACGATCTCGGACCGCTGCATCCTGTCGTTCGGCCGCAACGGCGGCCCGCCGATGCTGGCCAACGGCTATTACAACAACAATTACAACATCGTGCAGGGCAAGGACTCGGTCGCCATCATGACCGAGATGGTCCACGACGTTCGCATCGTCCGGCTGAACGGCAAGCACCGCACCGATGGCGTGCGACCCTACTTCGGCGACTCAATCGGCCACTATGAGGGCGACACCCTGGTGGTCGAGACCACCAACATCCCGCAACTCCAGGCCTATGCCGGCTCCTGGGAAAACCTGACGGTGACCGAGAAGTTCACCCGGGTGAACGCGACCCACCTGCTCTATCAGTTCACCATTCACGATCCCACTCTGTGGGACGCCGACTGGGGCGGGGAGTATGAATTCTACAGCCTGCCACCCGGCATGCGCGTCGAGGAATACGCCTGCCACGAAGGCAACTATGCGCTCGACAGCATCCTGGCAGGGGCGCGGGCCGAGGACGCCGCAGCCGCGAAGACGGCCGTTCGATAAGCATTCGGAGGACATCATGAACCGCACCATCATTCTCGCGCTCGGGACCGCCTTGTGCGCCGCGGCGCTGGCGCCGGCCGCGCTGCAGGCGCAGACCAAAGCGCCCGCAACGCCTGCGGCATCCGCGCCCAAGGCGGCCGTAAGGGCCGCTCCCGCCAAAGCCTCCGCCTACAGGGCCCCTCGCAACGCCTTCGGCCAGCCCGACCTGGGCGGCGCCTGGACCAACGCCAGCATCACCACCGAACAGCGGCCGGCCAATGTGAACGGGCGAGCGGTCTATACGCCGCAGGAAGTCGCCGAACTGGAAGGCTTCGTCGCCAAGGAGGTCGAGGTCGGCAACAAGGCCTCCGATCCAACCAAGGGCGCGCCGACCAAGGGCGGCGATCCGATCCCCGAAGGCATCCGCACCTCGCTCTATCTCGGCGGCGGCGGCAACACCGGTGGCTATGACCGTGGCTGGCTCGATCCGGGTTCGGCGGTCATGCGGGTGGGCGGCGAGCCGCGCACCTCGTTCCTGACCACGCCGGACGGCCGCGTGCCGCCCCGCAAGGGCCAGGCGGCGTCGCCGGCAGGCGGACGCGGCGGCCAGGCGCCACAACAGGCCGCCGCTGGGCGCGGCGGGATCACACCCCAGACGGGCGGCGCCACACGCGGCGCCGGCGGCGGCGGGCCTACGGAAAACCCCGAACAACGCTCGCTGGGCGACCGCTGCATCCTCTCGTTCGGCCGCAACGCTGGCCCGCCAATGCTCAACAACGGCTTCTACAACAACAACTACAACCTCGTTCAGGGCAAGGGCACCGTCGCCATCTGGGTCGAGATGGTTCATGACGTGCGGGTGGTCCGCCTGAACGACAAACACCGCACAGACGGCGTACGGCCCTACTACGGCGACGCCATCGGCCACTATGAAGGCGACACCCTGGTGGTGGAGACCACCAACATCCCGCAGGCCCAGCAATACAACGGCAGCTGGCAAACCCTGACGGTGACCGAGCGGTTCACGCGGGTGACCCCGACCCGGATGCTCTACCGCTACACGATCCACGACCCCAGCCTGTGGGACGCCGACTGGGGTGGCGAGTACGAGTTCCTGCTGCTTCCCACGGGCCAGCGCGTGGAGGAATACGCCTGCCATGAAGGCAACTACGCCCTGGAAGATATCCTCGCCGGAGCCCGGGCCGAGGAACAGGCGAGCGCCAAGGCGGCGCAGCGCTAGGACGCGCGCGACTCCATTGCTCCTGGGGCGCGGCGGGTTTACCGTGCGCTCAAAGCACCGCGCCAAAGCGGTCAGGAGGAGATTGTTATGAAACGCGCCGCCCTTTTCGCGCTGGGTTCAGCCATTTGCATCGTCATCGCCGCGCCGGTCGCCCTGCAGGCCCAGACGCCCGCCGCGAAAGCGCCGGCGGCGAAAGCGCCCGCCCCGGCGAAGGCCGCGGCGGCGGCTCCGAAAGCCAAGGCGGCGGCCTATCGCGCCCCGCGCAATGCCTATGGTCAGCCAGACCTCGGATCCTTCTGGACTAACGCCACCATCACCGGTGAAAGCCGCCCCGTCGCCCTGGGCGATCGGCTGATCTACACACCGGAGGAAGTGCGCAAACTGGAAGGCGAGGTTCAGGACGAGGTCAGTATCGGCAACCTGCCCACCGACCCCAATGCGCCGACCTTCGCCAAGGGCGGCGCGCCGCGCGACGCGGGCCTTCGTCCGCAGTTCGAGGGCGCCGGTTCAGGCGTCGGCGGCTACAATCGCGGCTGGATCGACCCCGGCAGCGCGGTGATGCGGGTGAACGGAGAGCCCCGCACCTCGTTCCTGACCACCCCGAACGGACGGGCGCCCGCCCGCAAAACAGCGGCGGCGGGACAGGCGCGCGGATTCAACACCCAGGGCGGCGAAGGCGACGATGCGCCGGGCCGCGGCGGTGGCGGACGTGGCGGTGGAGCCGCGGCGGCAGGCGGCGGCGCGCCAGCGGCTGGTGCTGGCCGGGGCGGCGCAGGCGGCGGCCGGGGCGGATTCCCCGTCCCGCAACCACGCGCCAATCCGGAGGATTGGCCGCTGGCCGAGCGCTGCATCATCTCGTTCGGGCGCAACGCCGGCCCGCCGATGCTGTCCAACGGTTTCTACAACAACAACTACCAGTTCATTCAGAGCAAGGACTCGGTGGCGATCTGGGTGGAGATGGTGCACGACACCCGCGTCGTCCACCTGAACGCCAAGCACCGCACCGACGGCGTGCGCCCGTGGATGGGCGATTCCATCGGCCATTATGAGGGCGACACCCTGGTCGTGGAGACCACCAACATCCCGCAGGCCCAGGCCTACAACGGCAGTTGGCAGACCCTGACCATCACCGAGCGGTTCACGCGCGTTCGGCCCAACAGGTTGCTCTATCAATACTCGATCCACGACCCGGTCGCCTGGGACGCCGACTGGGGCGGCGAATACGAGTTTGACGCCCTGCCGCCCGGCCAGCACGTCTATGAGTACGCTTGCCACGAGGGCAACTACGCCATGGAAAACATGCTGGCGGGAGCCCGCGCCGACGATGAACTGGCCCGGCAGCGCGCGGCGGGCGCGCCGGCGGCCCAGGCACGGTGATTGCCCGATCGGCGGCGCCGGTCTAGGTTTGCGTTCAAAGCGTTGCGCCCGGTGACGCGAACCTTCTGGAGAAGGCCATGAAACGCGTCCTGATCACTGCGCTCGGCATCGCCGTTTGCGCCACACCACTGGCCTTGCAAGCCCAGACCGCCGCCAAAGCGCCCGCGAAAGCTCCGGCGGCCGCCCCGGCGAAAGCCGGGGGTCCGGCGGCCAAGGCCCCGGCCTTCCGCGCGCCGCGTAACGTCTTCGGCCAGCCTGACGTGGGCGGCTTCTGGACGAACGCCAGCATTACCGGCGAGACTCGTCCGGGCAACGTCGCCAGCGCGGTTTACACCGAAGAGGAAGTTCGCCGTCTCGAAGGCGAGGTCCAGACCGAGGTCGCGACCGGCAACCAGCGCACCGACCCGAATGCCCCGACCTTCAAGAAGGGCGGCCAGGCGGTCGAACCGGGCACGCGCGCTCAGTTCGCGATCGCCGGTGGCGGCGTGGGCGGCTACAATCGCGGCTGGATTGATCCGGGCGCGGCGGTGATGCGGGTGGGCGGAGAGCCGCGCAGCTCGTTCCTCACCACACCGAATGGCCGCCCGCCGGCCCGCAAGACGGCCGCGGCCGCCCAAGCGCGTG
Organism: Caulobacteraceae bacterium; assembly: GCA_947475875.1. Classification (GTDB taxonomy): domain Bacteria; phylum Pseudomonadota; class Alphaproteobacteria; order Caulobacterales; family Caulobacteraceae; genus UBA5005. The sequence goes on along the minus strand of CANJME010000034.1, from coordinate 7,675 downwards.
GCCTCAACGCCGTCGGCGGCGAGGGCGACGATGCGCCGGGCCGCGGCGGCGGCGGTCGGGGCGGGGCAGCGGCAGGCCGCGGCGGCGCGCAGCCGGCGGCGGCGGGACGTGGCGGCGCGATCCCTGGAGGCGCGGGCGCCAACCGGGCCGATCCCGAACAGTGGCCGCTGGGCGAGCGCTGCATTGTCTCGTTCGGGCGCAACGGCGGCCCGCCGATGCTCAACAACGGCTTTTACAACAACAATTACAACATCGTACAAGGCAAGGACACGGTCGCCATCTGGGTCGAGATGGTGCACGACGTCCGCACCATCCGCATAGGCGGCAAGCACCGCACGGACGGCGTCCGCCCCTGGTTCGGCGATTCCATCGGCCACTATGAGGGTGACACTCTGGTGGTTGAGACGACCAACATCCCGCAGGCCCAGGCCTATGCCGGCTCGTGGCAGACGCTGACCGTCACCGAGAAGTTCAAGAAGGTTTCGCCGACCCGGCTCTACTATTCCTACACCATCCACGATCCAGTGGCCTGGGACGCCGATTGGGGCGGCGAATACGAGTTCGACGCCTTGCCCAAGGGCCAACACGTCTATGAGTACGCCTGCCACGAAGGCAACTACGCCATGGAAAACATGCTGGCCGGCGCCCGGGCCGAGGACGAAGCGGCCCGCACCCGCGCGGCCAACTCGCCGGCCACCCAGGCCCGCTAGCAAGGTCAGATTGCGGGATCGGCTGAGCCGGTTTAGGCTCCCTTCTGAAAGCGTCGCACGGCGCGGCGCGAGCCTTGGGAGAAGGCCATGAAACGCGTCCTGATTACCGCACTCGGCATTGCCGTTTGCGCCACGCCACTGGCGCTGCAAGCACAGACCGCCGCCAAGGCGCCCGCGAAAGCTCCGGCGGCCGCCACTGCGAAGGCGGCGCCGGCGGCCAAGGCGCCGGCTTACCGCGCGGCGCGCAACGCCTTCGGCCAACCTGATATCGGCGGCTTCTGGACCAACGCCAGCATCACCGGCGAAAGCCGGCCGGCCAGTGTGACCGGCGCGGTCTACTCAGACGCCGACGTTCGCCGCCTGGAAGGCGAGGTTCAGACCGAGGTTGCCGCCGGCAACAAGGTGACGCCCCCGGACGCGCCAACCTTCAAGAAGGGCGGCCAGGGCATCGATCCTGGCATCCGTCAGCAGTTCGCAGGCGCCGGCGGCGGCACGGGCGGTTATAACCGCGGCTGGATCGATCCCGGTTCGTCGGTGATGCGGGTGAACGGCGAGCCACGCACCTCGTTCCTGACCACGCCGAACGGCCGGGCCCCGGCTCGGAAAACCGTGGCGGCCGTACCGGCTCGCGGCCTCAACGCCGAGGGCGGCGAGGGCGATGATCTGTTGCCGGGACGCGGGCCTGGCCGAGGCGGGGCGGCGGCTCCAGCCCGGGGTGGAGCCGCACCGGCGGCCGCTCCCGCACGGGGCGGCGGCGGCGCGGGCGCCAACCGGGCCGACCCGGAGCAATGGCCGCTGGGCGAACGCTGCATCATCTCGTTCGGACGCAATGGCGGCCCGCCGATGCTGAACAACGGCTTTTACAACAACAATTACAACATCGTGCAGGGCAAGGACACGGTCGCTATCTGGGTCGAGATGGTCCACGACGTCCGGGTGGTCCGTATAGGCGGCAAGCACCGCACCGACGGCGTGCGCCCCTGGTTCGGCGATTCCATCGGCCACTATGAGGGCGACACCCTGGTGGTCGAGACCACCAATATCCCTCAGGCCCAGGCCTATGCCGGCTCGTGGCAGACCCTGACCATCACCGAGAAGTTCCGCAAAGTCTCGCCGACCCGGCTCTACTATTCATACACCATCCACGACCCGGCGGCCTGGGACGCGGACTGGGGCGGCGAATACGAATTCGACAGCCTGCCGAAGGGGCAACACGTCTATGAGTACGCCTGCCACGAAGGCAACTACGCCATGGAAAACATGCTGGCCGGCGCGCGGGCGGAAGACGAAGCCGCCCGCACCCGCGCCTCGGCGACGCCGGCGGCGGTAGCGCGGTAGGGGCGCGCCCCGCCGGACATTGCTGCGTCGGACGGTGAGGGTGTAGGCTCGGCTCGAAACACCGCCCTATGGGCGCGACAATCGCTGGAGGATGCCATGAAGCGCAGGTTCGGTCTTTTGCTGGGCGGGGCGCTGTGCCTCGCGCCGCTGGCTCTGTCGCCAATCCTCGCCCAGACCGCCTCAAAGGCTCCTGCCGCGAAGGCTGGGGCGCCTGCGACGAAGGCGCCGGCGCCCGCCGTTAAGGCCGCGGCCTACCGGGCGCCGCGCAACGCCTTTGGGCAGCCGGACCTCGGCGGGTTCTGGACCAACGCTTCCATCACGGGCGAGACCCGACCTCAGGGCGTGGCCAGCCTGGTCTATACGCCTGAGGAAACCCGCCGCCTCGAGGGCGAGGTTCAGACAGAGGTCGCGGCCGGCAACCGCCCGACCGACCCTAATGCGCCGATCGACGCGCGGGGCGGCACGACGCTGCAGGAAGGCATCCGCTCGCGTTACGCCAGCACCCTGGGAAGCAATGTCGGCGGCTACAATCGCGGCTGGCTCGATCCGGGCTCGTCGGTGATGCGGGTGAACGGCCAGCCGCGCTCGTCTTTCCTGACCACGCCCGATGGCCGCCCGCCGGCGCGTAAGACGGCGGCCGCGGCCGCCGTCCGGGGCTTCAACACCGAAGGCGGCGAGAACGAGGATGCCGGACGGGGCGGAGGTCGTGGCGGCGGCGCGGCGGCCGTCGGTGGTCGTGGCGGTGGTGGTGGTGGCGGCGGCCGGGGCGGCAATTCCCGCGCCAATCCCGAGGAGTGGCCACTGGCCGAGCGCTGCATGATCTCGTTCGGCCGCAACGCCGGACCGCCGATGTTCCCGAACGGGTTCTACAACAACAACTACAACCTTGCTCAGGGCAGGGATTCGGTCGCCATCTGGGTCGAGATGGTTCACGACGTGCGGGTCGTGCGATTGGGCGGCAAGCATCGCACCGATGGCGTGCGTCCCTGGTTCGGCGATTCCATCGGCCACTATGAGGGCGACACCCTGGTGGTTGAGACCACGAACATCCCGCAGGTCCAGGCCTACAACGGCTCGTGGGAACACCTGACCGTCACCGAGAAGTTCCGGCGGGTTTCGCCGACGCGGCTCTACTATTCTTACACCATTCATGACCCGACGGCCTGGGACGCCGACTGGGGCGGCGAGTACGAATTTGCGGCCCTGCCGAATGGCCAGCACGTCTATGAATACGGCTGCCACGAGGGCAACTATGCCATGGAGAACATGCTGGCCGGCGCACGGGCCGAGGACGAAGCCGCCCGCACCCGCGCCTCGGCGGCGCCGGCGGCGGTAGCTCGCTAAAATCCTGCCGGTGACGGTTGCGGGACAAGGCCCCGGAGCCTAGGTTCTCGGCCAAGCGCCGCGCTGACGGCGCAATAATGTTCTGGAGGATTTGATGAGACGCGCCGTTGTTCTTTCCCTCGGCACGGCGCTTTGCGCAGCGCCCCTGGCCCTGACCCCGATCCTGGCTCAAACCGCCGCCAAAGCGCAGGCGGCGAAAGCGCCCGCCGCTCCCGTCAAGGCGGGGGCCACGGCCAAGACTTCCAGCTACCGCGCCCCGCGCAATGCTTTCGGCCAACCGAATCTCAGCGGCATCTGGACCAACGCCTCGATTACCGGCGAGGCCCGCCCGGCCGGGGTGGCGAACCTGATCTATACGCCCGACCAGGTGCGGCAACTCGAAGGCGAGGTGCAGAATGAAGTCGCCGCAGGCAACAAGGCGACCGACCCCAACGCGCCGATCTACAACAAGGGCGGTACACCGCTCGAAGAGGGCATCCGGTCCCGCTACGCCGGCGCGCTGGCGAACGGTACGGGCGCCTACAACCGCGGCTGGCTCGATCCGGGTTCGTCGGTGATGCGGGTGCGGGGCGAACCGCGCTCCTCGTTCCTGACCACGTCCGACGGGCGTCCTCCGGCGCGCAAGACCGCCGCGGCCGTGGCAGTGCGCGGCTTCAACACTGAAGGCGGTGAAAACGAGGATGCCGCGCCGGCCAGAGGTGGCGGCGGGCGCGGCGGCGGGGCCGCCGGTGCGGCCGGTGCGGCCGGCCGCGGCGGCGGCGGCGGCTTTGGCCGCAACAACCGGGCCGACCCTGAGGAATGGCCGCTGGCCGAGCGCTGCATTATCTCCTTCGGCCGTAACGCCGGGCCGCCGATGTTCCCTAACGGCTTTTACAACAACAACTACAACTTCCAGCAGGGCAAGGACTCGGTCGCCATCTGGGTCGAAATGGTCCATGACGTGCGCATTGTTCGCATCGGCGGCAAACATCGCGCGGACGGGGTTCGGCCCTGGTTCGGCGATTCAATCGGCCACTACGAGGGCGACACCCTGGTGGTCGAGACGACCAACATCCCGCAGGTGCAGGCCTACAACGGCAGCTGGCAGAACCTGACCATCACCGAGAAGTTCACCCGCGTCTCGCCGACCCGGATGTTCTACCAGTACGTCATCCATGACCCGACGGCCTGGGACAAGGACTGGGGCGGCGAGTACGAGTTCGCTTCCCTGCCGGCCGGCCAGTCGGTCTACGAGTACGCCTGCCACGAGGGCAACTATGCGCTCGAGGGCATGCTGGCGGGCGCGCGGGCCGAAGAATCCGACGCAAAGGCACGAGCTTCGGTGACCCCGGCGGCTACCGCCCGCTAGGCCGGCGACTGCAGGCCGCGAACGGCCTTCAGCAGCATCGGTCTTGGGAGGAATTTCACGAGTCCCGCCTGGAAAGCGTTGCGCGCGCCGGTGACTAGGACGCGGCGGTTGGCCTGGAAGGCGTCATAGCCCGCCTGCGCCACCGGCATGGACGGCACGGCCGCGGCCGACTTGGCCAGACGCATCTTGCCGGTGCCCGCCCGGGCGCGGAACTCGCTGACCGTGGGCCCCGGACACAGGCAGCTGACATGTACGCCAGTCCCGTTCGCCTCCTCCCAGAGCGCTTCCGAGAACGAGAGCACGAAGGCTTTCGATGCGTAATAGACAGCCATGAAAGGCCCAGGCTGAAAGGCGGCGGTGGAGGCGACATTCAGCACCCCGCCCCGGCCGGCTTTGAGCATCGCCGGCCAGTAGATGTGGGTGAGTTCCACCAGCACCCGGTCGTTCAAATCGACCATGCCGAGTTCGGTTTCCAGCTGAGACTCATGGAACGGCGCAGCGTTGCCGTAGCCGGCGTTGTTGACCAGCACATCGACCGAAAGCTTTTTGGCCTTGATCTTGGCGGCGAGCGCCGCACCGCCGCCGGGTTTGCCAATATCCTCGGGGATAATCGCAGCCTTGACGCCATAGGTTTTCGACAGCCGGTCCGCCACCGCCTTCAAGGCCGGTTCAGTGCGAGCAGTCAGGATCAGATCGTACCCGTCGCGGGCGAAACATTCGGCGAGATCAACGCCGATGCCCATGGACGCGCCAGTGACCAGCGCCGTCTGTCCTTTGCCGCGTTTTTGGTTCGTCATGCCGCCTGCCCCTTTTGCGGCAACGCTAGCAGACCGAAACGGAATGACCAGAGGGTGTGTCTGCCAGTCAGCGTGGACCCATTGGCTTACGCCCTCTCGACAAGTCGCCGCGCTCATGGTCCATGCGTTTTACAGCGACAGACACCTGACCAGGGAATTCAGAAATGCGCGAGACCGTCATCGTATCCTACGCCCGCACCGGTCTGGCCAAGGCCGGCCGCGGCGGCTTCAACATCACGCCCCCCATGTCCATGGCCGCGCACGCCATCAAGCACGCGGTGGCCAGGTCCGGCGTCGAGGCCGATTTCGTTGAGGACAGCTACATGGGCAACTGCGCCCACGGCGCGCCCAACATCGGCCGCCAGGCAGCCCTGCTGGCGGGCCTGCCCAAGACCACGGCCGGGGTGTCGATCAATCGCTTCTGCTCATCGGGCCTGCAAGCCATCGCCATGGCGGCGAACCACGTCCGCGCCGACAATGCTGACTGCGTGGTGGCTGGCGGGGTGGAAAGCATCTCGATCCCCGGCAATGGGGTTTCGAAGGAATCGATGGACCCGCACCTCCTGGACATCGCGCCGGCGATCTACATGGCCATGATCGACACCGCCGATATCGTCGCAGAGCGCTACAAGCTGAGCCGCGAATATCAGGACGAATATTCGCTGGAATCCCAGCGCCGCATGGCCGCCGCACAGCAGGCTGACAAGTTCAGGGACGAGATCGTGCCGATGGCGACCAAGATGAAGGTCGTCAACAAGGACACCAAGGAAGAATCCATCGTCGACTATGTGGTCACCAAGGACGAGTGCAACCGGCCGGACACCACCCTCGAAGGCCTGTCGGGATTGCAGCCGATCAAGGGACCGGACAAGTACATCACCGCCGGCAACGCCAGCCAGCTCTCCGACGGCGCTGCCGCCGTTGTGCTGATGGAGGCCAAGGAAGCCGAACGCCGCGGCCTGCAGCCACTGGGCCGATTCGTCTCGTGGGCAGCGGCCGGGTGCGAGCCGGATGAGATGGGCATCGGTCCGGTATTCGCCGTGCCGAAACTGCTGAAGCGCCAGGGCCTGACCGTCGACGACATCGACCTGTGGGAACTGAACGAGGCCTTCGCAAGCCAGTGCCTCTATTCCCGCGACCGGCTTGGGATCGATCCGGCCAAGTACAACGTCAATGGCGGCTCCATCGCCATCGGCCACCCCTTCGGCATGACCGGCGCGCGCTGCACCGGCCACCTGTTGCAGGAAGGCCGCCGGCGCGGCGCCAAATGGGGCGTGGTCACCATGTGCATCGGCGGCGGCCAGGGCGGCGCGGGGCTGTTTGAAATCTACAGCTAGCAATCGGTCACGGAGCCTTCGGCTCGCAGGCTGGCGGTCGAGGCCATCTGAAGCTAGGATGGCCCCGAGGGACATTGCTGACAGGACCAACTTCTCGAAGATGAAGTCGCAGTTCGGTATCGCCACGACCTGGCGCACCCTCATATTCACGGTTCTGGCCCTATGGCTGACGATGGCGATCCCCGCCGCGGCGCAGAGCCTTTCCCTGTCCCAAGTCTCGGAGGCGGCGCAGCGCGGCGACCTGCCGGTGTTGCGCCAGGCGCTGGGCGACCCGCAACTGGCCGGTGCTCTGGACGCCATCGACCCGGAGGCCTCGACCGAGCTCTACCTGGCCATCGGCTCTGCTTTCGATCAGGCTGGCGACAAAACCCTCGCCGTCCAGGCCTACGACAAGGCGGTGGCCGCGATAGCCAAAGCGCACGCAGGGCACGACGACCTGACCATGGTCGATATCCTGCGCAAGACGGCGGCCCTGAGGCGTGATCTGCGTGACCTCTCCGGCGCGGTGAATGACATCGACCGGGCCTTCGCCATCGCCACCGACGCCAAGCACCCGGCCCTGCGCGAAGTCACTGTCGAATATAACGCCATCCGCCAGGCCTTCGCGGCCGCCAACCCGGCGGCCAAACTGCCTGAGCCCTATGTGCCGCGGGGCGCTGGCCAGCCCCCGAGAGGTGATCCAGTTTCATTGTTAGTACACGGCGGTCTGTAACGCCATGGTCGGGGTGGGCGAGCGCGCGCCTCCAACAGCTGGCGCGCTCGCCCATGGCACGATGCCGCCGCTGCGGGGGACGAACGATT
>CANJME010000033.1 GCA_947475875.1 Caulobacteraceae bacterium | reverse complement strand
CCTCCTGCTCGCGCAGGACCGCGATGATCTGCTCCTCGGTAAACCTCGATTTCCTCATCCGTCCGTCCCTTCTCTCCATGGGCCGGACTCTAATTATTTCTGGAGGAGTTTCAGGGGGTCACGTCAAACGCCAGCTTGCGGGGGGGCAGACCATCGCCGTCAATGCCGCCTATGTGCAGGAAAACACCAACCTTGCCGCCAGCCTGTTCCTGGGCGATGCGGCCAGGCGGCGTGGCGAACTGGACAGTTTCACGGCTGATGCGTCATGGCGGAAAGGTCCCTACGGGCTCACCCTGGGCGGGTTCAAAACCACCGGCTCGGCGGACGCCGGAATCTACGCCCCCGAACCTGGGGCCGGCAGCCGCACGGGCAGGCCCGATAGCGCCGGGGCGACCCTGCAGGCTGACTGGACCCCGGCGTTCGCCAAGGGCTTCATCATCCCCTCTGGCGCCTTGCGCCTGGGCGCGCAGTTTACCGCCTATTCGAAGTTCAACGGCGCATCCGGCAACTACGACGGCTTCGGCCGCAGTGCGGCGGACAACAACACCGCGGCGGTTTTCGCCTGGATGGCGTTCTAGGGGGTGGCAAACGGGAGCGCTCGTAAGGGCGCTCCCGCCTTGTCGCTATGCCCGGGAAATCAGACTCCTCGGAAGCTCGATCACCTTCGCGCCCAGATATTCGCCCAAGGTCTTGGCCTGGCGGTCTATCCGGTTGTTCGCCGCCGCGCCGCCGCCGAGGAGGCCTTTTACGTAGAAATTCAGGGCCCGCATGTTGGGCATTTCGTAGCGCTCGACCGGGAAGCCCGCCATGTCGGGGCAGAGGCGTTTGAATTCTTCCACCGTCAGGTAGCGGTGCAGGAAACCGTAGGCCTCGTCGGAATTCGCCCAGACGCCGACATTGCCGGCGCCGCCCTTGTCGCCGGACCTCGTGCCGAACAGGCGGCCGAAATGGATGCGGGCGCTCTCGCCCCCGGGCGAAGGCGCGATGTCGGCCGGCGGGCGCTGGTAGTGCATCTCCTCGAGATTGAGGCTCTGGGTCGAGGGGACCTCTGTCACCGCATCGCCGATGTGGACGCGTTCGACGATCTTTTTGCTATCGATCAGCGCCGGCCAGTGGACGATGGCGCGGCCGCCGTCGAAGCGGCTGCCGGCCGCGGCGGTGGTGTTGCCGGGGATGCTGGCGAGGCCCAGTTCCGTGACCTTGGCCTGGAAGATACGGCCGAGTTTCTTGGGGTCCTTGCTGGTCACCACGACGCGCAGGTTGGCGTAGGCCAGTTCGTTGGAGGCGGGGTCGTCATCGTCCGAGCGGATCAGCTGGGTTTCGATGGAATCGAACTGCTCGCGCCCGCCCATGTTGTGGAACACCTGGTCGAGGAAGACCTCGGCCTTTTTCTCGATATCGAGGCCCGTCAGCAGCACATCGAGGCTCTGTTTGTAGGGGCCCAGCGTATTGATGCAGACCTTGTGGGTCGGCGGCGGGGATGAGCCGCGCACGCCGGAGACGCGCACCCGGTCGGGGCCGACCTGTTCGAGCTTGATGGTGTCGAAGTGGGCGACGACGTCGGGGTTCATGTAGGCGGGAGTCGAGATTTCATAGAGCAGCTGGGCGGTGATGGTGCCGACGCTGATGAGGCCGCCGGTGCCGGGGTGCTTGGAGATGGTGAAGGACCCGTCCCGTTCGATCTCGGCGATGGGGTAGCCCATGTTGTGGAAGCTTGGCACTTCCTGGAAGAACGAATAGTTGCCGCCGCAGCACTGGGCGCCGCATTCGATGATGTGACCGGCGGTCAGCGCGCCGGCGAGCGCGTCATAGTCGTTGCGGCTCCAGCCAAATTTCCAGGCCGCCGGGCCGATGACCACGGCCGCGTCGGTAACGCGCGGGCAGATGACGATGTCGGCGCCCTGATCGAGCGCCTCCTTGATCCCCCAGCCGCCGAAATAGGCGTTGGCGGTGACGACTTCGGTGTCGGGCGTCAGGGGCGCGCCGGTGTCGATATTGGTGAGCGTTTCGCCTTGCGCCGCCAGGTCGGCGATGCGATCGGTCAGGTCATCGCCGTCGATCCAGGCGACCTTGGATTTTACGCCCAGCTTGTCGAGGATCTTCTGGGTCTCGTCGGCCATGGCTTTCGGGTTCAGCCCGCCGGCGTTGACGACGATCTTGATGTTCTTCTCGGCGCAGGAGCGGGCGACCTCTTCCAGCTGTTTCAGGAAGGTGCCCACATAGCCCATCTGCTCGCCGCGGGCCTGTTTCTGGCCATAGAGGATGCCCATGGTCAGCTCGGCCAGATAGTCGCCGGTCAGCACATCGATCGGCCCGCCCTCGACCATCTCGCGCGCGGCGTCGAGCCGGTCGCCGTAATAGCCGGAACAGTTGGCGATGCGGATGGTGTCAGCGGTCATGGCGTGGTTCTAATCCTCAGGAGCCGGTGCGGCAAACCCCGCGCGCCTCCGGCGCGCCTTGAATAAAAACACCAAGGCACAAAGGAAGATCAAGACACGAAGAAATCGAACCCACACGAGAGCCTTTGCGCCTTGATCTTCCTTTGTGCCTTGGTGTTTTTCTTACTTATTGCGGCTGCGCCGCGTAGGCCCGGTTGGTCAGTCAGGAGTTACCCACTTCGGTTTCCGCTTTTCGCGGAAGGCGGCCATGCCTTCCTGGCCTTCTTCGGACTGGAACATTCGGACCGACCAGGGGGCGGCCTCAGTGAAGCCATCGTCGAGGCCGATGGAGGAGATGCGGCGGACGAGGCGCTTGCATTCGCGCAGGGCGATGGGGCCGGCGAGCATCAGTTTGTCCAGTTCTTCCTGCACGGCGGCGCGAAGCTGATCGGCGGGCACGGCGCGATGGACGAGGCCGTATCCCACCGCATCCTTCGCCGCAAAACGCTCGCCGGTCAGCATCAGCTTCATGGCCTGATGGACACCCAGCTTGGGGATGCAGACCACCGAAATCACCGCCGGGATAACCCCGATGCGCACCTCGGTGAAGCCCATGGGCGCGTCCTCGGCCGCGATGCAGATGTCGGCGGCGGCGACCAGACCCATGCCGCCGGCCAGCGCCGGGCCGTTGACCGCCACGATCACCGGCTTGGGGCTGTCCAGAATGGCCTTGATGACTTCGGGCAGGGTGATGGGACGCTGGTCGCCCACCGGGCTACCCGGCGGGTTTTTCAGGTCGGCGCCGGCGCAGAAGGCCGTGCCGGCGCCGGTCAGCACGATGCAGCGCACGTCCGCGTCGCGGTTGGCGGCCTCCAGGTGTGCGAACAGGCCATTGACCAGATCGGCCGACAGGGCGTTGCGGTTCTCAGGTCTGTTCAGCGTGATCCGGGCCACGCCGCCGGCGGTTTCATAAAGGGTTGCGTCGGTGGTCATTCGCTCTCCGCCAGTTTCAAAAGCAGCTGGCCGTTCTTCACCTGATCGCCGGCCGCCACGTCGGTTTCACTGACAACCCCGTCGCGGGGGCTGAGGATGCGGTGTTCCATCTTCATGGCCTCGAGGATGAGCAGGAGCTGACCCTTGACCACCGCCTCGCCGGTCCTCACCGCCAGGGAGCGGATGACGCCGGGCATGGGGGCTTTCAGGCCGCCGCCGACATCGTCGGTCTGGGCGGGCGGGAAGCGGGGCTTTTCGGCCAGTTCGAGGTCGCCGTTCGGCCCGTGCAGGAACCAGCGGTCCTCGAGCGGCTGGGCGCGGTATTCGAGGCGCAGGCCGTCAAGCGCGAAGTCGCCGAGGCCGGCGCCGCAGGCATAGGGCTGGACGAGGTGTTCGTTCCCACCCTCGATGACGCGGAAGGCGCCGTCGCGGCGGGCGCGATAGGCAAGGCTGATCGTCTCTTCGCCGGCCGTGAAGGTGATCTCCTCCAGCGGCATGACGCTGTTGCGCCAGCCGGTGGGCAGGGTCTTCAGCACACGCGCCTCTGCCCGCCGCCGCGCCTGGCCTTCCAGCATGGCGGCGATGGCGGCCTGGATCAGTTCATCGCGGGACGGCGTGCGGCGCGTGGCCGGAGCGACCCGTTCGATGAAGTCGGTGGTGGTGTCGCCGGCGATGAACTCACGCGTGCGCAGGGTGGCGACCAGGAAATCACGGTTGGTGGTAAGGCCCTGGACCTCGGTCGTTTCCAGCACGCGGGCGAGACGCGCGGCGGCTTCTCTACGGGTGGGCGCGTGGACGATGACCTTGGCGATCATGGCGTCGAAATCGGGACTGACCTCGCTGCCGGCTTCGACGCCGGAATCGAACCGGGCCGGCGCCTTCGTCGACGGCTTCCAGACGATGACCGGACCGGGCGAGGGCAGGAAATCGTTTTGCGGGTCCTCGGCGCAGAGCCGCGCCTCGATGGCGTGGCCGGTGATGGAAAGGTCGTCCTGGCTGAACGACAGCGCCTCGCCCTCGGCGACGCGGATCTGTTCGCGGACCAGGTCATGGCCAATGATGGCTTCGGTGACGGGATGTTCGACCTGCAGGCGGGCGTTGACTTCGAGGAACCAGAACTCCTTGTCTTTCAACAGGAATTCCACCGTCCCGGCCGACGAATATCCAACCTGCCGACCGGCCGTCAGCGCCGCTGCACAGAGGGCCGCGCGGACTTCAGGCGACACCGCAGACGACGGCGCTTCCTCGATGATCTTCTGGTGGCGGCGCTGGATCGAGCACTCGCGCTCGAAACAGTGGACCAGCGCGCCGTGGTTATCGCCGATGATCTGCACCTCGACGTGGCGGGCCTTTTCCAGCCAGCGTTCCAGGAACACGGTGTCGTCGCCGAACGCGCCCTGGGCTTCGCGCTGGGCGCTCTCGACGGCGGCGGCGAGGTCCGCCTCGCGCTCGACCACCCGCATGCCGCGCCCGCCGCCGCCGGCCGAGGCCTTGATCAGCACCGGATAGCCGATTTCCCTGGCCGCATTGGCGAGGTTGGTTCCAGGCTCGACCTCGATCGCTTCCAGCGTGGGAACGCCCGCCGCCTTCATCAGCGCCTTGGCCGAGAGCTTGTCGCCCATCTTGCCGATGGCCTCGGGGGAAGGCCCGATCCAGACGAGGCCCGCATCGATCACCGCCTGGGCGAACTCGGCGTTCTCGGAAAGAAACCCGTAGCCCGGGTGGACCGCATCGGCGCCCGAGCGCCGGGCCGCCTCCAGCAGCTTGGGGAAATCGAGATAGGTGACCGCCGCGGTCCGGCCGTCCAGCGCAACGGCGACATCGGCCTCGCGCACGAAGGGCGCCTGCGCATCGCCATCGGCATAGACCGCCACCGTCGAGATTCCCATCTCCCGGCAGGTACGGAAAATGCGCCGGGCGATCTCGCCGCGGTTGGCGACCATCAGGCGGCGAATGGGGGTCACATCCGCCACGTGCCGAACTCCTTTGTACCCTTGACCTCGGCGTTGCAGCAGGCCGACAGGGCGAGCGCGACCACCGTGCGGGTGTCGCGCGGGTCGATCATGCCATCATCGGAAATGCGCGAGGTGGCGTAGAGGCCCTTGGAACGCTCCTCGGCCCAGTGCTCGACAAAGGCTGCGCGCTTGGCGTCGGCCTCCTCGTCGAATTTCTCACCTTTGCGGGTGGCGCTGGCCCGGCCGACGATCGACATGACGCCGGCCATCTGTTTGGGGCCCATCACCGCGATCTTCGCCGTCGGCCAGATGAAGGTGAAACGCGTGCCGAACGCCCGCCCGCTCATGCCGTAGTTGCCGGCCCCGTAGCTGGCGCCCAGGATCACCGAGATATGCGGCACGGTGGAATTCGACACCGCATTGATCATTTTCGAGCCGTTCTTGGTGATGCCGCCCTGCTCGAAATCGGCGCCGACGATGTAGCCGGTTATGTTGTGCAGGAAGAGGATCGGCGTATCGATCTGGTTGCACAGCTGGATGAACTGGGCGGCCTTTTCGGCGCTCTCCGAGAACAGCGCCCCGTTGTTGCCGATGATGCCGATCTTGTAGCCGTGCAGGCTCGCCCAGCCGCAGACCAGGGTCGGGCCATAGAGCGCCTTGAACTCTTCGAAATAGGAGCCGTCGACGATTCGCCCAATCACCTCGCGGATATCGAAGGGCTGTTTGAGGTCGAGCGAGACCATGCCCAGCAGGTCTTCAGGATCGTGTTGAGGCTCTTCGAACGCCGCCACGGGTCCAGGCCCCAGTTTCCGCCAGTTCAGGTGCCGCACCACCTCGCGGCACATGCGGATGCCGTCCATCTCATCGCGGGCCAGATAGTCGCCGAGGCCGGAGACCGTGGCGTGCATGTCGGCGCCGCCGAGGCTCTCGACATCGGCGTTCTCGCCCGTCGCCATCTTGACCAGCGGTGGGCCGCCCAGAAACACCTGGGACTGGTTCTTGATCAGGATGTTGTAGTCGCTCATCCCCGGCTGATAGGCGCCGCCGGCGGTGGCCGAGCCGAACACCACCGAGATGGTCGGGATGCGCAGTTTGGACAGCTCGCTGATCTCGTAGAAGAGGCGCCCGCTTTCCGCGAAATGGCCGATCTCGCGCTGGATGGCGGCCTCGGGGTCTTCGTTCGCCCCGCCGGTCAGGTCCGCGCCGGCCGATTCCACGAACTGGACGTAAGGCATGCGGTTAATGCGGGCGATCTCGAGGCCCCGCATCAGTTTCTTGTGGTTGAAGGCGTTGAAGGCGCCGGCCCGCACGGACGGGTCATGCCCCAGGATCACGCACTCGACCCCCTCGATGATCCCGATGCCCACCACAAAGCCCGAACCCACCGGATAGGGCGAACGCCAGCCCGCCAGGGCGCTGATTTCCAGGAACGGGGTGTCGCGGTCGAGCACGTGGGAGATGCGCTCGCGCAACGCCATCTTGCCTTGCTTGGCGAGCCTGGCATGCGCCGCCTCGCCGCCGCCCCGCGCGGCCTCGGCGAGCAGCCCGTCCATGGTCTCGATGAGGCCCAGCATGTCGGCGCGGTTCTGCCCGAAGGCCTCGCTGCGCACGTCCAGTCGGGTCTCAAGAATTGGCAATGAAAGTCCCTCCCCGGCGTTTTGATTTTTCTAAACCACGAACGGGCGGAACAACACGAGCAAATATGCCGTCAGGCGGACTTCAGCCCCGCGTACATCTGCCGCTCGTCCGAGCGGGGATCGACCACCACCTTCGACTCCGTGTCGAACACCATCACGTTGCGCTTGTCGGGCGTATAGGCCTCCCACCCCGGATTACCGGTCTTTGCGAAGGCAATCCAGGCATTGGCCATGGCGTCGGCCACCTTTTGGGCGTTGGGATCGTTGCCGATAAACGAGGCCGACTTGGCGACATTGTCGAACATGAAACAGAGGTCGTAGGCGTGGGGCGAATTCCACTTGCCGCCGTCGACCGGGGTTTCGTGGGCCAGCAGATACATGAACGCCGGCGCCCCGCCCTGGGCCGCCTTGGCCTCGGCCTGCAGGATGGCGTTGCGGCGCATGCCGGTCTCGGTCTGGATGACGAAGAACACATCGGCGGCGTTGAGGTCGGGGTAAAGCTCACGCGTCTTGGCGATGGCGGCGGTCACATCCAGGCCCCGCGCCTTGAAGCTCGCGAGCTTCTCGGGCAGCTCCTCCCACTTCAGATCGAACAGCTTGGGATCGCGCGCGCCCATCAGGCCGGCCTGTTCGTCCTTGGTGGTGCCGATCAGCATGGGCACCGCCTTGCCGGTTTCGGCCGCGTCGGGAACGAAGGGCTGGCGCGGCATCGAGCCGCCGTCCATCACCGGGCCGGGCGTGCCGCCGCCGGGAGGCGGAGCGCCGGCGGGGGCGCCGGGCGTGACCAGGATCGCTTCCAGCAGCTTCTCCTTCGGCAAGGCCTGCAATTCCGCCACCGTTTTGGCGCCGCAGGCGGCCATGAAGGCCTTGGTCATGCCGGCCGCGGCCTCGGCGCCGCGCACCTGCAGGGTCGAGCCGGACTGGACGATGGCCTTGTGGAATAATCCTTGAGCCTTGGGCATGGCCAGCAAGGTCGAAACCTTTCCGCCGCCGCCGCTCTCGCCGAAGATGGTCACATTGGCGGGATCGCCGCCGAATTCCGCGATATTGTCGCGCACCCATTCAAGCGACTGGATCATATCGAGGTTGCCGGCGTTGCCGCTGCCTGCGAAGGCCTCGCCGCCGACGGCGTCCAGACAGGTGTAACCGAAGACGTTCAGGCGGTGATTGACGGTGACCAGCACCACATCGCCGCGCGTGGCCAACCTGACACCGTCATAGGCCTTGGACGAGCCCGAACCGGTGGCGTAGCCGCCGCCGTGGAACCAGACCATGGTCGGGCGCTTCTTGCCGTCGGCCAGGCCCCGGGTCCAGACGTTGAGGAACAGGCAGTCCTCGCTCTGCGGCCGCGGATTCTGCCAGGACTGGTAAAGGCCTCCGCCATTGCCGGCCGGGTTCTGCGGCGAGGAATTGGCGTATTCCAGCGCATCCTTGGTCTCGGTCCAGGGCGCAGGCGGCTGCGGCGGCAAGAAACGCCGGCCCTCGGTGGTTGCGCCATAGCGCACGCCCTTGAAGGCCTTGACGCCGTCTTCGACCACGCCGCGCACTTTGCCGGCTTTGGTCGCAGCGACGGGCGGGCCGCCGACGCCGCAGGCGCTGAGCCCGACCAGCATGGTTCCACCCAGCAGCAGCATACGCCGATCGGGCGCGAAGCCCCGCGATTGAACGGTCATGATCATCTCTCCCTGATCGCCGGCGGGGCCTTTTGGCCCTGCGTTTTTATCCGGCGGTGTTTCCCGGAGATGAGACTGTCATAACTTTCCTCTCCCCGCGAGGTGGGGGGAGGTATCCACACCCCATCCCCAACATCTTGCGTTCCTGCGTTAACTCGCCGCTAGATGTTGTCCTGCGAAGTGATAGGGTAACGATTCACGACCTGTCCTGAAGAGCTCATAAATGTCCGCGTCCGCCCATTCCAAACTGCCCGGTCTGCTCACCCCTTCGGCGGCCTACAAGCCGTTCCGCTATCCGTGGGCCTATGAGTACTGGAAGAAGCAGCAGCAGGTGCACTGGATGCCGGAAGAGATCCCGCTGGGCGAGGATCTGAAAGACTGGGCGGTCTCGCTCAGCCCGTCTGAGCGCAACCTGCTGACCCAGATTTTCCGCTTCTTCACCCAGTCCGACATCGAGGTGCAGGACAACTATATGGACCGCTACGGGCGCATTTTCCGCCCGACCGAGGTGAAGATGATGCTGTCATCCTTCGCCAATATGGAGACCATCCATATTGCGGCCTACGCGTTGCTGCTCGAAACCATCGGCATGCCCGAGAGCGAATTTGGCGCCTTCATGGAATACGAGGCCATGCGGGACAAGCACAACTACATGCAGTCGTTCGGCGTGGAGTCCAACGCCGACATCGCCCGCACGCTGGCCATGTTCGGCGGCTTCACCGAGGGGCTGCAGCTGTTCGCGTCGTTTGCGATGCTGATGAACTTCCCGCGCTTCAACAAGATGAAGGGCATGGGTCAGATCGTATCGTGGTCGGTGCGCGACGAGAGCCTGCACTGCGAGGGGATCACCAAGCTCTACCACGCCTTCAACAAGGAAACCGGCGCGGTGACCAAGGCCGTGGCGGACGACATCGTCGATTGCTGCAAAACCGTGGTCGGCATGGAAGACAAGTTCATTGATCTCGCCTTCGAGATGGGCCCGGTCGAGGGCATGACGCCGGACGACATCAAGAGCTACATCCGCTTCATCGCCGACTGGCGGCTGCGCCAGCTGGAACTGCCGCAGATCTACGGCGTCAAGGAAAACCCCCTGCCCTGGCTGCAGCAGATGCTGTCGGGCGTCGAACACGCCAACTTCTTCGAGGCGCGCGCGACCGAGTATTCCAAGGCGGCGACGCGTGGCCAGTGGCACGGCAGCGACGGCGTCTGGGGCCAGTTCGACCAGATGAAAGCCAAACGCGGCGCAGGGGAAGTCCACCCGGCGGAGTAATCCCCCTCCGACCGTCCCCGCGAAGGCGGGGATTCAGCCAGTGCGTGATCTGGCTCCGAAAGTTTGAGACGCGGATAGTCCTCAGGGGTCCCCGCCTTCGCGGGGATATTCGGAGTGTGTGGGCGGCCTACCCCGCCTTCGCCGTTACGATCCAGGTCGCGCCCGGCGGCGCGCAGCCGTCGGCGTTCTCGAACGGCTTCAACGCCTCCGTCATGGCGGGCAGCACCTGGACGATGGCGCCTTCGCCCATCTCGCGGATGAAGCGGCCGGCCGGGCCGAAACGGATCGAGCCTTCGGCGCCGTCAGCGGCGTTCGCGCCCAGGCGGACCGTGTGGTCAAAAGGGGTGAACGTCACATCTGTAAAGCCCGCTTCCTCCAGAATCCGCCGCGTCCGCGTCTCGTCGGCGAAGGCGAACGGACTGGGCGCGTAGGGATCCATCTGTGGCGCGGGGACTCCCATCGCCGCGCGGGCCGCGCCGATCGGCACGGTCGCCCACGGGTTTTCCCTGGCCGCGCGCCAGCAGACGAAGGCCAGGCGCCCGCCCGGCTTCAGCGACTTGCTCATGTGCTTGAAGGCGGGGAACGGGTCTTCAAAGAACATCACCCCGAAGCGCGAGAAGAGCAGATCGAGATTTGACGGCAGGGGCGCGGCGGAGGCGTCGGCCTCGACGAACTTTAGGTTGGCGACCCCCTCGCGCTGGCGGCGGGCTTCAGCGGAAACCAGCATCGGCCGAGAGACATCGACGCCCAGCACCGAGCCGTTGGCGCCCACGGCCCTGGCGATCTCAAAGGTGGTGTCACCGCAGCCGCAGCCGACGTCGATGACCGCTTCGCCGGAGACGACCTTCGCCGCCGCCAGGGCCGCATTGCCGAAGGGCCTCGTCAGCGCATCGAGATCGGCCTGCATCTGGGCCCAGCGGTCGCCCATCGGCCCATTCCACTCGGCGATCTGGTCGGCGTTGTCGGTCATGGCGGCGTCTCCCTCGCGGGCAATATAGTCCCCGTCGGCCTCACTGACCACTTTCTCGGTAGTTAGTTGCAGCAACTATTAAATTGAACCAGGATGCTGGCCTTCGAAAGGCCGGAGCGTCTTGCCATGACCGATGACCGGAAACTCACCCAGGACCTCGCTCTGGCGTCATACCGCCTGACCCGGACCCTGCAAGGCCAGACCCGCGGCGGCGCGCTGACTGGCGCGCAGATCGCGGCGATGGCGACCATCGTCCACCACGGGCACATCGTCGCCCGCGACCTGGCCGCCCTCCAGCAGGTCACGCCGGCGACCATGTCACGCCTGCTGGCCGAGCTTGCGGCGGGCGGTATGATCCGCCGCTCCGCCGACGAGGAAGATAGCCGCCTGCAATGGATTGAGGCCACGCACGTCGGCGCGGCCATTGTGGCGCAGGAAAACGCGCGGCGGATGGCCCCCCTGGTCGCCGCGCTGCGGGCGTTGAGCCCTGCCGACCGCGAGACGCTGGCCCGGGCCGTGACGGTGATCGAGAAACTGACCGTGGAGATCGCCCAGGCGGCCTGATGAGTCCTAGTCCGGCGTGTGGATCGGCAATCCCAGCATGGCCCGGCGGCGCAACCACAAGCTGGGCCGGTAGCGGTCCGAGCCGGTCATGGCCTGCATGGCGGTAAGGGTTTCCAGCACGACGGGCGGGCCCAGCTTTTCAGCCAGCTCCAGCGGGCCGAAGGGGTAGTTCTGACCGAGCTTCATGCCCAGATCGATGTCTTGCGGCGTGCCAATGCCGATCTGCGCCATCTCGCAGCCGAGATTGGCGACCATGGCCAGGATGCGCAAGGACACGAAACCGGGGGAATCCTTGACCACGGCGGTAGCGAACCCCCGCGCGTTCAGCCATTGCGCGACTTCGTGGACGAGGCCATTGCCACCCAGGGGCGACATCAGGGTGACGAAACGCCGCTCGATGCCGGTGAAATCGATGGCCACGACGCGGGCGGGATCGAGATCGAGCCGCACGGCGGCATTGGCGGCATCCTCGCCCAGCGGCGAGATCAGGATCGGCGAGGCCTTATCGTCCTTCACCTCTACAAGGCCTGAGCTTTTGATCAGCGAGCCGAAGCGTGCGTCGGCGTCGGGCAGCACGGCGTTGAGGCTCGTGGTCCCGTCATCTTCCGGTGGCGTATAGGCCGGCCGCGCGGGTGCGTTTTCCGGATAAGCATGAAAGCCCTGGCCGGTCTTGCGGCCGAGCCTTCCGGCATTGAACAGGTTTTCGTGCAGGGGCGCGGTCTTGATGCGCGGGTCGTTCATATAGCCGCCCCAGATCACCTTGCTGGCGGTAAAGTTCACGTCGATGCCGGTGAGGTCCATCAGCTCGAACGGGCCCATGCGGAAGCCGGCGGAATCGCGCATGATGCGGTCTATCATTTCGACATCGGCGACGCCCTCGGACTGCACGTGCAGGGCCTCGGTGACATAGGCCCGGCCGCCGAGATTGACCAGAAAACCGGGGCCGTCCTTGACGCGGACCGCTGTTTTTCCAAACTTTTTGGACAGTTCCAGCATCGCCTCGACCACGGCTGGGTCGGTGGCCGGGCCGAAAATCACCTCGACCAGTTTCATCAGCGGCACGGGATTGAAGAAGTGCAGGCCGCAGACCCGGCCCGGGTGTTTGCAGGCCCGGGCGATGGCGGCGATCGACAGGGACGATGTGTTGGAGGCGAGGATCGCGTCTTCCCGCACCACCATCTCCAGCGCCTGGAAGAGGCCCTGTTTCGGCTCCAGCTGTTCAACGATGGCTTCGATGACCACATCGGCCGACTTGAAGGCTTCCAGCCCGTAGGCGAGAACGAGTTTCGCCGCCGCCTGGGCGATCATTTCCGGCTGGGCCTGCCCCTTTTCGACCAGCCGGGCGATGCGCAGGGCCACGTCCTCGGCGGCCTTGCCGAGCGCCTTCTCGTTGGCATCGTAGAGGATGACCTCGAACCCCGCGGTCAGCGCGATCTGGGCGATCCCCGCGCCCATGGCCCCGGCGCCGACAATGCCGATGGTGGTGATCGATTTTGCCACGAGGTTCTCCCTTCCTGTGCGCTTGGTGCTATGGGCTGAAAAACCAGCGGGGAGCAAGACATGAGCAACATCGCCCTCATCACCGGCGCGGGTTCAGGGATAGGGCGGGCCGTGGCCGTCACCCTGAGCCAGAACGGCTGGAGCGTGGCGCTTGCGGGACGCCGCCAGGACCGTCTGGTCGAGACTGCGGGCCTTTGCCCTGGCGACACCCTCGTCCAGCCCACGGACGTGGCCGATCCCTACGCCATTACAAACCTCTTCGACGCCGTGCGTGAGCGGTGGGGCCGCCTCGACGTGCTGTTCAACAACGCCGGCCAGGGCGCGCCGCCCGTACCGCTCGAAGACCTGACGCTCGAGCAATGGCAGACGGTGGTGAACGTCAATCTGACGGCGGCGTTTCTCTGCACCCAGCACGCCTTCCGGCTGATGCGCGACCAGGACCCTCGCGGCGGGCGGATCATCAACAATGGCTCGATTTCGGCTGATCGCCCGCGCCCGCGCTCAGCGCCCTACACGGCGACCAAGCACGCCATGACCGGCCTGACGAAGTCGACCTCCCTAGATGGCCGGGCCTATGACATCGCCTGCGGCCAGATCGACATCGGCAATGCGGAAACCGAACTTATGACCCGCGCCAAGGCCGGCGGCCTGCCGCAGCCGAACGGGGAGGTGAGGATCGAGCCGACCATGGACGTCCAGCACGTCGCCGACGCCGTGCTCTACATGGCCAGCCTGCCGCTGGAGGCGAACGTGCAGTTCATGACGGTGATGGCGACCAAGATGCCGCTGATCGGGCGGGGGTGAGAAACCCTCCCTCCCGCATGTCGGGAGGGACAGGCCGCGAAGCGGCCAGGGTGGGCAACTCTGGTGGCGCGCCCAATTTCCCCACCCGGCTCCCTTCGGGAGCCACACTCCCCATAAACGGGAGGAAAAAAAGGGGCGCTAGGCCACGTTCAGCTGGGGCATGGCGACGGGCGTGGACGCGTCTGCCCGGCGCAGGAAGGCGCTCATCTGTTCGGGGGGCATGGGTCGGGCGAAGTAGTAGCCTTGCATGCTGGAGCAGCCGACCGCGCGCAGGGCGATGGCGTGGGCTTCGTCCTCGACGCCCTCGGCGATGAACGACAGGCCGAGCGCCCGGGTGGTCTGGGCCAATAGGCGCACCAGCGCCCTCACCCGATCGTCCTTGTCGATGTCGCGGGTCAGCGAGCGGTCGATCTTCACGGTGTCGATCGGCAGCTGCATCAGCGCCCGCAGGTTCGAATAGCCGATGCCGAAATCGTCCAGCGCCACGCGCACGCCGTGCTCGGCCATCCGCTCGATGTGGCGGCGGGCCAGATCCATATCCTGCATCAGGAAGGTCTCGGTGATCTCGACCATCAGGGCGCCGGCCGGGAATTTGTTGGCCCCGATCCTCTCGATCAGATGCTCGGCGAAATTCACGTCAAGCAGCTCACGCGGCGAGATATTGCAGGAAAGGGTCTCGATCAGACCCTCGCCCACCCAGGGTCCGGCGATGACGCAGGCCTGTTCGAAGATGGAGGCGTCGATCTTGCCGATCAGGCCCAGCTCTTCGGCGATCGGCACGAACTTGTCGGGCATGACCAGGCCCTGATCGGGATGGTTCCAGCGCGCCAGCACCTCGACACCCCGCACCGTGCCAGTATGGGCGTCCACCACCGGCTGAAACCAGGGGATGATTTCCTGATTGTCGACCGCGCGGCGCAGATCAGCTTCCAGCGTGCGCCGAAGCTCGCCTTCCTGACGCAGGGCCGTGTCGAACACCTTGAATTGCGCCCGGCCCGCCGCCTTGGCCCGGTAGAGCGCCAGGTCGGCGTAACGGCGAAGGTCCGAGGCATCGCCCGCATCGTTGGGATAGAGCGCGACGCCGATCGAGGCGCCCGGCGAGACCGAGCGGCCCATGATGTCCACTGGTTCGAGCAGGGCCTCCAGGATGCGCTGGGCCAGCGGAATGGCGTCGGCGCCGTCGGTGTTCATCTCGGCGATGATGGCGAATTCGTCGCCACCGAGGCGCGCGACGATGTCGTTGGCGCGAGCGACGTCGGCCAGGCGCTCGCCGACTTCCTGCAGCAGCAAGTCGCCGGCCTCGTGGCCGAGGGTGTCATTGATGTCCTTGAAGCGATCGAGGTCCACCACATAGAGGCCGACGGTCATGCCGAATCGGGTGGCCGCTGCCAGTTTCTCGGTCAGGCCCGAGAGGAAGGCGCCGCGATTGACGAGGCCGGTCAGGGAATCGGTACGGCCGATGTGCAGCACGCGGGCGCGCTCTTCCTCCAGCTCGCCGATGCGGGCCGAAAGCGTGTCGCAGATGCCTTTCAGCGAGGCGTTGGCGTGAGAAAGTTCCTGGGTGTGTTCGGCCAGCGTGGCTTCAGCAAGCGCCCGCGCGGCGCGTTCCGCGTCAAGCTGATGCTCCAGGGCGTGCGTATCGAGAGGCAGGGGCTGGCTCACCGGCGGCGCGCCGCCCGGTTGTGAAGGCTGCTCAGCATTAAGCCGTGCATCTCGTAGACACCCCGTTTTATCGTTGCGGACAGGCTAGCCCGGTAATGCGAATCCAAGGTTAAGGTCGGGTATCCCTGTTCCGCCAAATCGCTTTACGGCGTAAGGAAACCGCCGATGCGCCACTGCGTGACCACCAAGCTTGCCTGGCGCGACCCGATTGCCGTCCTCAAAGGTTGGGAAGATCTCGAATTCTCCTTTGGATTGATCTCGGACGGGCGGGGCTGGTCCTGGCTGGCGCGGGATTGCGATCAGGTAAAGATCATCCGGCCGGGCGATCCCGCCGATCCGTTCCAGGACCTGGCGGACTTGATCGGGCCGGCGACGGCCCCGGCGAGCGCCCTGCCCTTCACGGGTGGGGTAGTCGGTCTGGCCGCCTACAGCCTGGCCGGCCGCATCGAGGCGCTGGATCTGGGCGATGAGTCAGACTGGCCCGAACTCATCGCCCTGAGAGTTTCGGCTCTGCTGGTTTTCGATCACACAAGGCGGGAAATCTGGGCGGTCGGACGGGGTGAAACCGAGGACGGGGCAGAGAACCGCGCCGCGAATGCTGCAAGCTGGCTTTCAGGCCCGGCCGGGCGCGAGTTCGCCGGGCCACTGACCGAAGACATTGAGGCGGACGATCCGCTGGCCTTCGAAGAGGCGGTGGCGCGGGTGCGCGGGAGGATCGCGGCGGGCGAAGTCTTTCAGGCCAATATCGCCCGGCGCTGGCGCGGCCGTCTGAAAGCCGGCGCGACGCCGCTCGACCTTGCGGCGCGGCTTTCACAGCAGAGCCCGGCGCCCTATGCGGCCTATTTGCGCGCGCCGGGCCTGGCTTTGGTGTCCAACTCGCCCGAGCAGTTCGTGCAGGTCTCGCCGGGCGAGCGGACTGTCCTTACCCGGCCGATCAAGGGCACGGCGCCGCGCGGGGCGGACGCCACCGAAGATGAGGCGAACAAGGCCGCGCTCGCTGCCTCCGCCAAGGACCGGGCGGAAAACCTGATGATCGTCGACCTGATGCGCAATGACCTGTCCCGGGTCTGCGAGCCCGGGTCGGTGGCGACGCCGGAGCTTTTCCGGCTGGAGACCTTCGCCAATGTGCACCATCTGGTTTCCACGGTGACCGGACGGTTGAAACCGGACGTCTCGCCCGCCGATCTGCTAAGAGCCGTTTTCCCGCCGGGCTCGATCACCGGCGCACCGAAGGTCCAGGCCATGAAGGTGATCCGGGAACTCGAACCGCCTCGCGGACCTTTCTTTGGCGCCCTCTTCTGGGCGTGTTTTGACGGAGGCTTTGAGTCCAGCGTGCTGATCCGCACCACGGCTTTTGAGGAAGATCCGGCCGGCTGGAGCTTCGAAGCCCGCGCCGGCGGCGGCATCACCGCCGATTCCGATCCCCATGCCGAGCGCCTGGAGACCGAAGACAAGATCGCCGCTATCCTGCGGGCGCTGACGGAGCCGCAAGCATGATCCCGGACGACGACCGCGGCTTTACCCTAGGCGATGGGCTCTTCGAGACCGTGCTGGCCGAAAAGGGCGTTCTGGCTGACTGGGACGCCCATGTGGCGCGTCTGGCGGCCGGCTGCGCCGCGCTGGGCCTGCCCGCGCCGAAGGCGGCCGTCCTTCGCGCCCGCGCCGACAAGGCGCTTATCACGGCGGGGTTCGCTAAGGCCCGCGCCGCGGTGCGCCTGACCTGGACCGCCGGCTCCGGCGACCGGGGCCTCGACAGACCGACCGAGTTGAAACCCCGCCTTGTGGTCACCGCCGCACCCGCGCCCGCGCCGAAGGGGCCCGCCCGGCTGATCACCGCCAGCGTCCGCCGCAACGAGCATTCGCTGTCCTCACGCCACAAGACCCTCAACAGTCTCGATAATGTGCTGGCCCGGCGCGAGGCCCTCCAGACCGGCGCTGACGAGGCGGTGATGCTCAACCTGGCCGGACGCCTGGCCTGCGCCGCGGCCGCCAACCTCTTCTGGCTCGAAGGGGAGGCATTTTTTACGCCCGCCCTGAGCTGCGGCGTGCTGGCCGGCACGATACGCGCCCGCGTGATCGCGGGGCTGACCGCCTCCGGTCGGGAAGTGCGTGAAGTCGCCGCCCCGCCGGAGGCTCTGGTGCGCGCCAAGGCTATCTTCCTGACCAACAGCCTGATCGGGGTTCGCGATGTTTCGGAAATCGACGGGCGGCCCGTGCCTCTACAAGTGAGCTCGCTGCTTCGGTGAACCGAAGCAGCGGGGCCTCAGCAGGTCGGGCAGGTGATCGTCGTGACCTTGCGGGGCTTGTGATAAAAGGTCTTGCTAAAAATGGGCGTGGTGTGGAGCACCATCTGCAGGGAGCCGGTGTAAGTGTAGGTCACCGTCGACATGATCACGCTCTGGCCGCCAGAGATCAGGCCCGTGGGAACCGATGTCACTGTCGTGCTCTTGGCCGGGCAGGTCGCGCCGTTGGTTGAGCGGCTCCAGTCGACCGTCTTGATGGTGTTCGCGGCGTTGGCGGTGATGCTGGCCACGCATATCTTCAGGTTCGTTCCCGTCGCAAAGGGCGACATCAAGGTATCGCCCATGCTGAGAACGTCGTTCACGCCGCCCGAGCCGGTCAGGGTGATGGTCGAGCCCGACTGGGCGATCAGGTCGCCCATGGCCGCGGCGGCCTTCACCGTCTTGCGATCGGCGATCATGATCTGGCAGGCCTCGACCATGCCGAAGTAAAACACGATCATGACCGGCGCGATGAAAGCGAACTCCACCGCCGCCACGCCGCGTGCGTCGCGCTTCAGGCTCGTCAGGAAGCGGACGATCGCTCCGGTCACAGGTTGTAGGGCTCGTTGCGAAAGGTGGTGACGCTGGTCAGCAGGGTCTTGCCCGGTAGCTTGACCATCGCCGAGTTCATCAGCGGCGCATAAAGGTCCCACTGATAATAGGCGCGAACCAGAACGATCTGCGAGGCGCCGCCGGTCTGGAACTGAAGCGAACCCGGATTAAAGACGCCGTTCTGGATCGGACTGCTCAGGGCGATGCTGGAAAAGTCGGTGACCGTGCGCACATCTGTCCGCCGTCAGCACCAATGAGACAGATTGAGGGTTCCCGCTAACGGAGGGTTTTGGTCTCATCGCAGTGACGTAGGAACGAAGATGAGAGCAAAACCCTTGCCCCATAAGACGACGCCCGGTGAACGGGTGGCGAAGGATATCCGG
>CANJME010000032.1 GCA_947475875.1 Caulobacteraceae bacterium | reverse complement strand
TCGATCTCGGCGTAGCTCTTCGCCGTAGCCCCGCCAGACTTGGCCAGGATCATCGTGATCGCCGCCGTCAGCGTCGTCTTGCCATGGTCAACGTGACCAATCGTGCCGATGTTGCAGTGCGGCTTGTTACGGTTGAATTTCTCTTTGGCCATTCAAGCTCCAGCCCTGTCCGGGCCTGTCCTCTGGTTAGGGGTGAGTCTATTGATCCTTGATAATCTGGTCGGCGACGTGTTGCGGCACCGGTTCGTAGTGGTCGTAAGTCATGGAGAACGACGCCCGGCCTTGGCTCATGCCACGCAGGTTGCCGATGTAGCCGAACATGTTGGCGAGCGGAACGAAGGCGGTGACCACCTGCGCATTGCCGCGGGTCTCGGTGCCCTGAATCTGGCCGCGGCGGCTGTTCAAATCGCCGATAACATCACCCAGGTAGTCATCGGGGCTCAGCACTTCGACCTTCATGATCGGCTCAAGCAGCTTGGGCGCGCCCTTTTCCTTCAGCTCGCGGAACGCCGCGCGCGAGGCGATTTCGAAGGCCAGGACCGATGAGTCGACGTCGTGGAATTTACCGTCGGTCAAGGTCGCCTTGAAGTCGATCAGCGGATAACCGGCCAGCAGGCCGTTTTCCTTGGCGCTGGTCAGACCCTTTTCCACACCCGGAATGAATTCCTTGGGAATGGCGCCGCCGACGATCTTGGATTCGAACACAAAGCCCGAACCCGGCTCGCCCGGTTCGAAGGTGATCATCACCCGCGCGAACTGGCCCGTACCGCCGGTCTGCTTCTTGTGGGTGTAGTCAATATCGGTCTTCTTGCCGAGGCTCTCGCGGTAGGCCACCTGCGGCTCACCGATATTGGCTTCGACCTTGTAGGTGCGCTTGAGGATGTCGACCTTGATGTCCAGGTGCAGCTCGCCCATGCCCTTCATGATCGTCTGGCCCGACTCCTGGTCGGTGTGGACGGTGAAGGACGGGTCTTCGGCGATCATCTTGCCGAGCGCGACGCCCAGCTTTTCCTGGTCGGCCTTGGACTTGGGTTCGATGGCGATTTCGATAACCGGCTCGGGGAACGTCATGCGCTCGAGGATTACCGGGCTCTTGAGGGGGTCGCACAGGGTGTCGCCCGTGCGCATGTCCTTCAGGCCGGCGAGCGCGATAATGTCGCCGGCAAAGGCTTCCTTGATGTCTTCGCGGTTGTTGGCGTGCATCAGCAGCATGCGGCCAACCCGCTCGCGCTTGTCGCGCGATGAGTTCAGCAGGCCCATGCCGGTTTCGATCTTGCCGGAATAGACGCGGCAGAAGGTCAGGGTGCCGACGAAGGGATCGTCCATGATCTTGAACGCGAGGACCGAGAGCGCTTCATCATCCGCCGCGCGGCGCGTGGTGGGCTCGTCGGTCTTGAAGTCTATGCCGGGCGTCGGCGGAATATCGACGGGGCTCGGCAGATAGTCGACCACCGCGTCGAGCAGGGGCTGGACGCCTTTGTTCTTGAAGGCCGAGCCGGCGAGGATCGGATAGAAGGCGCCGGTCAGCACGGCCTTGCGCAGGCACTTCTTGATGACGTCGACCGAGGGCTCTTCGCCGCCCAGATAGGCTTCCATCGCCTCGTCATCGAGTTCGACGGCGTTTTCGATCATGAAGTGACGGGCGGCTTCGCAGTCGGCCAGCATATTGGCCGGGATCTCTTCGTCACGGTACGTCGCGCCCAGGCCGTCGTTGTCCCAGACCACGGCCTTCATGCGCACCAGATCGACGATGCCGCGCAGGGTGGCCTCCGATCCGATCGGCAGCTGGATCGGCACGGCCTTGGCGCCCAGGCGGTCGCGGATCGACTTCACGCAGGCTTCGAAGTCGGCGCCGATCTTGTCCATCTTGTTGACGAAGACGATGCGCGGAACGTTGTAGCGGTCGGCCTGGCGCCAGACGGTTTCGGTCTGCGGCTCCACGCCCTGGTTGCCGTCAAGCACGGCCACCGCGCCGTCGAGGACGCGCAAGCTGCGCTCAACTTCAATGGTGAAGTCCACGTGTCCGGGGGTGTCGATGATGTTGAGGCGGTGGTTGTCCCAGATCGCGGTCGTCGCGGCCGAGGTGATGGTGATCCCGCGCTCTTGCTCTTGCTCCATCCAGTCCATGGTGGCCGCGCCGTCATGGACTTCACCGATCTTGTGGCTCTTGCCGGTGTAATAGAGAATCCGCTCGGTGACCGTGGTCTTGCCGGCATCGATGTGGGCCATGATGCCAAAGTTGCGGTAGTCTTCGATCGGGGTGGTGCGGGGCATCGGGAATACTCTTCAAGGGTTCGGGGCGGGCGGCTTTTCCAAACCGCCCGCTCCGTTGTTCGGGCGGGCCTTAGGTTACCAGCGGTAGTGCGAGAAGGCCCGGTTGGCTTCGGCCATTTTGTGGGTGTCTTCGCGCTTCTTGACCGCGACGCCGCGGTTGTTGGAGGCGTCGAGCAGCTCGGCGGCGAGCTTTTCGGTCATGGTGTTTTCGCCGCGCTTGCGCGCCGCGCCGACCAGCCAGCGGATGGCCAGAGCCTTGCGGCGATCCGGACGCACTTCGACGGGCACCTGATAGGTGGCGCCGCCAACCCGGCGGGAGCGGACTTCGACGGCGGGGGCCACGTTTTCCAGCGCCGAGTGGAAGGTTTCGATCGCGGTCTGGTCCTTGCGCTTTTCGGTGATGATATCGAAAGCGCCATAGACGATGTTTTCGGCGACGGCCTTTTTGCCCTCGTACATGACGTAGTTCATGAACTTGGTGACGGTCAGGTCCGCGAACTTGGGATCGGGGAGGACTTCACGCTTCTCTGCGCGGTGACGGCGGGACATGCTGTGTGATCCTTACTTCGGACGCTTGGCGCCATAGAGCGACCGGCGCTGTCTGCGGTCTTTGACGCCTTGCGTGTCGAGCACGCCGCGCAGGATGTGGTAGCGAACGCCCGGAAGGTCCTTCACGCGGCCGCCGCGGATCAGGACCACCGAGTGCTCCTGAAGATTGTGGCCTTCGCCGGGAATGTAGCAGAGGGCTTCGATGCCCGAGGTCAGGCGGACCTTGGCGACCTTACGAAGGGCCGAGTTCGGCTTCTTCGGGGTGGTCGTGTAGACCCGGGTGCACACGCCGCGACGTTGCGGGCAGCCTTTCAGGCCGGGCACCTTGTTGCGCGTGGGCAGCGGACGCCGCGGCTTGCGCAGGAGCTGGTTGATTGTCGGCATAAAGTCCTTTTACTCTTTGCTCTTTATGGAAGCGTGTGCCGTTGGGCCGAGGCGCTTCGGTGGGTCCTAAAAGTCTGTCATTACAACGTTTCCGATCGGGCTTTATCCAAGCACGAAACGGCGGGGCCGAACTTTCGTCCGATCCCGCCTCGAAAATGAGCGCGTTCCCTACCCGTGAAGGACCTTCGGGTCAAGCGGGCGATTGGCGCGGCCAATCAGCCATCGGCCAACACTGATGACGGTTCGAAGGCGCGCAAGGCCTCGCTTCCGCCCCAATATCTGCTTAGCTGCGCCCATCGGGGCGATTGGGGAGACCAGGCGGCGGTGACGCGGTCAAAACGCATGCAGCGCTGGTTTTGGGCCCTGGGTGTTTCCGCCACCGTCCACCTGCTGATTCTGCTGATCCTGGTGCAGCAGCAGCCCTACCACCGGCTGATGGAAATGCCGTCTGTCGAGGTGATCGTCCGCCGCCCGATCGAACCCGACCGGCCCGAACCCAAACCCAAGCCCATCGACAAACCGCCGCCGCCCTCACCGCCCCCGCCGGCGGTCACCGCCCGGCCCGTCGAGACGCCTTCGCCGGTTCCGTCAGCTCCGGTCGCCCCAGCCAGGGGCGCCCCGCCGCAGCAACCGGTCGCGCCCGCTCCTCCGGCCCAGGCGGCCCGCGACACAGGTCCGATGAAGCTCGGCTGCGACGCCCGCTCCTATGACAAGCTCACCCGCGAGCAGAAGGCCGCCTGCATGCGCAGCGTGACCAGCCTCGTGCCGGCGCCCAAGGCCGGCCAGCCACCGATCGCCCAGAATGACAGGGACAAGGAATTCGCCGCCCAGAAGGCCGCCAACGAGGCGCGTGACGCCCAGCATGCCCAGGGCGACGCCAAGGCGTTCGGCTGCCCGGAAGCCAATCTGGGCGTTGGCTGCACCAGCGATCGGCTGGTGCCGCTCATAAAGCAGAAGTTCTAGGTCCCGATTCCGCCTTCAAACCGGACGAGATCTACGCGGAGCCCAGGCCGCGCTGACGAAAAAGGCCCGGGATTGCGCCCGGGCCTTTGACGTATCAGTTTCGTCGAGAGGTCTAGAACGGCGATCTGATGGAATCAGAGCGCCGCTCCAGTTTTTTGCTTTGACGCGCATTTGTTCCGAAAACCGGTTCCCACTTTTCGGAATGCGCTTTAGCTCTCGACGTGGACCTGTTCGGCCGCCGCCTGGTCGGCGATGGCTTCCGGCAGAGGTTCCATTTCCTTTTGACGTTGTGCGGTGAGCGCCTCGTCCCGCTTGGCCGCGATCTTCTGCAGGCCGCGCAGGTAAGAGCCCGTACCCGCCGGGATAAGCCGGCCGACGATGACGTTTTCCTTGAGGCCCTCGAGGGTGTCGGACTTGCCGTGGACCGAGGCCTCGGTGAGCACGCGGGTCGTTTCCTGGAAGGACGCCGCCGAGATGAACGAGCGGGTCTGCAGGGACGCCTTGGTGATGCCGAGCAGCACGGGCAGCACGGTGGCTTCCCGGGCGCCGCGTTCACGCACCTTGGCCTGCTCGACTTCGAAGTCGGGCTTGTCGAGGTGATCGCCCTTGATCAGGCCGGTTTCGCCCGGATCGACGATCTCGACCTTCTGCAGCATCTGGCGAACGATAGTCTCGATGTGCTTGTCGTTGATCGGCACGCCCTGGAGCCGGTAAACTTCCTGGATCTCGTTGACCAGGAACTCGGCCAGCGCCTCGATGCCCTGAATGCGCAGGATATCGTGCGGATCGGGATTGCCGTCGATGATGTACTCGCCCTTCTTGACGATATCGCCGTCGTGGACCGCGATATGCTTGCCTTTCGGGATGAGGAATTCGACGGCGTCGCCGCCATCCTCCGGCGTGATCTTGATCCGGCGCTTGTTCTTGTAGTCGCGTCCGAATTCGACCCGGCCGTCCATTTCCGCGATGACCGCGCAGTCCTTGGGACGGCGGGCTTCGAAGAGTTCGGCGACGCGGGGCAGACCGCCGGTGATGTCGCGGGTCTTGGCGCTTTCGGTGGGCAGGCGGGCGAGCACGTCGCCCGGTTTCACTTCGTCGCCGTCACCGACCGAGAGAATGGCGCCCACCGGCAGCAGGTTGCGGGCGTCGGCGCCCGAAGCCAGCTTTTTGTAACCGCCGTCCTTGTCGATCACCGCCATGGCCGGACGCAGGTCCGCGCCGCGCGGGTTGGCGCGCCAGTCGATGACTACGCGGTTGGAGATTCCGGTCTGCTCGTCGGCTTCCTCGCGGAACGACAGGCCTTCGACCAGGTCTTCGTAACGGACCTTGCCGGCAACTTCGGTGATGAACGGGGTGGTGTAGGGGTCCCATTCAGCGATCCGCGAGCCGCGCTTGATCTCGTCGCCGTCCTTGACCCGCAGACGCGCGCCGTAGGGTGGCTTGTAGGTTTCACGGTCGCGGCCGTCGACCTGCACCGCCACGGCCGTGTTGCGGCTCATGACGATCAGGGCGCCGTCGGAGGCTTTCACGGTCGGGCCGGTGACCCGGATCTGGCCGTCCTGCGAGGCTTCGAAGAACGACTGCTCGGCGACCTGCGCCGTGCCGCCGATGTGGAAGGTCCGCATCGTCAGCTGGGTGCCGGGCTCGCCGATCGACTGGGCGGCGATAACGCCCACCGCTTCGCCGATGTTGACGCGGGTGCCACGGGCCAGATCGCGGCCGTAGCAGGTGCCGCAAACGCCGTTTTCGGCTTCGCAGACCAGCACCGAGCGAACCCGGACCGACTGGACCTGGGCCTTCTCGATCAGTTCGACCATCTCTTCATCGAGATAGCTGTCGGCTGGCGCGATCACTTCCCCGGTGTTCGGGTCCTTGATCTCGTCGGCGTTGGAGCGGCCGAGAATACGGGCGCCCAGGCTGACCAGAACATCGCCGCCTTCGATCACTGCTTTCAGGGTGATGCCGCGCGTCGTGCCGCAGTCTTCCTCGTTGATGATGCAGTCCTGGGCGACGTCGACCAGACGGCGGGTCAGATAGCCGGAGTTGGCCGTCTTCAGCGCCGTGTCGGCCAGGCCCTTACGGGCGCCGTGGGTGGAGTTGAAGTACTCCAGCACGGTCAGGCCTTCCTTGAAGTTCGAGATGATCGGCGTTTCGATGATCTCGCCCGACGGCTTGGCCATCAGGCCGCGCATGCCGCCCAGTTGCTTCATCTGGGCCTGGGAGCCCCGCGCGCCGGAGTGGGCCATCATGTAGATGGAGTTCACTTCCAGCTCACGGCCGTCCTTGCCGAACTTCTTGGTCGAGATTTCGCCCATCATTTCGTCGGCCACGCGGTCGGTGACCTTGGCCCAGGCGTCGACGACCTTGTTGTACTTCTCACCCTTGGTGATCAGGCCGTCGGCGTACTGTTGCTCATACTCTTCGGCCAGCTTCTTGGTCTCGGCGACGAGTTGGGCCTTCTTGGCCGGGATAATGATGTCGTCCTTGCCGAACGAAATGCCGGCCTTGGCCGCTTCGCGGAATCCCAGACCCATGATCTGGTCGGCGAAGATCACCGTCGCCTTCTGACCGCAGAACCGGTAGACGATGTCGATCAGCCCGCCGATTTCCTTTTTCGTCAGGGCCTTTTCCACCAGACGGTGACCGATGGCGGGGTGGTGAGGCAACGCTGCCGCCACCTTCATCCGGCCCGGCGTGGTCTCGATAACCTTGGTCTGGACGACACCTTCCGAGTTCATCTCGGTCATGCGGGCGCGAACCTTGGAGTGCAGGGTCACGACGCCAGCTTCGAGGGCCGCTTCGATCTCGCCCACGTCGGCGAAGACCATGCCCTCGCCCGGCTCGCCGTCCTTGGCGATGGAGAGGTAGTAGAGACCCAGCACGATATCCTGCGAGGGCACGATGATCGGCTTGCCGTGCGCGGGCGACAGGATGTTGTTGGTCGACATCATCAAGACGCGTGCTTCCAGCTGGGCTTCAAGGCTCAGCGGGACGTGCACGGCCATCTGGTCGCCGTCGAAGTCGGCGTTGAACGCGGCGCAGACCAGCGGGTGCAGCTGGATGGCCTTGCCCTCGATCAGCTTGGGTTCAAACGCCTGGATGCCCAGACGGTGCAGGGTAGGAGCGCGGTTGAGCAGAACCGGGTGCTCGCGGATCACCTCATCGAGGATATCCCACACCTGGGCCTGTTCGCGTTCGACCATGCGCTTGGATTGCTTGACGGTGCCGGACAGGCCCTTGGCGTCAAGGCGCGCATAGATGAACGGCTTGAAGAGCTCGAGCGCCATTTTCTTGGGCAGGCCGCACTCGTGCAGCTTGAGTTCCGGACCCACCACGATGACCGAGCGGCCGGAGTAGTCGACGCGCTTGCCGAGCAGGTTCTGGCGGAAGCGACCCTGCTTGCCCTTCAGCATGTCGGCCAGCGACTTCAGCGGACGCTTGTTGGCGCCGGTGATCACGCGGCCGCGGCGGCCGTTGTCGAACAGGGCGTCGACGGCTTCCTGCAGCATCCGCTTTTCGTTGCGGATGATGATGTCGGGCGCGCGCAGCTCGATCAGGCGCTTCAGACGGTTGTTACGGTTGATGACCCGGCGATAGAGATCGTTGAGGTCCGAGGTCGCGAACCGGCCGCCGTCGAGCGGAACCAGCGGGCGCAGTTCGGGCGGGATCACGGGGACGACCGTCAGGATCATCCACTCCGGCTTGTTGCCGGACTCCATGAAGGCCTCGATGATCTTCAGGCGCTTGGAAAATTTCTTCTGCTTGAGGTCCGAAGTGGTGGTGGCCAGCTCTTCGCGCAGCTCTTCGGCTTCCTTGGGCAGGTCGATGCGTTGCAGCATACCGCGCACAGCCTCGGCGCCGATCTCAGCGGTGAAGCTGTCATCGCCGAAGTCGTCCTGGTAGTGCAGATAGTCTTCCTCCGAGAGCAGCTGATTGAGCTTCAGCGAGGTCAGGCCCGGCTCGGTGACGATGTAGTATTCGAAATACAGGACCCGCTCGATGTCCTTCAGCGGCATGTCAAGCATCATGGCGATGCGGGACGGGAGGCTCTTCAGGAACCAGATGTGGGCGACTGGGCTGGCCAGCTCGATGTGGCCCATACGCTCACGCCGTACACGGGCGAGCGTGACTTCGACGCCGCATTTTTCGCAGATAATGCCCTTGTATTTCATGCGCTTGTACTTGCCGCACAGGCATTCGTAGTCCTTGGTCGGGCCAAAGATACGCGCACAGAACAGACCGTCGCGTTCGGGCTTGAAGGTCCGGTAGTTGATGGTCTCGGGCTTCTTGATTTCGCCGAACGACCACGAGCGGATCTTTTCCGGGCTCGCGAGCGCGATCCGGATCTGGTCGAACGTCGGGGCCGCAACCACCGGGTTGAAGATATTCAGGACATCCTGGGTCATCGATTTTCCAGTTCGTCAGGTATTTCGGAAGCTTAGGTCAGGGCGCTGACGGCGCCCTTTCCCGCATGTTCAAAAGTCTCAAAAGCCGAGGGCGCTAGTTGTTTTCCAACTCCACGTTCAGGCCCAGAGAACGCATCTCCTTGACCAGCACGTTGAAGCTTTCCGGAATGCCGGCCTCAAAGGTGTCGTCGCCGCGGACGATGCTCTCGTAGACCTTGGTGCGTCCGGCCACGTCGTCGGACTTCACCGTCAGCATTTCCTGCAGGGTGTAGGCTGCGCCGTAGGCTTCGAGCGCCCACACCTCCATCTCGCCGAAGCGCTGGCCGCCGAACTGGGCCTTGCCGCCCAGCGGTTGCTGGGTAACCAGGCTGTAGGGGCCGATGGAACGGGCGTGGATCTTGTCGTCCACCAGGTGGTGCAGCTTGAGCATATAGATGTAGCCGACCGTGACCGGCCGCTTGAACTGCTCACCGGTCTGGCCATCATAGAGGATCGACTGGCCCGAGCGCGCACGCCCGGATTGTTCCAACCGGTCCTCGATGTCCTCGATCCGCGCGCCGTCGAAGACGGGGGTGGCGAAGGGAACGCCCTTGGAGAGGTTCTTGGCCAGTTCGATCAGGCCTTCCTCGTCGTCCGGCAGTTCCTGGTCCTTGCCGTAGATGCTGACCAGGTGGTCGACGAGGGCCTTCTTCTGGCCGCCGTGCTGCCAGGCGTCGAGCAGGCCGGCGATCTGCTGGCCGAGGCCCGCCGCCGCCCACCCAAGGTGGGTTTCAAAGATCTGGCCGACGTTCATGCGCGAAGGCACGCCGAGGGGATTGAGCACCACGTCCACCGAGGTGCCGTCTTCCAGATACGGCATGTCCTCGATCGGCAGGATGCGCGAGATAACGCCCTTGTTGCCGTGACGGCCGGCCATCTTGTCGCCCGGCTGCAGCTTGCGCTTCACCGCCACGAACACCTTGACCATCTTCATCACGCCAGGGGGCAGTTCGTCACCGCGGCGCAGCTTGTCGACCTTGTCTTCGAAACGGCGATCGAGCCGCTTCTTGGCTTCGTCGAACTGGCGGCGCAGGGCTTCGAGTTCACCCATGGCCTTTTCGTCGTCGAGGGCGATCTGCCACCACAGGCCCGGCGCGATTTCGGTGAGTTTTTCGGCGGTGACTTCGCCGCGGCCGAGGCCCTTGGGACCCGAGACGGCTTTTTTGCCGGTGATCAGGTCGCGCAGACGCGCGGTCATGTTGCGGTTCAGGATAGAGAATTCGTCGTCCCGGTCCTTGCCGAGGCGTTCGACTTCTTCGCGTTCGATGGCGAGAGCCCGCTCGTCCTTGTCGACGCCGTGCCGGTTGAACACGCGCACTTCAACGATGGTGCCGGCAACGCCCGGCGGCAGACGCAAGCTAGTGTCGCGCACGTCGGAGGCCTTTTCGCCGAAGATGGCGCGCAGCAGTTTTTCTTCCGGGGTCATGGGCGATTCGCCCTTGGGCGTGACCTTGCCAACCAGGATATCGCCCGGCTGAACCTCGGCGCCGATCGCCACGATGCCGGCCTCGTCGAGGTTGCGCAGGGCTTCCTCGCCGACGTTCGGGATATCGCGGGTGATTTCTTCCGGACCCAGCTTGGTGTCGCGGGCCATGACCTCGAACTCTTCGATGTGGATCGAGGTGAAGACGTCGTCGCGCACGATCCGCTCGGAGATCAGGATCGAGTCTTCGAAGTTGTAGCCGTTCCAGGGCATGAAGGCGACGAGGGCGTTGCGGCCCAGGGCCAGTTCGCCCAGCTCGGTCGACGGGCCATCGGCGATGATGTCGCCGGCGGCGATCTTGTCGCCCACCTTTACCAGCGGACGCTGGTTGATGCAGGTGTTCTGGTTCGAACGCTGGAACTTTGACAGGCGATAGATATCGACGCCCGGCTTGGTCGGATCGTTCTCGGCGGTCGCGCGAACGACGAGACGGGTGGCGTCCACCTGCTCGACGACACCTTCGCGGCGGGCCACGACCACGGCGCCCGAATCGCGGGCGACGACGCCTTCCATCCCGGTGCCGACGAGCGGCGCATCGGTCTGGATCAGCGGCACGGCCTGACGCTGCATGTTCGAGCCCATCAGGGCGCGGTTGGCGTCGTCGTTTTCCAGGAAGGGGATCAGGGCCGCGGCCACGGAAACCACCTGCTTGGGCGAGACGTCCATCAGGTCGACGGTTTCGGTGGGGAGCAAGCTCGGCTCACCGTTGACCCGACCGGGGACCAGTTCGTCGGCGATCCTGCCCTTTTCCATGCGGATGTTGGCCTGGGCGATGACGTGTTTCGCCTCTTCCATGGCCGACATGTAGATCACCTCTTCCTGAGGCTTGCCGTTCTTCACGCGGCGATAGGGGCTTTCGATAAAGCCGTACTTGTTGACCCGCGCGTGAGTGGCGAGGGAATTGATCAGGCCGATGTTCGGGCCTTCCGGCGTTTCAATGGGGCAGATGCGGCCGTAGTGGGTCGGGTGCACGTCGCGCACTTCGAAGCCGGCGCGCTCGCGGGTGAGACCGCCCGGGCCAAGCGCCGAGAGGCGGCGCTTGTGGGTGATCTCCGACAGCGGATTGGTCTGGTCCATGAACTGCGACAGCTGCGAGGAGCCGAAGAATTCGCGGACCGAGGCGGCCGCCGGTTTCGCATTGATCAGGTCGTGCGGCATGACGGTGTCGATATCGATGGAGCTCATCCGCTCCTTGATCGCCCGTTCCATGCGCAAGAGGCCGATGCGGTACTGGTTTTCCAGAAGTTCGCCCACCGAACGCACCCGGCGGTTGCCGAGGTTGTCGATGTCGTCGATCTCGCCCTGGCCGTCGCGCAGGCCCACCAGAGTGCGCAGCACTTCCAGCACATCTTCCTTGCGCAGCACGCGGACCTCGTCCGACACATCGCCGAACTCCAGGCGCATGTTCATCTTCACGCGGCCGACCGAGGAAAGGTCATAGCGCTCGGAATCGAAGAACAGGCCCTGGAACATGGTCTCGGCCGCTTCCACCGTCGGCGGCTCGCCGGGACGCATGACGCGGTAGATGTCGAAGAGGGCTTCTTCGCGGTTGGCGTTCTTGTCGACGCGCAGGGTGTTGCGCATGTAGGCGCCGACCGTGACGTGGTCGATGTCAAGCACGTCGATGGTGGTGAAACCCTGTTCGGCCAGGGAGTTGATCAGTTCGGGCGTCAGTTCATCGCCCGCCTCGGCGTAGATTTCGCCGGTTTCATAATTCACTTCATCGCGCGCCAGATAGCGGCCCGTGAGGGCCTCGGGCGGCAGAAGCAAGGTCTTGAGGCCCGCGTCGGCGAGCTTCTTGGCCTGGCGGGCCGAGATCTTCTGGCCGGCGTCGGCGACTTCCTCGCCGGTGTCGGCGTTGACCAGAGCAAACTCCGGTTTCACCCCGCGCCAGCGTTCGGCCTTGTAGGGGGTGGCCCAGCCCGAGTGACCTTTCTTGTCTTCGCGCTTTTCGAACGGGACGACGTGGTAGAAGTGGGTGAGGATTTCCTCGCCGTCCATGCCCAGCGCCATCAGGAAGGTGGTGGCCGGCAGTTTGCGGCGGCGGTCGATACGCACAAAGACGATGTCCTTGGCGTCGAATTCGAAATCGAGCCAGGAGCCGCGATAGGGGATGACGCGGGCGGCAAACAGCAGCTTGCCCGACGAGTGGGTCTTGCCCTTGTCGTGGTCGAAGAATACGCCCGGAGAGCGGTGCATCTGCGAGACAATGACCCGCTCGGTGCCGTTGACGATGAACGTGCCCTTGTCGGTCATGAGCGGGATGTCGCCCATGTAGACGTCCTGTTCCTTGATGTCCTTGACCGAGCGTGCGCCGGTTTCTTCGTCCAGTTCAAAAACGATCAGGCGCAGCTTCACCTTCAGCGGCGCGGCATAGGTCATGTCGCGCTGGATGCATTCCTCGACGTCGTACTTGGGGTCTTCGAACTCGTAGCTGATGTACTCGAGCAGGGCGCGCTCGTTGAAATCCTTGATCGGGAAAACGGACTTGAACACCGCTTCCAGTCCCTCGTCACGGCGGTCCGCCGCGCGCGTCTCGCGCTGCAGGAACTGCTCGTAGGAGCTGCGCTGAACCTCGATCAGGTTCGGCATCTGCACGGCTTCGGCGATGCGGCCGAAAGAATAACGGATCCGCTTACGGCCGGTGAACGACTGAGCCATCGATGTTTTCCCTTGGGTGCGAGCGGGAACTTTGGGAGTCCGCGCGCGGTCTAGTTTTGCTTGTCCATGCGTCCACCCTCTGTGGCCAGGCCACAGGACGCGGGGAAGTCATTCCGCCAATAGCGGAACGCGCCTGCGCTCAGATCAAGGGCGATGATCTGGGCCTCGGCGCTAAAGCGCAACGAACGGGATTCGTGCGGGACGCGGTATATAGCGGTTCACGCGGCGAAATAAAGACCCTTTTCGAGAGGGCCGACCCCGGACCGTTAGTGGTCCGACGACTCCGCCGCGCCAATACCGGTTTCCGAACGGATCCGCTGATCGTCGAAGCCGGCGCGATCGACCGCTGCGCGGCCGCTCCGGTCGGTCACCGAGAAGAGCCAGATCCCGACAAAGGCCACGGCCATCGAGAACAGGGCGGGCGATTTGTACGGGAAGATCGCTTCCTTGTGGTGCATCACGTCCTTCCAGATGGACGGCGAGAGGATCATCAGCACCAGGGCGGTGGTGACTCCCAGGAACCCGCCGACGACGGCGCCGCGCGTGGTCATACCCTTCCACAGGAGGCTGAGGATCAGGACCGGGAAGTTGCCCGACGCCGCCAGGGCGAAGGCCAGGGCGACCATGAAGGCGATGTTCTGCTTTTCAAAGGCGATGCCCAGCACCACGGCCACCACGCCCAGCACCACCGTGGTGGCGCGTGAAACATTCAGCTCGTGCACGGAATCGGCCTCACCCCGGCGGAAGACGGTGGCGAAGAGATCGTGCGAAACCGCCGAGGCGCCAGCCAGCGTCAGGCCGGCGACCACCGCCAGGATGGTGGCGAAAGCCACGGCCGAGATGAAGCCCAGGAGGATGTTGCCGCCCACGGCGTTGGCCAGATGGATGGCCGCCATGTTGCCGCCGCCCTTCAGCGCGCCCTTGGCGTCGAGGAATTCGGGGTTGGAGGCCACCAGCACAATGGCGCCGAAGCCGATAATGAAGGTGAGCAGATAGAAATAGCCGATCCAGCCCGTCGCCCAGAGCACCGACTTGCGGGCCGCCTTGGCGTCCGGAACGGTGAAGAAGCGCATCAGGATGTGCGGCAGGCCAGCGGTGCCGAACATCAGGGCCATGCCGAACGAGATGGCGCTGATCGGATCGGTGATGAACTTGCCCGGGCCCATGATCGACAGGCCATCCTTGGCGGCCTTGGCGGCGTCGGCCCCCTTGGCGGTGGCAAGGTCGGTCTTGACCTGCACGGCGCGGGAGAACAGCTCCTCCGGCGACCAGCCTACCTTGGCCATGACCAGGACGGCGATAAGGGTGGCGCCCGTGAGCAACATGCCGGCCTTAATAATCTGCACCCAGGTGGTGGCGCGCATGCCGCCGAAGAGGACGTAAAGGATCATCAGGGCGCCGACGATGATAACGGCGTAGTTGAACGGCAGGCCGAAGAGCAGCTTGATCAGCTGCCCCGCACCGACCATCTGGGCGATCATGTAGAAGGCCACGACCAGCAGGGTCGAGAAGGCCGCGAAAATGCGCACCGGCGTCTGGGCGAAACGGAATGAGGCCACATCGGCAAAGGTGTAGCGGCCGAGATTGCGCAGCTTTTCCGCCATCAGGAACATGATGATCGGCCAGCCGACGAGGAAGCCGATCGAATAGATCAGCCCGTCATAGCCATCGTTGAAGATCTGACTCGAAATACCGAGGAACGAGGCAGCCGACATATAGTCGCCGGCGATGGCCAAGCCATTCTGGAAGCCGGTCACATTGCCCCCGGCAACGTAGAAGTCCGCGGTGCTCTTGGTGCGGGTCGCCGCCCAGCGGGTGATGTAGAGCGAAAGCAGCACAAAGACCCCGAACATGCTGATCGCGACCCAATTGGTCGGCTGTTGCTGGGTCGGCGCGATGACGTCGGCGGCATGGGCGATGGCGGGCGCGGATACGAGGCCGGAGGTGAGCGCCAGGCGCTTGACGAGGCGGATCACTGGCCCGCCTCCTTCTTGATCTCGTCAACCAGGCGATCAAACACATTGTTCGCGCGCACGACATAGAACCCGGTGATCAGGATAGTGAACACGATCAGACCAAATCCAACCGGAATGCCCCACGACATTTTCCATGAGCCAATGGGCCGGGCCAGGATCGATTTGTCGAAGGCGATCGTCGCGATATAGCCGTAGTAGACGACCAGCATGATGATCGTCAGCACCCAGCCGAACCGGCCCCGCTTGGCGATCAGCTCCTTGTACTTCGGGTTATCGGCAATCGCGCTGAGGCTTGAGCCCCCTTCGGGAGCTGTCTTGGTCGCCATGATTCCACCCCTGGTTATTCTTGTTGTTGGTTAAGGGGTAGCAAGCCGCCCAAGGGTGTCAACATACAAGTGAATTTTGGAAGACGCCTGCCCGTCAGGCTCCGATATCAACGGCCCTGGTTTCGGCCAGATTGATCGCTCCCACGATCACCGTCAGCGCGGCGAAAAAGACCGCATAGAGCATCCCGAAGGCGAGGTTACCGGTGGTTGCGACGATGGCGAAGGCCGACGCCGCGAGCAGACCGCCGAACCAGCCCTGGGCGAGCTGGCTGGTCAGGCTGACGGAAAGTCCCCGCACTCTGGCCGGGAACATCTCGGCCAGCATGGCGCCGGCCGGACCGCCGCTCATCGCGGCCAGCGCAACGAGTGCGAACAGGATCGCCATCACCTTTGGCTTGTCGATCAGGATGGTCGGCGCCGAGGCCGGATAGCGCTGATGGGCCAGCACGCTCCCCATGCGCCTTGAGAAATCATCGCTCTCGGCCTGGAAACCCCTGACCGACAGTCGCGCGCCCCGGAAGCTGTCGACGTAACAGGTGGCGCAATCGCCGACCTGCACGCCCGCCATCTGACGCGGATAGGCGCGCTCGACTTTGTAAGGGATGCCCGCGCGCACCAGGAAATCGCGGGCGATGTCGCAGGAGCGTTTGAACACGATCCGGTCAGTCGGATCGAACAGTACGGAGCAGTCCTTTGGGTCCGCAACCAGCTGGACCCGGGCATTGGCCTGGGCGCGCGTCAGTGACGGATTGGCGGCGGCGATCAGCATGGAGAACAGCGGAATGACGGCGATGGCGAAGAGACCGCAGCCGGCCATAACGAGCCACTTGCGGCCGATCTTGTCGGACAGCCAGCCGAACAGCACGAAGAACGGCGCGCCGGCGGCGAGCGCCGGCAATATGAGGCTCTGGGCCGCCGCGGGATCGACATGCAGCACGTCCTGAAGAAACGACAGGGCATAGAGCTGGCCGCCCTGGGCGACGACCGCCGGTCCTATCGCAACGCCGAACAGGGCCGGAAACAGCCGCTTGAGGCTCGCGCCGCTGGCCAGCGATTCGGCCAATGGCTTTGTCGTCTCGACCTCGCGGACCGGGCTTTCGGGAAGGCGGAGCCTCAGCCAGGCCCATAGCGCCAGCAGCAGAGCCGAGACCAGGAACGGGATGCGCCAGCCCCAGCCTTCGAACGCCTTGTCGCCCAGCGCTGTGTGGGCGGCGATGGCTGCGCCGATGGCCAGAGCCAGGCCGGCGGTTCCGGCCGCCTGGATCAGCCCCGTGTAGAGCCCCCGCTGTTTGGGCGGCGCGATTTCCGCGACATAGACCAGGCCCGCGGAAGGCGCCCCGCCGAGGGCCAGACCCTGTACGAGACGAAGGCCGATGAGCAGCACCGGCGCGGCCATGCCGATCTGGGCGCGGGTCGGCAGCAGCCCCAGAACCAGGGTGGAGAGTCCCATGACCAACAACGAGGCGAGCAGGGCGCGCCTGCGCCCCCTCTTGTCGGCGATCCGTCCGAACAGCAGCGCGCCGACGGGGCGCATGATCAGGCCTGCTGCGACGGCAGCGAGCGCGAAGCCAAATCCCCCGCCGCCCTCGGGCAGGAATCTGGCGCCGACCAGACCGCCCAGCGCGACGAACAGAAAGAAATCGTACCAGACGAAAAGCGCGCCCGCCGCGGCGGCGAGCGTCGCCAAAAACGCCTGGCGGGAAGACCCGCTGACCTCGGTCGTGCTCATTGAAAACGTCCCGCCACGAATACGGCGCTCTCCCTATCAGGCCCCTCGCGCGGGCTCAAAGCCAAAACGGGTATTGCGAAGTCGGTGGCTATTTGGGGCCAAAGCGCCCATGGTGCCCCCTTAGCGCAGCACCGCCAGGAGCGGGTCCCCAAAATGTCTCGCCTTATCTTCCAGGTCATCAAGCATGAAGGCGCCTGGGCCGTCGAACACCAGGGCGCCTACTCGAACCGGGCGATTGAAAAGGCCGTGGCCGTCGCCTCGGCCAACCGGCTGGCCCGCAACGCCATCGCCACCGGCGCGGCCGTACAGGTCCGCATCGAAGGCGAGTCCGGCTACTTCTAGGCCCCAAGAGGAGGACCCCATGGGCAACCGGGATCAGCGGAGCAACCGCGAAAAGAAGAAACCCAAGCAGGACAAGCCGAAACCCGCCGCGGGTCCGGGCTTTGCCGCCTGGACCAGCCAGAACAAGGGCGACGACAAGAAGAAGTAGGCCTAGGCGGCCCTCGTCGCGTGGACGATGTTTGTCCGGAAACCCCGGGTCACGTTCGGACGGATCACCTCGGCGTCCAGTTGTCTGGCCAAGGCTTCGACAATGCTGGCCCCCAGCCCTGATCGCGCCTGCACGGTCGCCGGGGTCACCCCCACCCCGTCATCGGCCACGCTGAGGGTCCATCCGCTCACGTCGGTATCATAACGCACCGTGACCCGTCCCGCCCGGTTTTCCGGGAAGGCGTGCTTAAGCGCATTGATGACCAGCTCGGTGACGATCAGCCCCAGGGCTGACGGCGTCCTCCGAGGTCACCGCACACTTGCCGGCCCGTACGACGATCGCCAACGGACCTGCTTCGAAAATCATCGACGAGGTCAGGCCCTCACAGAGCTTGGTCAGATAGGGAGCTATTTCGACCTGGCCGGCGCCTGGCTTCAGATAGCGCTGGACCGCGGCCACCGACATCACCCGGTCATGCGCGTCCTTGAGGTGCATCCGGCTCTCCTCGGATTTCACCGCCCGGGCCTTCAGGCGCAGGACGCTGGCGATCACCTGGAGGCTGTTGGCGATGCGATGTTCCATCTCCTGATGGAGGACGTCCCGCTCGCGCAGCAGATCGTCCTTCTCCAGCAACAGGGCGGTATTCAACTGAACGGCCCGCCGCGAGGCGGTGACATCGTTGATGGTCAGCAACACGCGGGTGTTCTGTTTATCGTCATGGATAATCTTGTGGGCGCTGACCACCAGCTGGCGGGGCTCGGCCCCGGACCTGGTCAGCAGAGCTTCCTGGTCGCCCCAGTCGGGACCATCGCGCAGCGCATTCTCGAGCAACAGCCGCAAGACCGGCGCGTTCCATTCGCCCCCGCCCAGTTCCGCCAGAGAGCGACCCTGCACCTGATCATGGTACATGCCGAAGACGGCGCAGAACGAGGGCGTCGCCCGCACCACCCCGCAGATCGGCGTCGAGCAGCAAGAGCGGACTGGGAGAGGCGTTTAGCAGTGCATGCGCGAGGCTCAGCGCGGCCTCAGGCTGGACCACG
This sequence comes from Caulobacteraceae bacterium, assembly GCA_947475875.1. Lineage (GTDB taxonomy): Bacteria > Pseudomonadota > Alphaproteobacteria > Caulobacterales > Caulobacteraceae > UBA5005. Next base: position 3,002 of record CANJME010000032.1, on the reverse strand, counting down.
AAGGCGTTTGGCGGAACGAATTCCATGGAAACTTTCAGGTGTAACGCAAAGACGCGCGAGAGCGCGGCGGTTTGCGTCTACCCGGCTTTCGGCCGGGACCTGCAATAGCTCTATCACGTTTGCGTCCCGCAAGAGCATGCAAAACAAAAGACCCGGGAGTCGCCTCCCGGGCCTCCAGCTAAGCTTGATAGCCTGATCTATTTGATCTGGGCCGAGGCGCCGGCTTCTTCCAGCTTCTTCTTGGCGTCTTCAGCGACCTGCTTGGAGACGTTCTCGAGAACGTTCGCGGGCGCGGCTTCCACCAGGTCCTTGGCTTCCTTCAGGCCGAGGTCGGGACGCACCGAACGCACTTCCTTGATGACGTTGATCTTCTTGTCGCCGCCGGCGGTCAGCACGAGGGTGAACTCGGTCTGCTCTTCGGCCGCTTCGGCCGGAGCCGCCGCGCCGCCGCCGCCAGCCGCCGCCACCGCGACCGGAGCCGCCGCAGAGACGCCCCACTTGGTTTCGAGCAGCTTGGACAGTTCAGCAGCTTCCAGGACGGTCAGGCCGGAGAGTTCGTCGACCAGTTTTTCGAGTTTGGACATATTGGATTTCCTTAGAGGTTCAATTGGGCTGTTTGAGATTGCGGAGATGACGGATTAAGCGGCTTCGCCCTTGGCGGCGTGAGCGCCGACAACACGGGCGAGGGCGCCGGCCGGGGCCTGCAGAACACCGGCGATACGGGTCGCGGGGGTTTGCAGAAGGCCGACGAGTTTGGCGCGCAGCTCGTCCAGCGACGGCAGGCTCGCGAGTGAACCAACAGCCTTCTGATCGAGCACGTTCGCTCCCATGAGGCCGCCAATGATGACGAAGTTGTCGTTTTCCTTGGCGAACTTGGTGGCGATACGCGCGGCCGACACCGCATCGGGCCCGTAGGCGATAGCGACCGGGCCGGTGAAGAGCGATTGCGCGCCCTCCCCTTCTCCGCCCGCCAGGGCCTTCTGCACGAGGGTGTTCTTGACCACTCGAAGCGACGCGCCTTCAGAGCGAAGGCGAAGACGCAGGTCAGTCATTTCCGCAACGGTGAGACCCAGGTTGTGGGTCACGACGACGGCGCCGGCCGATGCGAACACGTCTTTCAACGCGCCGATCTGAGCCTGCTTTTGAGCGCGGTCCATTGCGGTCTCCTTACACGTTTGACGCCCGCGCGATTGCGGACGCCCTGGCGCACCCTTGCAGGCGTGCCGTACAAACCTGTCCAGAGAAGCAGCGGCCTCACGCCCCATGACGGGGATACGTGAACCTCAGCGTTCCCCGTCTCCCAGCGGCAGAGGAAGGGCTCTTCCTCGATTAAGACCTGGGTGGCCCCCAGATCCCGCAGTTCAATGACAGGATCGCCATGGGATGGTCTCCAAGGCGCAAGCCGGGCGCTTTACAGGGCGCCCGGAATTATTTCAAGCAAACCTAGGCCCCAAGGTTCGCCGTATCGATTTTGAAGCCCGGCCCCATGGTCGAGGAAAGGCTGATCTTTTTCATATAGATGCCCTTGGCGCCCGAGGGCCTGGCCTTGTTCAGGGCATCGATCAGCGCGTTCACATTGGCCTGAAGCGCCGCTTCGGTGAAGCTCGCCTTGCCGATGCCGGCCTGAACGATACCGGCCTTTTCGACGCGGAACTCAATGGCCCCGCCCTTGGCGTCCTTGACGGCCTGGCCGACGTTCGGCGTGACGGTGCCGACGCGCGGGTTCGGCATCAGGCCGCGCGGGCCGAGCACCTTACCCAGGCGGCCCACCAGAGCCATCATGTCCGGCGTGGCGATGACGCGGTCGAAGTCCATGAAGCCGCCCTGGATGCGTTCGACCAGTTCCTCGGCGCCGACGATGTCGGCCCCGGCGGCGGTGGCTTCAGCGGCCTTGGCGTCCTTGGCGATGACGGCGACGCGAACGTCGCGGCCGGTGCCCGAGGGCAGGGAAACCACACCGCGGACCTGCTGGTCGGCGTGGCGCGGGTCGACGCCCAGGTTGATGGCGATTTCGATCGACTCGTCGAACTTGGCCTTGGCGTTTTCCTTGACCAGTTTGACGGCCTGTTCAACCGAATGAGTGGCGTTGCGATCGCCGGTCCAGGCCTTGATGCGTTTTGCTTGCTTGGTCATCGGATCAGCCCACCACTTCCAGACCCATTGAGCGGGCCGAGCCTTCGATAATCTTGGACGCAGCGTCGAGGTCGACGGCGTTCAGATCCTTCATCTTCTTTTCGGCGATCTCGCGCACCTGAGCCTTGGTCACCTTGCCGGCCACTGAACGGCCGGGCTCTTTCGAACCCGACTTCAGCTTGGCCGCTTCCTTCAGATAGAAGCTGGCGGGCGGGGTCTTGGTGATGAAGGTGAAGCTCTTGTCCTGATAGACGGTGATCACCGTCGGCAGGGGCGTACCCTTGTTTTCTTTCTCGGTACGGGCGTTGAATTCCTTGCAGAAACCCATGATGTTGACGCCACGCTGACCGAGCGCCGGCCCGATGGGCGGCGAGGGCGTGGCGGAGCCGGCGGGCACCTGCAGCTTGATATAGCCCAAGATTTTCTTGGCCATTTCCTGTGTCCTTCCAAAGCGCCGACAACCTAATGCCGGCTATGAAGCCGTGGTGCGGGCAGCCCCTCCCACGGATTTAGAGCGCGCGGCCTTAGCAGCCGCGCGCTCTGATCACAAGTCCGATCACGGTCCTTAGGGCGCTTTGCCCGTCAGGAACTGGGCGACAGCGCGCTTGTCGGCGTCAGACAGCGCTGCGCCTTGCGCCTGCATGCGCCCACCGGCGCTCAGCGCGGCGACGACTTCGCCAGGCGCCTTCATGGCCAGAACCGACTGAGCCGGCGCACGGCCGGAACCGGAGTGGCAGCCGGCGCAGCGTTGGCCGAAGATGGCCCCACCGTTCGGCGCGGCCGCGACGGGCGCGGGCGGAGGGGGCGGCGGAGGCGGGGGCGGGGGCGGCGGCGCGGGGGCCGGCGGCGGGGGTGGCGGCGGCGGGGGC
>CANJME010000031.1 GCA_947475875.1 Caulobacteraceae bacterium | reverse complement strand
GTACCAGCCGGTCGAGGGCAGGGAGATGTAATTGACCCCTGGCTTGTCGGTCCAGACGTGGCCGCCGAAGATTTCGTGCTTGGTCTCCCAGAAGCGCGACTTCATCTGCAGTCCGATCTTGTTGACCGGGGCGTAGGCGCATTTCTGCATGGCCGCCTTGAACGGTGCCGAGATGTCGGTCGGGATGCCGTTCAGCACCGAAAGCGGGATGGTGCAGATGCAGTAGTCGGCCGCGATCTCCGTCACGCCGCCGCCGGCGGTCTTATAGGCCACCTTCACGCCGTTTGGGGTCTGGCTGATCTTCTGGACCACGGCCTGGAACTTGATCTTCCGCCCAACCTCGCGCTCGAAACCCTTGGCCAGCATGTCCATGCCCCCGACGGGCTGGAACATGGTCTGGGGGTGCTCCCACATTGCGGCGTTGACCACCGCTTTCCAGGCGTTTGAGGGCAGGAGATCCTTCAGCGGATAAGGCGGCAGGGTCACGCCGGGGCCAGGGTTGACGCCGGCACCTGGGCGAACGCTGTAAGCGCGCGCGACGGGCTGGGCGTGCAGGCCCGCATCGACAGTGCCGTCGTAGTTCAGGCTCTTGGAGTTCAGGCTCCCGTCGCGGATCAAGTACTGGATGAAGAGTTCGCGGTCCTCGGCGGTCAGCTGGGCGTCAAGCGCGCCCTGGCGGATGGTCTTGGCCAGGAGTTCGGCTTCATAGCCGCGCATGTCCTGGGTCAGCTCGCCTTTGCGGATGCGCTTGCCGGCGAGGGGACCCTTGCCGCTCTTCATCATCACATAGGCGGCGTCATTGTCGTTGACGACAATCTCGAGCGGGACGTTGAACTCGCGGACATAGTGCAGGGTGGCGGTGTGGTGCCACGGGATCCGCCACGGACCCATGTTGAGGTGTTGGCCCTCGTCGAATTCGCAGACTTGGCGCGACCCGGTGACCTCCTCGTTGACCCAGCCCTTGCGGGCGGTCTGCGAGCGCCCGCCCGCCGTGGCCCTGGCCTCCAGGATTTGGACGTCATAGCCCATCTTGCCGAGCTCGTAGGCCGCGGTCATGCCGGCAAGGCCCGCGCCGAGGATGATCACCTTGGCGGATTTTCCTTTGGTCAGGGCCGGGGGCGCGGCTTGCGCCGATGCGAAGCCAAAGCCAAGAGCCTCCATGCCCGAGACGGCCAGGGCGGTTCCGCCGACACTGGCGAGGTGCTGGATGAAGGACCGTCGAGTATGGCCGTAGGGCGACGGTTCATCGCCCGCGCCGAATTCAATCTGCTTCACCTAACGCCCCTTCGCGTCCGAATTTCATAGTTTACCTTATCAACTTTGTCGCAAGGCGCAACAGCTGTCGGCTGATCTTCCATCGTGGGCCGCCCGGAAAAGCCGCTCGCGGCGCGAAGGGCGTCAGCGTCGAGCAGGCGGCCCTCGGCCATCACCACGCGTGTGTTGCGCAGATCGCCGATTCTCAGAGACGGATCGCCCTCGACCAAGATCAGGTCGGCCCGCTTGCCGACGGCGATCGAGCCCGTCTCCTTGTCGACTCCCATCAGAGTGGCGGGGACTATGGTCGCCGCCTCGATGGCCTCCGCGGGGGAGAAGCCAGCCTGGACGTAGAACTCCAACTCGCGCACCAGCTCGAGGCTTGAGCTATCGGTTCCCGCGGCGATGACGACACCCGCGCGATGGAAGCCGCCAACCATATCGATCATGCGGGCAAAACTCTTCTTGCCATCGGCCAGGGCGGAAGGGGCGGCGAAGCCCAGGCGGAAGCGGCGCTGCATCATCGGCGGCCCCGTGCGGGCATAGGCCTGATAGGCGGGCGATAGCGATCCGTTCTCGGCGGTGAACAGCCATTCGACCACGACCAGGGTGGGGTCGGCCGAGATCTTTCGGCGAGCCATCAGCGCGGCGAGCCCGGCCATGGGCTGGGCCGCGAGGTCGACATCCTTGGCATACTGGGCGGGACCGACGAAACGACTGCGGGTCTCGGAGGTGGCGACGACGCTTTCAGGCATCGCCTCCAGCATCATGAAATAGCCGTGGGTTATTTCGTCGTAGCCAGCCTCGATGGCCCGGCTGGGCCGCCAGCCGCTCGGCAGGTGGCCGTGGGCGCGCATGCCCAGACGGTGCGCCTCGCTGATCGTCGCGCCCACCCAGTCGCGATTGATCGAGCCGTAAAATTTGACGCCGCTGAAGCCGGCGTCTTTGGCCCGGCGGACCGCCTCCAGCGCCTGCCCTTGGGAATCGACCACATCGCCGAAGCGGATCCAGGAGGTGCGAGTCCTGGTGCTGTTTGGCCCTTCGCCGTCGATCAAGGCCGAGGCGTAGACGTGGGGAAAGAGGAGCTCTCCTTTGGCCCACCGGCGCCACCGATCCTCCGTCCTGACATTGTTGTTGGAGGGGTCTCGAATCGAGGTGACGCCGAGTGAAAGCAGGAAAGGACCGGTGGCGTCGTCCTCGACGTGGCGGTGGTAGTCCCACAGTCCCGGAAGCAGGGTTCGGCCCTTGCCGTCGACCCGCCTGGCGCCCCGCGGGACGGCGGTCTTGAGGGCGGAGCCGACGGCGGCAATCCGCCCGTGGTCGACCACGACGGTCTGGTTGTCCAGGAAGCGGCCATCGACGAACGTGCGGACGCTAGTGAATGCGACCGTCTTGGGCGGCCCACCGCCAAGGCTCCTGGCCTGACGGGCGCTGTAAGCGGCCACGGCGCGGTCCTGGGCCGCCTGCAACGCGGGCAACGCGGGTTCCTGACCAGCGGGGACGATGTTCGGGACAAAGCCGGCGGGGACGGCAGTGGGCATGTCGAGCGAGGCGAAGAATTTGTTGTCAGACGTGGCCCAAAGCGGAATCGGTGAAACGCCCACGCCAGTGATCAGCCAGAGGGAAACCGTGCGGCGGGACGGGCCCGCACCTAGCCGCATCAGGGTCAGCTTCTCGGCGGAGGCGCGCCCCTCGGGCAGCAGGGCGAGGCTGCGCCCGGGTGCGGCGAGGATCGTCTCGAGCAGGAGTTGGGCTGTGCCGAGGCTCGGCGCGGCGCTGGCGATGTAGAAGGCGGGCGCGGCGTAGGGGCCTTCACCCGCGTCGCTGGGGCCGGCCCAGCGAAAGGCGCCGTTCGCGACCTCGAATGTTTCAACGGCCTCGGACGTCCCAGTCCTTTGAACAGTCAAACGGGTGGGCATGCCATTGGGGCCCAGTTCGACAGTTTCCTCCAGATGCTGGCGCGCCGATCCAGCGCCCGTTGTCTCGACCCAAAATCTCCGGCCCTGTGCGGTCGTCCAGGCGGCGGTCTGGCCATAGGGGCCGAGCGGGGAGAGGAGCGTGTATCTGGCCGCATCGGCGGGCGGCTCAGTCGTAGCGACCTGTGCTGAAGCATCGCGTGCGCCCGCGCCGACGAGCAACAGCCCCAAGATGAAAGCTCCTCGCCGCATGCCTCTACTCCACAAACGCACCCAAAGAACTCCTGAGCTCCGCCGGTACGGGTCGAAGCCCACTATCTTAGCGACGACACAGTTGACAAAATCAATCAGCATCTTCAGCATAGGTAAAGAAACTCAGCGGGGGTGTCGACCTTTGCAATCCGTCCGAAAATCACATTGCCATCGGGTAGAGGAAAAGCATCGGTTCGTACGCGACGCGCGGGGCGGGTCGTCAGTTTAATTTACGTATCTACGCGTTCGGATCGAAAGACGAGATCGGCGTCGATAGCTGAACCTAGCGAGACACGCTGGGGCGGTCGGAAAGCTCACGGCTTTCCAAGATTTTTGGAGGGGACGTCACCGGTCGTCGGCGGCGGCCCCTAACAACGACAAGAGGGGTATTGATATGGATCGCGCTGGCCGTCGGCCTCAATCGAATCAACCGTCGAAGAGCGGCGTGCGCCGCGCGGCGCCGTTCTGCACGGTGAGCGCCATCGCCCTCGCCATAGCCAGCGGCGGGGCCGCCTTCGCTCAGGACTCGGGAGCCGTTGACGCGGTGGTGGTGACCGGTTCGCGTCTGAACCGCACTGGATTTACCGCCCCGACGCCGACGACCGTGATCGGCGCGACGGACATGCAGGCCCAAGCGCCGGTGATGATCTCCGATGTGCTGAACGACCTGCCCAGCTTCCGCGCCGCGAGCAGCCCGCGGGCTGGTTCGCTGAACCAGAGCGGGGCCGGCGCCACCTTCCTTGACCTGCGCGGCCTCGGTGCGACGCGCACGCTCGTGCTGATCAACGGTCGGCGCCACGTCGCCTCCACCGCCGCCAACACGGTTGATATCGGCCTGATCCCGTCTCTGCTCATCGACCGCGTCGATGTGGTCACTGGCGGCGCCTCCGCGGCCTACGGTTCCGACGCCGTCGCGGGCGTGGTCAACCTGATCACCCGTCGCCGCCTCAATGGTCTGCAGGGCACGGCCCAGTACGGTCTCACCAAGGAAGGCGATGGCAAGAACTACCTGTTTGGCTTGGCCGGTGGCACGGCCTTCGCCGGAGGCCGCGGTCACTTCACCCTCGGCGGTGAATACTCCAAAGACGACGGTATCGACGCCGCGGGCCGGCGCAAGCGCGAGAAGTGGATTCAGCAGCGAGATCGCCTGACCAACGCCGCCTGGCAAACGAACGGCCAGCCCGCCGTGATCTATGCTCGCGGCGTTCAGTATTCGAACCAGTTTCCGGGCGGGGTCATCACCGGCGGCGTGCCCACGAGCAGTCCGCTGATCGGCACCACTTTCCTGGGCGGCGAGCAGACCGGACGGCTGACTTTCGGTCAAGTGTATGGCACCAATATGATCGGCGGCAGCCAGCCGGGCAATTACTTCAACGCCCAGCAGGTCATCGTGTCCGCCCTCGAGCGCTACTCCGTCATGGGCCGGATGGACTACGAGATAAGCCCGGGCCTGAACTTCAATCTTGAAGCGACGCAAGCCCAGAACCATGCGCGTCACCAGACGGCGTCCATCCGCGACGCGGGCGCGACGACCGCCACCGTGCCGGCCGGCACGACGTCGCTGGTCGCGCGGGTCGACAACCCGTTCCTGCCCGCCTCGGTGCGGACTCAGATGCAGGCGGCGGGCGTTAGCGCCGTTTTCGTTGGCCGCAGCGGCTACAGCCAGGACGGCACGATAACCGATCCCCCCGTCGAGGCGGACGTCAAGAACCTGACCCGTCGCATCGTGGCGGGATTGGACGGCAAGCTCGGCGTCGGCAACTTCACCTGGGACGCCTACTATCAGTATGGGCGCAGCAAGCAGTCGGAAAATCGGCCAGGAAACCGGATTCCGACCCTGTACCGCCTGGCTACGGACGTTACGACCAACCCCGCCAACGGTCAGCCGATCTGCCGCTCGACCCTGACGGCTCCGACTAACGGATGCGTGCCGTTCAATTTCTTTGGTCCGAACTCCGCCTCGCAAGCGGCGCGCAACTATGTGTTTGGCGTGGCTACCGTTGAGGCGATCCAGTCGCAGCATGTGCTCGCGGGTGAGGTCCAGGGCGACCTGTTCACCCTGCCGGCGGGCCCGGTCTCCGTCGCCGCGGGCGGCGAGTATCGTGAAGAGCGCGCCTCGGCGACGGTTGATGCGACAAGCGCCGCCTCGCTGTTCGAGTTCACCAACTCTCAACCCTACTCGGGCGTGGTGAAGGTGAAGGAAATCTTCGGCGAAGTCGGCGTTCCCATCCTCCGCGACGTGGCCGGTTTCAAGTCGCTCGACGCCAATTTCGCCGGTCGCTACACCGACTACTCGACGTCAGGCGGCGTCTTTACCTGGAAGGCTGGCTTGACCTGGCAGGTTGTCGATCAACTGCGACTGCGCGGCACGCTTTCACGCGACATCCGTGCAGCCAATGTGAGCGAGCTGTTCGCCAAGGCGACGGGCGGCGCCTTCTTCGTGCCGATCGACCGGGTGCTGAACACGGTTTCCCCGGCGCCGGTGGCCACCATCACAGCCGCCAACCCGAACCTCGATCCCGAACGGGGGACGACGGTCACCTTCGGCTTCGCCTACCAGCCGACCTGGTTCCGCGGTTTCCGCCTGTCGGTCGACTACTTCGACATCGACATCAAGGGTCAGATCGCCCGGGTCGATGGCCAGACCACGATCGACCGTTGCGCACAGGGTCTGCAGGACTATTGCGGCTTCATCACCCGCGCGTCCGGCACCAATGTCATCACGGCGGTGAGCAGCGCCTTCTTGAACCTCAACCGGTTCGAGACCAATGGCGTCGACTTCGAGGTCTCGCTGAACCGGCCGCTGTCGGACATCTCCAGCTCGCTTCCAGGCGATCTCTCGTTGCGAGTGCTGGCTACCTATACCGAGCACCTGACGACCACCGACGCGCGCGGGCCGATCGACCGTGCGGGCCAACTGACCGGCAGCCCCACCGTGAACAGTGTGCCGCACTGGCAGGGCAACGGTATCGCCACCTACAGCGTCGGCCGGCTGGTCACCTCGGTGCAGGGTCGCTTCATCGGCGGCGGCAACGTCGACAACCTGGCGACGCCGGGGACCTCGACCAGCGCCAACATCTACAAGGTCGGCGCGAAGACCTACTGGAACCTGTCGGCCTCTTACGACCTGATGTCCAAGGGCAACCGCAAGCTCCAGATCTTCGGTCTGGTGGACAATGTGTTCAACGAACACCCGCCGTTCCCGTTCATGCCGAGTTCGTTGGTGACGAGCCCCTACCACACGGTGCTTGAGCGCTCCTACCGCATGGGCGTTCGGTTCGCCTACTGACGCGACATCGCCGACGGGGCCGGGCGCTCTGTCGGCGAGACCCGTCAACCGCCACAATGGAGACTGTCATGAAGCTCGCCGACCACTTATGTACTCTGGGGGCCGCGATCTCTGTCGCCCTCCTCGCCAGCGGCGCTCATGCTGCCGAGGCGGTGACCCGTGTGCCCTTCAACTTCGCCGCCAACCCGACCGGCATCTCGACCTCGGTCAGCGTGCCGGCGGGGATGAAGACGCACTATATCAGCGGGCAACTGCCCACGATCGCCGACCCGAAGAACCCAGGCGACACCTACACCCAGACCAAGAGCGTGGTGGCAAAGCTGGTTGCCCAGTTGGCGGCGCTCGGCCTGAAGCCCTCGGATGCGGTTAAGGGCACGGTTTTCCTCGTCGGCGACCCGGCCAAGGGTGGCGAGCAGGACTTCGCGGGCTTCTCCAAGGCCTGGACCGAGACCTGGACGGGCGGCCCCGGCGGCGCCTTCCCGTCTCGCAGCGCGGTCAAGATCGCTGGCCTCAATCTACCCGGCGCTCTGGTCGAGATCGAGTTGATCGCCGCCGGCCCGAACTAATGCTTGGGAAGGCGGCGCGTGAAGCGCCGCCGTCATGCGTAGGCTTTCCGCAATCAGGACGGTTTGAGCGATTGAGCGGCGCCCGGCAGCAACGGCCTAATACAAGCCAGAGCACCCGGCGGGTGGTGCTGAGCTCCGAATTCGGCGACAACGCTTGCGGGTCGGCCCCGAGCGGGGAGCCGGCTCATCATGGTTGCCAGGGACAACGAATGGCCAAGACTTCCATGCGCCGCCCGGACGTCGAGTCCTCCGTCCCGGCCGAGACGCTGGCCGGCAAGACGGCTCACCCTTTCGACGACTATGTCGGCGCCAAGGTCATTACCCTGGCGACCCTGCTACGGCGTTCGACGGCGATCCGCTACCAGCGGATGTTCGGCATGACCATGGTCGAGTCCCGCGTCATCCTGCGCGTCGGAATCAGCGGTCCGCTGTCGCTCGACCAACTCGCGGCTCACATTGCTATCGGTAAGAGCCAGACCAGCCGGGTTGTGACCGAGCTTGTACAGCGCGGCTTGATCGAGCGGTCACGCGACACCAACCATCAGCGGGGCGTGGCCATTACGCTGAGCGACGAGGGCAGGATCATCAACCGGGCGCTCGTAGAAGCGGCCAGCCTGCGCAACACAGAGCTGATGACGGACATAGACGCCGAGCGCTTGGCGGCGACTTCCAAACTGGTCGACGAACTGATCGTTCGCGCGCGGGCGCTGCTCATCTGCGATCAGGACCGGCCCGGAACGCCTCCCGAAGAGCCGGAGGAAGTCTACGAGAATCTCTGAGCTGCCGCCTTCTCAGGAAGCGAAGGGACGCCGCAGCCAACCTTGCCGTGTTGCCACCCCGAAGGGCGGGTGCAATGGTTCGCGAATGGTGGATCGGGGTCTTCCAACTGCGCTCATGCTGGCGAACGGAACCTTCTCCGACTCGGACGGGAGACGGCGCCAGCAGCTGATCGCAGGCCTCGTGGTCGCCGTCGGGGCCGCCTTCGCCTTCGGTCCGATGGTCTTCTCCACCTTCTCGCTTTTCATGCTGCCGCTCTCAGCGGAGTTCGGCTGGACGCGCGCTCAGGCGGCCATGGCGCTGACCATCTGCGCCTGCTGCGCCGCCATCGCCAATCCTCTAGCGGGACGGCTCAGCGACCGGATCGGGCCGCGGCGAGTGCTGCTAGCGGGCCTTCTGGCCTTCGCTGTCTGCAATGCGGCGCTTGGGTTTGCGACCAATCTTGTCGAGCTTTACGCGGTCCATGTCCTCCTCGGCGCCAGCGCCGCGGCTTGCGGGTTCGTGCCCTATTTCAAGATCCTGGTCGGCTGGTTCCGCACCCGCCGGGGCATGATGATCGGCTTGGCCATCGGGCTCGGCACCGGCGTCGGCTCAGTGATGATGGCTCAGTTGGCTCGAGTGTTGATCGACATCTACGGCTGGCAGGTCGCGCGGCTGGTCATGGGCGGGCTGATCCTGCTGATCCCTTTTCCCATGGTCTGGCTGTTCCTGCGGGAGGCCGAGCCTGCGCCGGTCGTCGGCCCGACCGTGGCCGCGGCTCCAGTGGAGGGCGTATCGGCCAAGGGCGCCCGGGCCGACCTGAATTTCTGGAAGATTTTCGCCATATCGGCCGTGGGAACGAGCTGCCTCGCCGGCGCCGTGGTGCACCTCGTGGCCCTGCTGGTTGATCGCAAGATCGACCTGGCGACCGCCACCACCATCTTCTCGATCTGCGCGACGTCCAAAGCGGTGGGCCAGATCACCGTCGGCTTCCTTCAGGACCGCATCCCTTCCGCCAGGATCGGCCTGCTGGTTTATGGCAGCGGCCTTCTGGCCTTTGTGACGATTGTGTTCGGCCATGAGGCGCCGGTCCTGACCCTGGGCGCGGCCTTCCTGGGTCTCGCCTTCGGGGGCGAGATGAGCCTGGCCCCCTATTGGGCGTCTCGCTACTGGGGGATGAAGGCCTATGGCGAGATTTATGGGCTGCTCTACTGCGCCAGCGTGATCGGCAGCGCCATCGGGCCTTTGGTGATGGCTTCGGTCTTCGACACGACCGGCGACTACCGCCCCGCCATGGTGGCCTTCGCCGGAGGCATGGGTCTCTGCCTTCTGCTAAATATGACGCTTGCCCGCTTCACCTACCCGATCAGACCGGAGAGCTGAGTCCTTAGCGCTTGCCGGCGTAGGCCCAGCACTCGACCTCAAGAAGCGCGCCGGCCGCCAAACCGTTGGCGCCCAGGGCGCTGCGAGCTGGCAGGCGCTTGGCGTCGAAGTAGGGGACATAGATCTTATTGAAGTCGCTCCACTGGCTCATGTCGGCCAGGAAGACGCTGCATTTGAAGACGTCGTTCATGCTCAACCCTTGGCCTTTCAGAACGCCAGCGATGTTGTCCATCGCCTGTTTAGCCTGGGCCGGCATGCCGGCGGGAAGCTTGCCGTCCGGCCCGTTGCCGATCTGGCCCGCCAGATAGAGAACATCGCCAACCTGGACCGCCGAGGAAAAGGGGGATCCGGGGGCGGCCGGCACGAAACGCGGCTGAGCCTGGGCCGCGCCGGCGAAGCCGAGGGCGAGAATGGCGGCAAGGGCGAGTTTCATGAAGACCTCCTGGTCAGTGGCTTTCGGTGGCGGCCAGGACGCGCAGGGCGTTGCCGCCGACAATCTTAAGGGTCTCGTCAGGCGAAAGCCCACGGGCGAGAAGGGCGGCGGGTATCAGGGCCCAGGCTTCATAGGTCGGGACCACAGATGCGAAGGTGAAATCCATGTCGGTGCCGACGCCGACATGGTCGACGCCGAGTTGATCGATCATGCGCAGCACAAGGGTCGCGAAATCCGCAAGGCTGGCGACGCCAGCACCGCCCGGCATGGCCGCCACCACGCCGCCGTGCCGGGCGACGAGCCGGGCATGGTCCAAGCTGATCAGGCGAGGGTGTTCGACGCCGAGCGGCTTCAGGTTCGAGTGGGAAAGGATCATGGGCCGGGCCGACAGCTCGGCCGCCTGGGCGACGGCGTCGAAGCTGGCGTGGGAGAGGTCGATGACCATGCCCCGGCGGTTCATCTCGGCCACGACCTTGCGGCCGAATGGACTGAGGCCGCCGTGCACCGGCGCGGCGGTCTGGGGATCGCCGATAGCGTTGGTGCGGTAGTGGATGATGGTGATCGAGCGAACGCCCTCGCTCGCGGCTTCTGCGATCCGCTCCGGCCGCTCCTCGATGAAGTCTCCGCCCTCGATGGTGTAGACGAGGGAGGCGTTCCCGGCTCGCCAGCGGCGTGTCACGTCCGCGGCCGTGCGGGCGAGTTCCAGTCCGCTGTCCCGGGAGGCCGCCTTGAGGAGACCTATCTGGCGCCGGTAGTCTTCGTAAGCCTCTCCGGGCACGAAGGGACGAGCAGGGCGCAGACCGCCGGGCGCGGCCTCAAGCACACGATAGTCTGCGACGGCGGAGAGGCAGACGGCGCCGACACCGAGCCGATGACTGCCGCGCAGGGCCTCGCCGACGAAGGGCTTTCCAAGGCTCTGGCCGAGCGGCGTGGCGCCCTCGCCCGCTTCGACGAAGAAGCGGCCGGCGTGGCTGTGCAGGTCGACCGAGGGCGCGCGGGCCAAAAGAGCGAGCCCGGCGTCCAGTTCGGCGTCGGTCAGGTTGTGGCCGGCGGCCAGGGCTCGACGCGCCGCGAGCCCGCTGAGCGCGAGGCCGGCCAGGACATGGCGGCGGGTGGGACGCCTCAAGTGAAGTTGGCGGCGGCGCGCTTGGCCGCCGCTATCCGCCCGGCTGTGATCGGGCCCCAGTTCTCTAGCACCGAGGCCACCACCTCAGGTGGGGCCGTCTTGGGCGACCCCGCGTGGAAGGGAGGTTGGCGGTCGTATTCGCAGAAGAGCTGGTTGCGCATGGCGGCCTTTTCTCCGGCCAGTTTGGCCAGGACGGCGGTCAGCGCCTTACCCAGTGTACGCCGATCCAAGTGCATCTCCTAAAGTTTGTCTTGGCCAATGAAGCCGATGTTGATTAAGTAAACAAAGCTTGTCCACTGGACTCCGACGGGGCTTCGGCGTCGGTTCGGGGAATGATCGAAGCTTTGCGCGTCTTGATAACTTCGAGGAAAGTCATGCGGAAACCCAGCGCTGCTATCCTGGCCGCGGCCCTGGTCGGAGCGGCGACGGGCGATCTGGCCCAGGCTGCGCCCGCGGCCGACGAGGCGCGGTTCCGGGCGATCTACAAGGAGATGATCTAGACCGACTCAAGCGGCGCGACGGGCGACTGCACCGTTCTTGTCAACAAGGTCGCCACGCGCATGAAGGCGGCAGGCTTTCCGGCCGGCGACATCCAGGTGGTCGTCCCGCCCGAAGACCCCAAGGCCGGCAACCTCTTGGCGGTCGTGCCCGGCCGCGACGCCACCGCCAAGGCGGTGTTGCTGCTCGGCCATATCGACGTGGTCAACGCCAATAGGGCCGACTGGACCCGCGACCCTTTCGTGCTGATCGAGGAGAACGGCGAATTCTACGGGCGCGGGACCTCCGACATGAAGGCCCAGGACGCGGTGTGGGTCGAGGCGATGCTGCGGTTCCACCAGACCCGGCCCAAGCGCACCGTGAAGATGGCCCTGACCTGCGGGGAAGAGGGCGGCGGCCGGGTCAACGGCGCCGGCTGGATCGTCGCCAACAACAAGCCGTTGATCGATGCGGGCCTCGCCATCACCGAGGGCGGCGGCGGTGAACTGGACGACGATGGCCGTAGGCTGGCCTTGACCGTCATGGGCGCCGAGAAGGACGCGGCCAACTTCACCATCGAGTTGACCGGTCCCGGTGGTCATTCCTCCAAGCCGCGGCCCGACAATCTGATCACCCGCCTCTCGGCCGCCATGGTGCGGCTCGACCAGGCCGAGTTTCCGATCGGATTTAATACCTTCAACCGCTCCTACTTCGCTGGGATCGCGCCCCGGATCGGCGGTGAGCGGGGAGCGGCCATGCAGGCGCTGCTGGCCAACCCTCAGGATATTCAGGCGGCGGCGCTTCTGAAGAAGACGCCGGCCTGGAAGGCCATGCTGAGCACCACCTGCATCCCAACCTTGATCGAAGGAGGGCACGCCTCCAACGCCCAGCCCCAGCGGGTGAAGGTGACGCTCAACTGCCGTCTGCTGCCCCCAGGCGATATGGACCTTCTGAAGGCCCAGGTGATCAAGGCGATCGCCGAGCCCGAGGCCAAGATCGACACCCTGATCTATAACGCAAACGCCCGTGTCCCATCTTCGCCCCTGACCGAGACGGTGATGGCGCCGGTGCGCGAGGCGGCGGCCCGGGTCTTTCCCGGCGTTCCGGTGGTGGCGATGCAGGAAACCTTCGGCACCGACAGCGCCAAGCTGATCGCAGCCGGCATTCCGACCTACGGCATTTCGGGCATGTTCCGGGGCTTCGACAGCGGCAATATCCACGGGCTCAACGAGCACATCAGCGTGCGGTCGGTCATGGACGGCCGCGCCTTCCTCCATCGTCTGGTGCAGGCCTATGCGGAACAATAAGGCGATGCGAGTTCGGCCCCCATTGTGGCTGGCGGCAGGCATGGCGGCGCTCGCCACGGCGGCCGTCGCGGCGCCTGGCGCCCTCGCCGACCGGCGCGAGATCGAGGGGCTGCGTGCAAGGTCTAACGCCGCCATCGCCCGGCACGACGCCGCCGAGGCGGTCTCGATGTTCATGCCGGAAGGGCGGGTCCTGGGCAGCGGCGGTGGGCTGATCGAAGGCGCGGCCGCCATGCGCTCGGCCTTTGGCCAGTCGTTCGGCGACGCGAACTTCGTCACCTATGTCCGCGAACCCAAGAAGGTGACGGTCGCGGGCGACACGGCGGCCGAAGAGGGCCGCTGGCGGGCGGTGCGGCGTGACAAGAGTTTCGGCGGCGTCTTCCTGGCGCGCTGGGTCCGCACGCCTGAGGGCTGGCGCATCCGCTCGGAGATGTACGTCCCGCTCTACTGACCGGGCGCGGACGGCAGGGCGAAGGCGATAAGGCCGTTGCCGAGCTTGGTCTTCAGCAGGTTCTTGCCGCCCGCCGTCAGCGCGACATATTGCCGCCCGTCGGCTCCCAGATAGGTCATGGGCGTCGCCTGGCCGCCGGCCGGGATCGGCCCCTTCCACAGAATCTTGCCGGTGCGGATGTCGATAGCGCGCAGCACCTGCTCTTGGGCGGCGGCGTTGAAGACCAAGCCGCTCCTGGTGACGATCCCGCCGCCGATATTGGGGACGCCCATGGCGAGGTCGAGGCCCAGGGTGTGGCCCATGAGGTCGCTGTCTTTGGCGGTGCCGAACCAGCGCTGCCAGAGCAGACGCCCGTCCTTGTAGTCCACCGCCGAGATCAGGCCGTAGGGCGGTTGGTTGCAGGGTAGGCCGAGCGGCGACAGGAAGGCGCCCATCTTCAACGCATAGGGGGTGCCGGCCATGGCGTAGTAACCCTTGACGTGCCGATCCTCGGGATCGCCGCGCGCGGCCACGCCGAGCTTGTCTGCCTCAGCGCGGGGGACGAGTTCCGCGACGGTGGCGACATGGCTGGTGTTGACCACGAAGACCTGGCGCCCGCGGTCGACCCCCAAACTGCCCCAGCTGATCGAGCCCATGAAGCCAGGCCAGCTGACGGTCTCCCTGCCCAGCCGCGGCGGGGTGTAGGGGCCCTCGTAGGCGGCCTTCTTGAAGCGGATCCGGCAGAGGAGCTGGTCGATCGGGGTGGCGCCCCACATCTTCGCTTCTGTCAGGCGCGGCCCGTCAAACTGGGGCATGTCGACCGGGATGGGTTGGGTTTTTGAGGTTCGTTCGCCCGGAACCGTCGTCTGGGGCACGGGTGTTTCGACCACCCGGGAGAGGGGCTGGCCGTTCCGGCGGTCGAGTAGGTAGACGCGGCCGGCTTTAGTGGCCTGCAGCACGGCCGGGGTCACGCCCCTATCGGTGCGAAGATCGACCAGGCTCGGCTGGGAAGGCACATCATAGTCCCAAAGGTCGTGGTGGGTGGTCTGGAAGGTCCAGCGCGGCGCGCCGGTCTGGCCGTCCAACGCCACCAGGGAGCTGGAGTATTTGTCGATCTCCGCGGAGCGCTGGCCGCCGAAGTCATCCGGGCCAGAGTTGCCGATCGGGACAAAGATGAGGCCAAGCGCCTCGTCGGCGGCCATGGGGGCCCAGGCGTTGGGCGTGCCCAGGGTGTAGGTCTGGCCCGGGGGCGGCTCAGTGTGCACGTCGGGCTTTCCAATGTCGAAGGCCCAGGCGAAGGCGCCGGTGCGAACGTCGTAGGCGCGCACCACGCCCGGCGGCCCGTCGGTCTTCTGGTTGTCGGTCACCCAGCCGCCGACCACGGCCTTGCCTTGAATGATGACGGGCGCGGAGGTGGTGTAGAAATAGCCGTCGCCGATATTCCCCATGCCCTTGGCCAGGTCGGCGCGGCCGTTTTGGCCGAAGCCTTCGCAGATCTTGCCGTCGTGCGCGTCGATGGCCCAGAGGCCCGCGTCCACCGACGCGGCGATGATCCTTTCGGCGCAGTGGCCCGCAGCGGCGGCGTCCTTGAAATAGGCCACGCCCCGGCAGGCGCGCGAGGGCGGCAGGTCCTTGCTTGCGATCTTGGGGTCGAAGGTCCAGCGCGGCTTGCCGGTGACCGGGTCGAGCGCCTGGATCACATTGGTGTTGTTGCAGATATAGAGGCTGTCGCCGATCTTGAGCGGCGTCACCTCGAGGTTGCTCAGCGCCTTGTCGATCGGCATCGGCATGTGGTGCGTCCAGGCCGGCTTCAGCTGGGCGACATTGGCGGGGGTGATCTGGTCGAGCGCCGAATAGCGCGACCCGCCCGCATCGCTTCCATAGAAGGCCCAATCGGCGGCGGAAGCGGCCGGGTCGGCCGGACCCGCGGCGGGGAAGGGCAGGGGGGCCGCCTCGGGTGCCGGAGAGGCGAGCAGAGCGCCCATGAAGACCAGGACGGCCGGGGCCGTCAGGCGAGCGATCCAAACCGTGTGCGGGCCGCCGGCCGGAACCAGGAGCCAGAGCCCGAGCACGGCGGGCGCGACCAGCCGCGCCGACAGAGCCCAGCGGTCCAACCCGCTCTCGACCAGGGCCCAGATGACCGTGAGCGCCAGCAGCAGGGCGTAGGCCCACGCCGCCTTGGGCGAGCGACGCCAGGCCAGCCAAGCGCAGGCGCCGAGCAGCAGGCCGGCGGCGACGTAATAGGGCGATCCCCCCAGGGCCAGCAGATACCCCCCCGCCGCCAGGAAGTAGGCGCCGATGGTCGCCGCGATGAAGGCGAAGACCCGCCCGGCCCAGATCATCCCTGTCCCGTGGATCGCTAGAGGGGCGTGTCGGGATAGGACAGGCTGCGCCAAAGGTGGGCGGCGGTGGAATCGTCGTAGCCCAGCCCCTCCTTCGGATCACGCCAATGCTTGTCGATCAGATGGTCGAAGGCGTCGGCCGGGATCTTCTTGTTGGGGTCGAAGGCGTAGAGGTCATTGACCGTCACCGCGCGCGCGGCGCTGTAATATTTATGCTTTTTGACCATCTCGTACTCGGCCTGGACGTGGGCCGGCGGCACATAGTCGTGGCCGAACATCGAGCGGTAGAGGTCCGGATAGGTGTAGCCGACCTTCTCATCTGGGAAGAAACGCAGGGCGGCGTGATGCTTCACCGCGAAATGGACCCGTTCGGAGACATAGGGCTGGTAGAGCTGGCCGCCCCAATGGCCGTGGTCGACCCGCATCAGGTTCTGCGGATGGTCGTGGATCAGGCAGGCGAACTGGATCTCCTCGTCCATGCCGTTCCGCTGGGCGTTGGCGGCGCTCTGCAGGCAGTGGTCGACCGACCATTGAAAGCGTAGCCGGATGAAGTCTTTCAGGCCCGCGCGCGGGGGCATTGGAGTCAGCATCGGCACGGTGTCGGGCGGCGGGGGGCTGTAGATGTTGGCCAGCAGTTTGGACTCGAACAGCACGCCCGCGCCGCGGCGATAGGGGCGGGTGGTGATGGCCGCCTTGACCTGCTGGGCGGTGGGGAAGGTCCCCTCCGGCACGCCGGGTGTGGGTTGAGCCATGGGCGTCGACTTGGCGCCCTGCATCCCGCCCGCCAGGGCGTCCTCCAGGGCGTCGGCCTTGGCTTCGTGAGTCATTGAGGCGACCGCGGCCGCGCCACCCAGACTGGCGATGAAGTCGCGCCGGTCGAGCTTGATCATAGGAGGTCCTCCGTCGCCTTGGAGCTTGGCGTCGGGCCGCACACTGGCGGGAAAAGGCGACGGCGGCAAGTACGGTTTACTTAGTGCACTGTGCCGCGTCGTTTTTGATCATTCGGCCGTGATCCGAGCAGGATCATGGGCCGGGGCGAGCCGTCGACGACCGACGGTTCGACAGGGCGGGGTGCGCCTCGACAAAGTCCGCATCAGTTAAGTTGACTTAGTGAACTGCTCCTCTCACAACTTGCGGTTCCAAACCTCGTTCCTTCGGAACGCTGGGAAGCACGCCGGAGTGGAGACTCAAATGCGCCTTACCCGGAGAGCGTTCTCGGGCGGCTCGCTGGCTGCGTTCGCGGCCAGCCTCGGCGCGGCGTCCTGCGGTGCCGCCCGCGTGGCCAAGGCCGCCGACACCGAGGCCCTGCTGACCTATGTCGCGCCAGAGCTCAGGACCATCGCGCGGGCGATGCTGGCGGGTGGAGGGACGCCCGAGTTCTCCGACGCCACGCTGCCGCAAATCCGGGCCAACGCCGCCGCCGCCGCGGCGAAGCGGGCCCCACTGCGCGCCGATGTGCCTGTGGTCCGGCGCTCTGTAGCCTGGCGCGCGGGAGCGGCCGAGGTCCCCGTCTATATGATCAACGCGCGCCCGCAGGGGCGGCGCCCCGTGATCCTCTATATGCATGGAGGCGGCTGGGTCGCCGGAGACGCCATGCAGCGCGGACCTCGCCTACAGGCCTTGGCGGCGGCGCTCGACTGCACGATTTGCAGCGTCGAATACGGGCTGGCGCCCGAAGCGCGTTACGATGTCTCGCTTGAGCAGAATTACGCCGTCCTGAAATGGCTTCACCGTGACGCCGAGTTCCTGGGCGTCGACCGGCGGCGGATCGCGCTCATGGGCGAGAGCGCCGGCGGCACTCATGCCGCCATGACGGCCTTTGCGGCGCGCGACCGGGGGGAGGTGCCGCTGGTGTTGCAGGTGCTGATCTATCCCGCGCTCGACGACCGCACGGCGAGTACGCATCAGTTGCCGCCCTTCATGGGCGCGCTGGTCTGGGGCCCGGCGTCTCACCGCTACGCATGGCGCAGCTTCCTGGGCATGGAGCCGGGCGGCCCGGACACGCCGCTTGCGGCGGCGCCAGGGCGAAGGGCCGATCTGGCGGGTTTGCCCCCGACCTTCATCGGCGTCGGCGGCATCGACCTGCTGGCCAGCGAGAACATCGACTTCTCGCGCCGACTGACGGAGGCGGGCGTACCCACCGAATTCGTGCTGACGCCCGGCGCCTTCCACGGCTTCGACAACATGGCCGCCGACACCAGCCTGGCTCGCGCTTTCGACGCCGCGAAGACGGAGGCCCTCAGGCGGGCCTTCGCGATCTGACCCAACTATCAGCCGCACGCTTGCAACCCGCGAAGGATTTCATGTTCAAGACAAAGCTTGAGACAATCGGCCGCCGCCTGTCGGCCAGAATGCGGCCGCCGGCGTCGGTGACCGCTGGAGCGGCAGTCTTGGACAGGACGTCGATCTCGGCCACGCGCACCCGTGAAAAGCAATCGTGTGGCCCCACGAAGTCCTGATTGGTCATGGCGTCGAAGATGATCATGGCGATGCGAAACGGCTCTTCGCCCAGCTTCAGCTGTGGGTCGAGCCGGAGAGGCTCGCCAGTTGAGTGGAAGGCAGGGCGAATGCTCGGGTCGCTCAGCCGGGGCCGGTGAGGCGAGCGTTCGCCTTGATCGCTTTCAGCCGGGCCTGCTCGATCGGCGCGCCGCGGGCCGCGAGGGCCCGGCTCACGATGGCGGCGGGTGCCGTCTCGGGTATCCCGGCGTTGAACGGAGGCGCGGGGGCGTACTCGATGATGAGCTCGCAAAATTCCGCCGTAGCTTGGTCGCGAAGGATGGCGGCGATGGTCAGGCCGAAGTCGATGCCGGCGGTCACACCCCCGCCGGTGATCCGGTTGCGGTCGATCACCACTCGGTCGTGGACGGGTGTCGCGCCCATGAGGGCCAGGTGATCGCGAACGGTCCAGTGGCTGGTGGCTTTGTAGCCCTTCAAGAGGCCGGCCGCGCCAAGCAGAAGCGACCCTGTGCAGTCGGCGGTGACATGGCGGGCGCGAGCGCCCCGGTCGGCGAAGAAGGACAACACCTCGTCATCATCCATCAGGGCGACCGTGCCTTCGAGACCGCCGGGCGAGAAGAGGACGTCGAGGTCGCGCGGGCAGTCGGCGAAGACGGTGCTTGGAGCAACTGGGATGCCGACATCGGTCGAGCACGGTTGAAGCGTCTTCCACACCAGATGGATCTCCGCTTGCAGGAAGTTGAAGACCGTAAGCGGGCCGATCAAGTCCTGCATGACCATGCGCGGGTGCACCAGCATGGCGATCTTAAGACGGCCGGGGCCCGCGCCCGCCGAGCCCAGCGTGCCCGGAGGGAAGACGCCCGGCGCGGCGGCCCGAGCCGTCATGGCGCCCCCAGCCAGCATGGGCGCCGCCGCCAGAGAGCCGGCCACCGCTTGCATGAAACGCCGCCGATCCTTCAATGGCGGCAAGCGCTGTTCTTCGTTATCCATGTCTGTGTCCGGCCTCGGAAGGCCCCCTGCATTCGATGTCCCGCCAAGCGCAGCACGCGTCAGGGCAGATGCAGCAAAGCAGGTTTGCCTGTCGGCCGAAAAGCCAACCAACGATCAATTCCCGCCGGGCGTGAATGGCCCTGGGGCTGGCGGAAAATGACGGATCGTCGCCATTTCGTCGCCTTGATCGCGCGCCCATGATGGCAGGGTATGAAGCCGCTTCCTGAAGACAGCCCCGCCCTGCAATCCGCTGCGGCCGTCGCGCCCTTGAAGGTTGTCATGCTGGTCTTTGACGGCGCCAACCTGCTGGACATCAGCGGTCCATTGCAGGCGCTTCAATCGACCAGCATCGCCTCGGGCATACCGCGCTATGAAACGGTGGTGGCCTCGTTCAAGGGAGGGTTGATCGAGACCGTAGCCAATGTCTCGATCCTCACCGTCAAGATGGACGAATTGGATCCTGACGGCATCGACACCGTTCTGATCGCCGGTGGAAGCCGCAATGGTCGGCCGATCGTGCCGCCCGAAATCGTCTGCTGGATCCAAGGCGCTGCGCCCCATGCACGATGAGTTTGCTCCATCTGCTCCGGGGCCTTTATCCTGGCGGAGGCGGGCCTGCTCGAAGGGCGCCGGGCCACGACTCACTGGTATTGGGCCGACCTGCTGCAGCGGGAGAGGCCCGGCATCATGGTGCAGCCCGACTCCATCTATGTGAATGAGGGCAAGATCTGGACCTCGGCCGGGGTCACGGCCGGCATAGACCTCACGCTCGAGCTCATCCGCCAAGACTTCGACCACAAGGTCGCCATCGACGCCGCCCGCAGGATGGTGGTCTTCATGAAGCGGCCGGGCGGCCAGTCACAATTCTCCGTGCCGCTCAACTTGCAGAGCACCGAGTTGGACGACTTCTCCGAACTTCACGCCTGGATGCGGGAAAACCTGTCCCGCGATCTGAAGGTTGAGGAGTTGGCCCGCCGTGTTGGCATGTCGGAACGCACCTTCAGCCGACTCTACGCCGAGCGCGCGGGAAGAACGCCCGCTAAGACGGTTGAGGCGATGCGGGCGGAGGCGGCTTGCAGCCTTCTGGAGACGACCCGGCTTGGACTGAAGCAGGTGTCTAACAGAACCGGCTTCGGCGACGAGCAGAATTTGAGGCGCGTATTTATGAGGCGCTTCGGGCTAAATCCGACCGATTACCGGCGCCGGTTCGGCACGGCCGACAGCGCTTAGACGGCGCTAAACCGAGTGGGACCAATTTGAAACCGCTTACATTCGGCTTCTCTCGTCGAGGCTTCATGGCGGGCCTGGCCGTGGCGGGAGCCGCGACCGCCGCCGACCAGGCCAAGGCGGCCGCCGCGCCGGGTGGCTTCTCGCCCTCGCCGGTCGTTTCGGGCGAGGATATCCGTCTGGTCATTGAGCACCGCGACGTCGTGGTGGCGGGCAAGGCGGCGCACGGCTTCACCGTCAACGGACTGACCCCGGGGCCGCTGATCCGGCTGAAGGAAGGCCAGCGGGCCCGCATTTCGGTGGTCAACCAGACCCGCGAGGACACTTCCATCCATTGGCACGGCATATTGCTGCCCTTCCAGATGGACGGCGTGCCCGGGATCAGTTTTCCCGGCATCAAGCCCGGCGAGACCTTCGTCTACGAGTTCCCCGTCATCCAGTCGGGCACCTACTGGTACCACAGCCACTCCAACCTGCAGGAGGCGGTGGGGCTCTATGGCGCCATTGTCGTCGAGCCCAGGGACGCCGATCCGGTTGGTCATGACCGCGAGCATGTGATGCTGCTGGCTGACTGGAGCGGCATGCACCCGCATCAGATGGCGGCCAAGCTCAAGAAGATGCCGGCGTATTTCAATTGGCGTCAGCAGACCCTTGGCGGCCTGCTCAGCGGCAAGGACGGCATGGCGTTAAGGGACCGCGTCGAGTGGGCCAAGATGCGGATGGACCCGTCCGATATCTCCGACGTCACCGGCTCGACCTACAGCTTCCTGGTCAACGGCGAGGGCCCCGACAAGGCCTGGACCGGCCAGTTCAAGCCGGGCGAGCGGATCAGGATGCGGATCGTCAACGCCTCCGGCATGACCATCTTCAACGTCCGCCTGCCGGGGCTGCCGATGCAGGTGGTCCAGGCCGACGGCCAGAACGTCAAACCGGTGACGGTCGATGAGCTGCAGATCGGCGTGGCCGAAACCTATGACGTGATCGTCTCCCCAACCGAGGACAAGGCCTACGCCTTCGTGGCCGAGGCCATCGACCGCACCGGCCTGGCGCTCGCCGCCCTGGCCCCGCGCCCCGGCATGACGGTCGAGGCCCCGCCGCTGCGCAAGCGGCCGGTGCTGACCATGCGCGACATGGGGATGGATATGACCGGCATGCAGGGCATGACCATGGATATGTCCATGCGCAACCCGAAGAACGCGCCGGGCGTAACGCTGGGACCGGGGGTGCAGACCATCTCGCCCATGGCCGCCGACCGGACGGCCGAGCCGCCGCTGGGGCTGAAGGAGGTTGGCCATAAGGTTCTGGTCTACAGCGATCTGGAGTCGCTGGATCGAAATCCGGACACGCGGCGGCCGACCCGCAATATGAAGATCCACCTGACCGGCAACATGGAACGCTACATGTGGTCGTTCGACGGGAAGAAGCTCAGCGAGGGCCCAGATCCCTTCCGCTTCACCCAGAACGAGCGGGTGCGGGTTACCCTGGTCAACGACACCATGATGTCCCACCCGATCCATCTGCACGGCCATTTCTTCGAACTCCTGGGCGAGCGGCCCGGCTTTGGCGCGCGCAAGCACACCATCGTGGTGGCGCCCGGCGGTACAGCGACCTTCGACCTGACCGCCGACGCGGTGGGCGACTGGGCCTTTCACTGCCACCTCATCCTGCACATGCACGCCGGCATGTTCCGGGTGGTCAGCGTCCGGCCGGAGACGTCGGCGTGAACAGTCTTCTTTTGATGCTGGCGGCCGCGGCGCCCGCGCACGACCATTCGCAGATGAACCCCGGAGCGGCGGCCGAAGCCGCGACGCCGGTTCCGGCTCACGATCATTCCCAGATGGACCACACCGCCGCGCCGGCGGCCGAGACGCCGGCCGCACTGCCGCCGCCGCCGGTCAAGGCTGACTACGCCGACCGCTTCTACGATCCGGCCGAGATGGCCAAGGTGCGCCGCCAACTGCAGATGGAGCACGGCGGGATCAGGACCTCGATGGTCTCAATCAACCTGGCCGAATACGCGGCGACGGGCGAAGGCCAGGGCGCGCGCTGGGACGTCGAGGGCTGGTCGGGCAGCGACCTGAACCGCTTCGCCTTCGCCACCGAGGGCGCCCTCGCCAAGGACGGCGCGCTGGAGGAGGGCGAGCTGCAGCTTCTCTATAGCCGCGCCATCGGTCCCTATTTCGATCTGCGCGGCGGCGCTCGCCACGACTTCGGCAAAGGCAATTCCGCCGACCATCTGGCCGTCGGCGTGCAGGGGCTGGCGCCCTATTGGTTCGAAGTGGAGGCCATGGGTTTTCTCTCGACCCGCGGGGAGGTCTCGGCTCGCTTCAAGGCTAGCTACGACTTGCGCATTACCCAAAGGATCGTCGTCCAGCCTCGCGTCGAGACCAACCTCGGCCTGTCGCACAAGGCCGCGCCGGGGGTGAGCTGGGGACTGGCGGGGGTGGAGGCCGGGCTTCGGGTGCGCTACCACTTCAAGCGCGAGTTCGCCCCTTATGTGGGCGTCGAGTGGCGCCGCACGACGCCGCGTTCTGGCGAGGTGAGCGTCGCCAAGGAATGTGTCGATCTGGTTCTGGGCGTGCGGGCCTGGTTCTAGAGGGGAGGCTGGCCCTCGGCGGGCCCGCCGTCGCGGCATGTCGTGGAAACTAGCGGCTTATTTGAACGACGTTCCGGAGACGTGAAATCCGGAAGACTACCTGGTCGTGCTTGCAGTCGCGCACCAACTGGTCTCCCGCCATTGCAGGCTGTCCCTATCCCGCGGCCTGTCCATCCATCGGCGGTCGTGTCCCCGACAGACTTGAACGGCGATACCCAGCTTCTCACTATCTAGAGCGCGGGCTAGAGCGCGGGTTAGGGAACGAAAGCCGCCCATTTCAGCGTCGGGCGCAGGCCCGCTCGGACGATGTTCAGGAATGAGCAGATTGTCGCGCATATGTAGCGGGCGCGTTCACCCAAGCTCAAGACGCCGTCGATGCAACGGATGTGCTGCTTGAGCTGCTCCGAAAGCTCTGGTGAGATCGCGCTCAACGCCGAATTGATAAGCTCTCTGGACTGAACGCCGCGTTGTCAAACCAATCTCGTCAGAACGGATAGTGCTGTTTGTCCTCGATTGGCCTGCCCCCGAGGGGTGATCCAGTTCCAATGTTAGTTCATGGCGGCCTCTGACGCCAAGGTTTGAGTGGGCGAGTGCGCGCCCTCAACGGCCGGCGCGCTCGCCCATGGCACGATGCTGCCGCTACGCGGGACGAAGGCTTCAGGAGCCGGCGGCCGGTAATTGAGGGAGCTGTGGGGGCGCACGCCGTTGTAGTGCCGCCGCCAGGCCTCGATCAGGATCTGGGCCTCGGGCAGGCTGTAGAAGATCTCGCCGTCGAGCAGTTCGTCGCGCAGCTTGCTGTTGAAGCTCTCGCAGTAGCCGTTC
>CANJME010000030.1 GCA_947475875.1 Caulobacteraceae bacterium | reverse complement strand
TCGACGCGACCGGCCCAACCTTCGCCGGCGGCATGATGTTCCAGCACTCGGGCTATCCGGGCGTGATGGCCGCCGCCACGTCCGGCCAGAACCTGCTGATGGCCTTCTCGGTGGATGGAAAATAATAACCGGGCGCTGGTAGATCTGTCCGCCGTCAGCACCGCGTTATGGTTATGCCGGGCGGCGCCCGACCGCAATGGCAGGGCCGCACGAACGTCCGGAATCGGGCGCGGTGCTAATGGCAGCTAATGGCGCAAAGCCGCCCCACCCTGGAATACCGCCAGACCGACCAGCGCGCCAAGCAGGACCACGACGCTGACACCCCGGCGCCAGCTGGCTTAGAGCGATATGACAATGAGGGCGGGGAAGAGCGTCGAGCCGGGGGCGATGTCCGTGCCGCGATCGATCAACAGCCGGATGCCATAGACTGCGCCCACGGCGGCGAGGGTGACGGCCAGCGATACAAAGAACCGCGGCCGGCGATCCGGAATGATGCGAAGCGACCACTCTATTGGCGTCATGTTGCAAACGCCGTCATCATTTCGCCGAACACGTCCGGCATAACAGACAAGCCTTCAAGCTGGCAGTCCGATTCCTTCGAGGGGTTGGCCTGAAGCTAACGAAACCCTAGATGACGATACCGGTGCGCAATACAAGCCCGCTATTTCTGCCTCCCGCGGGAGCGGCGATGCCAACGCGGCGTTTGAACTTAACGGCGAGGTCAAGCTACTGTTCCAGTCTTTGATCAGTAAAATTCGGGCCCTGGCGGGTCAGGTGCAAGTGTGGATCGCTACGAACGCGCCTGGCCTTCGCGGGCTTGTGGCCGATCATCATCTGGCGCTGGCGCAAGGCGCGATCGCCGGCGGCTTGGCGCTGGCCACCCTGTCGCTGGCCGTCTCGACCGGCGCCCAACCAATCGACGGCGTGCGGATGACCCGTGCGGACCTGTCGGGCCGGCATTCAACGTTGCAGCTGACCCGCATTTCCACTGGCCTCAGCTCCTATGCCGCCTTCAACGCCGACCGTCTCGGGCGGGGCGGGCAGGGCTGGACGCCCGGCGGCATCGAAGGCTGGGGCGTCTATAATCTCGACCCGCCCAGTCTGGTGCGCCGCCAGTTGACCTTTGAGGAGGCGCGGGCGTTCAACGGCCTGGTTTTGCCCAGCACCTCGCCGATTTACCCGATGCGGCCGTTCGAGCTGAAGTCGGGCAATGACGACTATCTTCGAGCGCTGACCTGTTTGAACCAAGCCATCTACTACGAAGCGGCCAACGAAAGCACTGAGGGCCAGCAGGCCGTTGCCCAGGTGGTGCTCAACCGTCTGCAGCATCCCGCCTATCCAAAAACCGTCTGCGGCGTCGTTTATCAGGGCTCACAGCTGTCTACCGGCTGCCAGTTTTCTTTCACCTGCGATGGCTCCCTGAGCCGGGCCCCGAACGATGCCTCCTGGCAGAGATCGCGATCCGTCGCCGAGAAGGCGCTGGGCGGCTTTGTCTATGCCCCGGTCGGCACGGCGACACACTATCACGCCGACTATGTCTTCCCATATTGGGCCGTGACCCTGGTGAAGCTGAAACAGATCGGCGCCCACATCTTTTACCGCATGACCGGTCCGGCCGGGTCGGCGGGCGAATTCACCGGCCGCTATACCGGCGGCGAGGCGGTGCTTACCTCGGCGGTGCTGACCGGCGGCGACACCCGCACGCCGGATGCGCCCTCGGTGGTGATTGCCCCGGTGGCGCTGCTGCCGGCGCCGCCCGAGCCCAAGCTGATCACCATGACGGTCGGTGGTGAGACCAAGACCTATCGCGTGCTGGCGGCTGATGCGCCGGCCCCGGTGCCCTTGCCCGAAACGGTCGCGCTCGACCTGGGCGCGCGGAAGGCCCCCGTGCAGGGCCCGGTGGCGGTGGGTCCGGCCCCGACCGGACCGGTCGTGGCCGGTACGTTGAAGATGACCCAGCGTTTCCCGACGCCTGAGGAAATCCGTGACCTGAACGAAAAGATCCGCCAGCAGCAGCTAAAAGCCACACCGCCGCTGCCTGAACGCGCGGCGCCGCCCAAGATCTAGCGGGTCACCAGACGCCGATCTTCTCGGCCTGGGCGGGGCTGATCGGGTGACCGCCCGCCGCGTGGTCCTGCTCGGCGAGAAAACGGACGGCTTCCAGCGCGGCCATGCAACCCATCCCAGCCGCGGTGACGGCCTGGCGGTAGATGTCATCAGTGACATCGCCCGCCGCCCAGACGCCGGGAATGGCGGTGGCCGTCGTGCCCGGCCTGATCTTCAGATAGCCGGTCTCGTTCGTCTCCAGCTGGCCCTTGAACAGCTCTGACGCCGGCGCGTGGCCGATGGCGATGAAGACGCCGTCCGCCGAAATCTCGCTGGTCTCGCCACTGACGAGATTCTTCAGCTTGGCCCCGGTCACGCCGGGCGTCGGCTGGCCGCCGACGATTTCCTCAATGGCGGTGTTCCAGATGACGCTGATCTTGGGGTGGGCGAAAAGGCGTTCCTGCAGGATGCGCTCGGCGCGCAGCTCGTCGCGCCGATGGATCAGGGTGACCTTGGTGGCGTGGTTGGTAAGGTACAGCGCTTCTTCGACCGCGGTGTTGCCGCCGCCGATGACCAGCACTTCCTTGCCGCGATAGAAAAAGCCATCGCAGGTGGCGCAGGCCGAAACCCCGAGACCCTGAAAGGCCTGTTCGGACGGCAGGCCCAGCCATTTGGCCTGGGCGCCGGTGGCGATGATCACGGTTTCAGCGTCCATCACCAGGCCGCTGTCCATGGTCAACCGGAATGGCCGTTTGGAAAGATCGACCGAAGTGACGATGTCCTCGATGATCTCTGTGCCGACATGTTCGGCCTGGGCGCGCATTTGCTCCATCAGCCAGGGCCCCTGAATAACCTCGGCGAAACCCGGATAGTTTTCGACATCGGTGGTGATCATCAGCTGGCCGCCGGGCTGCAGGCCGGCGATCATGACGGGCGCCAGCATGGCGCGGGCGGCATAGACGGCGGCGGTGTAGCCGGCCGGACCTGCGCCGATGATGGCGCAGCGAACGAGACGAGGGTCGGATGCTGACATGGCTGCTATGTAGGCGAGATTCCTCGTGAAGCGAAGATTGGCCCGGCAATTGTCCCCATCGGAATTCCTAAACGCATGATCAGCCCGCCTGTTCGCATCAGCGATCCGGACGATCCGCGCATCGCCGCGTTCCGAAGCGTGCGGGAACGCGACCTCGTGGGCCGCGAGGGCCGTTTCATCGCCGAGGGCGAGGTGGTGCTGCGGGTGCTCTTGGGCTCACGGCTCTGCCGGCCCGTGGCTGTTCTGATCGCCGAGACGCGGCTGGAACGCCTTTCCGGCCTGTTGTCGGCCCTGCCGGACGAGGTTCCGCTCTATGTGGCCCCGCAAGCCGTGATCGACGCCATTGCCGGATTTCACCTGCACCGCGGCATCCTGGCGCTGGGCGAACCGGTGGCCCGGCCCTCCGTCGCCGAGCTTCTCAGCGGCCTTCCTGTGCGGGCGCTGGTGGTGGGACTCTTCGGCATCGGCAACCACGACAACATGGGCGGCCTCTTCCGCAACGCCGCGGCGTTCGGCGCGGACGCCGTCATCCTCAACACCGACTGCTGCGATCCCTTCTATCGTAAGGCCATCCGGGTGTCGGTCGGCGCCAGTCTCGTCACGCCTTTCGCCCGGGCCGGAGAGGGCGAGGATGCGGTCGCAGCGCTGCAGTCAGCCGGCTTCGAGGTGCTGGCCCTTTCGCCTTCTGGCGCTACGGAATTGCGGAACCTTGATCCTGCGCCGCGCACCGCCGTGCTGTTTGGCGCCGAAGGCCCGGGCCTGCCCGCGAGCGTGATGGACCGGGTCCGGACGGTGCGGATCGACATGGCGGGTGGGCTCGACAGCCTGAACGTCGCTACGGCCAGCGGCATCGTCCTGCATCACCTGGCAGGCCGCTAATCAAGTGAAAGGTCGAACGGAACCCCGACCTCGGCGATTTCGCCCCGACCGATGCGTTTGATCGCCGCGCTCATGGCGCCGTCGCGCCTCAGGGCCGCGTCGGCCAGTTCGATCATCAGGGGATTCGGCGTGGCGATGCGCGAGGCCTCGCGCAGGCGTTTGGCCAGCAAGCCTTCGCGACCGGGGCCTGCCCGGTCGCAGGCCAGGATATAGGCCGCCGCGGTCGAGCGGCTGATGCCGGCCCAGCAATGCACCAGCATGGGCGCCTGGCGGTTCCAGCCGCGTCCGAAGGCGATCAGTTCGGCGATATGGTTGGCGTTGGGCAGGATCAGCCCCTCGGCGGGCTCGATGATGTCGTTGAACAACAGGTGCAGGCGCCGATCGGACGAAACCGCGGCCAGGGGAGGGGGACTGAGCGTTGGTCCCAACAGTGAGAGCACGTGCGAGGGTATCCGCTCGGCGGCGAGCGCTTCGACCTCGGCCAAAGGACAGACAATTAACGTCATGAGAGTTTCGACATTCGCCGAACAGTCCTACATAACTATGGCGCAGCGTTGTAGTTTTCGCCCCAAATTTGCTGAACTGGGCAGACACTATGAAGAACGACCAGGATGAGGAGAGGAGCAACATCATGACCAAGACGATCGATCGCAGGTTTCTGATCACGGCCGCCGTGGGTGCGGCGCTTCCCCTGGCGATCGGCTGCGGCCGCCCGGCCATTGCCCGCAAACTTCCCGATCCGACCTCGCCGATGATCAAGTCAACCGCCCGGTCCGAGGTGGCGGTGCTGGCCGGTGGCTGCTTCTGGGGCATTCAGGGCGTTTTCGCCCATGTGAAGGGCGTCACTCGCTCGGTGTCGGGCTATGCTGGCGGCCGGACGGTCAATCCCACGTACGAGCAAGTCGGAACGGGCACGACGGGCCACGCCGAGTCTGTGCAGATCACCTTCGATCCTAACCAGATTTCATACGGCCAGCTGCTGCAGATCTTCTTTTCGGTCGGCACCGATCCGACCCAGCTGAACCGCCAGGGCCCGGACGAGGGCACCCAGTACCGCAACGAGATTTTCTACACCTCGCCCGATCAGAAGCGGATTGCCGAAGCCTATATCGCCCAGCTGACGGCAGCCCGCGCCTTCTCCCGTCCGATCGTCACCAAGGTCAGCCCGCTGAGCGCTTTCTATATTGCCGAGGCCTACCACCAGGACTACGCGTTCCTGCATCCCGAACAGCCCTATATCTACATCAATGACCTGCCGAAGATCACCGATCTGAAGGGCTCGTTCCCGCAGCTGTGGCGCGATGCGCCGATCCGGACGGCGTCGCGCTAGGATCCTCACGCAGGCCCCGCGCGGGCTCAGTTCGGCGGGGAGGGCCGGGGGCGCGGCTTTGACCTGCCTCAAGGCGCAAGGCTGCGGATATGTCAGACTTTCTCCAGATTTCGTCCTGGAGCTGCTCAATGAAACGCCCTGCCTCCCTTGGAATGCCGGAGGCCACAGTTCTGGCCGCCACCCTCGTACTCACCCTGG
This sequence comes from Caulobacteraceae bacterium, assembly GCA_947475875.1. GTDB lineage: Bacteria > Pseudomonadota > Alphaproteobacteria > Caulobacterales > Caulobacteraceae > UBA5005. Next base: position 20,559 of record CANJME010000030.1, on the reverse strand, counting down.
TCTCAGCGCGAGCTCTGGCGGCCGACCCGGCGCCGTCGCCCGTCGAGCGCGGGCGGACAATCGTCAACGAGCGATGCTCGATCTGTCACGCGACGGGTCCTCAGGGAAACAGCGCCAATCCGGCCGCCCCACCGTTCAGAAAGCTGGGCGATCGCTACCCCGGCGCGTCCTTGGACGAGGCCTTCGCCAAGGGACTTATGGAGCGCCATCCGGGTATGCCCGCTTTCCGCTTCAACGCCGAAGAGATGGCGGCAATTCTCGCTTACCTGCACTCGGTCGAGGAAGTTCGGGGCGTTTGAGCCCGGGCTATTTGGCCAGCTTCCAGGCGCTCACTGCGGTGCCTGCAGGCTCCGCCCCGGGCTTGTCGTTCAGATAGTAGTAGAGAGGCTTGTTCCTGTAGACCCACTGCCGCTTGCCGTCCTCGCGGCTGATGATGGTCCAGTCACCCTGCGGCGTCGCATCAGCGGCGGCAATGAAAGGGGGCCATTGCCGGGCGCAGGCCCCGACGCAGTGGCTCATGCCGCGCATGGTGTCGTCGTCATAGGTGTAGAGCGGCCGCCCCACCGAGCTTGCCAGATGGCCATCGACGACCTTGACTCCAGCCGGATAGGACGTGGTCGCCACCGGAGCCTTGGCCGCGGGCGCCTGGGCCAGCGCCGCGCCGCCGGACAGCGCCAGGGCGAGAAGTGCGGGGATGGCGAATGACTTGCGCATGGGTTTTCTCAATCCGAACGAATGAAGAGCTGAATTCGATCCTGGCCTAGGCCTGCTGAACGGCGAATGAAAGGCGCGGGTTATCCCGGCCGTCAGTGCACCGCCCGTTGCTGGTCCTTCCAGTAGGGCTCGCGCAGAATGCGCTTCAATATCTTGCCGCTGGGATTGCGCGGCAGGGCCTCGATGTAGTCGACCGACTTGGGGCACTTGAAGCCTGCCAGACGCTTTCGCATCCAGGCGATGATCTCGGCGCTGTCGGGCTCGCACCCCGGTTTTTTTACCACCAGGGCCTTGATGGACTCGCCCCATTTGGCGTCAGGCACGCCGATGATGGCGCAGTCGGCGACATGCGGGTGACTCATCAAAACGTTTTCAATTTCAGCGGGATAGATGTTCTCGCCGCCCGAGATGACCATGTCCTTGATGCGGTCATTGATATAGAGGTAGCCGTCCTTGATGTAGCCGCCGTCGCCGGTGCGGAACCAGCCGCCGTCGGCGCCGCGGCCTTCCGGATAGGCCGCCGCGGTGGCCTCGGGACTGCGCCAGTATTCGAGGAAATTGCGCACCGACTTTGACCACACCTCGCCGGTTTCATTCTCGCCGAGATCCTGGAAGGTCGCGGGGTCGACGATCTTGATGATGGTGTCGGCGACAGGGGTGCCCGCCGAGCGGAGCAGATCGCCGCCCTGGCGGTGCGCTTCCGGCGAGAGCAGGGTTACAGAACCGGTGGTCTCGGTTAGCCCGTAGGCCTGGACGAAGTCGCAGTCGAACAAGGCGATGGCATCCTTCAGCACCCGCTCGCTGATCGGCGAGCCGCCGTACGAAACCAGACGCAAGGTGCGGTAGTCCCCAGTCGGCGCGGCGGGGCTGTCCACCATGAACATGATCATGCCAGGCACCAGGAAGGTGTGGGTGATGCCGCCCTTGCCGATGCTGGCGATGAACTCGGCCGGGACGAAATCGGGATAGGTCAGGTTCGGACCGCCACAGGTGATGGTCATCAGCATCACCACCATGCCGGCGATGTGGAAGGTGGGCAGCGGATTTCCAAGGACGCCGTTTTCATCGAACTTCCAGGAGTCCGCCGCAACCACACAGGACTGAATGAGGCCCGAGTGGCTGAGCACGATGCCCTTGGGCAGGCCCGTGGTGCCGGACGAATAGAGCTGGATGGCCGGCGCGTCAGTCCCCGCCGGGTGGGCCTCGAAGACGTCCGGATACCCCGCCGACCACTCGGCCAGCGAGGGGAACCCCGCCGCCGGCCGTTCGGTCGTGACGATCTGGCGGATCATCGGGGTGGGCAGGCCCGCCTCCGGCTTGAACTGGGCGGAGAACGCCTCGTCCACCATCAGGAACCGCGCCTCGCCGTGGTTCATGATCTGCTGGATTTCGGGCCCGGCCAGACGCCAGTTCACCGGCATGCAGACCGCGCCGATCTTGCAGGCGGCCAGGCAAAGCAACAGGCACTGCGGGTGATGCTTGGTCAAGCATGCGACCCGGTCGCCCTTGCCGACGCCCATGGCCGCCAGCGCCCCGGCGATTCGGTTGGAGTCACGGTCGAGATCGGCGAAGGTCCAGGCGTGTTCGCCCGCCTGCATGGCGACGGCGTTTCCGCGTTCACGCACCTGGCGCTTGAGCGCATCTATCAGCGTTAGGTCAGTCATGGCGTTTGTCCCTTGGGTTTGAAGGGTTTAAGCCCGAGCACGACGGCGAATTCAAGAGCGGGGAGCGATCATTCATGCCGGCGGAATACTCAGGCGGTCAGAGCCCCATCGACTTCGACCATCGCTACATCGGCCCGCTTTACGGAGAAGGCCACCGCGCCTGGCGCGAGACCCTGCGCCGTTTCGTGGAAGCCGAGATGGTTCCCTGCGTCAACGATTGGGAAGAAGCCGGTGAATTTCCCCGAGAGCTCTATGCCAAGGCCGCCGCCGTGGGCCTGCTGGGCTTGGGCTACCCCGCCGAATACGGCGGCATCCCCGCGCCCGACCCGCTCTACCGGATGATCTCCAGCGAGGAACTGGCCCGGCTCGGCGCGGGTGGCGTTTCCGCCAGCCTGATGGTCCATTCCATCGGCCTGCCCCCCGTGCTGGCCATCGGCTCGGACGAGATGAAGGCGCGCATCGCGCCGCAGGTGCTGGCTGGGGAAAAGATCCACGCCCTGGCCATCACCGAGCCTTCCGGGGGTTCAGACGTCGCCAATCTGCAGACTCGCGCCGTGCGCAAAGGCGATGACTACGTGGTCAACGGCTCCAAGATGTTCATCACCGGCGGTGTCCGCGCCGACTATTACACCGTCGCCGTGCGCACCGGAGGGGAGGGGGCCGGCGGTATCTCGCTCCTGCTGCTCGAGCGCGACATGCCGGGGTTCACCCGCACTTCGCTCAAGAAGCAAGGCTGGTGGTCATCAGATACCGCGGCGCTCTATTTCGACGACGTGCGCGTGCCGGCCGAAAACCTCATCGGCCAGGAAAACCGCGGCTTTGCCGGCATCATGGCCAATTTCAATGCCGAGCGTCTGGGCATGGCGGCGGGCGCGACGGCCTATAGCCGCGTCTGCTTCGAAGACGCGCTCGCCTGGGCGCGCGAGCGCAAGACGTTCGGCAAGCGCCTGGCCGACCACCAGGTGATCCGCCACAAGTTCGCGGAAATGGCCCGGCAGATTTCAGCGACGCAGGCCTGGCTCGACCAGTGCGCGGTGCGGGTGATGGCGGGCGAGACGCCGGTGGCCGACCTGTCACTGCTCAAGGTGCAGGCCACCCTGACCATGGAGTTTTGCGCCCGCGAAGCCATGCAGATCCTCGGCGGGGCCGGCTACATGCGCGGCGGACGGGTCGAACGCATCTATCGCGAGGTGCGCGTCAACGCCATCGGCGGCGGCTCTGAGGAAATCATGCGCGATCTGGCCGCGCGGCAACTCGGGATCTAGTCGACGGGAATGCAGCGCCGCTTTCTGCGCAGGGCCTCGGCGTCCTTTTCGGCCTTGTCGGATTCGGCCTCCAGCCAGGCCCAGTCGAAGAGCGGAATCCGCGCCTCGCTGACCGTCTTGCCGTCGGCGTCGACCGCCCGGGCCACCATCGAGGTGTGCCCGAAGATATTGGGAACCCGGCGCTCGGTCAGGCCCAGGGTCTGGAAGAATTCGATGTGTCCGTCGCGGTAAACGAGCGCGTTCTGTTCGGGCGTTGTGTAGATGCGGGCGGACGCCAGCTGTCCATCGAGCAGGATGTTGACCGTCACCGGGAATTTGGCGTTTTCCGGCACGTTGAGGTGGTAATCGAAGCCCTCCATCCCGTCCGGCGAGTCCAGCCCGCCGCGATCAAAGGACCACCGGGCCTCGAAGTTGTCGGTTTTCAGGAAAACGCTGGCCGATTGCCGCCGATAGGCCTTGTCGACCACCATGTTGAACCAGGCCACCCGGCGCATGCCGAAGGCCGGCAAGTCAGTCTGGCAGAACATCGCGGCCGGTTGCGCCACGGGCCGCGGCGCAGCGAGACGTCCCGGAGGGGCTCCGAAGCCGAGGGCCACCGACAGCAAGTAACTCCACACGCTATGCCCCCTTGGTTCGCCAGACCTGACCGTTCAATCCGAACGAATGCCTGCGAGCAAGCGTTCCGTCGGTCTGTCCAGAACTAACCGCGGAATCGGCGATCTCCAAGCCTGCGAGCGGGGCATTCAGTCGGTCAGCTGGTCAATCCACACGCGGATGAGGCTCAGAATGTTGATGGTGTCGCCGGGAGAGCCGACGACGATGACCTTCAGGTGCTCCCGGCGAAAACCCCTGCGCGGCGGGTCAGGGCGGTGTTCAGAAAGATCGCCGCGCTCGGCCCGTCAGGAACCAGGGCATGGCGCCGGCGTCGCGGAATTCAAGCCAGGGCGCAAGGATGAAGCGCAGCGGCGTGAGTCCTGACAGATATTGCCGTGGGTATGCGGATGCCTGTTCCATAACGGGGGAGAGATAAGGCCAATGCAGTTTTTGGCCGCGACTGGATGACCGATGCTATGGTCGGCGCGCGATCGGCGCAACACCGGGGTAAATCTTGGAACAGCAGGAAAAACGGCGCGCGCGCTCTCTGCCTGAGTTGGGCGCCATGCAGATGCAGATGTTCCGGCCCGAGGAGGAGGTCGCGGGCCTCGCCGCCTATCGCCCGAGAGCCACCGACATCATCATCTCACCCTACGCCAAGTGCGGCACTACCTGGCTGCAGCAGACCTTTCACACCCTTCGCACCCGCGGCGACATGGATTTCGAGGACATTTCCGCCGTCGTGCCCTGGATCGAGACCGCCGTCGCCCTGGGCATCGATATCGATGGCCCTCAGCGGGCCGGGCCGCGCGGCTTCAAAAGTCACCTCGCCTTCGACCGCCTGCCGAAAGGCGCGCGCTATGTCGTATCGTTCCGCGAGCCCAAGGACGCGCTCGTCTCGATGTACAAGTTCATGGAAGGCTGGCTGGCCGAGCCGGGCGCCATCCCGATCAGCGACCTCGCCGGTTTCTGGCAGTTCAATCCCGGCCAGAAGCCCGACTATTGGCGACACCTGCTGACCTGGTGGGCCGAGCGCGACAATCCCGATGTGCTGACGCTCAGCTACGAATACATGATCGCGCACCCGAAAAGGACGATCGAACTGCTGGCGGAATTCAGCGGCATCGCCCTCGACGAAGAGCTGCTGGACCTCACCCTGAAGCACTCGTCGATCGCGTTCATGCTGGAACACAAGCCCAAGTTCGAGGACCCGGGCATGCGCCGCCTCTCCGAAGAGCGCTGCAATATCCCGGCCGGCGGCGACTCCGCCAAGGTCCGCAAGGGCGGCTCCGGCGGCCACCGGGTTGAGCTCGATGATGCGACCATCGCCGCCATCGACCGCGTCTGGACCGAGGTGATCACGCCGGCGACCGGGTTTGCGACCTATGCCGACATGAACCGCGAAATCGAGCGGCGTTTGTCGCGCTGATCACCAGCGGTGGCCCAAGATCGCTGTTTCGACTATCTGACCGCCCATGAACGCCTACCGCCTTTGCGTGGCCCCGATGATGGACTGGACCGACCGGCATTGCCGGGCGTTTCACCGTGTCCTGACCAAACAAGCGCTGCTCTACACCGAGATGGTGACCACAGGCGCGGTGCTGCACGGTGATCGGCGGCGGCTTCTGGGCTATTCGGACTGTGAGCATCCGGTGGCCCTGCAGTTGGGCGGGTCTGACCCCCTGGAACTCGCCGCCGCGGCCAGGATCGGCGCGGACCTGGGCTATGACGAGATCAATCTCAATGTCGGTTGCCCGTCCGATCGGGTGCAGTCGGGCCGGTTCGGGGCCTGCCTGATGCGTGAGCCGGCGCTGGTAGCCGAAGGCATGGCGGCGATGATCGCGGCGGTGAATATTCCGGTGACCCTGAAGTGCCGGATCGGGGTCGACGATCAGGACCCGGAGGAGAGCCTTTTCAATCTGGTCGACGCTTGCGCCGCGGCAGGCGCCTCAACGGTGATCGTTCATGCCCGCAAGGCCTGGTTGAGCGGCCTGTCGCCGAAGGAAAACCGCGATATTCCGCCGCTGGACTACCCGCTCGTCCATCGCCTGAAGCGCGAACGGGCGCATCTGACCGTGATCATAAACGGCGGGATCGCCAGCCTCGATGAGGCCACGGAGCACCTGAAATCAGTCGACGGGGTCATGCTCGGCCGCGCCGCCTACCACGAGCCGGCGATCCTCGGCGAGGTTGACGCGCGGGTGTTCGGGACCGGCGACATCGTCGATTCAACCGCAGCCGTGGAAGGCCTTTTGCCCTATATAGACAGCCAGTTGTCGCAAGATATTCATCTTGCGGCCGTCACCCGTCACATGCTTGGCCTGTTCCACGGTCAGCGGGGCGCGCGGGCCTGGCGAAGGATTCTGACCGTTGAATCCATTCGCCCCGGCGCCGGCGTTGAGGTCGTTCGGCGGGCCCTGGCCGAGGTGCAGCCCCGGGCCGCCGCGGCCTGAGCTTCCCTCAAAGGTTGTTTGGACTTTTCCTCACGTTTTAAAAAAGCTATAAGCTTTTGTTAACCAAGGCCGAATGGCCAGGTTAGGTGGGGGACTAAGGGGAAAAAAATTGTCATTATGTCGCGCAAGGGCGGGGCCGGGAAAACTACGGTCGATGTCAATCTGGCGCTGGAAGGTCTGGCCTCGGGGCGCCGCGTGGTGCTGGCCGATATTGATCCGCAGCGTTCGAGCATGGAGGCCCTGCGCGGCCGTGACGACGTGGGCTCGTTCCTGGTCACTACGACGGCGGCCAAGCTCTTTACCCTGGCCAATGAATGCGAGCGTAGCGGCTGCGACCTGCTGGTCATCGACACCGCGCCCGCTCCCGAGCCCGATGTCATCGCCGCGATGAACATCGCCGACATCTGCCTGGCGGTGGCCCGGCCGACGTTCCTCGATCTGGCTTCGGTCGCCCACTCGATGGATCTGGTGCGCCGGCTTCGCAAGCCCGGGATGGCGGTGCTGAACCAGTGCCCGCCAGCCCGCAACGGCATCGAGGCTCCGGCCGTGCTCAAAGCCTTCGAGGCCCTGCGCTATGCCGGCCTGCCGGTGGCGCCGGTGGCCTTACGCGCCCGCACCGCCTATCAAAGCGCCCTGTCGCAAGGCCTGTCGATGGCCGAATACGGTCTGGACGACAAGGCGGCCGGCGAGCTTGGACGGCTGTTCGCCTATGTCCTGGCGCAGCTGGACGAGGAAACCCGCGCCGCGCCTGTCGTTCCGGCCTGGGCGCTGATGCGCGCCCCGTCCGCCAGCCCGATGACGCACTGACCATTGATCCGCTCATCCCGGCATTCGCCGGGATGAGCGGGTTTAAGGGGCTTATCCTCCCCGCCCACCGCTCGCCGGGGCCCCGCCGCGACCGCCACCTGCCGGCGCTGCTCCGCCGCGCCCGCCGCCGCCGCCTCCGCGCGCTGGCGGAAGCATGTCAGCGGTGACCGCGCCCTGGTTCACGGTCTTGGAGACCGTGTTAAAGAACATGAACACCCGTTCCATGTTTTTCGCGCCTCGGCGGATCCAGAACTCATGGTCCGCGCCCGGCTGCTGCAGATAGAGGAAGTGACCGCCGGCCGCCTGCAGGTTCAGCGCCGTGCGCCTGGAGGTGTCGGGCCCGACGATGGAGTCCTTTTCCCCGTGCATGATCAGTATCGGGATGTCCTTGACCCGCGCCGCCGCCTCGGGCGTCGCAAGGCCTCCCGCGCCGGACAGCGGGGCCAGGCCTGCCCAGATATCGTTGTGGGCGCCGCCCAGATAGTAGGTTCCCTGTCCGCCCATGGAGTGGCCCATCAGATAGATGCGGTTGTTATCGATGTTGTATTTCTGGCGAACGGTGGAGATCACCGTCATGGCGTCCAGTTCGGCCAGTTCCTGACCGGTGAAGGCCGCATTGGTTTTTGGGTTGGTCTGGGGGCTGGCCCCTTGCGGCACATTGGTTTGCCGCGAGCCCCACCAGCCACCGAGAGACAGGCCCATGGGGGCCACCACGATGTAGTTGTACTGCTCGGCATAATCCGTGGTGCCGTCGAAGAGGATTTGCTGCAGCGGGGTGATATTCAGGCCGTGCAGGTCGACGACCAGGGCGATGGGCTTTGCCGCATCGTACTTCGTCGGAATGAACAGGGTGTAGGGCAGGTCGAGGCCGCCCTCGGCCAGGCGGTAGGTGCATTCCAGGATGCGTTTCTGGCTGGCGGTCAGTGGTGGCTGGGCCGAGCGCGGAATGCCCTGAAAACCGCGCGAAATGTCGGGGGGCGCAACGCCCGGCAGAGGCTTGCCGTCATGGGCGATGTTGGGCGAGGCGCCCGCGTCGGTGGCGCTGGCGTCGGCATGCGCCGGGCTGACGAAAGCACAGGTCTGGCCGGGCGCGAGTTGCGCGGCTGTCTTGCCGCCAACGCTGGCCGGCGGTCCGGCGAGCACTTTCGCCGCCGCCTTGGGCGCGGCCTTGGCCGCAGCTGTGGCCGCCTTCGGCGCAGGAGTCTGCGCCCCGGCCGGGACGGCGATCAGGCCGGCGGCGGCGACGCCTGCGATCAGGATGTGTCGAAGATTCATGGCGTTCCCCCAGGACTTGCGCCCTTGGTGCGGGCGCTTGTCCGACACTAGACCGCACCAGTGGCCGGGGAGCAAGGAGTCCTAGTGCTGCAGAACCAGCTGGGTTGGCGTCGCCGTAAAGCCCGACAGGCGGCCGAGATAGCTCATGCCGAGCAGCGAGGCGTCCAGGCCGTTTTCGATGACATAGGCCTCGACATTGTCGACGCGGGCCCCGTCCACCGAAATGCTGGCGAGCATAACCCTGGCGGCGCGAGCGGGCCCAGCGGCGGTGTTGACCTTGTAGTTGTAGACGAGACCGCCCGGCGAGAAACCCAGCGCGCGGGCGTCATCGGGGCTCAGGGCGACGGCCGTGGCGCCGGTGTCGACCAGAAAACGAATGTCACGATTGTTGACCCGTGCGTCGGCCCAGAAGTGGCCGTCCGCACTCTTGGCGATCGCGCCGTCACGGCTTGCGGGCGGGGCGGCGGGCGCGGGGAGAGCCACGGCAACGACGGGCGCAACGCTGCGGGCCGCAACCGTGCGGTCGCCATAGGTCATCACAGCCTGGGCCGCGGTTACGGCCGCCAGGACAGCGAGACACGAGATCACCGCAAGCTTCAACATCGAACACCCCGCCTTCTTGGCCTGTCTTTTGGCCCTTCTGGACCGACTTTTCAGTGGGGAGTGTCGCGCAATACGGTTTTCAACCGATGAACAGACCAGCCTAGCTCGGTGAGTGGAGCAGGCCCTTGCGGTCTGGCAGTTGGGCCATGATGTTCAACCGTTCCTCATCGGTATAGCGCTGCCAGCGCACGATCTCGGGCAGGGTGCGAAAGCAGCCGAGGCAAAGCCGGCTGGGTCCATCGACGACACAAACCTTGATGCAAGGCGTTGCTATGGGAGGTGGCGGCTCGGTGGCGGTCATCCAGGCCCATGTGACAATCACCGCAGAGCTAGGCAAGGTTTGAATTGATGGATGAGCTCTGGCGCGATGACACCCGCTGGCGAACGGCCCGGGCCGCGCGCGTGGCGTGGCTCGTGGACAGCCAGGCCTATTTCAGCGCCGCCTACGACGCGCTCCTGAAGGCCCGGCGTTCCGTCCTGCTGCTGGGCTGGGGTTTCGATCCGCGCACGCGCCTCGCGCCCGACGGCGGCGTCGAGGGCGGCGAGCCCGACGAGATCGGCAGACTGCTGCTGCGCCTGTCCGAGCAGCGGCCCGACCTCGAAATCCGGCTGCTGGTCTGGAAATCGTCGCTGCCGATCAGCGCCACCCAGGAGTTTTTTCCGCACCGGGCGCGTCAGTGGTTCAAGGGCTCGCGTATCAAGTTCATCCTGGATGACTGCGTGCCTTTCGGCGCCTGTCACCATCAAAAAGTGCTGGTCATTGACGATGCGGTCGCCTTCACGGGTGGGGGTGACTTCTCCACCGACCGTTGGGATTCCGTCGCCCACCGCGACAAGGACACGCGCCGCGCGCACCTTGGCCACAGCTTCCATGCGCCGCGACATGAGGTGATGGTCATGGTCGATGGCGACGCGGCCCGCGCTCTGGGTGATCATGCCCGCGAGCGCTGGGCGCGGGCGACAGGGGAAGTGTCGGTGTCGGAGCCGGACACGCTTCCGGACGACGCCTGGCCGCGAAATATCCGCCCCGACCTGCGCGATATCGACATTAACATATCCCGCACCGAGCCCGCCTGGCGGCATCACTCGGCAACCCAGGAAATCCGCCGTCTGGCCCGCGACAGCATCCTGGCCGCCAAGTGGCGTATCTATATGGAAAATCAGTATTTTACCTCCCCGCTAATCGCCGAGGCCCTGGCCGCGCGCCTGGCTGAACCCAATGGGCCCGAAGTGGTGCTGATTTCCACCCACCAGGCGCCGAGCTGGTTCGACCGGCTGACCATGGACCAGGTGCGCGGGGTCATGATCCGCCGGCTGCAGGAGGCGGACGTTTTCGGCCGCTTTCGCGCCTACAGCCCCGTCACCCCGGCCGGGCGGGCGATCATCGTCCATTCCAAGGTGACGATCATCGACGATCAGATCGTGCGTATCGGCTCGGCCAACCTCAACAACCGCTCGCTTGGCTTCGACACCGAATTGGAAATCGGGCTTGAGACCCGCTTCGACACGGGGCGCGATACAGTATCCCGGTTTCGAAGTGGGCTGATCGGACACTTCCTGTCTCGCGACGCCGATGCGGTTGAACGGGCCATGGGAACCGATTTCAGCCTGATCCGGGCCATTGAGACCCTGAACCGGCACGGCCGGCTGCGGCCGCTGCAACCCCAGCCCATGGGCAAGTTTGCCCGGTTCATCGCCGACTTTCATCTGGGCGACCCGACCTCCCACAAGGATGCCATGCGACCCTACAAGCGTCGTCGCTATCTGGACGAGCAGGTCCGGGAAATCGCCGCCGATCACGGCGTCCGCCGCTTCATCAATTCAGGTCGAAATCCACAATGAGCGGCAGGTGGTCCGAGGCCACGCGCGACAGCGGGGTCAGAGCGGCGAATGCCCCGGTGATCGTGATGCCGGGCGTGACGAACACATGGTCGATCGAAAAGACCGGCCACTTCGACGGATAGGCCCGGGTCGAGCGCGGCCGGCCCGTGACCAGTTTGCGGGCGTCGGTCAGTTTACCGTTCAGGATGCGGTAGGGCCGGGAGCCGATCGCGGCGTTGAAATCGCCCAGCAAAATGCCTGGCGCCGTAAACCTTGGATGCTCCAGCCAGGCCGGCCCTGCCATCGCCAGCGCCTGGTTCTTCTTTTCCCGCGTCACCAGGCCAAAGTGCGTGTTGATGATCTGCAGTTCGGTCCCGTTGATGTCGACCGCGACCCACAGCGCGCCGCGCGGCTCCAGCAGGCTTGAAATATAGTTATGGCTGGGCAGGGGCGCGGCCTGCACCAGCCGCTCCGGATAAAGCGTCAGGATCGCGTCGCCGTAGAGTTCCTCTTCCACCCGCATGGCGGGGTGAAAATGGAAGGCCATTTCAAGGCCCTGAGCGATTTCGTGCGCCTGGTCGGCCATGTCGGTCCTGGCCCTTCCGACGTCCAGTTCCTGCAGGGCGACGATGTCCGGTTCAAAGGAGGCGATCACCTCGACAATCCGGCCGACGTCGAGCTTGCGGTCCGTCCCCACGCAGCGGTGAACGTTGTAGGTCAGAATCCGCGGCATGAGGCGTCAAAAGGCCCTTCTAAGATGTTCTGGACAAAGAACATTGTTCCGCCAAAGTTGACGCAACGACAATCTTTGCAAGCTGCCCAGCGGCGCCTATACAACGCACGACGATTCAAATGGGCTACGGGAGCACGCCAGCGATGAACCTCGAATTCTCGGCTGAGGACAATGCTTTTCGCGCGGAGGTCCGGGCGTTTCTGGAAGAAAGCTATCCCAAGGACATCGCCGCCAAACAGGCGGCCGGCGAGGAACTGGGCCGAGACGACTATCTGCGCTGGCACCAGATCCTGGCCAGCAAGGGCTGGAGCGTCACAAACTGGCCGGTGGAATACGGCGGCACGGGCTGGACGCCGACCCAGAAATACATCTGGCAGCAGGAAACCGCGCGCATCGACGCGCTGCAGCTGATCTCGTTCGGCGTCTCCATGGTCGGCCCGGTGATCTACACTTTCGGCACGCCCGAGCAGAAGGCCAAACACCTGCCGGGCATCCGCGAGGGCACGGTGTGGTGGTGTCAGGGCTATTCGGAGCCGGGTTCGGGGTCGGACCTCGCCAGCCTTCGCACCAAGGCGGTGCGCGAAGGCGACCATTACATTCTGAACGGCCAGAAGACCTGGACCACCATGGCCCAGCACGCCGACTGGGGCTTTTTCCTGTGCCGCACCGATCCTGACGCCAAGAAGCAGGAAGGCATCAGCTTTATCCTCGCCGACATGCGCACCAAGGGCATCGAGGTTCGCCCGATCATCCTGCTGGATGGCGCGCACGAGGTGAACGACGTCTTCCTCGAGGACGTGAAAGTGCCGGTCGAAAACCGGGTGTATGAGGAAAACAAGGGCTGGACCGTCGCCAAGTTCCTGCTGGCGCACGAGCGTTCCGGCATCGCGGGTGTGGCCCGCTCCAAGCGCGGCGTCGACAAGATTCGCCAGATCGCTGGAACCGAATTCGCCGACGACGGCGGCAAGCTGATCAACGAGCCGAATTTCCGGCGCAAGATCGCTGAGCTGGAGATCGACCTGACGGCGCTGGAATACACCGAACTGCGCAGCCTGGCGGGCGAGAACGCCGGCAAGGGCCCGGGACCGGAAACCTCAATCCTCAAGATCAAGGGGACCGAGATCCAGCAGCGGATCACCGAACTCGCCCTGGAAGCGGTCGGCCACTATGGCGCGCCCTATTTCCGCGGCTTTCCGAACGACGGCGACAACGCCCATCCGATCGGCCCGGACTACGCCCAGCAGGCCGCGCCGCGTTACTTCAACGTGCGCAAGACCTCGATCTACGGCGGCTCCAACGAAATCCAGCGCAACATCATCGCCAAGATGGTGTTGGGCCTCTAACTCACTGATAAGAAGAAAATTTCCGGGATGGATTTCGATTTCACCGAAGAGCAGACCATGCTGCGCGACATGGTCGCCAGCTATCTGACCGACAACTACAGCTTTGAGTCCCGCCAGGCGGTGATCAAGTCGGGCGCTGGCCACAGAGCGTCTGTCTGGAAGTCTTTTGCGGAAGAACTTGGCATTCTGGGCGCGTCCTTTTCGGAAGAGCAGGGCGGCCTGGGCGGCGGCGTCATCGAAAACCTCGTGGTCATGGAAGAGTTCGGCAAGGCGCTGGTCACCGAGAATTATCTCGGCGCCGTGGTCGCCGCCGGCGGCTTCATCCGTCATTCCGGCTGGAAGGGTGGCGACGCGCTTGCCCAAAGCATCGTGTCCGGCGCCGCGATCCCGGCCTTCGCCTATGCCGAACCGCAAGGCCGCTATAACTGGGCCGACATCAAGACGAGCGCCAAAAAGGACGGCGCAAACTATGTGGTCAACGGCCACAAGGCCGTCGTCGCCGGCGGGCCCGACGCCACTCACCTGATCGTCACCGTCCGCACTGGCGGCGGTCAGCGCGACGCCGATGGCATTTCTGTTCTGCTGGTCGACAAGAAGGCCAAAGGCGTGGTCACCCGCGACTATCCCACTGTCGACGGCGCCTCCGCCTCGGAGGTCTATTTCGAAAACGTCCAGGTCCCGGCTGAAAACCTGATCGGGGCCGAGGGCAAGGCGCTGCCGCTGATCGAGCGGGTGATCGACGAGCTCACCGTCGCGGCCATGGCCGAGGCCAACGGCGTCATGGACAAGCTCAATTCCCTGACCAAGGAATACACCAAAGGCCGCAAACAGTTCGGCCAGCCGATCGCCGAGTTCCAGGTGCTGCAGCACCGCATGGTCGACATGTTCATCAACCTGCAGCAGTCGATCTCGATGACCTATATGGCGGCCATGAAGGTCACGTCCGACGACGCGGCCGAGCGGTCGAAAGCGGTGTCCTCAGCCAAGGTGCAGGTCGCCAAGGCCCTGAAATTCGTGGGCGAAAACGCCATCCAGCTGCACGGCGGCATGGGCATGACCGAGGAAATGGCCGTCAGCCACTATTTCAAGCGCGCCAGCTTGCTCCGCTTCCTCTACGGCGGCGAGGACCATCACATCGTGCGTTACGAAGCCCTCTCATTCGGAAAGGCGTGACCTGAATCTCCCATATCCTTGCGGGCGTCATCGCGTTCAGGAAGTCGTCTGGAAGGAGAGGTCCGCAGGACGTAGTGGGACTACGTCCAAGGGGCTCGACGCTCCAGCCGGCTTTCTGGGCGCGACCCTTCGGGCGGGCCGAATTGGCCGAACTGCGGCGTCGACGGCCTTGCCCGTAGCCCCGCTACGGGCTACGGCCATCTCCTAGCCCTTCGGCCAATTCGGCTCCGTGCCGTCCACAAGGATATGGGAGATTCAGGTCAATCATGCTTGCCGTCATCGCGACCCTGCGCACCAAAGAAGGCATGGGGCCTGAATTCGAAGGTGTTTTCGCCAAGCTTCAAGCGGCTGTCCGCGCCAACGAGCCGGGCAACAAGCTCTATCAGTTGACCAGGCCCGTGGAGGGCGAGAACGTCTACAAGGTGCTGGAAATCTACGAGAACCAGGAAGCCGTAGAGGCCCACCGCGCCTCCGCCCACTTCAAGGAACTTGGCGCCGCCCTCGGCCCGTTCATGGCCGGCCGGGCTGAAATCGAGCGGCTGGAAACGCTCTAAGCTTTCCCTCCCGCTTGTCGGGAGGGACAGGTCGCGAAGCGACCAGGGTGGGCGACTCGCCTGAGACAGGCCCACCCGTCTCGGCGCTTGCAGCGCCGATCCACCCTCCCGACAAGCGGGAGGGAAAGATCAGCCTAGCAGCCCTTCGCGCCGAACAAGCCGCTGACCCTGTTCAGGCGCTGTTGCTCATTCGAAGCGGTGGCCGGAGCGGCCGCCTGGGCGCCCCGTCCGCCGTTGGCCACCGCATTGCCGACCGCGGCGCTGGCCGCGTCGGTAGCGCCGGCCGCGGCGACCGCACCGGTGTAGCCCAGGCCCGGCACGTTGCGGGCGATGGTGCCGCGGGCAAGACCGCCCAGCGCGCCGCCCAGCGCGCCGCCGGCGATCGAGCGGCCGGCGTTGCTCTTCGGCTGGGCCGCCTTGGCCTGGGCCTCGGTCTGGGTTTTGATGACCGCGTTGAGGTTGTTCATCTCCGAAATCAGCTGGTCGCAGTTCAGCTGGTTATCGGTGCCCCGGAACACCTGATAGACGCCGGCCGCGTCGCGATCAGGGGCCGGCTTGACCGGCTCGGCAGGGGCGCCAGGCTTGGCTGCCGCATCGGCGACGGGCTTATCCGCCCCGGGTTGGGCCGGAGCGGACGGATTGGCGTCGCCCGGCTGCGGGGCGTACTGCGAATCCTGGGCGATCACGGGCCCCGCCAGAATGGCGGCGACAGCGATGGCGGCGGCGAACTGCTTCATAGTGGTCTCCTGGCGTGACACGTAAGTCCCTCTAAGCCTTGGCTTTCTGAATTTCCGAAACGATGGCGGCGTTGAGCCCCTGGTAGGCGGCGCGGACCAGCGCCTGATAGCGTTCTGGCGAGATTTCTACCCCATAGTATTTGCTCTGACGATACATGGAGCCCAGGCCCAGGCGGGCGAAGGTGTTGTTGATCGCCGGATCGTCGGACTTGTCGCTGATCTCGAACATGACCCCGAACAGCTCGTCGGTGCCGGCCCCATCGGTCTGCAGCGTGCCGCCGGGGCCTGAGCCCTTGCCGTAGGATGGGCCGTAACGGAAGTTCGCGCCGCCGTTCGCGATGCGGAAATGCACCTCCGCCGAGGCCGAGGCAGAACCGGAATAGGTCCGGTTGCCCGATCCGCCAATCTGCTCATAGTCGATAGCCATGTAGGGCTCGAGGATCACCGCGTTGAGGCCGTAGGCGACATCGGTCAGGGCGATGGCCGCGCCTGGCCCGGCGAGGCCGGCGGCCAGCGGATGGCCGGCATAGAGCGGCGCCGAGGCCGGTCCATAGACTTCCCAGTCGTTGATGCCCTTGGCTTTGGCGCCCACGGGGCGAAGACGGCTCATATCCTTGTTGGCGGCCAGCTCGGCCTGGGTCACGACATCGATCCCGGCGGCGGTCAGTTGCTTGACGAGGTCAGCCTTGGCTTCTTCGACCAGGGCCGCGGCCATCTCGTCGGTGACGCCGATCAGCACGGTGGAGATCGAGGTGGCGCGCTGCTGAATGTCGCTGCCCTGGCCCATGCCGGAGGCGCGGACGCTGCCCTTTTCGATGATCGCAAGCGTGTAGGTGGGAATGGCGATCCGGGGTTTGGCTTTCAGGAACCGGCCGTTGGAGGCCTTCAGGGCCACGGCCAACGGCGGCACGGTTTTCGGCAGGGTCCGCAAGGTGAGCATGCTCACCGTGCCCTTGGTCTGGGCGGCCGAGTAGGATCCGCCGACCGCCTGCTCCACGCCCAGAAATCCGGTGCGGCCGCTCGCCGCCGACGAATAGGCGGGAGGGGCGAGTACGGCTGCGGGTGAGCCGGGCGCCGGCGCTGGCGCCCCTGCCTTGGGCTGGGCCTTGGGCGGTGGGGCCGCTGCTGCGAACGGATCGACCTGGCCATGAGCCAGGGACAGCGCGCCGGCCGCAAGGGCGACGCCCGAAATGGCGGCTCCGACATGCCGCTTCGAAAACTTCCGCACGCTCTCAATGCCTCCCGAATTCACGGCCGCGCTTGTAAGCCGCCCGACCCATTCCACGCACCCCTCATACGAGGGGGATGAAACATTTTGAACAATTTTTGTGTTATCAATTCAACGTGTAAGCGAAAATTGTGCAAAAGCTGCGCTATTCAGCGGCCGTTCAGGCAAAGCTTGGCAGGTTCCAGAGTTTCGCGCCGCGTAGCACCGCGGGCCTACGGCGCCGGCGGGCTCGCCATGCCGGGCGTGCGATAGCCCGTCTCGCTCATCAGATAGACGATCAGGTCGTTGCGATCCTTCTCGTTCTTCAGGCCGCTGAACGACATCTTGGTGCCCTTCAGGAAGGTCCGCGGTCCTGCCAGCCAGCCTTGCAGATGCTCGGCGTCCCAGGCGAAGCCGGCGTGCTCCACCGCCTCGGAATAGCTGAACTTGGCCTTGGTCCCCGCCTTCCGGCCGAAGATGCCGAACAGGTTGGGCCCGGTCAGGTTCTTGCCGCCCCGCGCCAGCGAATGGCAGGACTTGCAGATGCCATTGAACTTCGAGGCGCCGTTGGCCAGGTCCGCGCTGTGGTAGGGCTCGGGCAGGGAGGCGATCAAAGCCACCTTTTCCGCCTCGGTCAGCGGCTCCGGCAAACCGGTTGTCTCATCCTTCTTGCTGCAGGCGGCCAGCGCGGCGCAGGCGAGGAGGGCGATGGCGATCAAAGGGACGCGCATGAGATCAAGGTCCAGCTTGAGAGTCGGGCGTTTCCTACACCGACCACCAGCGATAACAAGCGTCGAGCATTTCAAGCGCGTCCACATCGCGTTCCTTTCCCCCTCGCGGGGAAAGGTGGCCGCAGAGCGGCCGGATAGGGGGGCGCGCCGGCCTGGAAGAGTTTGGGTCCACGATGGTCGGATTGGGTTTGAATGCCGTGAACCCGATCGCAACAGTCGTGTGCTCCGATCGCCGGGTCGGATAGGCTGGCGCGCCCCCCAATCCGTCACGCTTCGCGTCCCTCTGAAGCCCGCAAGGAGGAAAGGGAAGAGTGGGTCACACGCAACCGGCCAGATCACCTCTAATCGCTCGCTTGCGGTCTCCCCCGCATCGACTTCACGCCCGAGCGGCGGGATTTCGCTTCCAGACGCTTTTCCTTTGCCGCTTTCGTGGGCTTGGTCGCGCGGCGTTTGACCGGCGCCACCGCCGCCTTGGCGATCAGCTCAACCAGTCGCTCGATGGCGTCGCGCCGGTTGGCCTCCTGAGTGCGAAACCGATTGGCGGTAATGACGATCACACCATCGAGGGTCAGCCGCGATCCGGCCAGTTTCTGCAGCCGGACCGAAACCTCGTTAGGCAAACTGGGCGACCGGCGCGCGTCAAAGCGCATCTGCACCGCGCTTGAGACCTTGTTGACGTTCTGCCCGCCCGGGCCCGAAGCGCGGATGAACGAAATCTCCAGCTCGTCTTCGTCCAGCGAGATCTGGGGCGTCACCGCGATCATCGCCGCCGCCGCATCTCTCTCTGAATGACCTGATCGAAGGTCTGCAGGAACTGCGAGCGGTCCGCCGCGCCGAACGGCTTCGGCCCGCCGGTGATCTCGCCGGTCGAGCGGAGCTGTTCCATCAGCGCCCGCTGGGCGATGGCAGAGCCGATACTGTCGGTCGTGAACGCCCGGCCGTTGGGGGCGATGGCCGCCCCGCCCGCGGCCAGCACCCGCTCGGCCAGGGGTATATCGTTGGTGATCGCCACATCGCCGCGCTCGATCCGGGTGGCGATCCAGTCGTCGGCGACGTCGGGGCCGGCCTCGACGATCACCCGCTCGATCAGCGGCGAGAGCGGAACCTGCATGAAGCTGTTGGCGACCACAAAGGTCTTCAGGCCATAGCGCGCGGCGACCTTGTAAACCTCCTCCTTCACCGGGCAGGCGTCGGCATCGATATAGACCGCGATCGGGCTCATGCCCGCAAAAGCTCGCCGGCTAGTTCGCCGATCTCGTGGGTGGCCTTGCGGGCGGCGGCCAGGACGTGGGTCTGGTTGCCGAAGCCGTGGATCAGGCCGGTGTAGACCTTCAGGGTTACCGGCGCGCCCAGGGCTCTCAGTTGCTCGGCGTAGGGCAGGGCGTCGGGCGCGCACGGGTCGAGCGTCCCGCCCGTGGCGATCAGGGTCGGCAGGGGCGTGCAGGCGCCGCTGAGTAGCGAGGGCGCGGGCTCGGCCCCCGCCAGCTGCCGGCTGATATAGCGAACGGCCAGGCGGCCTATGGCCCGCGAGGTCTTGGCCAGGGTGTCGGCCCACAGGTCATCCTGCAGGTGCAGCAGCGGATAGAGCAGAACCTGGGCCTTGAAGACGTCGCAGAGGCTCGAGGCGGTGGCGATGGCCAGGTACCCGCCGGCGGAATCGCCGCCGATGCCCAGCCGCTCCGGATCGGCGCCCAGGACAGAGGGGTTCTGGATCACCCACTGGGCGGCGGCCTGCGCGTCCTCGACCTGGGCCGGAAAGGCGTGCTCCGGGGCCAGCCGGTACTCGCAGGACAGGATGCGGAAGTGGCCGGCCTGGGCCAGGCGGTGGCAAAGCGGGTCATGGCTCTCGATGTCGCCGATCACAAACCCGCCGCCGTGGAAGAACAGGAGTAGCGGGTCGAAGCCTGTCGAGCCGGTCGGCACATAGAGGCGCGCTCTAAGCGGGCCGCCGGGGCCGGGGATCTCGATATCGCGCCGCTCGTCCAGCGGGGCCAGGTCCGGATCGGCCCGGCCGGTATGTGCACTGATCGCCTCACGCACCATCTTCAGGCCCCGGCGGTGGGCCTCTTCAGCATTGGCGGCGAAGGTGTCGCGTACGGTCACTGCGGGCTCTAACGTTCGAAAGCGCATTCCGAAAAGTGGAAGCCGGTTTTCGGACTAAATGCGCGCCAAACAAAAATGGAAGATATGGCGCCGGATGAGGGGATTGAACCCCCGACCTTCGGTTTACAAAACCGCTGCTCTACCGCTGAGCTAATCCGGCATAAGCCTATATATTCAATACGTTATAAATTTTGATCCGACGCTCTGTGTTTTATGGGGCACATATGGGGCACAAAATGCTCCAGAAGTGAACTTCCCGACGCGCCCTTATGACCTTTTGCTGACCTTCGGCCAAGAGTGCCGGAAGCGGTCAATTTACCAGGGCGTGCGTCAGGGACGCCATCATGATTCGCATGGCGAGAAACGGTTACCCCCCACCCGGCCTTCGATCCCGGTGGTGGGGGGCTGCGGCTCCGGTGGCTGTGACCTGACCCCTTCCCTGGGCGGCCTGGTCGCGCCAGGCTAAAAGCCCCCCCCCCTACACCCCCTGTGGGAGCGAAACAGGTACCCGGGGGGTTCTTTGCGAGAAACCGGCTGGGCCGGCGCTGTATGGGTAAAAACGCCCCCCACCCCGAAATAGGCCCACCCCTTTCGATTAAGAAAAGGCGGGGGGGTACCCGTAACCGGACGTTCCTGGTCTGCACCCCTTGAAGTGATCCACCCGCAATGTTGGTCTTAGGGCCACTTTTATGAGGATGGAGAGATGGCAAGGGTTCGTTACAAGCCGGAAGAGATCGTCGCCAAGCTGCGGCAGGTTGATGTTCTGACGGGTCAAGGCAAGT
>CANJME010000029.1 GCA_947475875.1 Caulobacteraceae bacterium | reverse complement strand
TTGCCTTGACCCGTCAGAACATCAACCTGCCGCAGCTTGGCGACGATCTCTTCCGGCTTGTAACGAACCCTTGCCATCTCTCCATCCTCATAAAAGTGGCCCTAAGACCAACATTGCGGGTGGATCACTTCAAGGGGTGCAGACCAGTTTTCGGACATTCATGGCGGCCATGTGAGTCCGATAACCGCCAGCCACCGGTCTGACCAGCCGCTATCGAGGACCACCAGAAACCTCTAGAAAAGAGACATACATGCCTCATGTCCTTGAACGCCTGAAAAGCCCCGTCGGCGAAATCCTGCTCGTGACCGATGATGCAGGCACGATCCGCGCCCTCGACTTCGGCGACTACGAAGCCCGAATGGAACGCCTCTGGCGCCGCTACTACGGCGAGGACGTCCCCGCCTTCGCGACCGCCGCCGCGCCGACGCCCGCCCGCCGCGCCGTTGAAGCCTATTTCGAAGGGGACTTCCCCGCCATTGAAACCCTCCCAGTCGAAACCGGCGGCACGGCGTTCCAGCGCGAGGTGTGGAAAGCACTGCGCAATATCCCCCGCGGCAAAACCGAAAGCTACGGCGAGCTCGCCGCGCGGATCGGCCGCGCGAAAGCGGTGCGCGCCGTGGGCCTTGCGAACGGCGCCAATCCGGTCGGTATCGTTGTGCCCTGCCACCGGGTGATCGGCGCCAATGGAACCCTGACAGGCTACGGCGGCGGGATCGATCGCAAGCGCTGGCTTCTGGAGCACGAAGGCGCCTGGGCAGGTTAGGAAACAAAATCGGCTTCCCGCCGCATCCATTCAGGCGTTTGCTCGCCACTCCCCAGAGGGACGGCATCGAATTGGCCACCGGCCGGGAGGAGAAACCCATGTCCAGGACCATCCGCAGAATATCCGCAATCGCCCTGATCGGCGGGCTGGCGCTCGGCGCCGGGACCTTGAGTTCGGCCGCGCAGACGAAAAGCTTCGCCTTGTCCGGTTTCAACGCCGTGTCGGCGTCGGCCGGCGTGTCCGTGATGATGAGCCAGGGCCCCTATGCGGTGCAGGCGGCCGAAACGAACGGTCAGTTCGACAAGCTGGTGCTGGAAGTGCGCGGCTCGACCCTGGTCGTTTCGCGCACCAACAGCTGGTTCATGAGCCCGAACCGCCACTACACGGTGACCGTCAGCGCGCCGGCCTATGTGTCGGTCCACGCCTCGTCCGGATCGAGCGTCACGGCGCAGCTGAACTCGAACGATCTGGAAGCTGAATCGAGCAGTGGGGCGACCTTGCGGCTTTCGGGCGTGTGCGGCGCGATCCGGGCGACGGCCTCGTCGGGCAGCACGCTGGATGGCCAGAACCTGCGCTGTCACAAGGCGCGCTTGTCAGTCAACAGCGGCGCCTCGGTCCGGGCCTTTGCCGACAGCGAGGCGAGTAGCCATGCCTCTTCCGGCGGCGCCATCGTGGTTCATGGCGATCCGGCCAATGTCGATCGTCATGCGTCCAGCGGCGGTTCGATCCGCATGGCGGGGGCATAAGGCGCGGCCCTTGACCTGGCCGGTCCGGCGCGGGAGGTTCGGCGCCATGAAAGCCGCCCGCGCCGCTCCGCTCGTTCTTGCCGCCCTGATCGCCGGCGTATCCTGGCAGGCCGCGCTCAGCCAGACCGCGGCGGTCAAACGCAACGCCGAGGGCTTTCCCGCCCCCGACCGGCCGGTCGCCGACATCGTCTCGCCGATCTGGGCCGATGAGGCCGAGCGCGACCGGCGGCTGGAGACCGAGCAGGTTTTCGGCCTTCTCGACATCAAGGCGGGCATGACCGTCGCCGATATCGGCGCGGGCTCGGGCTATTATGTGGTGCGGCTCTCGCCGGTGGTCGGACCCAAGGGCAACGTCCTCGCCGAGGACATCATGCCGGACTATCTGCGCGACCTGCAAAAGCGGGTGACTGACCTGAAGCTCACCAATGTCACGGTGGTGCAGGGTACGACCGCCGATCCCAAGCTGCCGGCGGCCTCGGTGGATGTCGCCTTCCTGATCCACATGTATCACGAAATCGAACAGCCCTATGGCCTGGCCTATAACCTCGCCAAATCCATGAAGCCCGGCGGCAAGGTCGCGATCGAGGACCGGGACGCGCGCCCGCCCAATCACGGCACGCCGCCGGACCTTCTCAAATGTGAGATGGAGGCGGTCGGCTATCGGCAAACCGGCTTCAAGACCCTGGACGGCGATCTCGGCTATCTGGCGATCTTTACGGCGCCGGCGGCGAACCGGTTGCCCAGGCCGGCCGACATCGTTCCCTGCAAGATGAAATAGAGCTCAGCGGCCTCTGACAGTGTTCCCGGCATGAATGACCTTTTGAACAAGCTGAAACTGCGCCTGCTCGGCGACAAGGACATCGTCAGCAATTTCACTGACAAGGCCGGCGAATTCGCCGTCGACCTTCTGGTGGCGCTGGTTATCCTGGTGCTGACGGCCTGGCTGTCGGGGCTGTTGTCGCGGATTACCCGCCGGGCGCTGGGACGGCTGACGCCGCTGGCGGGCTCTGATTCGACGCTCGCCAATTTCGTCAGTTCGCTCGTCCGCTATGGCGTACTCATGGTCGGACTGGTCGCCGCCTTTGCCCAACTGGGCGTGCAGACCGCCTCGATCCTGGCCGTGCTGGGCGCGGCCTCCCTGGCCGTGGGCCTGGCCCTGCAGGGCACGCTGAGCAATGTCGCGGCCGGGGTCATGCTGCTGTTGCTCCGGCCCTATCGCGTCGGCGACTATGTGGAGCTGGCGGGCAAGACCGGCACGATCCTGACGCTGGATCTCTTCGTCACCGTGCTGAACGCCTCGAACGGCCTTCGCCTGACCATCCCGAACGGCAAGATCTTCGGCGACATCATCATCAATTACACCACCACCGGCCGCCGCCGGCTGGAGCTGGAATTCGGCGTCGACTACGCCGACGACCTCGACAAGGGTCTTGAAGTGCTGCTGGGTTGCGCGCGCAAGGACAAGCGGGTGCTGGGCGATCCGGCGCCCTGGTCGCGGGTGACCGAACTTCGCGACTCTTCGGTGATCTGCAAACTGGACTGCTGGGTGACCGCCGCCGACTACGTCAACACCGGCCCGGACCTGACCAAGACCTGCAAGGAGGCGCTGGAGGCGGCTGGTTTGCACTTCCCCTATCCGCACCAGGTCGCGGTGGAACGCGCGGCGTTCGTGGGCAAGGGGCCATCTCTGACCCCCGGCAAACGCAGCAAAGGAACGAATTCATGATCGAACGCCAGCTGGACATCGCCACCAAGGACGGGGCGAGCACCACCTTTGTCACCCATCCCGAACGGGGCGGGCCGCATCCGGTGATCGTCTTCCTGATGGACGCGCCGGCGATCCGCGAGGAGCTGCGCGACATGGCCCGGCGGTTCGCGGCCGTGGGCTATTACGTCATGCTGCCCAACCTTTATTACCGCGAGAAGGTGATGGAGATCGGGCCGATCGACATGGATCCCAACTCGGCCTCGCGCAAGCAGATGTACGAGCTGATGAACTCGCTCTCGATCCGCATGGTGCTGGACGATGTCGACGCCATGCTGGAGTTCGCAGGGGCCGATCCGGCGGCGGATGCGACCCGCGTGGGGGCGGTCGGCTATTGCATGAGCGGGCGGTTCGCGCTTTGCGCCGGGGCTCACCGGCCGGACGTGGTCAAGGCGACGGCCTCGATCTATGGCGTCAAGCTGGTCACCGACCAGGCCAACACCCCGCACCTGGCGGCGAAAGGCGCGCCGGCCGAGTTCTACATCGCCTGCGCCGAGACCGATCACTGGGCGCCGATGGAGATGGTCGAGCAGATGCAGAAGGAGCTGGCAGGGGCGAACGGCGAGGTCGAACTCTATATGGACGTCGAGCACGGGTTTGCGTTCCCCAAGCGCCACTGCTTCGACAAGCCGGCGGCCGAAAGGCATTGGGAGCGGCTTTATGCCCTGTTCGCCCGGAACCTGGGGTGAGACAGCGCCTCTGGCGCTGAAATAAGTACACGGAGGACACGGAGGCCCTCGGGCAGGCCCGAGGGCAAGCACGGAGATCACGGAGTTTCCGAGGGCGCTCTGACCCTCCGTGTCCTCCGTGTCTCCTCCGTGATCTCCGTGTACTTATTTTGCTGCACGCGTTCGCGCGCGCTTGCCGCAACGGCATCTAGCCCTTTTTGGCTTGAGCGAATAACGTTGTTCACCTAGCGATCTCAGGATGATGACTATGGCAGACAGCGCTGAGCCCCTCGGCAGGCCCAAGGAGGACATTCCCCTCTTCAAGTTGCATGATGCGCATCTGGACACCGGGGCGCCAATCCCGGCGGCCGATGACATCGACCTGGCCGACCTTGATCTGACAGATGTGGAACTTTGGCGGCGCGATGCAGTCGCGGCGCGCTTTGCCCGCATGCGCGATGAGGCGCCGCTGCACTGGTGCAAGGATTCACCCTTCGGTCCCTACTGGTCGGTCACCCGCTACGAAGACATCCTTTCCATCGACACCAACCACATCGACTTTTCGTCCGAGCCCTCGATCGTGCTGCCCGACATCGACGAGGAGATGCCGCTCAAGCTGTTCATCGCCATGGACCCGCCCAAGCACGATGTGCAGCGCAAGACAGTCCAGCCGGCGGTCGGCCCGGCCATGCTCAAGACGTTCGAGCCGCTGATCCGCGAGCGCACGGCGACATTGCTGGATTCTCTGCCGCGGGGCGTCGCCTTCGACTGGGTCGACACCGTCTCCATCGAACTGACCACCATGATGCTGGCGACGCTGTTCGACTTTCCGTTCGAGGATCGGCGCAAGCTGACCCGCTGGTCGGACGTGGCCACGGCCGGCAAGAACCGCGCGATCCTGCCCGGCGGCGATGAGCAACGTAGAGCCGAGCTGGGCGAATGCCTGCAGTACTTCATGGGCCTGTGGCACCGCGCCGCCGCCGCTGAGCCCAGGGGCGACCTGATCTCCATGCTGGCCCACGGCGAAGAGACGAAAAACATGTCTCCGATGGAGTACCTGGGGAACCTGGTTCTGCTCATCGTCGGTGGCAACGACACCACCCGCAACTCCATGACCGGCGGGGTCTATGCCTTTTCGAAATGGCCGGCCGAGCTGGAAAAGCTGAAGGCCAATCCGGCGCTGATCCCCTCGGCGGTGTCGGAGATCATCCGCTGGCAGACGCCGCTTTCCTACATGCGGCGCGTGGCTAAGCGGGACGTCGAGATGCACGGCCAGACCATCCGCGCCGGCGACAAGGTCGCCATGTGGTATGCCAGTGGCAACCGCGACGAGCGCCATTTCCCCGAGCGGGCGGACGAGCTCTGGATCGACCGGCCGATGGTGCGCAGTCACATGGCGTTCGGCTACGGCATCCACCGCTGTGTGGGCAACCGGCTGGCCGAACTGCAGCTGCAGGTGCTCTGGCAGGAGATCCTCAAGCGGTTCGAAAAGATCGAGGTGCTGGAAGAGCCGGGGCGCACGCCGTCAAGCTTTGTCCATGGGTACCACCGGATGATGGTGCGGATACCGGGGTAAAAACATCTCCCCCGTGCGACGGGGGAGGGGGACCGCGGAATCGCGGTGGAGGGGGCGCGCCGCGCGCACGGAGGATGGGGCTCGCCCCCTCCACCACTTCGTGGTCCCCCTCCGGCATGGCTGCGCAGTGGGGGAGGTGTTTTTCGTAATCCCTTTATTTCCTTGACTTTGTGCGCCGCACCAACGATAGGAGCCCCGCGCAGTGGTCAGAACGGCCCTGCGCTATCCGGTGTGACAGCCGCGTGAGGACCTCCTGGTCCAGCCTGTCCAGCGCCGCCGAAGAGACCCCATAGACGGCCCATACGCGGGGGCTTTCCCAAATCAAATTCGCCTGATGGCGCCATGAGACCGATGCGTTCGGCCGTGCGCGCCTGTTGGCTCATATTGAAAGACTATCCATTGACTCAATTTACCGATCTTGGCCTGAACAACCTTCTGCTGAAGGCGCTGACCGCCAAGGGCTACACCATCCCAACCCCGATCCAGGCCCAGGCCATCGTGCCCGTGCGTGAAGGCAAGGACCTCCTGGGCATCGCCCAGACGGGCACCGGCAAGACGGCGGCGTTCGCGCTGCCGATCCTCCACCGCCTGCTGCTCGACCCCAAGCCCGCGCCGCGCAACGGCGCGCGTTGCGTTGTCCTGGCCCCGACCCGCGAACTGGCGACGCAGATCGCCGACAGCTTCCGTGACTATGGCAAGCACCTGAACCTGAAGGTCGCGGTGATCTTCGGCGGCGTGAAGTACGGCGCCCAGATCAAGGCGCTCTCCGGCGGGCTCGACGTGCTGGTCGCCACCCCGGGCCGCCTGCTCGACCACATGGCCCAGCGCAACGCCGAGCTTTCCACCACCGAAATCCTGGTGCTGGACGAAGCCGACCAGATGCTGGACCTCGGCTTCCTGCCGCCGATCCGCAAGATCGTCGCCAAGATGAGCCGCCAGCGGCAGAACCTGTTCTTCTCGGCCACCATGCCGCCGGAGATCGAAAAGCTGGCCAATGAGCTGCTCAACGAGCCCATCAAGGTGTCGGTGACGCCCCAAGCCACCACGGTGGACAAGGTTTCCCAACAGGTGATTTTCATCGAGGCCGCCCGCAAGCGCGCCCTGCTGGCCGAACTGTTCGAAGACGCGAGCTATACCCGCGCGCTCGTTTTCACCCGCACCAAGCGCGGCGCCGACCGCGTGGCGCAGTATCTGGAAAAGGCCGGCGTCAAGGCCGCCTCGATCCACGGCGACAAGAGCCAGGGCCAGCGCGAGCGCGCTCTGGCGGCGTTCAAGTCCGGCGAAGTCCGGGCGCTGATCGCTACCGACATCGCCGCGCGCGGCATTGACGTGTCGATGGTCAGCCACGTGGTGCAGTACGAACTGCCCAACGTGCCGGAATCCTACGTGCACCGCATTGGCCGTACGGCCCGGGCGGGCTCGACCGGTTTCGCCATCAGCTTCTGCGCCGACGATGAGCGGAACCTCTTGAAAGACATCCAGCGCGTCACCCGCCAGACCATCCCCAGCTTCGACCGGCGCAACGACAAGGCGCTGGGCGTGATGACCGCGGCCATGGGCCAACTGCCGACGCCCGAACAGGCGCTGCCGGAAAAGGGCGCCCGCAACCGCGGACGCGGTGGCCAGGGTCAAGGCCGTGGCGGCAATGGCAACCATCAGAACCATCGCGGTGGTGGCGGTGGCGATCGTCCGGCGGCTGTCGCGGCCCCCGGCGGCGGCGAGCCCTGGAAGCGCTGGGGCTCGGGCGGCAAGAAGCCCGGCAAGTCCAACAGCTCCGGCCGCTCCCACTGGAGCCCGCTGGAGGCTTAGGCGACTCCAGAACACCTCCCCATTTCATGGGGAGGTGTTTCCATGCCCTGTGGACAACCCCAGCCCAAGCTTGACTCCCCAACCCGCCTGACCACACTGCTTCCAGCTCTCGCGGGAGACGCTGGGGGATTCGCAATCCTTCAGGGCCGAAGGCGCAACCGCCCCGGAAACGCTCAGGCAAAAGGACCGCGCGAGCTTCGACACGCTGGAAAGAAGGTGGCGATGCCGCCTCGCCGAAGGAGCAAATCTCTCAGGCGCCAAGGACAGCGGGGGCGCTGATTCCGGAGCTTGCCGGACTGCGCTTTGACACCGGGGCCGCATGGCGGACGACCTGAAATCGACAGTTTTGCATGACGCCCACGTGGCGTTGGGCGCGCGGATGGTGCCGTTTGCGGGCTACGCCATGCCGGTGCAGTATCCGGACGGCATCATGGCCGAGCACCGCTGGACGCGGGAAAGCTGCGGGGTGTTCGACGTCTCGCACATGGGGCCGTTCTTTTTCTCGCTGAACGACAAGACCGGCGACCGCGATGCCGACCACGCCGCCATCGCCGCCATCGCCGAAAAGCTCGGTCCTCGCGATCTTACAGGCCTGAAGCCCGGACAGATCCGTTACACGGTGCTGCTCAATGACGAGGGCGGCATGATCGACGATTTGATGGTCGCCCGGCCGTGCATCGAGGCCAACGCCGGCACGCTCTACGTGGTCGTCAACGCCGGCGGCAAGGAACGGGACTTCGCACTGTTCGAAGCCGCCGCGGCGGGGAAGGCCACGCTCAAGCGCGCCGACGACCGGGCGCTGATCGCCGTTCAGGGGCCGAAAGCGGTGGACGTGGTTTCCGAGATTTTTCCCGAAGCGGCGGGCCTTGGCTTCATGACCTTCACGCGCCTGGAATATGAGGGCGAGGGCGTGCTGGTCGCCCGCTCCGGCTACACAGGCGAGGACGGGTTCGAGATCCTGGTCATGCCGTCCGTGGCGGTATCATTCTGGAACCGGTTGCTGGCCGATGAACGCGTCAAACCGATCGGCCTGGGTGCGCGGGATTCCCTGCGGCTGGAGGCCGGCCTGCCCCTCTACGGCCACGACGCCGACGAGAGCGTCTCCCCCATCGAGGCCGGCCTTGGCATGGCGGTTTCACCCTCGCGGCGGCGCAAGGGCGACTTCCCCGGCGCGGCGCGGATCGAGCGCGAGCTGTCCGGCGGCCTCGCCCGCGTGCGCGCCGGGCTGCTGGTCGAAGGCGCGCCGGCCCGCGAGGGGGCGGTGATCGCCAATCAGTACGGCGTCGCGGTCGGTGTCGTCACCTCGGGCGGGTTTTCGCCCACCCTGTCTCGCCCCATCGCCATGGGTTTCGTGCCGCCGGAACTTTCCGCCCCCGGCACGGTGCTCACCGTCATCGTCCGCGATCGGGCGCAGGCCGCCACTGTCGCGGATCTGCCGTTCGTCCCCCATCGCTATCACCGCAAGGCTCTGGAGTCCGTCTGATGCGCTTTACCGAAGACCATGAATGGGTCGAACTGAATGGCGACATCGCCACCGTCGGCATTACTGCCTATGCGGCCGGTCAGCTGGGCGATGTGGTGTTCGTCGAGACGCCTGACGTCGGCAAGACCCTGAAAGCGGGCGATGCCTTTGCCGTGGTCGAGAGCGTCAAGGCAGCGTCCGACGTCTACGCCCCGGTGTCGGGCGAGGTGGTCGAGGCTAACGGCGATCTGGCCGGCAGCCCCGAGATGGTCAACCAGGACCCGGAAAAGGACGCCTGGTTCGCGAAGGTAAAGGTTTCCGATCCCGGTGAGGTCGAGAAGCTGATGGACCGGGCGGCGTATGAGAAATTCCTTGAGGGGCTGTAATCAATTTCCCTCCCACGAAGTTGGGAGGGACAGGCCGCGAAGCGGCCAGGGTGGGTCACCCTGCCACCGGTCACCCATCCGTCTCGCGGCTTCGCCGCGAGCCACCTTCCCGACAAGCGGGAAGGAAAGATTCTGCCGGAGCCCCGAATGAGATACCTCCCCCTCACGCCCACCGACCGCACGGAAATGCTGGCCGTCATCGGCGCCTCGTCCGTCGATGACCTCTTCGTCGATGTGCCGGCCGCGGCGCGCCGGTCGGGCCTGGTCGATCTGCCGATGCACGAGGGCGAGATGGAGGTTGAGCATGACCTGCGCCTGCTGGCCGCGCAGAACCGCGCCGGGTGGCAGGGGCCGTTCTTCTGTGGGGCGGGGGCCTATCGCCACCATGTGCCGGCGAGCGTCGATCACATCATCCAGCGCTCTGAGTTCCTGACCAGCTACACGCCCTATCAGCCCGAGATCGCGCAGGGGACGCTGCAGTACCTGTTCGAGTTCCAGACCCAGGTCGCGGCCCTGACCGGCATGGATGTGGCCAACGCCTCGATGTACGACGGCTCCACCGCCGCAGCCGAGGCGGTGATGATGGCCACGCGCGTCACCCGCCGCAAGAAGGCGGTGCTCTCGGGCGGAGTGCACCCGCACTATGTGGGCACGATTCACACCATGGCGAGCGTCGCCGGGGTCGATGTGGTCGCGCAAGCCTTCGCCGTGGACGGCGAGGCGGCGGTGATTGCGGCGATCGACGCCGACACTGCCTGCGTGGTCGTGCAGACGCCGAATGTGTTTGGAACCGCGACCGACGTGACGAAGATCGCTGAGGCCGCGCAAGCCGCCGGCGCCCTGCTGGTCGTGGTGGTGACCGAGGTGGTGTCGCTGGGCCTCTTGAAGTCGCCCGGCTCCATGGGCGCGGACATCGTCGTCGCCGAGGGCCAATCGATCGGCAACGCGCTGAACTTCGGCGGACCATACGTCGGCCTGTTCGCTACCCGCGAAAAGTACGTCCGCCAAATGCCGGGGCGGCTGTGCGGCGAGACGGTAGACGCTGATGGGCGGCGCGGGTTCGTGCTGACGCTGTCGACACGCGAGCAGCACATCCGGCGGGACAAGGCGACCTCGAACATCTGCACCAACTCCGGCCTCTGCGCGCTGGCCTTCACCATCCACATGTCCCTGTTGGGCGAAAAGGGGCTGCGCCAGCTGGCGGCCCTGAACCATTCGAAGGCCAGACAGCTGGCGACGGCGCTCGGCCAAATACCGGGCGTCGAGATTCTCACCCCTCGCTTCTTCAACGAATTCGCCATCCGCCTGCCGCATGCGGCGCAAGGGGTGGTCGAGGCGCTGGTTCGCATGGGCATCATCGGCGGGGTGCCGTTCAGCCGGATCGGGGCGGGGATGGACAACGTGCTGCTCGTCGCCGCCACCGAGACCACCAGCGAAAAGGACATCACGCTCTTCGCGCGCGACCTCAAAGGCGCCCTGACTCAGTTCAATGCCGACACGAACGGAGAGGCCGCTTGACCATGCAAACCGTCGGCCGTCCCACCCAACCGCAAGCGGTTTCCTCCATCCCCGAGACGCTGACCGGCGCGCGCGGCCTGTTGCAGGACGAGGTGCTGATCTTCGAACTGGGGGGCTGGGACAAGACCGGCGTCGATCTCGCCAAACCCGAACTGGACGCTTCCGACCTTGGCGATCTGGTGCGCACCGAGCCCATTGGCCTGCCGGGTCTGAGCGAGCCCGAAACCCTGCGCCACTACGTCAGGCTCAGCCAGAAGAACCACGCCATCGACCTGGCGCTCTATCCGCTGGGCTCGTGCACCATGAAGCACAACCCGCGCCTGAATGAGAAGGTGGCGCGACTGCCCGGGTTCGCCGACGTTCACCCGCTGCAGCCGCAATCGACCGTGCAGGGCGCCATCGCGGTGATGGACCAGGTGGCCCACTGGCTGAAGACCCTGACCGGCATGGCGGCGGTGGCGCTCTCGCCCAAGGCCGGCGCCCACGGCGAGCTGTGCGGTCTGCTGGCCATCCGCGCCGCCCACGTGGCGCGCGGCGATGCGAGGAAGCGCGTGCTGGTCCCGACCAGCGCCCACGGCACCAACCCGGCGACGGCGGCTTTCGTCGGCTATGCGGTGGAAGAGATCGCTCAGACCGAGGACGGGCGGGTCGATCTGGCCGACCTCGAAGCCAAACTTGGGCCGGACGTCGCGGCGATCATGGTGACGAATCCCAATACCTGCGGCCTGTTCGAACGCGACATCATCGAGATCGCCCGGCTGACCCATGCCGCGGGGGCCTACTTCTACTGCGACGGGGCCAACTTCAACGCCATCGTCGGGCGGGTTCGCCCCGCCGACCTCGGCGTCGACGCCATGCATATCAATCTGCACAAGACCTTCTCGACGCCGCACGGCGGCGGCGGGCCTGGGGCGGGGCCAGTGGTGCTCTCCGAAGCGCTGGCGCCGTTCGCGCCCGCGCCGTGGATTGTCACCGGACTGGATGGTTACACCCTGGATGAGAACCCCGACGGCGCGTTCGGGCGCATGTGCGCCTTCCACGGCCAGATGGGCATGTTTGTGCGGGCGCTGGCCTATATGAAAAGTCACGGCGCCGACGGCCTTCGCCAGGTGGCCGAGGATGCGGTGCTGAACGCCAACTATATCAAGGCCCGGCTCTCGCCCCTGATGTCGAGCGCCTTCTCCGGTCCCTGCATGCACGAGGCCCTGTTCACCGACGCCTGGCTGGAAGGCAGTGGCATCACCACGCTCGATTTCGCCAAGGCGATGATCGACGAGGGCTTCCATCCGATGACCATGTACTTCCCGCTGGTGGTGCACGGGGCGATGCTTATCGAGCCGACCGAGACTGAATCCCGCATAGAGCTCGATCGGTTCTGCGATGCGGTGCTGCGGCTGGCTCTGGCGGCGCGGGCGGGCGACGCCGACCGCTTCAAGGGCGCGCCGTTCCATGCGCCTCTGCGGCGGCTGGACGAGACCCGGGCGGCCCGAAATCCGGTGCTGAAATGGACCCCCGCAAGCGCGGGGTGATGCGCGAAAGACACGCAAAGGTTAATACGACCAAGGGCGCCGGTTCTCGATGAACCTGCCCTTATCTGGCCCGTTTCCAAATCCTATCTAGCTCATTGTGCACTGCGTCACGAGCGACGTGAGAGCGGGGCGCGTTTTGGATTTGAGTATGACGACCACGACCTTCCTTGAATGGCCCAGGAGCTTCGCGCGCGACGTGTTCGGCGAGGTCGGGCGGAATATTGCCCGCGGGCTGTTGCTCGCCATCGGCGTGGTTCTGGTCGTGCTGGGCGTGTTGATGGCCCCGATCCCGGGGCCTCTGGGCGTGCCCGTGACCCTGCTTGGCCTGATCCTGATCCTGAGGAATTCCTTCCGGCTGCGGCGGGCGTTCGTCCGCTTCCAGCGCCGGCATCCGAAGACCATGTTCCCGCTGCGCAAGCTCTTGAGCAAACACCCGGAAGTCGCCGCCGTCGCCTATCACCAGGCGCTGCGGATCGAGCGGACGTTGCTGCCGAAAGGATGGCGGGTCAGCCGGGACCTGCGCCACCGGTTCTTCCGGCGCAAGGCCTAGCAGGCCGCCCATCCCGAGGGCCCACGGCTCCAGTCTCTCTTGCAAATTGATCTGGAGTTTGGTCCTCGGGAGACTGCCGCGATGAGCGGGTCTCAGAGACCAGAGCGTTCCGTAGCTACTGCAGCTTGCCCGCCAGGCCCTTGACCGCCGTGTCGATCAACGGGTCGGTCTTGGCGCCCTTGATGCGGGCGGCCAGCACGTTCTCGGCCAGGCTGGCGGCGAGATCAGCCGCGGCGGCTTTGACTTCCGCCGTGGCCTGAGCCTCGGCTGAGGCGATCTTGCGCTCGGCCATCTCGCCGCGCCGCTTGATTTGTTCAGCGAGCTTTATCCCGGCGTCCTTTTCCAGGCGCTTAGCTTCAGCTCGGGCCGTCTCAAGCATGGCGGCTGCGGCTTTTTCGGCCTCGGCGCTCTGCACCTTGATCTGGGCGAGCAGATCTTCGGCTTCCTTGCGGATGGCGGCGGCTTCGTCGAGCTGCGCCTGCACCTTGGCGCCGGCTTCCCCCAAGAACTTCCAGGCCAGCTTGTGCACGCCGGCCATTACCAGGATGGCGACAAACACCACGAAGGCGATGGCAACCCAGAAGTGCGAGTCGGTGAGAAGTTCGGTCATCGTCTAGTTTCCGGCCTTGGCGAGTTCGCTCGCCGTGGCCTTGCTGCCGGTCAGGTGGGTGACGATGGCGTTCGCCGTATCGGCGGCAATCGTCTGAACATTGGTCATGGCCGCATCGCGCGCCTTGGCGATCCGGGCTTCGGCCTTGGCGCCGGCCTCGGCGAGCTTGGCTTCTTCCTCGGCCAGCTGCGCCGCCACATCCGCCTGCGCCTTGGCGCGGGCGTCAGACGCCAGCTTCTGGGATTTGGCGCGGGCCTCGGCGAGTTCGCCCGCCGCGGCCCTGGCCTTGGCGTCTGCCTCGTCCTTCATGCGGCGCGCATCGGCGATCTGGCCGGCGATGTGACCATCGCGGGCTTCAATCGTGCCCCCGACCTTCGGCGCCGCGAACAGGCGCATGAACACCAGCACGACGGCGAAGATGATCAGGAACCAGAGGATCTGGCCCGGCCACCAGGCGAAGTCGAACTGGGGCAGACCGGAGGACTCGTGTCCGCCGGCTTGCTCGGTTGCCTCATGCGTCACGGGCGCCGCCGGCTCACCAGGAGTCGGGGCGGCCATCGCGCCGGGTTCTTCTGACTGCATCGCCATCAGGCGCTATCTGCCTTGTTCTAGGTGAACAGGATGATCAGCGAGACGACGAAGGCGAACAGGCCCATGGTTTCAGTCAGCGCCATGCCGAGGAACAGCATGGTCTGCTGGCTGGCCGCCGCGGCCGGGTTGCGGATGGCGGCTTGCAGATAGTTTCCGAACAGAACGCCGAGGCCGATACCGGCCCCGATCATGCCCGAGGTCGCGAGACCCGCACCGATAAGTTTTGCTGCTTCAGCGTCCATTGTAGTCCCCTTGGTGAAAAGTGTGGGTTAGTGGCCGTGACCGAAGTTCACGACCTCGTTGAGATAAACTGTGGCGAGCGCCGTAAAGACGAAGGCCTGCAAAAGCGCAACTACCAGCTCCAGACCCGTCAGCCCGACGATCATCAGGAATGACAGGGCGCTGGGCACGAAGGCCAGGGTGCCGATGCCGCCCGAGAGGCCGACAATGCCAAGCGCCACGACGAACGAGCCGAACAGGCTGAGCACCACGTGGCCGCCCATCATGTTGCCGAACAGACGAAGGGCCAGGGTGAGGGGGCGAACGAAGTAGGAGATCATCTCGATGATCGCCATCAGCACGCCGCCGATGAGGCCCATGCCGGGGATCCAGAACAGGCCCAGGAACTTCGGCCCGTGTTTGATGAAGCCGAGGATGAACACGCTGAAGAAGGTCAGGATCGCCAGGGTGGCGGTGATTGCCAGCTGCGAGGTGACCGTGAAGTTCAGGGTCACGCCGCCGAGGTTCGAAACCACCAGCACAACGCCCATCAGATTGAGCACGAAGATGGTGCAGAACAGGCCCAGAAGATAGGGAATGTACGGGCGGCCGTGGTGGCCGATGATCGGGGTGACCAGCACGCGATCGACGATATTGTAGACGCTTTCGGCCAGGGCCTGGCCGCGGTTGGGAACGATCTGGCCCCGCGCCGTCAGGCCAAAGAACAGAATTAACAGCGCCGCGCCGGCGATCATGCTGGCCACCGAATTGGTGATCGACATGTTGAAATCGAGACCACCGACATGGAAGGTCGGAAGGTGGACCAGTTCCTTGACCATGAACTGGTGCATCGGCTCGATGGCTGGCTGTTCGGCCATGAAGGTCCTCTAGTCCTCGTCGTCGTCGGGCACACTGGGCAGCGGCCCGGCATCCTCGACAGCTTGTTTCGTCGTACGCGCGGCGGTCTTCACCGCCACGAAAATGGAAAATCCCGCTCCACCGAACAAGCCTACGATCAGGCCCAGCGGCGCAGCGCCGGTGAAGTGATCGAAGAGCCAGCCTGCGGCCGCACCCAGGAACACCCCGCCCACCACTTCGCCTACGAAGCGGTAACCCTGCGCCATGGCCCGGTGAGAGTCCCCGCTCTCCTTTTGGGCCTGCGCCGCCTCGACTGCGTTCAGCCTCGCCTCAAGCTGCTTGCGCTGCTCGTGGTGGAGGTTGTCCGGCGGAGGCATGCGTCGGAATAGCCTTACGGATCGCGACGTTGCCGCCACGGCGGGGGCTTCAGGTCGCGCGGAACCTATAGATCGTGGTGCAGTGCGTCAAGGCTGGGTTTTTTACGGTCATGATATTGAATTTACGGTGAAAATCGTCACGCCGTCACCATGGCTTCAGCTTGTCGCAGGTCGACCGAGACGAGCTGGCTGACTCCCCGCTCGGGCATGGTGACGCCGAACAGCCGGTCCATGCGGCTCATGGTCACCGGATTGTGGGTGATGGCCACGAAACGGGTGCGGGTGCGGGCCTTCATTTCGTCGAGCATGTTGCAGAAGCGATCGACGTTGGCGTCGTCGAGCGGCGCGTCCACCTCGTCGAGCACGCAGATCGGCGCGGGGTTGGCCAGGAACACCCCGAAGATCAGGGCGGTGGCGGTCAGGGCCTGCTCGCCGCCGCTCATCAGGCTCATGGTAGACAGGCGCTTACCCGGCGGGCAGGCGTAGATCTCGAGGCCCGCCTCGAGGGGGTCGTCGCTCTCGATCAGGCGCAAGTCCGCCTGGCCGCCGCCGAACAGGGTCTGGAACAGCGACTTGAAGTGCCCGTTGATCACCTCGAACGCGGCCAGCAGGCGCTCGCGGCCCTCGGCGTTGAGGGTGTCGATGCCTTCGCGCAGGCGGGCGATGGCGCCGGTGAGATCCGCCCGCTCCTCGCGCATGGTCCCGACCCGTTCGGAAAGCTCGCCCGCCTCTTCCTGGGCGCGCAGATTGACCGGACCGATAGCGTCGCGGTCGCGCTCCAGCCGGTACAAACGCTCTTCGATGGCGCTGGCGTCCATCAGGACGGCCTTCTCGCCTTCCAGCATCTGGGCCAGGGCTTCGGGCTCCATGCGCGCGGTCTCGCGCACCCGGGCGACGATTTCCGTCAGCCGTTCGCGCGCTGCGTCCAGCCGGGCGGCCAGGCTGGCGCGGCGTTCGCGCGCATCGGCGGCGGCGGCCTCGGCGGCGCGCGCCGCACGGTCGGCGTCGGCCCGGGCGCTTTCGGCCGCGGCCAGGGCGTCGGCGGCCTTGCCGCGCCGGTCCTGCGCCGTAGTCAGCTCGTCGAGCATCCGGCTCTGGCGTTCTTCGATCTCGTCAGGCGCGGCGCGGGCGGCGGCCATACCGGCTTCGATCCGCGCATCTTCCTTGGCCAGCTGAGCGATCCGGGTGGTCGAGGCCTGGGAGCGTTGTTTCCATTCGGCGATGTCGCGCCGGGTGGACTCCAGTTGGTGGACGCGGTGCTGGCGAGCCCGGACTTCTTGTTCGAGGTCGGCGCGGGCGTGGGCTGCGGTCTCTCGGGCCTGGGCGGCGTGGGCTCGGGCCTCGCCAAGCACCGGCGTCAGGTCGGCGCCGCCGTCCGGGTCCTCGCCCTCGGCGGTGGCGGTTTTGAAGGTGGCTTCGGCCTCGATCCTTTCGGCGTCGAAGCGGGCGATGGTTTCGTCCAGCGACTGGGCCCGGGCATCGCGCCGCGCGCCTTCTCGGGCGAGGCGTTCGACGGCTTCGCGGGCGGGGGCGAGAGCGCGTTCAGCGTCCTGGCTGGTCCGGCGGGCGTCACGCAAAGCGCTCTCGGTGGTCTGGACCGTGGCGGCGGCGGCGCGTTGGGCCTCGGTGGCCTTGGCCGAGGCCGGGGTCAGACGCGCGATCTCGGCTTCGGCTTCGGCAAGGCGGGTTTTCTGTTGCAGGCGAACGGCGGCCGGCCGGGGCGCTTCGGCGCGCGAGACAAAGCCGTCCCAGCGCCAGAGGTCGCCCTCTTTGGAGACGAGGCGCGCGCCGTAGGGAAGTTCACCCGCCAGCCGGTCGCCATCGGCGCGACCCACTAGGGCGGTGAAGGCGAGGCGCGCGGCCAACTCCGGCGGCGCCTTGACCAGCGGAGCCAGCGGCGTTGCGCCCTTCGGCCAGGCCGGCGCCTGCGCCTTTCGTCCCGACCAGAAGGCCGGGGCGGCTTTGTCCAGCGCTGCGTCCAGATCATCGCCGAGCGCCGCGGTCAGCGCCGCCTCATAGCCCTTGTCGGGCGAGACGGCGTCAAGCGCGGACGTGAACTTGCCCGATGCGCCCTGCGCGGTCAGCTGGGCCAGGCCGCGGGCCTCGGCCTTCACGCGGCCGAGCTGGTCTTCGAGGGCCCGGGTCTCTTCACGGCCGGCGGCTTCAGCCTCGGCGGCTGTCTGCCGGGCGGCTTCAGCGGTTTCGAGCGCGCCTCTCGCGGCGGCGAGGGCGGCCTCGGCGGCGGCGAGGCGGTCGGCGGCCTCGCGGGCCGGCCCGTCCTGAGCCACGCCCAGCGCCTCCCGGTCCGAACGGGCGGCCTCCAGGGCGCGCACGGTGCGGGCCAGGCGCTCGCGGGCCTCCTGGATGCGTGAGGCCGCGGCGTGGCGGCGCGCTTCGTCGGCAGCGACCTGGGCGGCGAGGCGCTCCAGTTCGGCTTCGGCGCCGGCGCGCATCGCGTCGGCGGCCTTGAAGACGGCTTCCAGTTCCGGGATGCGGCTGGGCGCGGCGGCGGCGGCGGCCTCGATCTGGGCAAGTTCGGCGCCCAGGCGTTCCAGCGCCGCGCCGGCGTCCTCGACCATGTGGACCTCGCGCTCACGCGCTTCGCGCAGACGCTCGCGCTCTTCTTCGAGCCGGACGATCTCGTCCTTGGCGCGGGCAGCCTCGCCTTCGATGCGGTCACGCTCGATGGTCAGGCGCTGCAAAACGGCGGCGGCGATCTGCTCTTCTTCGCGGAGCGGCCGGATCGCCTCTTCGGCGGCGAGCGCTTCGGCGCTGGCCTTGGCGGCTTCCCGGGCAGTGGTCTCGACCTGGGCGCCCGCTTGCCCCGCTTCGGTTTCGGTCGCCTCCAGTCCCTTGCGCGCCTCGGTCCAGCGGCTGTGCAGGGCGGCCGACTGCAGGGTGCGGATTTCGGCCGACAGGGTCTTGTAGCGTTCGGCCTGGCGCGACTCGCGTTTCAGGCGGGCGAGCGTCGAGTCCAGTTCGCGCATCACATCGTCAAGGCGCGTCAGATTGGTTTCGGCCGCGCGCAGGCGAAGCTCGGCTTCATGGCGGCGGGTGTGCAGGCCGGAGACGCCGCCGGCCTCTTCCAGAATACGGCGCCGGTTCTGCGGCTTGGCGGCGATCAATTCGCTGATCTGACCCTGGCGGACCAGGGCCGGAGAATTGGCGCCGGTCGAGGCGTCGGCGAACAACAACTGAACATCGCGCGCCCGCACCTCGCGGCCGTTGATGCGGTAGGTCGAGCCCTGGCCGCGGTCGATGCGCCGCACCACCTCCAGCACGCTTTCGGCGTTGAACTGGGCCGGAGCGGTGTGATCGGAATTATCGATGGTCAGGGCGACTTCGGCGTGGTTGCGCGGTGGGCGGCCGCCAGACCCTGCGAAAATCACATCGTCCATGCCCTCGCCGCGCATGGCCTTGGCGGAGGCGGCGCCCATCACCCAGCGCAGACCTTCAAGAATGTTCGACTTGCCGCAGCCGTTCGGCCCGACCACGCCGGTCAGGCCCGGTTCGATGCGAAACTCCGCCGGATCGATAAAGGACTTGAAGCCCGAAAGGCGAAGCCGCTGGAAGTCCACGGGGGAGTCTTTTCGTCCTTACTTCTTTTCGGCCTTGGCCTCGGTGATGGCCTTGTCGAGCGCTTCGAGGGTTGGCAGGCCGTTGGGGAACCGCTGCTTGCCGCCCACATAGAAGATCGGCGTGCCCTGGTGTTTGGAATCGACGCCGTTCTTTTCGACCCGCTTGTTGAAGGCCTCGACCGATTTGCTGTCACCGACGCAGGCGGTGAACTGCGCCTCCGTCATGCCGGTGGAAAGGCCGATATCCAAAAGAATTTGCCGGAAGCTGCCCGGATTGGTCCAGGACTTCTGGCCGCGATAGACCGCGTCGAGCACATCGAAATACTTGTCCTTGCCGGCGCAGCGCGCCAGCAGGAATCCCGCCGTCGCGTAGGGGATTGCGGCCGGCGGGCCGTTGGTCAGTTCGCGAACCGCGTATCGCGCCTGGCCGGTGTCGAGGTACTTGGCCTTGAAGGCCGGAAAGACATCGAGAGCGAACTCCGCGCAGTGGCTGCAGGCGGTCGAGGCGTATTCGATTACCTCGATGGGCGCGTCGGCCTTGCCGAGCACCATATCAGCGGCGCCGATCGCCGGCACCTCGCCGCTGCCGCCGCTGCAGGCCGCGAGACCTGCGCACATCGCCAGGACCGCAATTCCGTTTTCGAAAATTCGCATCGTCAGATTCCCGGATTCAATGATGTGTATGCGCGATTCCCGCCGCCGCCGCGACGGGCCTGCGACGATTATCCACTACCGGGAGACTGAAGTCGAAAGAAAGGCTCTACGGCGTCGCTTTGGGCGCCGGCGCGCCAGCCGCGCCCCGCGCCTCGGCGATCGCCCTGTCGAGATCGGCCATGCTTGGCACGCCGCCACCCGTCGAGTTTATCTGCTTGCCATTGACGATGAAGGTCGGCGTCGAATGGATGCCTTCCTTGTTCATGTTGTTCTCGACCCGGGTGTTGAGGGCCTCGATGGCCCTTTCATCCTGGATGCAGGCGTCAAGCTGGGCCTGATTCATCCCGACGGAACGGGCGACCTTGAGCAGGCCCGCGCTATACTCGCCGGTTTGATCCATCTCTTCGTCGGCCTTGTAGATGCCGTCGGTGACCTTGAAGTAGTTTTCCTTGCCCGAGCAGCGGGCCAGCAGGAAGCCGGCGGCCGACAGCTGGGGATTGTGCAGCAGCATTTCGCGCTGAACGAATTTCACCTGACCGGTGTCGATGTACTTTTTCTTCAGCGTCTCGAAGTT
Source organism: Caulobacteraceae bacterium (assembly GCA_947475875.1). Classification (GTDB taxonomy): domain Bacteria; phylum Pseudomonadota; class Alphaproteobacteria; order Caulobacterales; family Caulobacteraceae; genus UBA5005. The sequence continues at coordinate 7,269 of CANJME010000029.1, read as the reverse complement.
CTCGTTGTTGAACTTGGCGCAGAACGGGCAGGCCAGCGAGGCGTACTCGATGATCGTCACGGGCGCCGTGTCGCTGCCCAGAGTGACGTCGTTGGTTGTGATCGGCGAGCCTCCTCCCTTGCTGCAGCCAGCAAGCGCGGCGAGGCTGAGGGCGGCGATGGCGATGACGGCGGTGACAAGACGGCGGTTGTGCACGGTGGTTCTCCCCGGATTATCCCGCAGCTAACGGAGCGGCCCGTCTTTCGTCAACAAAACTGGTCACGGCGCCGCGATTATGGGCTTGCGCGTGCGGCTCGGGCCGCGACGATCAGCTGGTCCATCTGTTCCAGGGTCTGGAAACCCTTGGTGGTCACCCCATTGATCACAAAGGTGGGCGTTGATCCTCGGCCATCGGGGCTGACGGCGACCAGGTCGCGGCTGTTCTTCGCCACGCGGGCGTTAAGCGCGTCGATATTGGCCCGGTCGCTGATACAGGCGTTGATTTCGGCCTCGGTCAGGCCGGCGTCCTTGCCGATCTTCAGCAGGCCTTCGCCGTACTTGCCGCTGGCCTCCATCTCGGCCTGGGCGTGATACACCGCGTCGGTGACCTCGAAATACTTATCCTGGCCGGCGCAGCGGGCGATCATGAAGCCGTAGGCCGCCAGGTTGGGGTTGTGAGCCAGTATCTCGCGGGTGACGAAGCGAACCTGGCCGGTGTCGATGTACTTCTTCTTGAAGTCCGGAAAGACCTCATTGTTGAAGCGGGCGCATACCGGACAGGCCACCGATGCGAATTCGACGACGGTGATCGGGGCGTTGGCGGCGCCCATCGCCACCTCGTCGGTGGTTACGGGACGGCGCGGCTGGGCATGAAGGCCGCTCGCGAGGGCCGATCCCGCGGCAGCGAGCATGGCTATGGCCGAACGGCGGTTGAGCATCCGGGTTCTCCTGGAGGAATGGCGTAGGAAATTCCACCACCTGATGTCAACGCGGCCCTTGCTCGCGCAACACCCGCCGCCCGAAGCGCAGCAGGGCTTGCCTCAGGTCTTCATCCTCGAGTCCGGCGAGTTCTGCCTCCAGCGCGGCCTCCTGGGCGGCGTCGAGCGGGCGCCGACGGCGCGATCCAGCTGAAGACTTGACGGCGGCCCGGGCGCGGACCGGACCCTGAACGATGCGCAGCCGAACCACGGCTCCGGCGCCAAGGAAGAGATTGGTTCGCTCCAGGATCTGCGGTGCCTGGTGCTGCACCAGGGCGGCGGCCGGGCCGTCGACGCGGATTTCGAGGCTGGCGCCGCCGGTTCGCGACCGGATCAGCCGCGAGGGCTCGCTCGCTCGGGCCAGGGGCTCGCCGACGATCTCGCGCCAACGCGCCGCAAGACCACCAATGCCTTCGCCGAAGCGGGCGTCGAGCGCCCGGATCACCGCGCCCAGCCGCACGCCCGCCGGCGGCGGAGGCCGGCGCAAGGGCCGGGTGCGCTTGGCCGCCAGGATGGCGGCGGCTTCCTGGGGCGTGGGCAAGGGGCGGCGCATGGGGCGAGCCTAGACCAGGGCGAGGCAAGAAGGGAGGGCGCCTTTGAACCGCCGGCATTGCAGGCTACACTTTTCTTCATGAACGCGTTCGATCCGAAACACCCTGGCCAGATGGATCTGGCGCAGTTGCGCTACGGCGATGGCGAATACCAGGTGGTTCGTCCCGGCCGTTATGTGCTGTGCGCCGTGTCAGGCGTGAAAATTCCCCTTGAGGCGCTGCGCTACTGGAATCCCGAGTTGCAGGAAGCCTATGCCGGTCCGAAGGAGGCGCTTGCCCGCTTTCAGGCTCTGAAGGGCAAGGCGTGATGCGCCTGTCTCGCCGTGCGGTGCTGGGCGCCAGCCTGGCCCTGCCGGCCGCGCAGGCCCTCGCCGCGGCGCCTGGTCTGACCCTGGCGGGCAAGTTCGTGCAGGGCTCGGCGGTGATCGGGCGCACCGCGCCGCGCGCCGAGATCACGGTGGACGGCCAGGACATGGGAAAGGCCTCGACGAGCGGCTTGTTCATTGTCGGCTATGACCGCGACGCGCCGAGGCAATCCAAAATCAGCGCCCGAACCGCCGAAGGCACGGCCAATCATCAGGCCGAGATCGCCCCGGTCGACTACGATATCCAGCGCGTCGACGGCCTGCCGCAGGAAACCGTAACCCCCCAAGGCGAGGCGCTGTTGGCGCGAATCGCGGCGGAATCTGCGCGCAAGCAGGCAGGATTCGCCAGCAAGGTCGATGCGGACTGGTTTTCGGACGGATTTTCCATGCCGCTGGCCAACTTCCGTGTGTCGGGCCGGTTCGGGGGGCAACGGATTCTCAACGGCACACCCAGCACGCCCCACTACGGCGCCGACCTGGCCGCTCCGATCGGCACGCCGGTCCTCGCGCCGGGCAAGGCGAGCGTCGCTTTCGCCGAAACCGGCCTTTTCTACGAGGGCGGCCTGATCCTGCTCGATCACGGGCAAGGCCTGATCACCGCCTACCTGCACATGTCGAAGGTTGAGGTCACCAAGGGCCAGGTGGTCGATCGCGGACAACGGCTGGGCGCGGTAGGAATGGAAGGCCGGGCGACCGGGCCACACCTTTGCTGGCGCATGAAATGGCGCGCCCGCAACTGCGATCCCACACTGTTGGTTGGGGTCAAGGCGCCAACAACCTGAGCGCGTCAGGCGGTTGTAATCCTTCCTAAATGGTCAGTTGGTTAATTTGCGGTCCGATGGGCTGTCGGTTGTTTGACCAGGCCTTCGCGTTGCATTTCCTTACCCGGACTGACTGTCTCTGGAGCCGCCCTGCTTGTCGTCGAGCGCCAACACCATGAATATCCTGGTGGCCGAGGATAACGGCCAAATGCGCGCAATCATTGTCGCAGTCCTCAAGGGACTTGGCTTCGACAATATCCGCGAAGCCAGCAATGGGGCGAACGCCCTGGGAATTCTGCGGGAATGGCAGCCCGATGTGGCGATTGTCGATTTCCGCATGGATCTCGTCGACGGTGTGGAGTTCACCAGACTGGTGCGCAACGCCGAAGGCAGCGCCAATCCTTATCTGCCCATCATCATGCTGACGGGCCATGCTGATCGCGCGCGGGTCTTTGAGGCGCGCGACGCCGGTGTCACCGAACTGATTGTCAAGCCGGTGACCGCACAGGCCATGATCGCCCGGCTCAATTCGGTAATCCACCATCCGCGCTCGTTTATCCGCTCGTTGGACTATTTCGGTCCCTGCCGGCGGCGCACGGCCAATCCGCAGTACCAGGGCCCGGAGCGGCGGATGGCCAGGCAAGAGCTGCAGATCGCTTAGGCTGCCCGTCTTCTCCTGAAGGCTGATCTCTCCAAACGCGAAATTCCCCAACCGCGGCATGCGGCTTGCCCCGCATAGGCCACACTGTGCCATCCCGGGACAGAACAGATTTTTGGGGCAAAACGCTCATGGCCAACGATCTGCAGCGCGAGGAGCGCGGCGAGAGCGGCGAAGTCCTGGCCCGTCGCGAGACTCTGGACCTCATCCGCGCCTACTATCAGTTGGGCGAGCGGCCGCGCCGCCGCCTTCTGGATCTGGCCAAGTCCCTGAACGGCGAACACGACGCGGCTTGATGACCCCCCGGCCATGCGGCTAAGCCAGTCGCATGGCCCTAACGCCCGAACGCCTTTCCGAACTCGACGCCTTTCTGGTCGACCTGAACCGGGCGTCGGCGGGTGTTATCCTGCCGTTGTTTCGCGCTGACCATGGGCTTGAGAACAAGAAGGGCAAAGGCGCCTACGACCCGGTCACCGAAGCCGACAAGGGCGCCGAGCGCGCCATCCGCGCTCTGATCGCCGAGTGCTATCCCGATCACGGCGTCATCGGTGAGGAATATGGCGAGGACCGCCCTGACGCCGAATTCGTCTGGGTGCTTGATCCCATCGACGGCACCAGAGCCTTCATTGCCGGCCTGCCTGTGTGGACCACCCTGATCGCGCTGCGCCATCTGGGCGAGCCGGTGCTGGGCTCGATCGGCCAACCCTATTTGGGCGAGATCTTCATTGGCTCGCAGGGTTCCGGATCGCGGCTGCTGGCCAAGGGAATGGAAACGCCGCTCAAGGTGCGGCCCTGCCCGAAACTGACCGAAGCGATCATTGCAACGACTGATCCGGAAGGCTGTTTTTCCGGCGCCGAACTAGGCTCCTGGACCCAGGTGCGGGCCACAGCACGTGTCGCGCGCACCGGGTGCGACGCCTACGCCTACGCGATGGTCGCGGCGGGAACGATGGATCTGGTCATCGAGGCGGGCCTGCAATCGTGGGACATCGAGGCGGCGGTGCCGGTTATTGAAGGCGCCGGCGGGCTGGTCACCGACTGGCGGGGCGAGCGTATCGGACGGAACGGCGGGCAGATGGCCATCGCCGGCGACCGGGCCTGCCTGGACGAGGCGCTGGTGACGCTCAGGCGCTCGGCGAAATAGTCTCGGCCAGTTCGTCGAAGGCCCGCCACCAGATGGCGCGGACCTCGTCGGTTTCCATCAGTACTTCGTGCCAGGACTGGGGGATTTCGATCAGCCGGCAGTTCGGCAGGCGCGCGGCCACCTTGCGCGTGTCAGAGATCAGCACCCGGTCATCGTCAGCCGACGCGACGATCAGCACCGGAAGCGTGACGCGTTTCAGACGGCGGCGGCGCCTCAGCCAGGCGGTCATCGACATGGCGAACTCCAGCCAGCCCCAGGTCAAATTACCCAGCGCCAGATCCGGGTGAGCCGTCCGCAACGCCTTGAACCGGTCCCAGCGGGCTCGGTCATGGGTGATCTTGTCCTTTTCGAAGGTGATCTCGACGGTGTTGTCCGGATCGCCGAACAGATAGCGGGACGCCAGGCCGATGTGCGAGGTGACGAAGGTGAGACTGCGCGCCAGAACATAACCAAAGTCGTTGGTCACCACGCCCAGCATGGGCGAGGACAGGGCGCAGGCGGAAAAGCGTTTCTCGCCCTTGGCCAGAACATAGAGCGACAGGCCGCCACCCATGGAGTGACCGGCCTGGATCCAGGGCTTGGGCAGCCGCGCTTCAAAGGCGTCAAGCAGGCGCCCGTAGTCCTTGCGAAAGAGGACCGCGCCGCGTGCGTGTCCTTTCAGGCGGTCGGGCAGCAGGCGGTCGGACAGACCCTGACCACGCCAGTCGTGGCAGAGGACGACAAAGCCGCGCGATTGCAGCTCGCCGATCACCTCATGGTACTTTTCGATGGGCTCGATGCGGCCGGGGCTGAGGACGACGCTGCCCCTGATCTTGCCGTTCGCCGGGTAGATCGCGGCCCGCAAACGCGCGCCTTTTTCGCCCTCGAACCATTCGGCCGCGCCGCCTTTGGGGACAGGCAGTTCGGGAATGTCATAGAGCGGCGCGGGGGTGTTCACAGATGCGACCTTGGCCGGGCCTTCGGGGAATGTAAATTGGTCGCCGGAAGGGAAACCGAATGTCCTGGGAAGCCGAAATAGAGGAATTGCGCCGCCGAGAGGCGCTCGCCGAACAGATGGGCGGGGTCGAGCGCGTCGAGAACCAGAAACGCCAGGGCAAGATGACGGTGCGCGAGCGGATCGCGGCCCTGGTCGACGAAGGCTCGCTGCACGAAACCGGAAAGATCGCCGCGGCCACCGAATATGGCGAGGACGGCAAGCTGAAGAGTTTCCGCGCCGCCAATATGGTGACCGGCCGGGCGTTGATCGACGGACGTCCCGTGGTGGTGCTGGGCGATGACTTCACGGTGCGCGGGGGGGCGGCCGACGCCTCGATCGGGCGCAAGATGGTGGCGGCTGAACAGTGGGCCAACGAATGGCGCATGCCGATGATCCGGCTGGTCGACGGCACCGGCGGCGGCGGCTCGACCCGCACGCTCTCGACCAGCGCCAAGACCCATGTACCGGAGGTCTCCGGCTGGCAGTGGCCGGTGGCCAACATGCAGACGGTGCCGGTGGTGGCGCTGGCCCTGGGGCCTTGCGCGGGCCTGGGCGCGGCCCGGGTGGCGGCCAGCCATTTCGCGGTGATGGTCAAGGGACTCTCCCAGGTGTTCGCGGCCGGGCCGCCAGTTGTAAAGGCGATCGGCGAGGACCTGACGAAGGAGGAACTGGGCGGCTGGGAAATCCATTGCCGCAACGGCGTCTGCGACCTGGCGGTCGATACAGAGCTCGAAGCGCTGGAGGCGGCCAAACGCTTCCTGTCTTATCTGCCGTCGTCGATTGATGAGCTGGCGCCGCGCGGCCCGGTGAAGGACGATCCGAACCGGCGCGACGAATGGCTGATCGGCGCGGTGCCGCGCGACCGGCGGCAGGTATACAAATCCCGCAAGATCATCGAGAGCCTGTTCGACAAGGGCTCGTTCTTCGAGATCGGAGCCCTCTGGGGCCGGGCGGTGATCACCGGGTTCGCGCGGCTGGACGGATGGCCGGTCGCGGTGGTTGGCGGCGATCCCTACATCGCCGGCGGGGCCTGGACGGCGGAGAGCTCGGACAAGCTGATCCGCTTTTGCGACACCGCCCAGACCTTCCATCTGCCGGTAGTGCATCTGGTGGACGTGCCGGGGTTTGCGGTGGGCCTCGCTGCCGAAAAGGCCGGCACCATCCGCCACGGCGTGCGCGCCCAGTCGGCGGTCTATCAGGCGACGGTGCCCTGGGCGACGGTGATGATCCGAAAGTCGTTCGGCATCGCCGGGGCGGCGGTGCGCAACCACTCGCGGGCTCAACCGAGGTGGGCGTGGCCGTCGGGCGACTGGGGAAGTCTGCCTGTCGAGGGTGGGCTGGAAGCGGCCTACAAGCGCGATCTTGAGGCGGCTGAAGATCCTGAAGCCATGCTGGCCGAATTGCGCCGTCACGCCGAGTTTGTTCGCTCGCCCTTCCGTAGCGCCGACGCTTTCCTGATCGAGGAAATCATCGATCCTCGCGACACCCGGCCGCTCCTCTGCGCCTTCGCCAATGACGCTCAGCGGCTGTTGAAGACCGGGCCGAGCCTTGTAGGCATGCGGCCCTGAGCGCCGTCTAGCGCGCCCTCTCCACGGTCACCGCCACCTCGTTGCGTCGAAACGCCGGGAGGGTCCAGGGCGGGTCGTAGAACCAGGCGACAGGCTGGCCTGTCGCGCGCCAGCCGGCGGCGGCAAGCGCAGCAGTCAGCTCGGCGGTGCGCCGGGAAACTGCCTTGCCGTCGCGCGATCCTGAAAACCGGATGACGGCGTAGGTTTCGGCGGGAACATCGACGATACGCACGGACGGATCCGTCGGAACTGGCAGGGTTGCGCGCGTGTATTTGGCCGGCATGATGAAC
>CANJME010000028.1 GCA_947475875.1 Caulobacteraceae bacterium | reverse complement strand
CTGAATCGTTCGTCCCCCGCAGCGGCGGCATCGTGCCATGGGCGAGCGCGCCAGCTGTTGGAGGCGCGCGCTCGCCCACCCCGACCATGGCGTTACAGACCGCCGTGTACTAACAATGAAACTGGATCACCTCTCGGGGGCTGGCCACTTCGACATCACCGTCAAGCGGCTGGGTGTCACCCACACGGTGTCGATCGATCTGGCCGACCTCGGCGCGCAGCCGAGAACAATCGGTAACGTTGTCAACCTGATAAACGGGAAACTTCAGGCGGAAAGCGTGGTCACCCGCTTTTCTGTTCACCGCACCACCGCCCCGCCACGCACCATTCAGGCCAACGGCAAGCCGGTCACGCTGCCGGGCATCGGCGATGCCTTCGCCCTCGAGATCAAGGGCGATTCCGCCGAGCAGCTCATCTTGTCCTCAACCGCCCGCCCGGCCGTCTATGTGACGACCAGCGCCGGCAATCCCGACCCCGACAAGGACACCAAGACCAAGGATGGGGTGATCCAGGCCGGCCTGCTCAAGATCGACCCCGCCGGAGCGACCACGCCGGAAACCCGCCTGCAGACCGCCAATTTCGAGGGCACGGTCGGCGCGGTGCGCGCCAGCCAGGTTGGACCCGATGGTCACCTCTATGTGCTGGCCGATGTCACCAAGAGCGTCGCCGGCCAGGCCGTCAACGGCGACCAGGATGTCGCCCTGCTCAATTACGACAATGCCGGCAAGCTGCTCTACGCCCGAACCCTGGGCGCGGCCGGCAGCGCCAGCGGCTATTCGCTCGCCGTTTCCGCCGACGGCAAGGTCGCGGTGGCCGGCTCGGTGAGCGGCGATCTCAATGGCGCGACCAACGGGGCGATCAATTCGCCGACCGGCTCGGGCAAGACCGACAGCTTTGTCACCCTCTACGACGCCAACGGCAACGAAGTCTGGACGGAGCGGCGCGGCGCGCTGGGCAATGACGAGGCGACCGCTGTCGCTTTCGGTGCCGATGGCGTCGTGTACGTCGCCGGCCGCACCCAGACCGCGATGCCGACCGGCGCGCCGCTCGGCGGCTGGGACAGCTACCTGACCGCCTATTCGACCACTGACAAGGGCGCGCCCAGGGCGATCCTGACCGAACAGTTCGGCTCGGCCGGCAATGACATCCCGGCCGGCATCGTCGTCGATGGCATGAAGGTAACGGTCGCGGGCGTTGAAAACGGCAACGGCATGCTGCGCAGCTTCGACATGGTGCAGACCGAACTGCGCACCACCAAGACCTGGGCGAGTGGAACCTTGACCACGACTGTCGAGACCTGGACAGGTGGGGCGCTGGCCGGTTCGCAGTCGACCATGGTCGCAACGCCGGGGGCGCCGGACGCCACCACGACGACGAGCTACATTTCCAGCGCGTCAGTCACGGCGGGCGCAACTCGCAACCTCGGCGACCTCCAGGGCGGAACCATTGTCGGCCTCCGGTCCGAGGGCGGCCAGCTCTATGTTGCCGGTTCGACCCGCAACGCCGCCCTCGCGGTGAACAACACCACCCACGCCCTGACCGGCGGGGCGGACGCCTTCGCCGCAATCCTCTCCACCGACCTTACCAGCCAGGCAGAAGACGCGCTCGCCTACTACGGCGGGGCAGGGGACAACACGGTCAGCGGCATGGCGGTGGCGAACGGCCACGTCTACATCACCGGGTCGGCCGGCGTCGACCTGCCCGGCCTGACGGCGGTGGGAACCAAGGACGGCTATCTCGCCGAGATCAATGTCGCGACCGGCGCTCTCGTTTCGTCCCAGCGCATCGGCGGCAAGGACGGGATCGCTACGGCCACGTCGGTCGCGGTCGACACCTCCGGCGCCAGCGATCTTGACAAGTTCGGTCTGCCGTCTGGCGTTTTGACCTACACCCGCTCGAACCTGGTGGTGTCTGGCACAGCCGCCCGCGCTGGCGATCAGTTCCAGATCCGCATCAAGGCGGGTGCGACGCCGGTGACCATCACCATTGAGGCCAAGGACACCCTCGATTCCCTCGCAACCCGGATCCAGCGCGCGACCAGTTACGGCGCCAAGGTGACAGTGGTATCGGACGGAACCTCTCGCTTCCTCAAGATCGCGCCGCTGAACGACAGCTCCACCGTCGAGATCATGCCGGGCAAGGATGGCAAGGATGTGCTGACCGCCCTGGGCCTGTCGGAAGGCGTCGCCCGCAACACCAAATTCGTCGACGGCAAGATCGTGACCACCGCGCCCGGCGGCAATATCTATGGCCTGGGCCTGAAGATGGATCTCAACCTCAATACCGCCGACGACATCAAAAACGCCCAGACGGTGCTCTCCAACGCTATCGGCAAGGTCCGCAGCGTCTATCGCGACTATGTCGTCGCCGCGTCTCCAGAGCCCGTCGGCGGGGCTGCGGCCGCCGCGTCCGGCCCGGCGCCGGCCTATCTGCGCGCCCAGATCGCCAATTATCAGGCGGGCCTGAACAGGCTGATGGGCGGATTCTGATCCATTCGGTCGGGCCGGTTCGCGCTCACAGCCTGAGGGCGCCGGGCTTGCATCGGAATTGGTCGAGTCCCTGCCTTGCCAGCCTGCGCGGGCGGGTCTAGCCAAGGCGGATGAACCTTCCCACCGATCGCCGGGTTCTCATCGGCTCAGGCGTCGCGCTTGCGGTCCTTGTGGTCGCGCTGGTGCTGGCGCTTGGCGGCGGCAAGAAGCAGCCTGCGCCCCAGGAAACCAGCTCTGGCCTGATCGTCGAGGTGGGCCGCGACGACAAGATCGATCCGAACCGCCAGCTGCCTTGCTACGTCAACGGCAAGTCGGTGGGCATGACCACTCAGAACCAGTGCGCGGCGCGCAATGGCCTGGACGCCGGTCAGCTCGATGTCGGCATCGACCGAAGTGGCGAGCTCGCCTTCGGCCAGCCGGGCGTCAATCTGGCCCCGCTGCCGCCGCAGGAGAGCGCCGAGGAAACCAAACCGGCCCAGGTCGCGATCGCCGCTCCGCCGCCTGTCATTGCGGCGTCCGCGCCGGCGGCTGCCGCGGCGGCCAGGAACGGCCCTGTCGCCGCCTGCTGGCGCTTTGCAAGCGGGTGGACCAAACTGGCCGACATGTCGCTCGAAGCCTGCGTTCAGACCCTTTACGATGGCCGTTGCGTTAAAGCCGGCGAAGCGGCCTACGGCCGGTGGGGCGAGCAGACCCTGCGCCTGGTGCCGGGCCGGGTCGAACAATCGCCGGACAATTCAAATTTCCACACCCTGGTCCGCCAGGGCTCGAACTGTTCACTTCCGGGGGTATAGAGCCATGAAAGCCGCAACCGCCTGCGTCCTGTCCGTCCTGGCCATCTCAGGACTCGCCGGCTGCAACCAGTCGAAAGTTGTCGCGCCGACCGACCGCGGGGTTTGCTACATATTGAACACCAAGGTCGAGCCTCCGAAATTCGACCGGATCGCCAGCGACATTCCTGACCTGGAGCACTGCGCCGCCGAAATGGAGAAACTGCGCCTGGGTCTCAACCGCCTCGGCGCCGACGCCGGCGACATCATCGGTTCTTTCCAGGGAAGGTTCCTGTTCAGAACCGGCTACGGCTACTACACAAGCCAGACCTACGAGGGGAATCGCTATCTGCTGATGGTGCCCTACAACGGAAAACTGGTTATGCCCGGCGCCGTGCCACAGTAGGGCTTGACGAGAACATAAAAAGAACAAATATGACGCTCGGCCTTCAGGATCGAGGGCCGGAATTTCAGCGCAGAGCCGTCAGATGGACGGCATTTCGGAAGGTGAGAGAACATGGCAGGCAGCGTCAACAAGGTCATTCTGATCGGCAACCTGGGCAAGGATCCCGAGATCCGTACGCTCCCCTCAGGCGAAAAAATCGCCAATCTGACGCTGGCCACCTCCGAGCAGTGGCGCGACAAGAACTCCGGCGAGAAGAAGGAAAAGACCGAGTGGCACCGGGTGGTGATCTTCAACGAAAACATCGCCAAGGTGGCTGAGAACTATCTGAAAAAGGGCGCCAAGGTTTATATCGAGGGCTCTCTGCAGACCCGCAAATGGACCGACAACGCCGGCGTCGAGAAATACTCGACCGAGGTGGTGCTGCAGAAATTCCGCGGCGAGCTGACCATGCTCGACACCAAGGGCGAAGGTGGCGGCGGTGGCCGCGACTATGGCGACAGCTACGGCGGCGGCGGCGGTGGCTTCCAGAAATCCGGCGGCGGTTCAGGACCCAAGGAGTCCTTCCCCGCCGACCTCGACGACGAAATTCCCTTCTAGGGCAGGCTCCCGGGGATCGGTGTCTGAAGTTTTTTACACGAAGACTCAAAGGCGCAAAGACTCAAAGGATGGACGATCTTCCAGCGGAGCTTGAGGCTATTGGCCGCGAGGTCGTTGATGCGGCCCTGGAGGTTCATCGAACCTTGGGACCCGGTCTGCTGGAGTCTGTCTACGAGGTGTGTTTGCGCCGGGAGCTTGAGCTTCGCGGGTGCTCCGTCGTCAAGCAACTTCCCTTGCCGGTCGTGTTTAAGGATATCCGGCTGGAAGCCGGATATCGACTGGACCTCCTGGTCGACAACGCCGTGGTTGTTGAGATCAAAGCGGTTGAGGCTCTGACAGCGTCGCACGAAGCGCAGCTTCTCACATACCTGAAGCTATCCCGCCGGCGTCTCGGCTATCTGATCAACTTCAACGCAGCCCTTCTCAAACAAGGTCTCAGGCGGAAGGTTTCCGGGCCCTCCTTCGAGCCTTCGCGCCTTTGAGTCTTCGTGTAAAAAACGTCAGGCGCCGACCTCGATGACGAAATCCCGTTCTAGTTCAGAGCCGCCACGCTGACGTCGAATCTCGGTCTACCGAGGCCGAGGGGGAGTTGCAGGCGCCGGGGCCGGCGCGGGAGACGCAGCGGCCTTATTTGCCGCTGCAATCGCTGCAACTGCATCGGCAGCGGAGATGGCGCCGCAAGCGATACGCGCGCCCGCCCCGCCTATGGGCTGGGCGTTATAGTCGTCTCGGTTGGCATGGATGATCAGGGCCGAGCCATCCTGATCCATAAGGATCGGCCGGCCGTCGCCCGGTGTCGCGGCGACCAGCACAAACGGTGAGAACACTTCGACCGTGGCTTTGCCGTCGGCGCCGACAAAGATGTTCGGCAGGTCGCCGAAATCGTTGGCGTTACTTGAGAAGAAGCCGTGCACGACCGGATTGGTCATCGAGATGTGAGGTCCGGACGAGGTCAAGTCCGCCGCCGAGCAATCGGCTTTGTTGTGGAAGTGCATGCCATGCCAGCCAGCGGGAAGCCCCGTGGCTTCAATGTGCAGGACAACGCCGGGCAGCCTGCCGGTGGCCAGTGGGGGCGGGGTCTGTTGCACGCGCGCAAATCCATACGTCCTGCCGCCTGGCCCGACGAGCTGGATGAAGGTGGTATAGGCCTGATAAGGCGGGGCGGGCGGCGCCGGAGCGGGGGCCGGCGGCTGGGCCCGGACAGCCATGACCGCGACGGCGCTCAAGGCGATTGCGGCGCCGCAGACGCCCAGGAAAAACTTCGTATTGCGATGAATCATTTGACGTTCCCCATGGTCCGCGGGCGGACCGATTTTTTGCACCTGAGGGGTGCAAGATGCTAAACCAAAGCGCGCACGCTACGCGCCTGATTCCGCCTTAGAAAGCTGTATTTTCCCCTTGAGCGAAGACGACAAGATCACCCCTCCGGGCGTACACGGCGATATCGAGCCGATCGCCATCGAAGACGAGCTGAAACGCTCCTATCTCGACTATGCGATGAGCGTCATCGTGAGCCGGGCGCTGCCAGACGCACGCGATGGCCTGAAGCCCGTACACCGGCGCATCGTCTATACGATGAACGAGCTGAACATGGGCTCGGACCGGTCCTATTCGAAGTCGGCCCGGGTGGTTGGCGACGTGATGGCCAAGTTGCACCCGCACGGCGACCAGGCGATCTATGACGCCCTGGTGCGCATGGCCCAGCCGTTCTCCATGGGCCTGCTGCTCGTTGACGGTCAGGGCAATTTCGGTTCGATCGACAACGATCCGCCGGCCCAGATGCGCTATACCGAATGCCGCATGACCAAGGCGGCCGAGGCGCTGCTGCAGGACATCGACAAGGACGCCGTCGACTTCAAGGACAACTACGACGGCAAGGAACTCGAGCCGGTCGTCCTGCCGGCCCGCATTCCCAACCTGCTGGTCAACGGTTCGGGCGGCATCGCCGTCGGCATGGCCACCAACATCCCGCCCCATAACCTCGGCGAGATCGTCGATGCGTGCCTGGCCTACGTCGAAAATCCCGAGGTTGGGGTTGATGAACTGCTCGATATCGTACCCGGGCCCGACTTCCCGACCGGCGGGCTGATTATCGGCCGCACCGGCGCGCGCCTGGCGCTGATGACCGGCCGCGGCTCGGTGATCATGCGCGGCGAGGCTTCCATCGAGGAAATTCGCAAGGACCGCGAAGCCATCATCATCACCTCGGTGCCCTACCAGGTGAACAAGGCCGCCATGGTCGAGCGCATCGCCGAACTGGTCCGCGAAAAACGTATCGAGGGCATCGGCGACCTGCGCGACGAGAGCGACCGCCAGGGCATCCGCGTGGTTATCGAGCTTAAGCGCGATGCGGCCGGCGACGTTGTCCTGAATCAGCTCTACCGCTTCACGCCGCTGCAAAGCTCGTTCGGCGTCAACATGCTGGCCCTGAACCACGGCCGCCCGGAACAGATGGGCCTGAAGGAGATGATCCGGGTCTTCATCGAGTTCCGCGAAGAGGTGGTCGTCCGCCGCACCAAGTTCGAGCTCAACAAGGCGCGCGACCGGGGCCACGTGCTGGTGGGTCTGGCCATTGCCGTGGTCAATATCGACGAGGTGATCCACATCATTCGCTCGTCCGCCGATCCGGTTGAAGCGCGCGAGCGACTGCTGGCCCGGGACTGGCCGGCCGGTGACATGAACCCGCTGATCGAGCTGATCGCCGATCCGCGCACCATCATTGTCGACGAAGGCCGCGTTCGGCTGACCGACGAGCAGGCCAGAGCCATCCTCGCCCTGACGCTCTCGCGCCTTACCGGCCTTGGGCGCGACGAGATCTTCGCCGAAGCCCAGGAACTGTCCGGCGCCATCAAGATCTTTCTGGAAATCCTCGGCTCGCGCGACCGCATCATGGGCATCGTCCGCGATGAACTGGTCGAGGTGCGTGAAGCCTTCGCCGTTCCTCGCCGCTGCCAGATCGTCGACGGCGATGCGGACATGGAGGACGAGGACCTCATCGCCCGCGAGGACATGGTCATCACCGTCACTCACGGCGGCTATGTCAAACGCACGCCGCTGGCCCTCTACCGCACCCAGCACCGCGGCGGGAAAGGCCGCTCCGGCATGGCCACCAAGGACGAGGATGCGGTCACCCGCGTCTTTTCGGCCTCGACCCACGCGCCGGTGCTGTTCTTCTCGTCCGGCGGCAAGGTCTACAAGCTGAAGATCTGGCGCCTGCCGCTCGCCACGCCCACCTCGCGCGGCAAGGCGTTCGTCAACCTGCTGCCCATCGAGCCGGGCGAGACCATCACCTCCATCCTGCCGTTGCCGGAAGACGAGGCGACCTGGGACCGCTACGACGTCATGTTCTCGACCAAGTCCGGGACGGCGCGCCGCAACAAGCTGTCGGACTTCGTCAACGTCAACCGCGCCGGCAAGATCGCCATGAAGCTGGACGAGGGCGATGCGATCATCGGCGTCGGGCTGTGCACGCCAGGCCAGGACGTGTTGCTGACCACATCGGCCGGCCGCTGCATCCGCTTCGATATCGAGGATATCCGCGTCTTCGCTGGCCGCGATTCCACCGGCGTGCGCGGCATCCGCCTGGCCGAGGGCGATCAGGTCATCTCCATGGCTATCCTCAATTCCGTCGCCGCGACGCCCGCTGAACGGGTCGCCTATCTCAAGCATGCAAGAGCGCTCCTGCGCGCCCAGAACGGAGATGACGGCGATGAGATCGCCGTTCCCGAAGACGAAGATGAAGATGTGGGCGAGGCGATGCTCTCGGCCGAACGCATCATCGAACTGCAGGCGGCCGAGGAATACATCCTCACCCTGTCGTCCGAGGGATTCGGCAAGCGCAGCTCGGCCTATGACTATCGCCGCACCGGCCGGGGCGGGCAGGGGCTGGTTGCCCACGACCTGTCGCGCAAGGGCGGCCGGCTGGCGGCGTCATTCCCTGTGGACCAGGGCGATGAAATCCTGCTCGTCACCGACCAGGGCCAGTTGATCCGCGTGCCCGTCGGCCAGATCCGCATCGCCGCCCGCAACACACAAGGGGTCATCGTCTTCCGCACCGCCGAGGAAGAGCACGTCGTCTCGGTCGAACGGCTGGCGGAGGCCAGTGGCGGGGACGATGACGGCGAGGGCGACCTCGGGGAAGAGGGCGGCGAGGCGCCCTCCCAATAGACGGGAGGAAGGGCTATATTGGGCGCATGACAACGCTCGAGCTTTCCCGCCGCGTCTTTATAACCGCAGCCTCGGCTTTGCCGCTCGTCGGCCTCGCCACCGCCGCGCGCGCCATGCGCCTGCCGCTGCCCAGCCCTGCCATCTTTCCCGCCCCAGGCGCGCCTCAGGTCGCCGTGCTGGCCGGCGGCTGCTTCTGGGGTGTCCAGGGCGTTTTCAGCCATGTGAAGGGCGTCTCAAAGGCCGTCTCGGGCTATACCGGGGGAAACCTGGTCAATCCGACCTACGAACAGGTCGGTACTGAAACCACCGGCCACGCCGAGGCCGTGCAGATCACCTTCGATCCCGCCCAGGTCACCTATGGCGACATTCTGCAGATCTTCTTTTCGGTCGCCACCGATCCGACCCAGTTGAACCGCCAGGAGCCGGACGAGGGCCCGTCGTACCGCAACGAGATCTTCTACACCTCGCCCGACCAGAAGCGCATCGCCGCGGCCTATATCGCCCAGCTGGGCCGGGCCCGGGTGTTCAAGTCACCCATCGTCACCAGGGTCAGTGCGCTGAAAGTCTTTTACCGGGCCGAGGACCGCCACCAGGACTTCCTGCTGCTCAACCCGACCGAGCCCTACATCGTCCGCTACGATGCGCCCAAGGTCGCCGACCTGAAGATGTCGTTCCCGGCGCTGTGGCGGGAGACGGCGATCAGGACGGCGAAGACCTAAGAGTCTCTAGCCCTTATCCTTCCCCTTCAGCGCCCCCCGCTTGGCCAGCGCCTCGCGCAACAGCGTCTCCACCTGGGCGTTGACAGAGCGCAGCTCGGCGGCGGCCAATCGCTCGACCGCCGCCAGCACTTCGGGCTGAACCCGCATCAGGAACGCTTTTTTACCCGGAGACGCCACGAGCCTAGCTGTACAGCGATCCGGTGTTGAGGACCGGCTGGGCGTCGCGATCGGCGCACAGCACGACCAGCAGGTTGGACACCATGGCGGCCTTGCGCTCCTCGTCCAGTTCCACCACCTCCCGTTCGGAGAGCTGCTTGAGCGCCTGCTCGACCATCGACACCGCGCCGGTGACGATCATCGAACGGGCGGCGATCACCGCCTCGGCCTGCTGACGGCGCAACATGGCCCCGGCGATCTCCGGCGCGTAGGCCAGGTGCATCAGATGACACTCATCGACGGTAATGCCCGCCACCGCGACGCGGCCCTGCAGGTCTTCGCGCAGGCGCTCGCTCACCGCCTCGGCGTCATCGCGCAGGGTGGCTTCATGCTCTTCGCCGTGGTCGTAGGCATAGTGCCTTGAGACTTCGCGCAGGGCGGTCTCGATCTGGATATTGGCGAAGGCCGTATAGTCGTCCACGTCGAACAGGGCCTGGGCCGAGTCGGCCACGTGCCAAACTACGTTGGCGGCGATTTCGATCGGGTTGCCGCGCTTGTCGTTGACCTTGAGCATCTCGCTGGTGACGTTGCGCACCCGCAGACTGATTTTCTTGCGAACGATCCAGAACGGCACCCAGCGCAGCCCCGGCCGCCGGTCAGAGCCGCGGTAACTCCCGAACAGCGTCAGGACCACGGCGGTATTGGGTTGCAGGGCGTAGAATCCCGCCAGGACGAGGAGGCTCGCGATCAGCGATCCGATGAAGAATAGCGGCGCCAGCGGCGCCTCCCGGGCATTGGAAACGACCCAGATCGCCAGCGCGATCAGGGCCAGGGCCACCACCAGCATGGGCGCCCCGTTGATGCCGCCGCCCGCGCGTTCGGCGGTGCGATTGATGGTTTTGGTATCGGTCATGTCTTGGCCTCCCAGCCGGTAGGGCGCTTTCAGGCGACGTGGAAACCACCTCGCCGTCCGAAAGCGCGACCACGTGAAATTCTAGATCTCTTGCTCGGTGACGGCGTAACCGCCGCCGAAAACCTTCCGCCGGACCCGCAAAAGCTTGTGAACTTTCATCCGCCGCAACAGGAAGGTGTCCACGGTCGAGCCCTGATGAGGCGTTGAGCCGGCAAAGCCGATCACCTCCCAGCCTTGCGCAACCAGTGTGCTTAAAGGTTTCTCCGAAACGCTCATCCTCGCCTCCCTGTCGATATCAAAGTGATATCACTTTTGAGCAAGCGGTCAAGCTGGATTTCAAGAGGCCCCGCGCGGGACTCAGGTGAGCTGGAGCGAGGCGCGCGCATTCCCACCTTCTCTGCAAAGCCAAGACAGGCTAGTTGGGCGCAACGGAGACCTATCGTTTGACTCGCACCGCCCTCTATCCCGGCACTTTCGACCCCGTCACCAACGGCCACCTCGACATCATCGGGCGGGCGGTAAAGCTGGTGGACCGGCTGGTCATCGGGGTTGCCATCAATACCGGCAAGGGTCCGCTCTTCAGCCTCGACGAGCGCGTCGAAATCCTTCGCGAACAGACCGCGGGCCTGAAGGGCGCCGAGATCATCGTCCGCCCGTTCGACACCCTGCTGGTGCATTTCGCCCGCGAGGTCGGGGCCAGCATCATCGTGCGGGGTCTTCGGGCCGTGGCCGACTTTGAATACGAATTCCAGATGACCGCCATGAACCAGCAGCTCGATCGCAATATCGAAACGGTGTTTCTGATGGCCGATCCGCGTCACCAGGCCGTGGCCTCGCGCCTCGTCAAGGAGATCGCCGCGTTGGGCGGAGACATCACCGCCTTCGTGCCGCCTGAGGTCGCGGTCAAATTACGGTCCAAGTTGGGCGGTTAAGCGGGGCCATGAGAATTCGATCCGTCATTCTGGCCGCGTTCGGCGTGGGCATGCTGCTGGCGCCGCAGGCTGCTTCGCCCCAGGTGCTCGACAAGCTCTGGCAGACGTTCAAGCCGCCCCCGCTATTCGGCGTGAAGACACCGCCCGGCCAGCCCGCCGCCGAGGCGGCCGCGCAAACCCCGGCGGCCGCGGCGCCGGCGGCCCTCGGCGCGCCGCCCGCCACGCCGACGCCCGGCGAAGGCTGGGCCCCGCCCGATCCTGAAAACACCTGGGTGATCGACACCAGCAAGGGCCAGATCATCGTTGAGCTGAGCCAGAAGATCGCGCCGGTCTATGTCGAGCGGATCAAGATCCTCACCCGCGCCGGCTTTTACGACGGCCGCAAGTTCTTCCGCGTCATCGACGGCTTCATGAACCAGACCGGCGATCCCGACGAGACCGGCGAGGGCGGCTCGGCGCTGCCCGATCTGAGGGGCGAATTCACCTTCCGCCGGCAGACCGCCTCGCCCTTCACGCCCGTGCCCAGCAAGGACGGCTACACCGGCTTTATCGGCACGGTGGCGGTAAAGACCGCGCCCGACGCCCAGGCCGCGTTCACGGCCGACCGCTCGGTGGCGGCCACCGGCATGTTCTGCCCCGGCGTTCTCGGCATGGCGCGCGCTTCGGAACCTGACACCGCCAACAGCCAGTTCTTCATGATGCGTGAGACCTACCCCACCCTGAACGGCAACTACACGGTGTTCGGCCGGGTGATCGTGGGTCTGAACGTGGTCCGCTCCATCAAGGTAGGCGAGCCGCCCTCCGAGCCCATGGACGTGATGATCAAGACCCGGATCATGGCCGATATCCCGGCCGCCGAGCGGCCGAAAATCCTCGTCATGGACACCAGCGCCAAACCGTTCCGCGACTATGCCGCCGCCTGGGCCGCCAGCGAGGGCGCCACGGCCGATCTCTGCAAGCTCACCGTTCCCGTCGCGCTGCTTCCGTAGCGCTCAATCCCCCTTCAGATCAGGAGGTCGCCATGGCCGATCCGGAAAACACCCTCATTCTGTCGCTGGAAACCGGCGAGGTGACCATCGACCTTCGTCCCGACCTCGCGCCCGGCCACGTCGCGCGGATCAAGGAACTGACCCGCGAGGGCTTCTACGACGGCGTGGTCTTCCACCGGGTGATCCCCGGCTTCATGGCCCAGGGCGGCGATCCGACCGGCACCGGCCGTTCGGGCTCGAGCAAGCCCAACCTGAAGGCCGAGTTTTCGAAAGAGCCGCACGTACGCGGCGTCTGCTCCATGGCGCGCACCAACATGCCGGACACCGCCAACAGCCAGTTCTTCATCTGCTTTGACGACGCCACCTTCCTCGACGGCCAGTACACGGTCTGGGGCGTGGTCAGCGATGGCATGGACGCCGTCGACGCCCTGCCCAAGGGCGAGCCGCCGCGCAACCCCGGCAAGATCGTCAAGGCCCGCATCGCCGCCGACGCCTGACAGGCATATCCACCTCAGCGATGCCCAACCGGGGCTGCTGCGCGCGCTCTGGAAGGCGGGCGACCTTGAGGCCGTCCGCAAACCGGCCTCGCCCTAATCGCCTTCGAAATAGGTGAAACTCACCCCGTCGAACCGGGCGGCGCCGACCTGCAGCGACCCGGTCAGCACCGGCTTTTGCCCGGTGCGGTCCTTGCGCTCGGCCGCCAGCGCCGTCTGGTCATAGCGCCCGACAAACAGGATCTGCCCCACCTTCGGATCGCTGGCGGCGAAGGCCACCTCGCCGGGAAACAACCGGTATCGCTCGGGCAGGGCGCGCGCCGTCACCTTGTGGCCCGGCTGGCCCAGCTCGTTGGCCACCACCGGGCTCGAGACATCTTCCAGGTCGATGATCATCGGCCCGAACACGCCTTCGCGCTCGCCGGCCTCCCATTGCGCGAAATCGCTTTCCGAGCCCATGGCCAGGTTGGTCAGCTTGAAATTCCCCGCCTGCACCGGCGTGACCGGCAGATAATAGCCGTCCACATCAAACTTCGGGTCATGGTGGAACCCGGCCGCAACGGTCAGGGGCGCGGCCGGCGCGGCGGGCTCGTCCGCCGCCGGGCGCTTCCTGCAGCCGGGCAGGGCGCAGAGCGCCACGGCCACGATCACCAGCGACAAACGGCGCATTTCAGGGGCCTCCCACAGCAGCGCCAAGTCTCCCCTGTCCCACCGGCCTTGTCTATCGCGCTTGACGAGGCCGCCGCGATCTGGCGCATCGGCGCCATGCAGCTCAGCGATTTCGACTTCGACCTGCCGGATGACCGGATCGCCCTGCGCCCGGCCGAGCCGCGCGACGCCGCTCGCCTGCTCATCGTGGGCGAAGACGGCGCGCTCCACGACCAGACCGTCCGCGACCTGCCGGCCTGGCTGCGGCCCGGCGACGCCCTGGTGCTCAACGACACCCGGGTGATCCCGGCCCGGCTCTTCGGCCTGCGCTTTCGCGGCGACACCCGGATGCGGGTCCAGGCCACGCTGCACCGCAAGCTGTCATCCAACACCTGGACCGCCTTCATGCGCCCGGGCAAGCGCCTCGCGCCCGGCGATCGCCTCCGCTTCGGTCAGGCCCACGACCGGGCCTGCGCCCTGGGCGGTCTCGACGCCACCCTGACCCACAAGGGCGAAGGGGGCGAGGTGACTCTCGCCTTCGATCTGGAAGGCCCCGATCTGATGCTCGCCATCACCAGCCTCGGCGAAATGCCCCTGCCGCCCTACATCGCCGCCAAACGCGCCGAGGACGCGCGCGACCACGCCGATTACCAGACCGTCTACGCCCGCGCCGAAGGCTCGGTCGCCGCGCCCACCGCCGGCCTGCACTTCACCCCGGACCTGCTGGAGGCGATCGAAGCCATGGGCGTCCGGGTCCACAAGGTCACCCTGCACGTCGGGGCCGGCACCTTCCTGCCGGTGAAGACTGAAAACCTCGCCGAACACCGCATGCACCCCGAATACGGCGAGGTCAGCGCGCAAACCGCCGCCGCCCTCAACGCCGTCCGCCAGGCCGGCGGGCGCATCGTCTGCGTCGGCACCACCGCCCTGCGCCTGCTGGAATCCGCCGCCGATGAAGGCGGCGCCATCCGCCCCTTCGCCGCCGAAACCGCCATCTTCATCACCCCCGGCTACCGCTTTCGCGCCGCCGACCTGCTGCTGACCAACTTCCACCTGCCCAAATCGACCCTCTTCATGCTGGTCAGCGCCTTTTCAGGCATGGCGCGCATGAAGGGCGCCTACGCCCACGCCATCGCCCACGGCTATCGCTTCTATTCCTACGGCGACGCCTGCCTGTTATTCCGCGCGCCATGAGCGCCTTTCCCTTTGAGATCAAGGCCCGCGACGGCGCGGCGCGGACCGGCGTCCTGAAAACCCCGCGCGGCGATATCCGCACCCCGGCCTTCATGCCGGTGGGCACGGCCGGAACCGTAAAAGCCCTCACCGTCGAACAGGTCAAAGACGCCGGCGCCGACATCATTCTGGGCAACACCTACCACCTGATGTTGCGCCCCGGGGCCGAGCGGGTGGCCCGCCTGGGCGGCCTGCACAAATTCATGCGCTGGAACGGGCCCATCCTCACCGACTCCGGCGGCTTCCAGGTCATGTCGCTGTCGAAAATCGCCAAGGTGACCGAAGAGTCCGTCACCTTCCAGAGCCACATCGACGGCTCGCGGCACATCCTCTCGCCCGAACGCTCCATCGAGATCCAGGCCGACCTGCTGGGCTCGGATATCGTCATGCAGCTGGACGAATGCGTTGCCTGGCCGGCGGAGGAGGCGAGGGCGCGCCAGGCCATGCAGCTTTCCGCCCGCTGGGGCGCCCGCTCAAAAGCCGCCTTCGGCGCGCGCCAGGCCCAAAACCTCTTCGGCATCCAGCAGGGCTCCACCACCCGGGCCCTGCGCCGCGAATCGGCCGACCGCCTCATCGAAACCGGCTTCGACGGCTACGCCATCGGCGGCCTGGCGGTCGGCGAAGGCCATGAGGCGATGACCGAGGTGCTCGACTACGCCCCGGCCATGCTGCCGGACGATCGCCCCCGCTATCTGATGGGCGTCGGCAAACCCATCGACATTGTCGAGGCGGTCGCCCGCGGCGTCGACATGTTCGACTGCGTGCTGCCCACCCGCTCGGGCCGCCACGGCCAGGCCTGGACCCGCGCCGGGCCGGTCAATCTGAAAAACGCCCGCTTCGCTGAGGATGACGCCCCCCTCGATGCGGATATCGCGGTCTCAAACACCTACTCGAAAGCCTACCTGCATCATCTTGTAAAATCAGACGAACTTCTCTCCCAGATCATCCTGTCCTGGCACAATATCGCGCTCTTCCAGTCCCTCATGGCCGAGCTGCGGACGGCGATCGCCGAAGGCCGCCTCGACGCCTACCGCAAAGCCTTCAAGGCCGCGCAGGCAGAGGACTGACCCCCTTCTGCGGCGCCAGCCGCAAGAAAAATAAGCACACGGAGGTCACGGAGGAGACACAGAGGACACGGAGGTTCCGCGCGCTCGATCTTCCTCTGGGATCTCGCTTCGCCTCCTCCGTGACCTCCGTGTCCTTATTTCAAAGCGCGCCCAACCCGCGCAAACCCCCTACCGCACCGGATACTGCGGCCCGCGCCTTGGCGGCTCGGACGGGTTGACGATATCGCCCCGCAGCGCCGCCTGCGTCGGCGATGCCGGCGGCACGCAGCGCCCCGCCTGGCCCAGCCCCTTCAGGAACGAGCGCCGCACCCCGCCGGCGACGATGGCTTCCTTGACCAGCCGGTCATAGCGCTCGGCCCCCGACAGCATGCGCACCCAGCCGCGCAGCGGGATCAGCCCGCCCGCGGCGCCTTCCAGCGCGCCCTCGGCCAGGGCCCCGCCGCGCGACAAAAGGCCCGGGTTCTCCGCATTGGGCGGCTGGTCCAGATCCGGCCCCAGCGCCTCGTCCAGCGGCCCGATCAGGGAGGCGATCTCGGTGCAGGTCAGCGGCGTCGGCAGCTGATAGGGCCGGTCGCGCGCCTCCAGCAGCACCACGGGGATCTTCGTCTTCAGGACGTTGATGTCGTAGAGCGGCGTCGCGGCGGCGCTTTCAAAGGTGCGGGGCTGGCCGGCCACCCGGGGATTGCTGGCGCAACTCCCGATCAGCAGGGCCACGGCGGCAAGGGCGAGGGGAGGGATGATGCGCATGACGGCGACACTAATCCCGCGACCGCCCTTACGCCAAGCGCCGGACCCGTCGTGATCGTCGTGTGAGGCCCTTGCAGCCAGGCCAACGTCAATTGAACCGGGGGCGGCTTGTGAAGATCAAGGCCCCCGACTATGTTCCGCCGCCTTCGCAGAGGGGCCGGTAGCTCAGCGGTAGAGCATTCGACTTTTAATCGAATGGTCGAGGGTTCGATTCCCTCCCGGCCTACCACACCTCGCCCGGCGGGCGGGCGGTGGCGCACAGAACCTTGGCAATGCGCCCCGGCTTCCGCTAGCAGGGATCGATGAGCTCACATCTGATCGAGTTTCTTGAATTCGCCGGCGTCGGCGTGCTCGCCCAGCTGGTCGATGGCGCGCTCGGCATGGGCTATGGCGTCGTCTGCTCCACCGTCCTGATGTCCATGGGCGTCCTGCCGGCCAGCGTCTCGGCCTCCGTCCATGCCGCCAAGGTCGCCACCGGCGCGGCCTCGGCCGTCTCCCACGTCGCCCACAGAAACGTCGACCGCGCCCTGCTGATCGCGCTCTCGCTCGGCGGCGTCGCCGGCGGCGTTGTCGGCGCCTATGTGCTCACCAATATCGACGGCAAGAAGATCCAGCCCTTTGTCACCGCCTGGCTGGCCTTTATGGGCCTGATCATCCTCTGGCGCGCCTGGAAGGGAACCCGCCCCAGGGTCATGGGCGGCGCCAAACCCTTCCCCCTGGGGCTGGTCGGCGGCCTCTTCGACGCCATCGGCGGCGGCGGCTGGGGCCCGGTGGTGACCAGCACCCTGCTGGGCGTCGGCGCCGATCCGCGCAAGACCATCGGCACCGTCAACACCGCCGAATTCTTTGTCGCCGCGGCCATCTCGGCGACCTTCCTCTACACCATGCTGCACGGCTGGAAGGCCGCGGGCCTGGACGGCATGGCCTGGTCGATCGCCGGCCTCGTCGGCGGCGGCATCGTCGCGGCCCCCATCGCCGGCTGGACCACCAAGGTGCTGCCGCTGCGGCTGCTCACCTGGATGACCGGATTTCTGGTCGTCGGCCTGGCCCTCTGGCAAGGCATCCAGCTGGCCCGCCACCCCTAGCGCTCAAGCAGGCGCGGCGAAGTCCGCGGTCCTCGGACTTGATCCGAGGATAGCGCAACGTAAAATGCCCGCTCAAGCAGGCGCGTAGCGCCGATAGCGCAACGCAAAAATGCCGCTCAAGCAGGCGCGGCGAAGTCCGCGGCCAGACTTCGGTGACAGTTTACTGTGTCACCGAAGTGGACCCGGCCCATCCCCCGCGCGGAAAGCACGACTTCGGTGACACAGTAAACTGTCACCGAAGTTACCCAAGATGCGTCCACCAAACCTGTTTCCAGGCACAGAACTTCTCGGTTGGATCTCCCCGGCCCGCCGGGATAACCTCTCCCTACGTCAAGAAGGGCACTGTGCCCTGCCAACCGGCCTTCTCCGGCATCGGTGGCAAAGCGACGCGGCCTCGCGAGGGGCAAACAGAAGGAGCAGTTTATGGGTAAGTACCTGGGACACTTCCCGGCCGACCACCCGGATCACCCGTGGGCCAAGCCGAGGATCATATTCGGGATCAAGCCGCCACCCGGCCGAATACCCGCGCCTCCGGCCGGGCCGGAGCGTGGCGGAAGGGGCCGCCGCCGCACAAAACTCTCCCTCCCGCTTGTCGGGAGGGACAGCTCCCCCGGCGAAGGCCGGGGGAGCAGGGTGGGCCACCGTCCCTACGCCGCGCGAACCTCGAGCGTTACCCCTGAGGCGCGTTGCAGACAGCCGATGACCGCAAAGAGGTTGCCGGCATTGGGATTGCCGCGTGGACCGAACATGCGCATCAGGCTCTTCACCGGCGTGCCGGTCGCGGCGGACAGCGCCTCAAACCCCAAAGTGGCGTTGATAAAATCGCGCAACACCGCCTTGCCCGTCGCCACATCGCCCTCCAGCAACGCGGCCACGCCCTCGGTCAGCAGCGCCCGCCCAAACGCCGGATCGGCCGCGACCCGCGCCTGGACGGTCGCCTTGAAGGATCGGGTCAGGGTCATGCTTGCCAGCCTTTCGTCTGCGCCTTTTTCCGCGCCTGGAGCGCGTTCCGAAAAGTGGGAACCGGTTTTCGGACCAAACGCGCGATCAACAAAAATGTAGTCTGTCCATCGCGCCCTGGCGGCGGCGATATCCTGGTCCTGTCGCCGCTTGGTTCCGCCGCCGACCAGTATGACCAGCCGCGTGCCGTCTCGTCCGAAATAGATGCGGTATCCCGGACCCGTATCGAGCCGGTATTCCAACACGCCCTCGCCAACGCCCTTGATGTTTGAGGTCGAACCCAGCGCGATGCGGGTGAGGGCGACCGTCACCCGGGCGGCCGCAACCGCGTCGAGTGACCTGAACCAGACACCGAATGGACTGGCGCCTGAGGCATCAAGATACTCTTCGCGAACACATTCAGTTGGTAACATAAATGATACCTATGCGCAAGCCAATTCAGGCGCGAGCATAGCACAATATAGAACAAAAAGAGAACGTTTATCGATTGCCGCCGCCACACAAAACTTTCCCTCCCGCTTGTCGGGAGGGACAGGCCCCCCGGCGAAGGCCGGGGGGCCAGGGTGGGCGAGTCTGCGATGGGCCCTCGGATCAAGTCCGAGGGCTGCGGCACAGCTCGCCGGCGGGCGAGCCGTGCCTTGTTTTTGCCGTTTGCCCCGGCCCTTTCCACCGTATAGGTTCCGCGCCAAATCCGAAGCACCCCGTTTTCGCGGAGCCTATCCTCGTGGTCGATCTGTTTGAAGAAGTCGAAGAAGAGCTGCGCGTTGAGCAGTATAAAAAGCTCGCCTTCATGCTGGCCCCCTGGGTGGCCGGACTGGTCGCCATCGTGCTGGTGGTCGGCGGCGGCTGGCTGGGCTACAGCGCCTGGTCCGAAGGGCGCATGTCCAAATCCGCGCAAAGCTATCAGGCCGCGCTCGACATCATGCAGCGCGGCGATACCGAAGGCGCTTTTTCCGCCTTCGCCGCCGTGGCCGAAAAGGCCACCCCCATCTACAAATCCTTCGCCCTGACCCAGCAGGCCGGCATTCGCCTCGCCCAGGGCCGCAATGCCGACGCCGCCGCCCTCTTCGTGCAATCGGCCGACGCCGCGCCGAAAAGCCCTGAGGGCCAGATCTTCGCCGATCTCGCCCGCCTTAAATCCGCCCGGGCCGTGCTCGACACAGCGCCCTATGCTGATCTGGAGGCGCGTTTGAAACCCCTGACTGAGCCCCGCCGGCCGTTCTCGCCGCTGGCGCGCGAGGACCTCGCCTGGGCGAAACTGCGCGCCGGCAAAACCGCCGAGGCGCGCAGCGATTTCGTCAAGCTGCAGACCATGCTCGAAGGCCCGCGCGGCCAGGACGGCAATGGCGTCATCCAGCAACGCGCCGCCGGCGCCATAGCCTTGATCGATTCCGGCGCGGGCGCGGACCTGCCGAAGATGATCGAAACCATCCGCAACCTGCCGCCGCCCGCGCCCGCCGGCGGGGCAGGGGGCCTGACGCCCGAGATGATCCAGCAGCTGATGCAGCAGCAGGGCGGCGCCGCCGGTCCGGGAGGCCCGCCGCAATGAGGTCTCTGAAGGCGGCGCTGGCCCTTGCCGCGCTTACCGCCGTCGGCGGCTGTTCGGTTCTCCAGAAAATCCCGGCCTTCCAGCAGGCGCCGGAACTGTCCTATCAGGCCCCGGGCTCGCTGCGCCTGCCGCTGAACGGGGGCGAAGGCTCCATCGCCGTGGCCGATGCGCTCAAGGGCAAGGATTTCGTCATCCCCCCGCCCACGCCGATCAACGCCTGGCAACTGCCGGGCGGCACGCCCGAACAGTCGATCGAACACGTCACCGCGGCGGCGGATTTCCGCGTGGCCTGGAAACGCAACATCGGGCGGGGATCGTCAAAGACCGAATTCATCACCGCCCCGCCGATCGCCGTGGGCGGGCGCATCTTTGTAATGGACGCCGCCGCGCGGGTTTCGGCCCTGAACGCGGCCAACGGCGCCTTCCTGTGGACCATCGACATGACGCCGCAGGGCGGCGGCGGGCGGTTCGAATCCTATATCCCGGACATCAAGTTCCCCTTCATGAAGGGCGGTAATTACAAGGATTACCACACCTATGGCGGGGGCCTGGCCTATGACCAGGGCAAGGTGTTCGTCACCTCGGGCTTCCGGTTTGTGGCCGCGCTCGACGCCAATACCGGCACCCAGGTATGGCGCACGCCGGTCAATATTCCCATCCACGCCGCGCCCAACGCCTCGGGCGGGCGCCTCTATGCGGTCAATATCAATAACGAGCTGGTCAGCTTCAACCAGACCACCGGAACCAGCGGCTGGCAGTACAACGCCCTGCAGGAACCGGCGCGGCTCCTGCAGGCCTCATCGCCGGCGGTGTCGGGCGATGCGGTCATCGCCTCGTTCTCGTCCGGAGAGGTTTCGGCCGTGCAGGCCGCCAACGGGGCCGAGCTGTGGACCGGCAACCTCATCCATTCCAGCCGCACCACGGCGCTCTCCGAAATCCGTGACATCTCGGCCCGGCCCATCGTCTTCAAGGGCGACGTTCTGGTCGGCGGCCACTCCGGCTCGTTCGGGGCGATCGATCTGCGCACCGGCGCCCTGCGCTGGCAGCTGCCGATCACCACCACCGAAAGCGCCTGGGCGGCGGGCGATGTGGTCTATGTGGTCACCAAGGACGGCAAGGTGGTCTGCATCCAGCGCGCCACCGGCCAGATCTACTGGATCCACCAGCTGAACAACGACGGCGGGCCCAATACCGAACGCTCCGGCTTCCTGGGCCTCGGCAACAACGTCAATTCCCGCGTCTACTGGAGCGGTGTGATCCTCGCCTCCAACCGCCTGATCACCGTCTCGACCAGCGGCTTCGCCAAAGCCCTCGACCCCAAAACCGGCGCCGACATCGGCACCCTGAAACTCGGCGGCACAGCCCTCCTCACCCCCATAGCCGTCGGCGACTACGTCTACGTGTTGCTCGACAACGGCAAACTGGTCGCCATCCGCTAACCCTTTCCCTCCCGCTTGTCGGGAGGGTGGCTCGACGCAAAGCGTCGAGACGGGTGGGCTACTTCACGAAGTTGGAAGGGTGGCTCAGCGCGAAGCGCTGAGACGGGTGGGCCATCTCCGGGATTTCGAACCACCGAAACTCGCCCACCCTGGCCGCTGCGCGGCCTGTCCCTCCCAACTTCGTGGGAGGGAAAGCGCCTTTCCTTTCCCTCCCGCTTGTCGGGAGGGTGGCTCAGCGCGAAGCGCTGAGACGGGTGGGCGAGTCCGCCAGCGCCGCATGAATGGCGATCATCACCTCGTCCAGGTCGCGATCCAGACTGCTGTTGTGAAATCTCAGCACCCGAAAACCTTCGCGCCTCAAGACCGCGTCCCGGATCTCATCGTGCGCCCGCTGACCGTCTTCCGTGTGCCGCCAGCCATCCAGTTCGATCACCAGCCGGCGATTGAAACTGACGAAATCGAGGTAGTAGCCGCGAAAGGGCGCTTGCCGCCGGAAATGGCAACCTGAACTGCGCAGTTTCTTCAGTCGGGACCAAAGGCGGACCTCCGCATTGGTAAGGTTGCGCCTTAGGTCTCGTGACCGTCTGGTGATTTCGCCCATTCCGACTCGCCCACCCTGGCCGCTGCGCGGCCTGTCCCTCCCGACAAGCGGGAGGGAAATAATGTTCCGTATTTGTTCTTTTTGTCAATCATCACTTTCCCTCCCGCTTGTCGGGAGGGTGGATCGACGCGAAGCGGCGAGACGGGTGGGCGAGTCTCCGCTAAACACCCGCCCATGACCGCCCAGCCGCTTGCCAACACCATCGCCCTTGTCACCGGCGCCTCGCGGGGCATCGGCCGCTCGACCGCGCTCGCCCTTGCCAAAGCCGGCGCCCATGTGATCGCCGCCGCCCGCACGCAAGGCGGGCTGGAGGACCTCGACGACGAGATCTTCGCCGCCACCGGCGCGCACGCCACCCTGGTTCCGCTCGACCTGGCCGACGGGCCCGGCATCGACACCCTGGGCGGCGCGATCCACCAGCGCTTTGGCCGCCTCGACATCCTCGTCCACGCCGGCGCCATGCTGGGCGGCCTCTCGCCGGTCAGCCACGTCGATCCCAAACAATGGGAGACGATCGTCGCGGTGAACCTGTCCTCCACCCACCGCCTGATCCGCTCGTTCGAGCCGCTGCTGAAGGCCGCCCCCAAGGGCCGGGCCATCTTCGTCACCACCGGCGTGGTCGCCCGGCCGCGAGCCTTCTGGGGCCCCTACGCCGCCACCAAGGCGGGCCTGGAAGCCCTCGTGCGCTGCTGGGCCGACGAGATGGAGAGCACCAACGTCCGCTGCGCCATCGTCGACCCAAACAGCATGCGCACCAAAATGCGCGCCGAAGCCTTCCCCGGCGAAGATCCCGAAACCTTGCCCCACCCCGACGAAATCGGCCCCCTGATGGTGGAACTGGCCACCGCCGACCTCGGCCTGCCAAAGGAAAACGTGGTCTTCCGGCAGTGGAAAGCCGCCAGAGGCTAGCGCTCGCGGCGTGAGCGGTAAGAAATAAAACCACAAAGGCACAAAGGAAGATCAAGGTTTCACGAAGGTCTTGGTCGTCCCTGAAGCCGGTGCGAGTCCTGAATTCATGCGGCGGATACGCCGCGGTCAAATCCGATTGCCGGTCAGCGCTGAAGGTGGCGACAGGCTCACGCCTCTTCGTGAATCCTTGATCTTCCTTTGTGCCTTTGTGGTTTTATTTCTTGTCTTACCCGTCCCGCCGCTTCCTGATCGGCGCCCGGGGAGTCTTCCGCCCCGTCCTCAGCGCCTTGGCCGCCGCCGCTTTCTTCAGGCCGACGCCCTTCGACGTCCCCTTCGGACCCAGCTTCTTCCTCACCGCCTTCTTGGCCCGCGCCAGGCCCGCCGGCGCCGCGGCGGCCTGTTGTTTGGCGATCGCCTTGCCCAACCCCGACTTCCGCGCCGGCTGGTAGGGCGCATCGACCTTCCGCGGCGCCTCGCCGCTCTTGTCGCCGCCCTCGGCATAGGGGTTCTTCCCCGACTTCACCGTGATCCGCAAAGGCACGCCCGGCAGATCAAAACTTTCCCGCAAGCTATTGATTAGATAGCGCCTGTACTGCTCCGGCATCTGATCGGCTCTGGAAGAAAACAGCACGAACGTCGGCGGCCGCGCCTTGGTCTGGGCCATGTATTTCGGCTTGATCCGCCGCCCGCCCACCGCCGGCGGCGGGTGGCGCTGCATGGCCAGCGCCAGCCAGTCATTCAGCTCGCGCGTCTTGATCTTGCTCGACCAGTCCTTGTGGACCTTGAAGATCGCCGGCATCAGCCGCTCAACCCCCCGCCCCGTTTCGCCCGAGAGCGCGATCACCGGCGCCCCGCGCACCTGCGGCAGCATGCGGTCGGCGTGTTCGATGAAATCTCGCAATCGCTGGGCGGGGTCTTCCACCAGGTCCCATTTGGCCAGGGCGAAAACCAGCCCCCGGCCTTCGCGCTCGATCAGGTCGGCGATCTGCAGGTCCTGGGTCTCGAAAGGGTGGGTGGCGTCCATCACCAGCACCACCACCTCCGCAAAGGTGATCGCCCGGATGGTGTCGTGGGTCGACAGTTTCTCCAGCTTCTCATTGACCCGCGCCTTGCGCCGCAGGCCCGCCGTATCCACCAGCCGCACCGGCCGGCCGTCATAGATCCAGTCGACCGGGATCGCATCGCGGGTGATGCCGGCCTCCGGCCCGGTCAGCAGCCGCTCCTCGCCGATCAGCCGGTTGACCAGGGTCGATTTGCCGGCATTCGGCCGCCCGACAATGGCCAGCATGATGGGCTTGCCGGCCGGCTCTTCCTCGTCTTCAAACGCCGCGTCCGCCTCGGCCAGCACCAGCGCCGCATAGAGCTCCGCCATGCCCTCGCCGTGTTCGGCCGAGATCTGGATCGGCTCGCCAAAGCCCAGCGCAAAGCCTTCCAGCGCCCCGTCCGCGCCGGCCTTGCCCTCGGCCTTGTTGGCGGCCAGCAGCACCGGCTTGCCGCTGCGGCGCAGCAGTTCGCCAAAGATGTGGTCGTCGGGCCGCACCCCGTCGCGGGCGTCCATCAAAAACAGGCACACCTGGGCCTCGGCGACCGCCAGCTCGGTCTGCGCCCGCATGCGCGCTTCCAGGCTCTCGTCCTTGACGTCCTCAAAGCCCGCGGTGTCGATGAGGATCAGATCCAGGTCGCCCAGCCGGCCGGGCGCAAACCGCCGGTCGCGGGTCACCCCCGGCTGGTCATCGACCAGCGCGAGCTTCTTGCCCGCCAGCCGGTTGAACAGCGTCGACTTGCCCACATTGGGCCGCCCAACAATGGCGATCTTCAGCGCCATCGCGCGAGGTCTCCCGGTGAATTGCGACTGTCTAGCGGAAACTCGCCCACCCGTCTCGATTGGCGGCGTCACACAGGGCCGCTGTAAACTGTCACCGTAGCGGGGTCGCCGCTTGAGCGCGCCGGGCATACCTGCCCGCCATGACCGCGCAGGTCATCAGCTGCAGCTGGTGGTAGATGATCAGCGGCAACAGGATCAGCCCGACCTGGGGGGCGGGGAATATCAGGGACGCCATGGGCACGCCCGCCGCCATGCCCTTTTGCGTGCCGCAGAACGCGACGACGATCTCGTCGGTGACCGGAAAGCCCAGGCGGCGCGAGGCCTGGATGCAGGTGGTCATGATCAGCGCCAGCAAGGCCGCGCACAGCCCGATCAGGCCGATGAACTGGATCAGGCTGACCTGCCGCCACACCTGGCCGACCACGGCCGAGCTGAACGCGCCGTAGACGATCAGCATGATGGTGAAGCGGTCGTAGTACGTCAGCGGGTCCTTGTAACGGGCCAGCGCCGGCCCCAGCCAGCGGTGGGCGACCTGGCCCAGGGCGAAGGGGACCAGCAGCTGCAGGAAGATGCTCTCCACCGCCTCGCGGCTGATGGCGGCGCCTTGCGCGTGCATCAGCAGTCCGACCAGCAGCGGCGCCAGCACCACGCCGGCGCTATTGGACAGCGAGGCCGAGCAGACCGCCGCCGCCACATCGCCCTTCGCGCTCGCCACCAGCGCCACTGACGACTGGATCGTCGACGGCAGGCAGGTCAGGTACGTCATCCCCGCCAGCAGCGACGGCGCCAGGATCCACCCCGGCAGCAGCGGCCAGAGGAAGCTTAAGGCCGGGTAGAGAACAAAGGTGATGGACAGGGTGAGCAGGTGCAGCCGCCAGCGCACCAGCCCGGCGATCACCACCTCCCTGGGCAGCCGCGCGCCGTAGAGAAAGAACAGCGCCGCGACCGCGAACTTGGTGGCGAGATTGAACGGGGCAAGGGCCGCGCCGTGGACCGGGATGACGATGGCCACCGCGACCGAGGCCAGGATGGCGACGATGTAGGGGTCCGGGCGGAAACGCAGCTTAGGTGCTCACCAGGAACGACAGCTGACGGTCCACCGTCTCGTTCCGCCCCTGCGCGATTTCCCGGTCAAGCAGGCGGGTGGGGTAGTCTCCGGTGAAGTAATGGTCTGTAAAGACAGGGTTTTTTGGATCGCGCGCGCCTTCGCCCATGGCCCAGTAGAGGCCGTCCACCGACAGGAAGCCCAGGCTGTCGACCTCAAGGAACGCGGTCATCTCCTCCATGGTCTTGGTGGCGGCCAGCAGGTGCTCCCGATCAGGCATGTCGATGCCGTAAAAGTCGGGCCACATGATCTGCGGCGAGGCCGAGCGCAGGTGAACCTCGGCCGCGCCCGCCTCGCGAACCATGCGCACGATCTTGCGGCTGGTCGTCCCGCGTACGATCGAGTCATCGATAAGTATTACGCGTTTTCCCGCCAAAGCCGCCCGATTTGGGCTATGCTTCATCCGTACTCCAAGTTCGCGCACGCCTTGGGTCGGCTGGATAAAAGTTCGTCCTACATAATGGTTGCGTATGATGCCCATTTCGAAGGGCAGGCCGCTGGCCTGGGCGAAGCCGAGGGCCGCGGGCACGCCTGAGTCGGGCACGGGGACGACCACGTCGGCGATCGGCGCGGACTCCTCGGCCAGGCGCCGGCCCATGCGCTTGCGCACCTCATAGATCGAGTGGCCGTTCACGACGCTGTCGGGGCGAGCGAAGTAGACATATTCGAACACGCACGGCCGGGCTTGCTTGGCCGGGAACGGCCGCAGGGTCTCCGTCCCCTCGGCGTCGAACACCACGATCTCGCCGTGGGCGACGTCGCGCACGAACTTGGCGCCGATGACATCCAGCGCGCAGGTTTCCGACGCCAGCACCGGCTTGCCATTGAGATCGCCGATGACCAGGGGGCGGATGCCGAGCGGATCGCGCGCGCCGATCAGTTTCTTGTTGGTCAGGGCCACCAGCGCATAGCCGCCCTCGATCTGGCGCAGGGCCTCGACGAAGCGGTCCATGAAGCGGCCGCGGCGCGAGCGGGCGATGAGGTGGAGGATGACCTCGGAGTCGGAGGTCGACTGGAAGATGCGGCCTTCCTGCACGAGCTGTTCGCGCAGGGTCATGAAGTTGGTTAGGTTGCCGTTGTGGCCCAGGGCCACGCCGCCGATCTCAAGGTCGGCGAACATCGGCTGGATGTTGCGGATGACGGACCCGCCGGCGGTGGAATAGCGGGTGTGGCCGATGGCCGAGCGGCCGGGCAGGCGGGTGACCAGGTCCGCGCCGGTGAAGGCGTCGCCGACCAGGCCCTGATGGCGCTCGGTGTAGAACTTGTGGCCGTCGAAGGTGGCGATGCCGCAGGCTTCCTGGCCGCGGTGCTGCAGAGCGTGCAGGCCCAGGGCCGCGACGGCGCCTGCATCGGCCGTGTCGAAGACGCCGAAAACGCCGCACTCCAGGCGCGGGCGATCATCGTCGGGATCGCGCCCGTTGTCGTACGGGAGCGGTTCCGGGGGGGTCGTCAAAGCGACGTCTCCAAACGGGGGCGGCCTGTCATGAGTGAGCGGGCGCCTCTTACCCTTATTTGCTGGTCTTGTCCGGTATTTTTGCGGCGGGTGCGTCAATGGCGCCCGTGAGCGTCGGCGAGACCTTGTCGACCATGGCCTGCCCCTTTGGAACAAGCGCCTGGAGGGCGTCGCCGGACAGCTGCGTCAAGGGGTAGAGCCCGGCGCCCGTCACCCAGGCGGCCGAATCGTCCTCGGGCGGGGTCACGGCGCGGAAAACGAGGCTGAAGACGCCCAGAAGGATGAGACCCCGGATGAGACCAAAGCCCAGGCCGATGGCGTGGTCGAGGAAGCCGACGTCGGTTTCGGGCACGGCCTTGGCGATGGTCCCGCCGACAATGCGCAGGACCACATGGACAACGACAAAGACGATAAGGAGGGCCAGGGCCTTGGCGATCCAGACCGTGTGAACGGTCGGCAAGATCAGCGGCGCGACTTGCTTCAGCGCCAGGATCGCCGCCAGTACCGCCAGAATGAAGGAGACAACGCCGACGACCTCGCGCGTCCCGCCGCGGGCAAGGCCAATGATGCTGGAGACGGTCAGCACCAGGATGACGATGAAATTGAACATCAGGCTTTCCAGTCTTCCTCGCCGATGCGGCGGATCGCTTCGGCCAGGCGCGAGACACCGGCGACGGGGATGGGCGCGCCGTCTGCGGCACCGGAGGGGGCCAGCGCCCGTTTGAAGCCCAGTTTCGCGGCTTCCTTGAGGCGGGCTTCCATGCGGCAGACCGAACGGATTTCGCCGGAGAGGGATACCTCGCCGAACACCACGCAGTCTTGGGGCAGGGCGACGTCGAGAGCGGAGGAGGCCAGGGCCGCGGCGGCGGCGAGATCGGCGGCGGGCTCGTTGATGCGCAGGCCCCCGGCCACGTTCAGGTAAACATCGCGGCCTGCGAAGGAAAGGCCGCAGCGGGCCTCAAGCACGGCCAGCACCATGGCCAACCTGCCGGAATCCCAGCCGACAACCGCGCGGCGTGGGGTGCCGTAGGCGCTGGGGGCGGCGAGGGCCTGGAACTCGACGAGAACCGGCCTTGAGCCCTCCATGCCGGCGAAGACGGCCGCCCCGGCGGCCCGCTGGCCGCTATCGCCGAGGAACAGGGCCGAAGGATTGTGCACCTGACGAAGGCCGGTCTCGCCCATCTCAAAGACCCCGATCTCGTCGGTGGCGCCAAAGCGGTTCTTGGCCGCGCGCAGGATGCGGAACGGGTAGCCCCGCTCGCCCTCGAAGCTCAAAACCGCGTCGACCATATGTTCCACCACTCTGGGACCGGCGATCTGGCCATCCTTGGTGACATGGCCGACGAGGAGGATGGCGCAGTTCTGCTTCTTGGCCAGCCGCACAAGTTCGGCGACGCAGGCGCGAACCTGGGTGACTGAGCCGGGGCCGGCTTCGTGGTTGTCGCTCCACAGGGTCTGAATGGAGTCGATGACGACCAGGTCGAACCGGTCGCGTTTGAGACCATCGAGGATGTCGCGGATGGCGGTTTCGGCCGCGAGGCTGACCGGAGCCCGCGAATAGCCCATGCGGCCGGCGCGGGCCCGGATCTGTTCGGCCGCTTCCTCGCCGGAGATGTAGGCGCAGGATGCGCCCCGGGCCGCTGCCTCGGCGCAGACCTGCAGCAGCAGGGTGGACTTGCCGACGCCGGGATCGCCGCCGATGAGGACGGCCGAGCCCGGCACGACGCCGCCGCCGCAGACCCGGTCGAATTCGGCCAGGCCCGTTTCAATACGGGGCGGGGTGAGGGTTTCGGACTCGAGCCCCATGAAGGAAAGGCCGCGGGCTTTCGTGGCTTTGGTGGGAGCGAGCGCGCCCGGCGGGCGTGAGCCCAGCTCTTCGACCAGGGTGTTCCATGCCGAGCAAGCCACGCACTGGCCGGCCCACTTGGTGTGAACCGCGCCGCACGACTGGCAGACATAGGCCGCGCCGTCCCGGGCCATCAGGGCTGAACTTTCGGTTGGGTCATGAGCGATTCGTCATGGAGTGAGCA
Source organism: Caulobacteraceae bacterium (assembly GCA_947475875.1). Taxonomy (GTDB): domain Bacteria; phylum Pseudomonadota; class Alphaproteobacteria; order Caulobacterales; family Caulobacteraceae; genus UBA5005. The sequence continues at coordinate 284 of CANJME010000028.1, read as the reverse complement.
TAGGGTTTTTTGCGCGCCTTGGGGGAAGATGTTCTTTTTTCGTTCTCTCGTCGTTGCAAACCCCTGCGTCTGGTGTAGCGTCGCCGGGAGATAACGTTGTTGTCCATGGGAGGGCGCAAGATGACCAATATTGTCATGGTCTGCACCCCTTGAAGTGATCCACCCGCAATGTTGGTCTTAGGGCCACTTTTATGAGGATGGAGAGATGGCAAGGGTTCGTTACAAGCCGGAAGAGATCGTCGCCAAGCTGCGGCAGGTTGATGTTCTGACGGGTCAAGGCAAGT
>CANJME010000027.1 GCA_947475875.1 Caulobacteraceae bacterium | reverse complement strand
GAAGGTGTCGAGATGGTCATGCCCGGTGACAACACCGAGCTGACGGTCGAGCTGATCACGCCCATCGCCATGGAAGAAAAGCTGCGCTTCGCCATCCGCGAAGGCGGCCGCACCGTCGGATCCGGCGTCGTCGCCAAGATCCTGGCGTAACGCGCTCAAGCAGCGACCCCGGCGCAAGCCGGGAGAGTGTTAGCGCAAGAAGAATGACGAGGCCTTCCAGAGACAATCTGGGGGGCCTTTTCGTTTCTGGAGGCCGGGGGAGGTGGAGGGGTCGGGGGCCGAACCCGCAGAGTCGGCCACCTCGCGTTCCCGTCCGCCTTGCGGGGAAAGGTGGGCGCAGCGCGGCCGGATAGGGGGGGCGCACCGTCCTGGAAGACTTTGGGTCCACCATAGTCTGCGCGCGATCGTCGTAGCTTCAAGGCTCGGCCGAGACCTGACTGTCGAGGAGTTCATTTTACGTCGCGCTATCGCTCGCCTATGGCTCGCTGCTTGAGCGCGCAAGAAAAAGGGCCCCGGCGTTTCCGCCGAGGCCCAAATTCGTTGCTGTCGTCGCTGGGACTAGAAGCCGCCGGTGACGAACTGGCTCGAGTAGTGGCGCAGGGTCGAGATCCACGGATTGGCCGGGCCCTTGCGGACGCGGTCATTGATGCTGTCGGCGCCGAAGGTGGCGACCGCGCCAATGGTCACCGAGTTGCCCCACTTTGAGAATTCGATGTTCGACTTCAGGCTGATCGGCGAATCCTTCAGCTGGTATTCCAGGCCGATGCTGCTCGAGACCACCGGGTCATAGAGCTCGTAATCCTTCCAGTCGACGCCGATGGTCAGCTGGGCATGGTCGGTGAAGAAGAAGTTGCCGTCGAAGGTGACGTCCACATAGTTCAGTTCACTGTCGACGTTGAGCAGACGGTCAGACGCGCCGGTCGTGGCCGGATTGGGGATGATCCTGGTGCCCAGCGAGACAACGCCGTAGCCAACGCGGGCCGAACCGACCCACTTGTCGCCGTAAGCCTGAGCGAAGAGGCTGCCTTCAACTTCGGTAATCTTGTCGAGTGCGAACCGCGCCTGGTTCGGGTTGGTGGCCTTGCCGTTGTGCGGCAGCTTGGCGTTCACCGAGTTGTCGAACTCGTCGAAAATGATGTCGCCAAGTTCGCCGCCGGCGACGGTCGCGCCCCAGCCCCATTTGTCGTTGCGTGTATAGAGCGACCCGGCAAAGAAGGTCTGCACGTCGAACGCGGTGGCCTGGTTCCGCGTCTCGACCTTGCCGAAGTCGGCCGTGGACAGCGAATCGCGGCCGGTGTCGAGGTAGGACGCCTCGCCGGAAACTTCGAACATGCCGACCGGCACCGAGAACCCGCCGGTAAAGCCGACCTGTTCGGTATTGACGGTGTGCGGGTGGTCACGGTTCTCACCGTAGACGCCATAGACGTAGCCCGTCTGCGCGAAAGCCGGCGCAGCGATGCCAAGGACAAGTACCGACGCCGCAGCGGACGCGAAGTGAGACAGTTTCATGGATAGTTTCCCCTGTTGCCGGTTTACCGGGCGTCAAACCTATAGTTGCCGGATCATAACGGCATAGCCTTACTTTGCATGTGTTTCGCAGGCAACAGTCAGACATAAATATGTCCACATGCCGAGGAGGCCAACAGGCCTCCAACGTCAAATTCGAAAAAACATCGCCCTGCATCGCCTGGTGCTTGACGGGGCAAGGGCTCCAGCCTATAGACCGCGCCTTCGTTGGACCGGCTGTGAGTCTTTACGGCTCAGACGCGGCCCGCACATCGACCCGAAAGGCGCCTCTCAGGGGGCGAAGATAGGGTAGGGGCCCGAGCGGGCGTACCGCGCGGGCCTTGTTGTTTATGCGGCTAGTTTGCGTTTTCCGGAGGGGCTTGCTCCTTTGGAACTGGTCTTTGAAATGGTCGGAAACACGCGAACGGGCGCTGGTCGTCTGTTGGAGAAGTTAAGAGCGATATGGATCGTCAGAATATCCGCATCAGGCTCAAGGCCTTCGATCACCGCGTGCTTGACCATTCAGCCCGCGAGATCGTGAACACGGCAAAACGGACCGGCGCCACCGTGCGCGGACCGATTCCGCTGCCGACCCTGATTGAGCGTTTCACCGTCAACCGTTCGCCGCACGTCGACAAGAAGAGCCGCGAACAGTTCGAAATCCGCACGCACAAGCGCGTGCTCGATATCGTCGATCCGACCCCGCAGACCGTCGAAGCGCTGATGAAGCTCGACCTGTCGGCCGGCGTCGATGTCGAGATCAGGCTCTAGGGGAGATATTGACGTGACCATCCCCACATCTCGCACCGGCATTATCGCCCGCAAGGTCGGCATGACCCGCTTCTTCGATGAAAGCGGCAGCCACGTGCCGGTGACCGTGCTGTCGCTCGACGGCCTGCAGGTCGTCGGCCAGCGCACCCAGGAAAAGGACGGCTATGTCGCCCTGCAGCTGGGCGCCGGCTCCAAGAAGGCCAAGAACACCTCCAAGGCCGAACGCGGCGTCTTCGCCAAGGCCAGTGTCGAGCCCAAGCGCGTCGTCACCGAATTCCGCGTCAATGAAGCGGCCCTGATCGATGTCGGCGCCGAGATTACCGCCGATCACTTCGTCGCCGGCCAGAAGGTCGACGTTTCGGGCCTTACCGTCGGCAAGGGATTCGCCGGCGGCATGAAGCGCTGGAACTTCGGCGGCCTTCGCGCCACCCACGGCGTATCGCTCTCGCACCGTTCGCTCGGTTCGACCGGCAACCGCCAGGATCCGGGCCGTACGTTCAAAGGCAAGAAGATGCCGGGCCACCTCGGCCAGGAAACCGTCACCACCCTCAATTTGACCGTGTTCCGCGTCGACGCAGAACGCGGTCTTATTATGTTGCGCGGTGCGGTTCCGGGCACCGAAGGCTCATGGGTCCGAATTCGCGACGCCATCAAGGGCCTTCCGCAAAAGGGTCTGCCGATGCCGGGCGCTTTCCGCCGTCCTGGCGAAGAGCCCGCTTCGAAGGCGTCCGAGGCTCCGGCTGAAGAGGTCGCGGTCGAAGAAGTCCCCGTGATCGAAGCAGCTCCCGAAGCCGAAGCCCCCGCCGTCGAAGCGCCTGCCGCTGACGCGCCGGAAGCCGCGGCCGAAGAAAAGGGCGAGGAATAGATGAAACTCGACATCATCAAACTCGACGGCAAGTCCGGGGGCTCGATCGAGCTCTCCGACGAGGTGTTCGGCATCGCCGACATCCGCGCCGACATCCTGGCCCGGGTGGTCAATTGGCAGCTGGCCAAGCGCCGGGGCGGGAACCACAAGGTCCAGACGCGCAACGAAAACTCGCGCACCGGCAAGAAGATGTACAAGCAAAAAGGCACCGGCGGCGCCCGTCACGGCTCACGCCGCGCGCCCCAGTTCGTCGGCGGCTCGCGCGCCTTCGGCCCGGTCGTCCGCAGCCACGCCTTCGATCTGCCGAAAAAGGTCCGCGCGCTTGGCCTGCGCCATGCGCTGTCGTCGAAGGCCAGGGACGGCACGCTGGTCGTGCTCGATTCGGCCTCGCTGAAGGATCCCAAGACCGCAGGCCTCCGCGCCCAGATCGACAAGCTGGGCTGGAAGCGCGTGCTGGTCATCGCCGGTGTGGAAGTCGACAAGAACTTCGGCCTGGCCGCCCGCAACATCCCGCACCTGGACGTGCTGCCGAACGCCGGCGTCAACGTCTATGACATCCTGCGCGCCGAGACCCTGGTCCTGACCAGGGACGCGGTTGAAGCCCTGCAGGCGCGCCTGACCCAGAAGGAGGCCGCATAATGGCCGCCACCACGCGCCACTACGACACCATCCTCGCCCCGGTGATCACGGAGAAGTCCACCCGGCTTTCCGAGATGAACAAGGTGGTTTTCCGGGTCGCGGCCGATGCGACCAAGGACGAGATCGCCGCCGCTGTTGAGGCCCTGTTCAAGGTCAATGTGACCAAGGTCAACACTTTGAACGTCAAGGGAAAGACCAAGCGGTTCCGCGGCACGCTCGGCCGCCGGTCCGATATCAAAAAAGCGGTCGTGACGCTGGCTGAAGGCCAGTCGATCGACATTACGACGGGGCTCTAGAGACATGGCTCTCAAACAGTTCAACCCGACCACTCCCGGCCAGCGCCAGCTGGTCCTGGTCGACAAGGCCGAGCTCCACAAGGGCCGTCCGGTCAAGCACCTGGTGCAAGGCCTGACCAAATCCGGCGGACGCGGCGGCGGCGGCCGTATCGCCGTGCGTTTCCGTGGCGGCGGCGCCAAGCGCCTTTATCGCCTGATCGATTTCAAGCGCCGCAAGTGGGATGTGCCCGCGACCGTGACGCACCTGGAATACGATCCCAACCGTTCTGCCTTCATCGCGCTCATCAAGTATGAAGACGGCGAACTCGCCTACATCCTGGCCCCGCAACGTCTGCGCGCTGGCGATACCGTCATCGCCGGCGAAAAGGTCGACGTGAAGCCGGGCAACGCCTCGCCGCTGCGCAGTCTCCCCGTTGGCGCGATCATCCACAACATCGAACTCAAGCCGGAAAAGGGTGGCCAGATGGCCCGCTCGGCCGGCACCTACGCCCAGCTGGTCGGCCGTGACGGTGGTTACGCCCAGATCCGCCTGGGCTCGGGCGAGCTTCGCATGGTGCCTGATAGCTGCATGGCCACCGTCGGCGCCGTTTCCAACCCCGACCACATGAACGAAAGCCTCGGCAAGGCCGGCCGCGTTCGTCACATGGGCCGCCGCCCGCACGTGCGCGGCGTGGCCATGAACCCGGTCGACCACCCGCACGGCGGCGGCGAAGGCCGCACCTCGGGCGGCCGTCACCCGGTTACGCCCTGGGGCAAGCCGACCAAGGGCCGCAAGACCCGGGTCAACAAGACCACCAACAAACTCATCATCCGCAGCCGCCACGCCAGGAAGTCACGCTAATGACCCGCTCTGTCTGGAAAGGTCCGTTTGTCGACGGCTACCTGCTGAAAAAGGCCGAGGCCTCTCAAGGGTCCGGCCGCAAGGACGTCATCAAGACCTGGTCGCGCCGCTCGACCATCATGCCGCAGTTCGTCGGCCTGACCTTCGGCGTTTACAACGGCCAAAAGCACGTTCCGGTCCTCGTCTCCGAGGACATGGTTGGCATGAAGCTCGGTGAATTCGCGCCCACCCGGTTCTTCCCGGGCCACGCGGCCGACAAAAAGGCCAAGAGGAAAGCATGAGCAAGAAGAAGCAAGAGCGCCGGCGCGGTCCGGCCGAGGCACAGGCCAAGCTCACCAGCTTGCGCAGTGGTCTTCGCCGCCTGAACCTGGTCGCCGCCTCGATCCGCGGCAAGAAGGTGCAACTGGCCCTCAACGAGCTGGAGTTCAGCCCCAAGCGTGTCGCCGGCGAAGTTCGCAAGGCGCTGCAGTCGGCCATCTCCAACGCCGAGAACAACCACAACCTCGATATCGACAACCTGATCGTGGCCGAAGCCTATGTCGGCAAGAACCTGATCATGAAGCGTTTCGCCTCCCGCGCCCGCGGCCGGTCATCGCGTATCGAAAAACCGTTTTCCGAGATCACCATCGTGGTCCGCGAGCTGGGTGAGGCCGCCTGATGGGTCAGAAAGTCAATCCGATCGGGCTTCGCCTCGGCATCAACCGCACCTGGGACTCGCGCTGGTTCGCGCGCCGGGGCGAGTACGGCCGTTTACTCCACGAAGACATCAAGATCCGCAAGATGCTGAAGGACCGCCTCTATCAGGCCGGTGTTTCGCGCATCGTCATCGAACGGCCGCACAAGAAGTGCCGCATCACCATCTATGCCGCGCGCCCCGGCGTGATCATCGGCAAGAAGGGCGCGGATATCGAAAAGCTGCGCTCCGACGTGGCGGCCATCTCCGGCGGCGAGGTTCACCTCAACATCGTCGAGATCAGGAAGCCTGAGACCGACGCCCAGCTGGTGGCGGAAAACATCGCTCAGCAGCTCGAGCGCCGTATCGCCTTCCGCCGGGCCATGAAGCGCTCGATCCAGTCGACCATGCGTCTCGGCGCCAAGGGCATCCGGATCAACGTCTCGGGCCGTCTCGGCGGCGCTGAAATCGCCCGGATGGAATGGTACCGCGAAGGCCGCGTGCCGCTTCACACCCTGCGCGCCGACGTCGACTACGGTTTCGCCGAAGCCAAGACCACCTACGGGATCATCGGCGTGAAGTGCTGGATCTTCAAAGGTGAAATCCTCGAGCACGATCCGATGGCCCAGGACAAGCGTCTGGCCACCGAATCAGGCCCGGCCAGCGAGGGCGAGCGCCGTGAGCGTCCCGACCGCGGTCCGCGCCGCGATAGAGCAGGGGCCTAAACCACCATGCTGTCACCCAAGAAAACCAAGTACCGCAAGCAGTTCAAGGGCCGCATCCACGGCGCCTCGAAAGGCAACACGGCCCTGCACTTCGGCTCCTATGGCCTGAAGGCGCTTGAGCCCGAGCGGATCACCGCCCGCCAGATCGAAGCCGCCCGCCGGGCGATCACCCGCCAGATGAAACGTCAGGGCCGGGTGTGGATTCGCATCTTCCCGGACGTGCCGGTCTCCGACAAGCCGGCCGAAGTCCGTATGGGCAAGGGCAAGGGCGCGATCGAATACTGGGCTGCGCGCGTCGCGCCGGGCCGGATCATGTTCGAAATTGACGGCGTCAACGACGAAACGGCTCGCGAAGCCCTGCGCCTGGGCGCCGGCAAGCTGCCGATCAAGACCAAGGTCGTCACCCGCACCGATGCGGGCCTGATCATGGAGGTTGTCCAGTGAAGATCGCAGAAGTCCGCGGCATGACCGAAGACCAGCTCGGTGAGAACCTGCTCAACCTGAAAAAGGAGCAGTTCAACCTGCGCTTCCAGAAGGCCACCGGCCAGATGGAAAAGACCCACCGCGTCGGCGAGATCCGCAAGGACATCGCACGGATCAAGACCGTGCTCGCCGCGAAAAAGTCCGCCTGAAGGAAGATAACCGATGCCCAAACGAATTCTTGAAGGCGTGGTCGTCTCCGACAAGGGCGACAAGACCGTGGTGGTCAAGGTCGAACGGACCTTCCTGCACCCGGTGCTGCGCAAGACCGTGCGCCGCTCCAAGCGCTATCACGCCCACGATGAGGCCAACCTCTACAAGGAGGGCGAAGCCATTCGCATCGTGGAATGTCCGCCGAAGTCCAAGACCAAGACCTGGGAAGTCCTTCCCAAGGCCTCGGCCTAGCAAAGTCTGGAAAGTAAAACGCCATGATCCAGATGCAGACCAATTTGGACGTCGCCGATAATTCGGGCGCGCGTCGGGTCATGTGTATCAAGGTGCTCGGCGGCGCCGGGCGCCGCTATGCCCACGTCGGCGACACCATCGTCGTGTCCGTCAAGGAAGCCATTCCGCGTGGCCGCGTGAAGAAGGGCGACGTTTTGCGCGCCATCGTCGTGCGCACCGCCCAGGGCATCAAGCGCAAGGACGGATCGCTGATCCGTTTCGACCGCTCGGCCGCCGTCATCGTCAACAAGCAGAACGAGCCGATCGGCACGCGTATCTTCGGACCGGTTCCCCGTGAACTGCGCGCCAAGAACCACATGAAGATCGTCTCGCTCGCGCCGGAGGTGCTGTAAGCCATGGCCGCGAAGATCAAAAAGGGCGATCGCGTGATCGTGCTGACCGGCAAGGACAAGGGCCGGGAAGGCAATGTCGAGCGCGTATTCCCCAAGGATTCCAAAGTTATGGTTGGTGGAATTAACATGGTCCAGCGCCATACCCGCCCGACCCGCGATGACCCGCAAGGGGGCATCAAACACAAGTCCGCGCCGATCCACGTCTCGAACGTGTCGATCGTCGACGGTAACGGCAAGGCTACCCGCGTCGGCTTCGAGACGCGCGATGGCAAGAAGGTCCGCGTGGCCAAAACCACCGGGGAAGTGATCAATGGCTGAAGCAGCTTACACGCCGCGCCTCAAGGCTGATTACCAGTCCCGCATCCGTGCGGTGATGAAGGAACAGTTCGGCTACACCAACGAGATGCAGATCCCCAAGCTCGACAAGATTGTCGTGAACATGGGCATCGGCGAAGCCGTCAACGATTCCAAGAAGCCGCAGGCGGCGATGAAGGATCTTGCCCTCATCACCGGCCAAAAGCCCGCGCCCACCCGCGCGCGTCTCTCGGTCGCCACCTTCAAACTGCGCGAAGGCATGGTCATCGGCGCCAAGGTCACTCTGCGCAAGGATCGCATGTACGAATTCCTCGACCGCCTGATCACCATTGCGCTGCCGCGCGTGCGTGACTTCCGCGGCCTGAAGACCACGTCTTTCGACGGCTACGGCAACTACGCCCTGGGCCTGAAGGAGCACCTGGTGTTCCCCGAGATCAACTACGACCAGATCGATCAGATCTGGGGCATGGACGTCGTGGTCTGCACCACTGCCAGGACCGACGACGAAGCCAAGGCGCTGCTCACCGAATTCCAGTTCCCGTTCATGAAGAACTGACGGGAGAGGATAAGAAAATGGCCAAGAAATCCGCTGTAAACCGCAACCTCGCCGTCAAACGCCTGGTCAAGCTGCAGGCGCCCAAGCGTCTGGCGCTCAAGGCGATCGCCAATGACGAGTCCCGTCCGCTGGAAGAGCGGTTCGAGGCGCGTCTGAAGCTCGCCAAGCTGCCGCGCTCAGGTTCGGCGACCCGGTTCCGCAATCGGTGCGAAATCACCGGTCGGCCGCGCGCCTTCTATCGCAAAATGAAAATGAGCCGGATCGCCCTGCGCGACCTGGGCTCCAAAGGCCATATACCCGGCCTTGTGAAGTCGAGCTGGTAGGGGAGGGATCATATGGCAATGAACGACCCCATCGGCGACATGATCGCCCGCATCAGGAACGCCGCCATGCGCAAGCGTTCCAAGGTGCTTACCCCCGCTTCCAAGATGCGTCAGCGCGTCCTCGATGTGCTGGCCGGCGAAGGCTACATCCGCGGCTACAACCTGGTCGAAACGCCGGGCGAGTTTCCGCAGTTCGAGATCGAGCTGAAGTACTTTGACGGCGAGCCCGTCATCGTCGAGATCGCGCGCGTCTCCAAGCCCGGCCGCCGCGTCTATTCCTCGATTGAAGACCTGAAGCCGATCAAGAACGGTCTCGGGATCTCGATCCTGTCGACCTCCAAGGGCATCATGTCCGATAACGCCGCCAGAGACGCTCACGTCGGCGGCGAAGTGCTGCTGAGGGTTTACTAATGTCCCGGATCGGCAAGAAGGCCGTCGTCATTCCGGCCGGCGTCACCGTGACGCTGGACGGGCAAACTGTGTCGGTAAAGGGGCCCAAGGGCCAGCTTTCCTGGACCGTGGTCGACGAAATCGAAATCGCTCAGGAAGGCGCCGAAATCACCTTCAAGCCGCGTGACGAGTCCACTCGCGCCAAGTCGATGTGGGGCCTTTCGCGCACCCTGGTCGGCAACATGGTCGAGGGCGTCTCCAAGGGCTTTGAGGAAAACCTCGAACTCGTGGGCGTCGGTTATCGCGCCGCCATGAAGGGCTCGACGCTCTCGCTGCAGCTCGGCTTTTCGCACGACGTGGATATCGCGCCCCCCAACGGCATCAGCTTTTCCTCGGGCAAGCAGACCGAAATCAAGATCAGCGGCATCGACAAGCAGGCGGTCGGCGAAATGGCCGCCAAAATCCGCCGGATCCGTCCGCCCGAGCCCTACAAGGGCAAGGGCGTGCGCTACGCCGGCGAGGCTGTCCGCCGCAAGGAAGGCAAGAAGAAGTAAGCCATGGCCCTCACACCTCGCGAAACTCTGGCGCGCCGTGCGCAACGCACCCGCACCAATCTTCGGAAGGCGGCCAACGGCCGCGCGCGCCTGACGGTCTTCCGCAGCCACAAGTACATCTACGCCCAGGTCATCGACGATTCGAAGGGCGTGACGCTGGCGTCAGCCACCTCGCTCGGCGGCAAGGACTCAGGCAAGGAAGCCGCGGCAAAGGTCGGCAAGGCGGTGGCGCAAGCCGCCATCAAGGCCGGCGTCAAGGACGTCGTGTTCGACCGCGGCGGCTACATCTATCACGGACGGATCAAGGCGCTGGCGGAAGCCGCGCGTGAAGCCGGCCTGAATTTCTAGGGAAACAAGCATGGCCCGTGGACCCGAAAATCGTGGTGGTGGTGGCGAAGGCGGCGAACGCCGTGGCCGCCGTGACCGCAATGCGCCTCAGACCGCCGAGGAACGCGCTGACGGCGACATCGTCGAAAAGCTGGTGCACATCAACCGTGTCGCCGCGACGGTGAAGGGTGGACGGCGTTTCTCGTTCGCCGCCCTCATGGTGGTGGGCGATCAGAAGGGCCGCGTCGGCTACGGTCACGGCAAGGCGCGCGAAGTGCCCGAAGCCATCCGCAAGGCGACCGAAGAAGCCAAGAAGTCGATGATCCGCGTCCCGCTGCGCGAAAGCCGCACCCTGCACCACGACGGCGCTGGCCGTCACGGCGCGGGCAAGGTGATCCTGCGTTCGGCCCCGGCCGGCACCGGCGTCATCGCCGGTGGTCCCATGCGCGCCGTGCTCGAAACGCTCGGCGTGCAGGACGTGGTCGGCAAATCGACCGGCTCGTCCAATCCCTACAACATGGTTCGCGCCACCTTTGACGCCCTCAAGGGTCAGGCTTCGCCCCGGCAGATCGCCGGCAAGCGCGGCAAGAAGGTCTCCGACATCATCGGCCGCAGGGCCGACGGGGCCGCGACCGAAGCGGCCGAAGCGGCCGAAGCCTAGGAAAATCAAAACGATGGCCAAGATCACCGTCAGACAGATCGGCAGCCCGATCCGCCGTAAGAATGACCAGCGCGCCACGCTCGTGGGCCTGGGCCTCAACCGGCTGGGGCGCGAACGCACGCTCGACGACAATGCCTCGGTCCGGGGCATGGTCGCCAAGGTCGCTCACCTCGTCGAGGTCAAATAGCGCGACTTCCCACATCCATCACAAAGCCGAGTCGGGCCCTGCCCGGCGCTGAACTCCAAGGAGAAGGCAGATGACCAAACTCAATGAAATCCGCGATAACGCGGGAGCTCACAAAAAGCGCATGCGCGTCGGCCGGGGCGAAGGCTCGGGTAAGGGCAAGACCGGCGGCCGCGGCGTCAAGGGCCAGAAGTCCCGCACCGGCGTCAGCCTGATCGGCTTCGAAGGCGGCCAGATGCCGCTCTACATGCGCATGCCCAAGCGCGGCTTCAACAATCCGTTCGCCAAGGAGTTCGCCGAGGTCAATCTCTGGCGCCTGGAACAGGCCATCGCCGCCAAGAAACTCGACGCGAAAAAGCCGATCGACGCGGCCGTACTGGTCGCCGCCGGCGTCATTCGCCGCCCCAAGGACGGCGTGCGTCTGCTGGGCAAGGGCGAACTGAAGTCCAAGCTCGACATCACCGTCTATTCCGCCTCGGCCTCGGCCCGCGCGGCGGTCGAAAAGGCCGGCGGCAAGCTCACCACGACCCAAAAGGTCGTTGAAGCGCCCGCCGAAGCTTAAGAAGACGCCCCGTGACTCGCATCACGGGACCTGAGGCCCTATCTAGGGCCCGGCAGAGCGCTATTAGGCGTAGTGGATTCCGGTTCGCCGCCGAATAGCGCGACAAGAATAAGTCTGGAGCACCCGCTCTGATTCGATCAGAGCGGGCCGTACTCCAGGAAACCAGAGGGAGGGGCCATGGCCTCGGCTGCAGAGCAGCTAGCTGCGAATATGAACTTCGGCGCCTTTCAGAAGGCGACGGATCTTCACAAGCGCATCTGGTTTACCGTTATCGCCCTTGTCGTCTACCGGATCGGCGTGTTCATGCCGATCCCGGGCATTGACCCTGCAAAATACGCCGAACAGTTCGGCAAGCTGGGTCAGGGCATCATCGGCATGCTCAACATGTTCAACGGCGGGGCGATCAAGCAAGGCTCGATCCTCAGCCTGGGCGTCATGCCCTACATCTCGGCCTCCATCATCGTTCAGCTGCTGCAGTCGGTTTATCCGCCCTGGGAAAAGCTGAAAAAGGAAGGTGGCGAGGCCGGCCGCAAACAGCTCAACCAGTACACCCGCTACCTGACCGTCGCTCTGGCGATTTTCCAGGCTGCCGGCACGTCTGCGACCCTGCTCAATCCCTTGGCTTATCAGCCGGGGATCTACTTCACGATCACCGCCATCGTCACCCTGACGGGCGGCACCATGTTCCTGATGTGGCTGGGTGAGCAGATTACCTCGCGCGGCGTTGGCAATGGCGTTTCCCTGATCATCTTCGCTGGCATCGTCGCCCGCTTCCCGGACCTGTTCGGCCAGCTCTTCACCCAGGCGCGCGAGAACGCGATCCCGATCGGCATGCTGTTCATGGTGATCGCCATCCTGATCGGCGTGGTCTTCGCCATCGTCTTTATCGAACGCTCGCAGCGGCGGATTCTGATCCAGTATCCCAAGCAGCAGCGCGGCAACCGCATGATCGGTGGCGACACCTCGTTCCTGCCCATCAAGATCAATTCGGCCGGCGTCATCCCACCGATCTTCGCCTCCAGCCTGCTGGTCCTGCCGGCGACGATTATCGGCTTTGCCTCGACCGCCGATCTGCCACCCTGGCTGGACTTTCTGCAGAACGCCGCCGGCAGCCTGTCGCCCGGCCGGCCGCTGCACATGGGGCTCTATGCGTTCCTGATCATTTTCTTCTGCTTCTTCTACACCTCCGTGGTGTTCAATCCGGAAGACACGGCCGAGAACCTGCGCAAGTACGGCGGCTTCGTGCCCGGCATTCGCCCGGGCAAACGAACGGCGGAATATCTCAGCTCCATCCTGACCCGGCTGACCGTGATCGGGGCGGCCTACATCACCGCTGTCTGTCTGCTGCCCGAGTTCGCCATGGCCTTCAATCCGGCCCTCAGCGCCATGGCCTACGGTATCGGCGGCACCTCGATCCTGATCGTGGTCTCGGTGACCATGGACACGGTGGCGCAAATACAGTCCCATCTGCTGCAGCACCAATACGAAGGCTTGATTCGAAAGTCGAAACTGCGGGGCCGCAATAAATGAACCTCGTCCTCTTCGGACCACCGGCTGCGGGCAAGGGAACCCAGGCCAAGCGGCTGGTCGAAGAGCGCGGCATGATCCAGCTGTCGACCGGCGACATGCTGAGGGCCGCCCGGGCCTCCGGCACCGAACTGGGCAAGCGCGTGGCCGGCGTCATGGACCGGGGCGAACTGGTCACCGACGAGATTGTCATCGCCCTGATCGAGGAACAGCTGCCGAGGACCGAGGCCGCCGGCGGCGCCATCTTCGACGGCTTTCCCCGCACCCTCGCCCAGGCCGAAGCGCTGGATATCCTCTTGCAGGGCAGGGGATCGAAGGTCGACAAGGTCATCCGCCTCAAGGTCGATGACGCCGCTTTGGTCAAGCGTATCGAAGGCCGTTTCGCCGCCGAGGGCCGCCCCGACGACAACCCGGAAAGCTTCAAGGTGCGGCTTTCGGCATACAATTCCCAGACCGCGCCCTTGCTTCCGTACTATGCCGGCCAGGGCAAACTGACCGAGGTCGACGGCATGGTCTCCATCGAAGCGGTGGCCGCGGCGATCGACAAGGCGCTGGGCGCTTAAAATTCGTCGCAAAAATAAGCTATTTAACCTCCCGACGCCGGTTGACGATTTGTCAATGCGGCGTATAAAAGCGCCCTCTCGCGAACACACGCGCTGACCTGGCTGGAATCCCCGCCGGGCTGGCGCGCGTTTGGCGTCTGAAAAACACGACGTCCCTTCAGGTGGGGGACGACCAAAAGGAACCGAGCGTGGCCCGTATCGCAGGCGTCAATATCCCGACCAACAAGCGCGTCGTCGTCGCGCTCCAGTACATCCATGGCATCGGCAAGGCCAAGGCCGCCGAGATCGTCAGCAAGGTGGGCCTCGATGACGCCCGCCGGGTCAACCAGCTGACCGACGCCGAGGTTCTGCAGATCCGCGAAACCATCGACCGTGACTATCAGGTGGAAGGCGATCTTCGCCGCGACACCTCGGTCAACATCAAGCGTCTGATGGACCTGGCCTGCTACCGCGGCCTTCGTCACCGCAAGGGCCTGCCCGTTCGCGGTCAGCGCACCCACACCAACGCCCGCACCCGCAAGGGCCCCGCCAAGCCGATCGCCGGCAAGAAAAAGTAAGAGAGCGCACGCATGGCCAAGGAACCGGGTCGCGTCAAAAAGCGCGAACGCAAGAACATCACCTCGGGCGTCGCGCATGTGAATGCGACGTTCAACAACACCATGATCACCATCACCGACGCCCAGGGGAACGCGATTTCCTGGTCGAGCGCCGGCACCATGGGCTTCAAGGGCTCGCGCAAGTCAACGCCTTACGCCGCCCAGATGGCCGCCGAAGACGCGGCGAAGAAGGCGATGGAACACGGCCTCAAGACCGTGGAAGTCAATGTCGCCGGCCCCGGTTCGGGCCGTGAGTCCGCGTTGCGGGCCCTGCAGGCCGCCGGCCTGGTTGTCACCACCATCCGCGACGTGACCGCCATTCCGCACAATGGCTGCCGCCCGCCCAAGCGGCGTCGCGTCTAGACCCTAGACTTTAGTACCTATTCTCCGCGCCGGGGCGGCCTTTTGACCCCGGCGAGCTACGTTCCAAGGAAATTGCCCGTGATCGAAAGAAACTGGAACGAGCTGATCCGCCCCGAAAAGCCCACCATCGAGCCCGGCAAGGACGCCGCCCGCAAGGCGCGCATCGTGGCCGAGCCGCTCGAGCGCGGCTTTGGCGTGACGCTCGGCAACAGCCTGCGCCGTGTCCTGCTCTCCTCGCTGCAAGGCGCCGCCGTGACCGCCGTCCAGATCGACGGCGTGGTGCACGAATTCTCGTCCATCGAGGGCGTGCGCGAGGACGTGGTCGATATCGTCCTGAATATCAAACAGCTGGCCCTTCGCATGCACGCCGAAGGCCCCAAGCGCATGACCCTGCGCGCCTCTGGCCCCGGCACGGTCACCGCCGGCCAGATCGATGCGCCCGCCGACATCGAGATTCTCAACCCGGACCACGTGCTCTGCACCCTCGACGAGGGCGCGCAGATCCGCATGGAATTCACGGTCAACAACGGCAAGGGCTATGTCCCGGCCGACGAGAATCGCCCGGAAGACGCCCCTATCGGCCTGATCGCCGTCGACGCGCTCTACTCGCCCGTCCGCCGCGTGGCATACAAGGTCGAGCCGACCCGCGAAGGCCAGCGCCTCGACCGTGACAAGCTGACCCTGGAAGTCGAGACCAATGGCGCTGTGAACCCGGTGGACGCGGTGGCCTATGCCGCCCGCATCCTGCAGGACCAGCTGCAGCTGTTCATCACCTTCGAAGAGCCCAAGAAGAAGAGCGAAGGCGAGGCCAAGCCCGACCTGCCGTTCAACCCGGCGCTGCTCAAGAAAGTCGACGAACTGGAACTGTCGGTCCGCTCGGCCAACTGCCTGAAGAACGACAACATCGTCTACATCGGCGACCTCATTCAAAAGACCGAAGCCGAGATGCTCCGCACCCCGAACTTTGGCCGCAAGTCGCTGAACGAAATCAAGGAAGTGCTGGCCGGCATGGCCCTGCACCTGGGTATGGACGTGCCGAACTGGCCGCCCGAAAATATCGAAGACCTGGCCAAGAAATTCGAAGACCAGATTTAGAAGCCTACCCGCGCTACCCTCGGGCCCTGCGACGCCGCAACAGCGGTTGAGGGCCCCGGCGCTTCGTTATGACCCGGCTGGGGACTTGGCCGGATTGCTTGAAACGGGCTGACTGGCCCAGCACTAGGAGAACGACCAATGCGCCACGGGAATGCACACCGTAAACTGGGCCGCACGTCCGCCCACCGCACCGCGATGTTCGCCAATATGGCGGCCAGCCTGATCAAGCACGAGCAGATCATCACCACCTTGCCGAAAGCCCGCGAAATGCGGCCGTTCGCCGAAAAGCTGGTCACGCTCGCCAAGCGCGGCGATCTGCACGCCCGCCGTATCGCCTTGTCGCGCGTTCGCGACGTGGCCCAGGTCGGCAAGCTCTTCGCCACGCTCGGCCCGCGCTACGCCGACCGCAACGGCGGCTATATCCGCGTCCTGAAGGCAGGCTTCCGCCACGGCGACAACGCCCCGATGGCCGTCATCGAATTCGTCGACCGCGACGTCACCGCCAAGGGCCTCGATTCCGGCCCGGTGCAGGACACCGGCGGCGACGAAGACTAGGCGCTACGCGCCCAGCCAGGATTTGAAGTGGCGGAGCTCTGGCTCCGCCATTTTCGTTTAACACGACCCTTGCGGCCGGGACCTCCCGACAGTCAAAATCATGACATGACTGCAGGCATCTTCTGGCCGGCGGAGGCCGCATGACCGACGAGGAATTTATCGCCGTGGCGCTGACGCTGCCGGCCGCCGAGCGCGTCATCAATCACGGCCGACCGGGCATTGCCGTGAAGGGAAAGCTCTTTGCCGGGCCGGGCGATGGGCGGGGCGGCGTCGCGGTCCTCAAGTTCACGCCCGAACAGCAGGAGTTCTATTGCGAGATGGAACCCGCGGTCTTTCGGCGCGATCCCAGCGGCTGGGGAAAGCTCGGTTGGACCAGTTTCATTCTCGAGGCCGCCGACGCCCCCACGGCCAGAAGCGGCCTTGCCGCCGCCTGGCGCAACGTGGCGTCAAAGACGTTGTTGAAAGCTCATCCGGACTTGTGACCGGGATGACGCCGATATTTTGGGTTTACGTCACCAGGGGCACGATCGTCGTCCCCGCCTCGCCGGTCATGGCCTCGACGGCCGGTAGAATATCCTCCACCCGATCCACGCTTCGCCAACAGTCCAGAAACTCCACCGGCGTCAGGCGGTGGTCCACCGTATGACGGATCAGCGCGAAGAACGGCTCCCAGTAACCATCCTGGTTCAGAAACACGATCGGCTTGGTGTGCAGTGAGAGCCTGCGCCAGCTCATCAGTTCGATCACTTCCTCCAGCGTACCCACCCCGCCAGGCAACACCACAAATGCGTCGGCCTCTTCGAACATCAAGAGCTTGCGCTCGTGCATGGTCTCAACCACGCGCGTCTCCACCGCCTCGTAGATGACCTCGCGCCGCATCAGGAACCTGGGGATCACCCCCAGCACCCGTCCGCCGGTCTCGTGCGCCGCCCTGGCGCAGGCCCCCATCAGGCCGACCTGCCCGCCGCCGTAGACGAGCCGCACGCCCGATGCGGCCAGCAGGGCGCCGAAATCCGCAGCGACCTTCAGGAACGCCGGATCTGCGGCGTTCGAAGAGCCGCAATAGACGCAGACGGAATCAATGGCTGGCGGTTTGGTCATTAGGTCTTACATAGCGCCCGAACCGCCATTTCGCTCAACCCGGGGCCTCAAATTGTCTATGATGATGATGCATCACGGCGGCGGGCCGGTGGCCGGCAAGGATGTCAAGGTCGACGGCTGGGCTTCGCTCAAGCACCTCTTCGAACTGCAACTGCGCTCACGCGCGCCCCAGCTGGGCATCCGCCTGACCGCCGCCCTCTCCCTGGTGCTGGTCGGCATGCTGCTGACCGTCTGGGCGCCCTTCATCCAGGGCGAGGCGATCAACCTGCTGGCCCAGGGCAAGGGCGCCAGCGAACAACTGACGTGGGCCTTCCTCGGCCTGATCGTCAACTGGAGCATCATCCGGCTGTTCTCGACGCTGGCGCCCGGTTTTCGCGACATGATCTTCACGCCCGTCAGCCAGGCCGCCCAGGCCCGGGCGGCCTCGGAGACCTTCTCCCACGCGCTTGCCCTCTCGGTGGACTTCCACCAGTCGAAACAGACCGGCTCGCTCTCGCGGATCATCGATCGCGGCGCCCGTTCGATGGATTTCCTCACCCGCAGCTTCGTCTTCAACATCGGCCCCACCGCCATCCAGCTGGTGCTGGCGGCCATCCTGCTGGCGGTGAAACTCGACTGGCGGTTCGCCGCCACGGCGCTCGGCACCGTCGTCGTCTATGCGGTGATGACCTTCATGATTTCGGACTGGCGCATCGCCCACCGCCGCACCATGAACGAGGCCGACACCCGCGCCGCCGGCGTCTCGGTCGACGCCCTGATCAACTACGAGACCGTCAAGTCCTTCGGCGCCGAGGCCCGTTCGGGCGCGGCCTATGAGGCGGCGCTGGCCGACTACACGCGCGCCGCGGTCAAATCCAACTCATCGATGGTGCTGCTCAACGCGCTGCAGACCCTGATCATGAGCATCGGCCTCTTCATCGTCGCGGCCATGGCCGGCCTCGACGTCATTCACGGCAAGCTCCGCGTCGGCGACATGACCGCGGCCCTGCAGGTGCTGATGAACCTCTACATGCCGCTCAACATCCTCGGCTTCACCTACCGCGAAATCCGCCAGGCGTTCATCGACATGGAAAACATGCTGGAGCTTCGCAAGCAGAACCCCGCCATCGTCGACGCCCCCGACGCCATCGACCTGCCGCGCGGTGACGGGCGCGGCGGGCGCGTCGAGTTCAAGGACGTCGAGTTCCGCCACGGCGGCCGCTCGGCCGGCCTCGACGGCGTCTCGTTCATCGCCAGGCCCGGAACCACCGTGGCCCTCGTCGGCCCCTCCGGCTCGGGTAAAACCACCATGGTGCGCCTCGGCATGCGGCTGATCGATCCGGAAGCGGGCGAGGTGCGTCTCGATGGCGTTGACCTGCGAAAGCTGAAGTCATCCTCGCTGCACAGCGCGGTTGCTCTGGTGCCCCAGGACGTGGCCCTCTTCAACAACACGCTCGCCCACAACATCGGCTTCGCCAAACCCGGCGCCACCGAGGCCGAGATCCGCGCCGCGGCCGATGCGGCCGAACTGGGCCCCTTCATCGACAGCCTGCCCGCCGGCATGAAAACCCCGGTCGGCGAGCGCGGCCTCAAGCTCTCGGGAGGCGAGCGCCAGCGGGTCGGCATCGCGCGGGCCCTCTTGGCGAACCCGCGCCTCCTGGTCCTCGACGAAGCCACCAGCGCGCTCGATTCCCGCACCGAGGAAGCCATCCAGCACACGCTCAGAAAGGCGAGGGAAGGGCGCACCACCCTGGTCGTCGCCCACCGCCTCTCCACCATCGCCGACGCCGACGAGATCCTGGTGCTGAAAAAGGGCCACATCGTCGAGCGCGGAGGCCACGCGGCCCTGCTGGCGCTTGACGGCGAGTACGCTAGTCTCTGGCGGCGCCAGACCCGCAAGGACAAGAAGGCATGAAATACCTCCACACCATGGTCCGCGTCCGCGACCTCGACGCCGCCCTCGATTTCTACTGCACAAAGCTCGGCCTCACCGAGATCAGCCGCAAGGACAACCCCGCCGGCCGTTTCACCCTGGTGTTCCTGGCCGCCCCCGACGATGTCGATCGCGCCCGCACCGGCGCCGCGCCGATGGTGGAACTGACCTACAACTACGATCCCGAGGATTACGGCGGCGGCCGCAACTTCGGACATCTGGCCTATCAGGTGGACAATATCTACGAGGCCTGCGCGCGGCTTGTCGACGGCGGCGTAACCATCAACCGCCCGCCCCGCGACGGCCGCATGGCCTTCATCCGCTCCCCGGACGGCATTTCCGTAGAACTGCTGCAAAAAGGCGAGGCCCTGGCGCCGGCCGAGCCCTGGGCCTCAGCGCCGAACATTGGGGCCTGGTGAGTCCGCCCCAAGCGCCTGTGATGCGGCGTAAGCCGCAAGAGGAATAAAAACACCAAGGCACAAAAGAAGACAAAGGCACAAAGGTCTTGCGGGCGTCACCGCTTACTTCGCGTCTTGATCGTCCCTTGTGCCTTGGTGTTTTTCTTACTTTCTTGCGCACCAAAGGCGCGAAGGCCGCCCGCTCAGATATCCCCCAGCTGCTGGCTGACCTGCCTCGCAAACGGGCTGTCGGAATAGTCGACACAGAAGATCTGGTCGGCCTTGCACTTGGCCCGGTACATCACCTGCTTGCCGGCGATCTGCCAGACCGTGGCGCGTTGCGGCTGGCCCTCGGAATCCAGTTGCCGGCGGCGGGCCTCGTAGCTGGGATCGCCGAAGCGGGCTTTCAGATAGGCGAGCGCCCAGGGCCCGTCGGCGGGCTCGCCCCGCACCGCCATATTGATGATCCGTTCGACCTGGCTCGGGTCGGCCGAGAGCAGCCAGGTCGTGGTGATCGGCGCGCCGGAAGGGGAGCGGTCGGTGAAAGTGCACTGAGCGACCCGCGTGTTGCGAGGCTGGCCCACCAGGATGATGTGCGCACACTCGGGCTTGCGCTCACTGAACATCGGCCGGGTCAGCAGTTCGGCCTTGGTCATGCCCATGCGAACGCCGCGGAACAGCACGTCTTCGGGCAGGCTCTGGGCCAGCCCGCCCAGCGGGGCGAGCAACAGGGCCAGCAGGGCGAGGCTTGCGGCTTTGACGGTCAACGGGTTCCCCGAACTCCTTGGTGCGCCAAGTTTCGATGTTCCATCGCCCGGGTCAACCGGCGAAATGGAAATGGCTCCGCGGGTAGGATTCGAACCTACGACCAGCCGGTTAACAGCCGGCTGCTCTACCACTGAGCTACCGCGGAATAGAGGTCGCTCGAAGGAGGGCGGCTATACGATGGGTGGGGCCCACAAGCAAGCGGGCCCGAGGGGGTGAAAAAAGAGCCCGGCCGTTGCGGGCCGAGCTTTGAAAGTCGGTGATGGTGGGGTGTCTCGACAGAGACAAGCGGGACTGTGAACGAACGTGGTTAACGCGAGGTTAGGCTGGACCGTTGCGGGGCCAGGCGTCCGGCCTCGCGCCAGACGCCGTGAGCGGTAATCAGGGCCATCATCACCGTAAGCAGACCCAGCAGCCCGCGGGCCGTTCCGTCGGCAGCCCTCTCGACAAAGACCTGTCCGCCCCATGCAAACCAGGCCAGGAGGAGGCAGGCGGCGAAATCCGATCCCAGCCCCAGGCCGCGCGTCAGCCGCTCCCATCGCCCCCGCCGCAGGACGACCGTGTAGAGCACGAGCTGGCTCGCCCAGAAGACCAGCGCCCACGGAGCCCGGATACGCAGGAACTCGGGATCGAAGGCGAACACCTGGGCCAGAACGGGCGGCAGGAAGGCGCTGGCAAAGGGCAGGGCGATGAGGATCGAGGCCCCCACCGCGGCCGCCAGCATCGAAACAACCCATATTGGCCGGTCGATCCGGTCGGGGTCGAGGACCCTGGGCTTCCAGGGCGCCGGCGCCCGGGCGGCCTTGCGGCCAATCCAGCCGGCGATCAGGGCGATGGCCACCAGGAATCCCGGCCACCAGAAAGCGCCCAAGCCATAGCTCAGCCACCAGCGCGCCAGCGCCGAGGCAGGATCCGGGCCACGAACCACCGCCGGCAGGCTGGCGGCCCATTGCAGCGCCACGCCGCCCAGCGCCAGCCAGGCAAACCCGGGGGCGTGACGGGGCGGCATGATCTCGAACCCCTTGGGATGATAGCGATCCGCCACCTCCGCCGGCGCGCCGAACGCACGCAGCAGGTCAAAGGTCATGGCCTCGTCCGCCGCGCGGCCCACCTCGTCCGCCCGGGCCAGCAGGCTGTCCGTGAGCAGTTCGCGCAATTCCAGCCCCACATCCCTGCGCTGCCGGCCAGGCAGGCGGCGCATCACATCGTTGACATAGCTGTCGATCAGGTCGGCAGGCGTCATTGGTCATCCTCCAGAAGCTGCTCAACGACGCCGGTCAGGGCGCGCCAGCTGGCGGTCAGGGTGCTGAGGGTGGAAAGCCCCTCGGGCCTCAGGGTGTAGTAGCGACGCGGCGGGCCGTCTTCGATCCGCCACTCGCTGGCCAGCAGGCCCTGAGATTCCAGGCGGCGGAGCAGGGGATAGAGCGTGCCTTCCTCGATCGGCATGCCGCTAGCCGCCAGGGCCTGGCGCAGGGAATAGCCATATTCGGCCCGCCGCAGCTGCGAGAGCACCGCCAGGACCAGCACGCCCCGCCGAAGGTCCAGCTCAAGCTTTCCGGAACCGCCGTCAAGATCATCAACCATGTGTCACCATGTGCATGGTGTAACCCACTACATAGGAACACACAGTATGTAAAGAGCCCGCGCTCAAGCAGGCGCGGCAAGGCCGCGCCGTTAGCGCGACGCAAAATGGATTCCCCGCTTATGCAGATGCGGGTCCCTAATGTCGTGGAACGCATCTTACGTTGCGCTAACGCTCGCTGGCGCTCGCTTCTTGAGCGCGTGGAGGCCTGGCCGAGAATCGAACTCGGGTACGCGGATTTGCAGTCCGCTGCGATTTCAACGTTTTTCGCGCTGTAACCGCAAACTACCCATCTTTTCGGCCTAGTATTTTCAATGGCTTAGGATCGGACGACAAACCAATTTACGGTCGAATGACGGCCTCTTGGCCGGAACGGAC
The DNA here is from genome assembly GCA_947475875.1 of Caulobacteraceae bacterium. GTDB lineage: Bacteria > Pseudomonadota > Alphaproteobacteria > Caulobacterales > Caulobacteraceae > UBA5005. The sequence goes on along the minus strand of CANJME010000027.1, from coordinate 7,570 downwards.
ACTTTGCGTTGCTACCGCGGGGGTGAAACCGGGAAAGCATTCGGAACCTGCCGGCATATGTCCTTGGCAAGTGAAAGGAAGTTTGGTCAACTCTAAGTCTCTATTGCGAAAAATACTTTGCGAGGGATTAGGTGATCGATCGCATCCAACTCTTGCGAAATATCGGCCAATTCGACTCCGTCGACACGGGTGCGCAGCTTCCACTTCTAAAATTTGCTCTGGTTTACGCCGAAAACGGACGGGGCAAGACCACACTCGCGGCCATTTTCCGCTCCCTACGTACTGGCGATCCCAGCATGATTGCGGAGCGACATCGCCTAAGCGCCCAACACCCATCTCATGTTGTGCTCACCGCGAACGGCCAGCAGCATAACTTCCAGAACAATGTTTGGTCAGCGATCGAGCCGCAGGTAGTCGTATTTGACGATCTCTTTGTCGCGCAAAACGTCTGTTCGGGTATCGAAATCGAGTCCGGCCACCGGCAGAACCTCCACGAGCTTATTCTAGGTGCACAGGGTGTCGCGCTCAACGTGGCCCTCCAAAGGCATGTAAGTCAAATTGAGGAACACAATCGCGCGCTTCGTGATCTAGCGGATGCAATTCCCAACAATGCACGTGGGAATCTAAGCGTGGATGCTTTTTGCGCGCTGGCAGCGCGGGATGACATCGATCATGCCTTGCAGGAGGCCGAGCGCAACTTAGCCGCCGCCAACTCGGCGGACGCCGTGAGAGAGGCTGCGACGTTCGAAACCCTTGAACTTCCCGCCATTCATGTCGATGCCATTGATGCTCTGTTGCACCGTTCGTTCTCTGACTTGGAAGCAAGTTCCGCGGCGCACGTTCAGGCACATCTCGCGAAGCTTGGGAAGGATGCTGCAGCATGGGTGAGCGACGGCCTGCAAAAGATCGCAGGCGTTTCCGCGAACGAAGATCACGAGGTTTGTCCCTTCTGTGCTCAAGACCTCCGCCCATCTCCCATCATTGAGCACTATCAAGCCTATTTCAGCGAGGCTTACACTGCGCTGAAAAATGAGATTACTGAGGTTGGGAAGGGTGTCGCGGCCGACCACGGTGGTGAGACCCAGGCCGCTTTCGAACGCGGCGTCAGAGTTGCGGCACAAGGACGTGAGTTCTGGCGGACGTTTATCGATGTTCCCGAGATCGAGTCCGACACGGCGGCAATTGCGCGCGCTTGGAAATCTGCCCGCGAGCAGGTTCTTGTTGCGCTGAGGGCCAAGCTTGCTGCCCCGCTTGAGCCGATGGCACTGTCGCCGGAAGCCCTGACCGCCATAGCGCGTTACGACGACTCGCGAACGGCCATCGCTGCCAATTCTGCCGCCCTGCAAGAGTGTAACTTGGCGATAGCCGTTGTGAAGGAGCAGGCAGCGGCGGCAAACGTCTTGGCGCTGACTGCGGACCTAGACAAGTTAAAGGCTGTGAAGGCTCGACACAGCGATCGGATCGCACCGCGCTGCCAGTCCTATCTTGTTGAGAAGGCGGCTAAGAAAACCACAGAAGATCTCCGAGACGCGGCACGAAGGACGCTTGATGATTATCGGGGACGGGTTTTTCCGGCCTACGAAACTGCGATCAACGGGTACCTGCAGAAATTCAACGCAGGCTTTCGGCTAGGCAGCGTCACATCGGTGAACAACCGAACGGGGTCTTCTTGCACCTATAACGTTTTGATCAACGATGTCCCGGTCGCTCTCACAGCTGAGGACGGACCCTCCTTCAAGAATACCCTTAGCGCCGGCGACCGGAACGCGCTCGCTCTTGCCTTCTTTTTTGCTTCGCTCGATCAAGACCCTGAACTCGCAAGAAAGACCGTGGTGATCGACGATCCCATGACAAGCCTCGATGAGCACCGTTCCCTCACTACCGTGCAGGAGATGCGACGCCTTCTGGCGAAAGTCAGCCAAGTTATCGTCTTGTCTCATTCAAAGCCCTTCCTCTGTTCGCTTTGGGAAGGAGCCGATACGGGCATTCGCTCCGCCATGAGAATAATCCGGGAAGGTGCAGGATCAACGTTGGCGACGTGGGACGTCAGACAAGACTGCATCACGGAACACGACCGGCGACACGAGTTGGTGACTGGTTATCTCGCGCTAGCAGACGCAGCGAACGAACGAGCCGTAGCCTCAGCGCTTAGGCCGATCTTGGAGGCATTCATGCGCGTGGCCTATCCTAGGCCGTTCCCACCGGGAAGCCTACTCGGTCCGTTCATCGGCATCTGCCAACAGCGCGTCGGCACTCCAAACCAGATACTCAGGAGGGCCGATATCGACGAGCTTCGGGACCTACTTGATTACGCCAACAAATTTCATCACGACACAAATGCTGCCTGGGAGACGGAGGCCATCAATGACCAGGAGCTCAGTCACTTCAGTGGTCGGACCGTAGCGTTCGCTCAGAGAACCTAAACCTTCGCCTCGGCCGATGTTGCGTCCACTGTCGAGGCTGACGCAGCCCCCAAGGTTAGACACCGTCCACTTCGCGGCTACTCGTTTCGCGCGGGTTGCCATAGAACGCCCCATCGTAAAGAACCGGAGCCAGGCCTATGTGGGCGGACGCAGAAGCTGACGTTGATTTCCTCAACTATTCGGAAGTCGCGGAACTCGTCGCCGATCTGATCGCGGACGCCAGTCTTTTGCCGCTCTCCCTTGGAGTGTTTGGGGGATGGGGAACTGGCAAATCGACCACCCTAAGGCTTGTCGAAGCCGAGCTTAACAAGAACCCCGACAAGTACCTGATAGTTAAGTTTGACGCGTGGCTATATCAGGATTTCGACGACGCCAGAGCGGCCTTGATGGCGGTCATCGCGACAGCGCTCGAAAAAGCCTCCCCACCATCGTTGAAGGAAAAAGCACGAGCCCTGTTGGGGCGAGTAAACAAACTCCGATTGCTCGGCTTGGCGGTGGAAGGTGGTGCGCTAGCGTTCGGCGTTCCTACCTTTGGATTGCTGGCTCGGGGGGTCGAGTCCGTAGGCGATGCCTTTGGCTCAAAAGCGGATGAAGGTGACGTCAAGGCCATCAAGGATGCTGCGTCAGACATTCAGGGCAAGGCAAAAGGGCTCCTAGCGCCGGCTACCAAACAAAGCCCACCGGAAGAAATCGACGCCTTCCGTCAGGAATTTGGGGAAGTATTGAAAAGCCTGGACAGGACGTTGGTTGTTTTCATCGACAACCTCGATCGGTGCCTCCCGGCCAATGCCATCCACACGCTGGAGGCCGTTCGACTATTTCTCTTCATGCCCAAAACCGCGTTCGTGATCGCTGCGGACGAGGACATGATTAGGCATGCCGTTTCCCAGCACTTCAGCAACCCGACAGAACGCCACGTTGCGGACTATCTAGACAAACTCATTCAAATGCCGGTGCGCGTACCCCGAGTGGGGGTGCAGGAGGTTCGAGCCTATCTTTTCCTGCTGTTGGCAAGTCGCGGCGGGGTAAGCCCGGCAACCCTCGAAAAAATCCGTGTCTTCCTAATCGAAAAGCTCAGGTTGTCCTGGAGCAAGGAAGGTGCCTTTGGGGTCGAGGATGTCCTCCAGATTGTTGCCGAAGAGACCACTGAACCTTTGCGTCAAAGTTTTGAGATGGCGGATAGGATGGCACCGCTCCTTGCACATTCCAGCAGAGTGCTTGGCAATCCCCGCATCGTGAAGCGCATGCTGAACGTTGTACGCATGCGAGCTTCCATCGCGAAAAAGCGCCAGATGCCTCTTGATGAGGCTCAAATCGCGAAGCTGGCCCTCTTCGAGCGTTGTACGGATGTCGCCGCATCAGAAGCCCTGCACACGGCGATCAACGCTGCGCGTGATGGCAAGCCGGACATTCTCCGAAAGTTGGAGCAGGGAACGACGGATGACGGGCTCAAATCGGAGCTACCTGAGGCTTGGTCGAAACATCTCCCTTTCATCCGCGACTGGATCGTATTGGCCCCCAAAATCGCAGGTGTGGACCTACGGCCTGCGGTGTATCTGGCGCGTGAGACGATCCCGCTGAGAATTTCATCCGCATCTATGTCGCCTGCTGCACTTACCGCGCTCCAAACCCTCCTAAACGTCAATTCTGTTTCATCGGTCGCGGCCCGTGATGCTCTGAACGCCCTCATGCCAGATGAACTGCCAGTGCTAATGGAAATGTTAGTCGCTGAAATGCGAAAGAATCCCGACTGGACCCGGGCTCGCGCCGATCTTCGAGGCGCATACGTTCTGGCGCAACGGTCTCCGCCCGCCGGGGCGCTGCTCAGCAGATTCTTGCGGTCATTGCAACTAACGCGCTACCCTGGCTGGATTTCCACCATGCTGAAAGATGCCGAATGGTGGTCGCAATAGGGGCGAATTATGGGAACGTCAGCGTCAGGTAAGGGGCGAAATAGTCGCAGTCCATTAGTGCCGAGCCATGCAGACGCAACTCCCGATCTGCCGCTTCCCGCACCAGAGGGCCAAAGATTTAGGGGCTTTCGAACCATCTTTGGACGCGCGGTCGCAGGGGCGGCCGGAGCTACCTTTCGTGCGGCGCTAGGGCGCTACGCCCGTGAAGCTACGGGGGGCGCTGCGGTCGGACCAAGACGCTTTGGACCCGCCTACGGCTCTGGCGGGGCTCTAATTGGCCTCATAACCGACCTGCAATCAGGGGGGACGGGCGAGGCTGTCGTCGGGGTCGACCTGTCCGGCCTCATCGGACAACCTGTCGGTCAGGCGGCAGAGCAAATTGCCGGCCTGCTGGCACCAGCCAATGCCGACAAGGATTTGATCCGGATCGCCATTCAAGAGGCACTGGCAGAGACTTTGCCGGACATGGCCGTATTCGATCCGACCACCCTCACTCCAGATGACATCATCGCTCTGATGGTGGAGTTTTTCAGCAGAGTCCTCTTCCACGACATCATCAATGACGCTGCGGAGGCCTGGAATAAAACCGACGATCCTGCGCGGACAGTTCAGGCCGAAAATGAACTGCTTGACCTAGTCAGAGCTACTGTTGATCGCCACCTATCGCCCCTTCTCGCGGACGGGCTGGGTCAGATGAGCCGTGAACAGATCGAGGTACTGGAGCGCAAGGCGCTAGACGATGTATGGGCGGAGTGGAGTTCATACGAATGACGAGGCTGGTCTTTCATCTGCGCTCAGTGGACGTTCCCTCGTCTCCCCCGCCGGATGAAATTCATGTCTTTCTCTATGGCGGCGACCCGGTTCATCCGAAGACGGCGGCGATTGGAAATCAGCTTCGCGACGGAGCAAGTCGGTTTGGCGTTCAGCCGAGTTCGGCGGCTATGGACTTTGTCTCAATTGCCTTAGCCGTCACAGCAGCTGATACGTTCGTGCGGCGGGATGCGGCCGACAATGGTTGGTCTCGCAATTTTCAACTGGTTCTTCCGCTGGGAAGTCCGGCCACCTGGGGGCCGGTGAAGGCCGATCTCGAAAGCGCCCTAGGGTTTCTCAGCGGAGACGTTTGGGAGTTTGAGTTCCTGACGGGGGGAGAGACGCCACCGCTTCGGGAAATCATCAAGAGCCGCCAACGCATAACCGATGTCTCGAAGGTCGATTGCGTGTCTCTGTTTTCAGGTGGGCTGGACAGTGGAATTGCGGCTCTCGATATGCTGGACGAAAAGTGTCGCCCGCTGCTCGTGAGCCATGCCTACAAGGGCGACGCACAGCATCAGACGATGATTGCAGCGAGATTGCCCGACGGAGTTCAGCGCTTTTCAGTCAACGCCCATCCGACATGGGACGGTCCCTCAGAGGAAAGCATGCGGACGCGCAGCTTCAATTTCATAGCCTTTGGCGTGCTGGCCGCCCAAGTGAGATCGGCCTTTCGGGGCGGCAACCCCACGCAACTGAGAATTCCGGAGAATGGGCTGATTGCTCTGAACGCGCCGCTCACCCCTCGTAGAATTGGCCCATTGAGCACTCGCACCACTCACCCTTTTTTCCTTCTGTCACTTCAATCCGTCTTGGACAGGGTTGGTCTTCCAGTGACCCTAATCAACCCCTACGAGTTGAGGACGAAGGGAGAAATGGTTGCGAAACAGGCCGCACGGTCAGGGTTCAAGACTTTTGCTTCTGAGACGGTGTCTTGCGGCAAATGGAAGAGAAGCAACAAGCAGTGCGGTCGCTGCGTCCCGTGCCTCATTCGTCGCGCATCCCTCTACGCCGGAAATGTGGACGACCTCACTACATATTCGAGCCCGGACCTGGCTGCGGTGCAAAAAGATGAGGGAAATCGCGACGACCTCATATCGGTGATGACCGCGGTAAGTCGCTTAACGTCCAACAACATTGAGCGTTGGGTGACCCAGGCAGGCCCGCTCCCCACTGATTCGCTGCGGCGCGCTGGATTGCTTGACGTTCACCGGCGGGGACTTCAAGAGGTTGGCGCTTTTCTCCGCGACAGCGGCCTTATGATTTGATCGACTTTCACTGCCATCTGGATTTGTACAACGACCCAAAGCTAGCCGTTGAGGATGCGGATAGGGCAGGGATCTACGTCCTATCGGTGACCACGACTCCGAAGGCGTGGAGACGCACCCTCGCCCTGGCGCAGGGCCGGAAGCGGATTAGGACCGCTCTTGGGATCCACCCGGAAATCGCCCATGAACGGCTTGGAGAGTTACCTCTCTTTGAAGCGCTGGCATCAGAGACGCGTTACTTTGGAGAGGTGGGCTTGGATGGTGGTCCCACGGTGAGGCAATACGCCGCTCAACAAACGCAGGTTTTTGAATTCGTTCTTGCCACGGCGACAAAGCAGGGGGGCAAAGTCCTCACCATCCATAGTCGCCGCGCCGCTGATGAAGTCCTCCAGCTACTCAGGCGTTTTCCGGCCGCTGGAACCCCGGTCCTACATTGGTTCACAGGAACACCCGCCCAACTGAGAAGGGCTGTAGAGCAAGGCTGTTGGTTTAGCGTAGGGCCCGCGATGCTGCGCTCTGAACGAGGTAGCGCGTTGACGGCTTTGATTCCTCGCGACCGTATCCTGACCGAAACGGATGGGCCGTTCGCCAAAGTGGGGAGCAGGCCCCTTCAACCCAACGATGCTTGGTCAGCGGTAGAAGGTTTGGCGGCCCTCTGGAAGGTGCCGTTGGACGAGGTTGTCGCGACTCTGGGCCAGAACCTTCGCCGGCTATCGGGTGACGCGGGGGTAGATGCCATCGCAATACGGCAGCCGTCCCCTTCGCGCTAAAAGAGGACGATTTCCTCTTTGATTCCTACCTTTCCAAGCCCTTGAAACCCAAATGTTGACACCCTCTGAGGGTCTGGTTTCTCTTGATGTGAGGAGCTGGCCACAAAGATTTTCCCAGCACACGCTTGGATTTTTGAGAAGGGACAGCTTTCCAAGAAAGGGAGGCGTCGAACTGTGAGTGACGTGACCCCCATTTCTCATCCAATCATAATGAGAGTCCTGAGCTGATTTGAACCGTCCTGGTGGGGGCTTGCAAGAGGCCATGGCGCGCGACCGCAAGAGTCGGGCGCGCCTTGGCCGGTCTTTCCGCAGATGGCGCTGGCGTAGGCCCGGGGCGTCATCCAGCCGAGTTTCGAGTGTGGCCGCTCTTCGTTGTAGTCCCGCCG
>CANJME010000026.1 GCA_947475875.1 Caulobacteraceae bacterium | reverse complement strand
TAGAGAAGGCCGCGCTTGGGGTCGATGGTCGGCGACGACCAGACGCCGGCGCCGGCAGGTCCTGTCTGGGGCTGGCCAGGCCTGTAGGTGTGGGGGGCCTCGGGGATGGTGTAGGTCTTCCAGATCTGGCGGCCTGTGGCGGCGTTCAGGGCCACAACGCTGCCGCGAAAGCTGCAACAGATATAGCCCGGGCTTGTGACCGACACCTCCTCGCTCGAAGAGACGGGCACATAAAGAACGCCTCTATAAAGCTTTGCGGCGCCCGTCAGCATGGCGCGGGGATGGTCATCGAGTTTGGCGGTAGACCAAATGACTTTTCCGGTCATGGCGTCGAGCGCATGCACGGTCTGGGAAAAGTCGCTGATGTAGACGGCATAGCCGCTTGGCGAGGCGGCCATCCGCGCCACGACCGGCGCTGCCCGCACTGAGTTCGCTGCATCAAAGCGCCAGTAAGTGCAGCCGGTCTTGGTATTCAGGGAATAGACCGTGCCCGCGCTGGAACCGACAAACAACCGGTCGCCAGCGATAGACACCTGGGTGTTTTTGGAGCCCGCATAGGCAAAGGTCCATTTGACTTTCAGGTTCGGCACGTCGGCGGCTCTGATGCCCGAGTTGAGCTGCAGGCGGGTGTTGGCGGTATCCGGGCTCCAGCCGTTCCACGCGGGTGAAAGGCTGATCGGGTCAGCCTTCGGGCACCTGTTGACAGTCGGCTGGGCCCCGGACGCGCCCGCGTCCGGGGCTCTTCCCGTCAGATAGAGTGCGATCGAGGCAATGTCGCTTGGGCTCAAGCCCGCGGCCATGGGTTGCATGATCCCCGTGTTCAGGGCTTGGGCCACGGTATTGGGCCCCATGCGGGCCAGACTTTCCCTGGGCGGCGCCCGGTCCTTGGGGTCGACGTGACAACCTGCGCAGCGTGCGGCGAAGACCTGCTCACCGGGGGCGGCATAGAGCTGCAATACCGGTGTCTGGCCCAGCGACGGGCCGGGCGGCAGGGCAGACAGGCCAAGACCTGCGGCTATCAGAATTGAACGAGCCAGCGGTTTCATCGACATTTCCCCCGATCCTTGCCCGAGGTTATCGGGCTCGAAAGGCGGGAACGTCAACGGCCTCCTGCGCCATCACCTGCCGCCCATGCTGCTCTGGCTTGCATCATCGTCCGTATCAGTGATGGCGCGTGTCGAAACGATCATGGGTGCGATGTGGCAGCCTCGCGCCAATTGCGGACATTGGGCGGGGGGCCGCTTTCCACCCTAAGCAGACGTTCGGGCATTGGTGACGGTATGGGGTCTGCAGAGCGCCAACAGCCGCCATTAGCACCGCTCCCGACTCCAGACATTCGTCCGCCAGCGCGGGCACAGACTAAAAACGCCGGCTTCGACGTCCTTGCTCGAGCGCGCCTCCGCATTTCAGTGATCTGAGCGGGTGGGGGCCCTGGCGCTAACGGAGCTGTTATTCGATCGCTGCCTTGTATTCACCAGACGCGGCTTGAACAGACATTGTCTGTCAACTTCGGTCGAAGGAAGGATTGACCGGCCGGCTGGCCGTCACACGTGTCGGGCCTCATGAAAGGCATCCGCCAGATGTTGATATGCTGAGCCATTCTGCGACATGCTCCTACCCACAAGGAGATTGGGTATGTTGGACAGGCGGCAGTTATCGACGGGCCTGCTGGGACTTGGGCTGACGCCAGGCGTCGCCGGAGCGGCCACGGGCGTCGTTGAGGGCGCTACGACGTGGAGTGAATCCGTCATGGCGCTCTACTTCGATGAGTCCCTGCGCAACGGCTTCAGTCTTCGCCTGTCTCGCTATCCGGACTCGGGAGCGACCTGGGTCTGGTGTCATGTTCTTGTCGATGGCGTCCTTTACGCCTTCACCGAGCGCAGGCTGGCCTGCAGCAAGGTCAGGACCACGGCGACCCAGGCCCTGGCAGTCTATGATGCGCCTGGACTGGAAGTTCGAATGACCCGGGTCGGACCTTCAGCCGCCATGACGGCCCTATCGTTCAGCGCTTCAGTTCGCGGTCATAAGGCGAAAAGTGGTGTCGATGGGCCTGGCGATACGGCGATCTCCGTGGAGGGAATATTCCGACCAGGACTGCTGCGTGGCAACTCTCCCGAGGGGCGCTTTGAACGTACAGGGATGTTCGAGGCCAACCTCCGCGCCGGGGCCCGCCGGGTTTTCGTATCCGGCATGGGCAAAGCCCATGAGCAAACACAGACCAATCCACGGTTTTTCCGACCGTTTACCTACGCCATGCTTTGGGGCCCAAGCGCCTCGCTCATCGGAATGATGAGCCGCGACAGGCGTTATGGGGATTACGACACCGATGGGCGTGATGCAGCCCTGACCGCGTTCGAGATCGAGGCCTGGGCGCCGACCCGGCGGTTTGTCGCTGTTCTGGAGGGTGGTGCGCGTGTGGCCGGGTCTGCCGATACTGTCTACAGCTATAATGTGCCCATCTTCGGTCAGATGTGGCGCGGCCGGATTGTCCGCGCCCAGGCCGAAGGAAAGGCGATGGTTGGCATGATCAATGACTGGCGTCCCGAGGGGCAACCCTACGGCTTGGGCTAGGGCCGGCGCGTCAATTGGGGACACCTTAACCAGGTTACGTATTCCCGTGGGTGCGATGTGGCAGCCTTGCGCCAGGAGCAGGCATTAGATGACGGACCGAAAGCCGACTTTGAGCCGCGCTTTCCTCAAGGCCCGGCCCCGCCTCCCATCGACTAGGGAAACACGCGCTGGCCAGCTATAGTCGGATGCCCCATCCAATTGCCTGGTCCGTCCATGAACAAGTTCTGTCTCGCCGCCGCTCTGACGCTCTTTGTGGGCGCCGCCGCCCTCGCCCCCGTCCAGGCTCAGACGCCTGCCGCAAAGGCCGGGCCGGCGGCCGCGCCAGAGCACCTGGTCATCTACCATGCCGAGGGACGGCGTTCGGAACGGATCGTCTGGCTGTGCGAAGAGCTCGGCATTCCCTACCGGCTCGTCTACAAGCGCGGCGACGTGGCCGGCTCGTTCGCGACCATCCGCGAGGTCAACCCCGGCATGGCGACGGCGCCGACCGTGCTCTACGACGGCCAGCTGCTCATGGAGTCCGGCGCGATCATTCAGCTGATCCTCGACCGCGAAGGCCGCGGCCGCCTGGTTCCCCCTGTTAAGTCACCGGACTATCCGACCCATCTGTTGTTCATGCATTTTGCCGAAGGCACTCTGGCGGCCGATGTCGTTGCCGATTATCGCGTGGGGCGCGCCACCACGGGCCTGGCGCCCCGGGGCGCGGAAACCGATGGTCAGAGGGCGATGCACTACGCCGACGATTTCCTGGCGACTCATCCCTGGTTCGGTGGGTCGGAATTCTCCGCCGCCGATATCATGATGCTGTTTCCGACCAGCTATGCGGCGCGGATGAACGTGGCGGACATCGCCAAATATCCCCGTGTCGCGGCGTGGCAGGCGAAGGTGGAGGCGCGGCCCGCTTTCAAGCGCATGCTGGCCGCCGCCCGGCCTGATGGCCGGGTCAGCCCACCGCCCGCCCTGAAGGTGGAGTAGAAAGTAACCTCATACCGGCAATTCGGTGGCCGGTTCGACTTGGCCGCATTGCGCCAGGAGCGGCCATTCAGGCCATGCCCGATTCCTTACATTCGCACGCCAACGGCGGAGACGCGCGCTCGCCTACCCCAACGATGGCGCTAAAGCCAGCGACATACTAACAATGGAAACCGGTCACCTCTCGGGGGCTGGCCAGCCACTGGGTACCTATTGAAAACCAGATCAATCATCATCATTGGAGCCGGCATTGGCGGTCTCGTTCTCGCGCGGCTCCTTGCGGCTGATGGTCATCGAGTCACTGTCATTGAGCGGGCCAAGGACTTCACGGCCCAGGGACACTCGATTGGTTTCAGAGGCGTTGGCTTCCAAGTTATGGAGGAGCTGGGGCTGCGCGAAGAGGCGGAACGAACTGGCAGGAAATACCGCTTGAACCGCACCTACTCCATCAAGGGGGATTTGCTCAGAACGACGACAATGGAAGATCAGGCCAGAGCCGTAGGCGGTGTCGCAGTAACCCAACGCGGCTTGCTCCACGCGGTACTAAGCAAAGATCTGCCGTCTGACATCGATCTGAGATTTGGGCTCAAGCCTGTCTCGGTTACCGAGCGAGAAGAAAATGTTGTCGTAGAATTGGACGATGGCTCTGCATTGCAAGGCGACATCGTTGTCGGCGCGGACGGCGCAAACTCCATGATTCGCAACCTCGTCTTGCCCGGAATTGAAGCACATGATTTTGGCGGCATTTATGTTGGCATGACGGTAAAGACGGATCACGGATTGCCGCTGGACGAAATCTCGACCTTTTTCGGCACAGCGCGAACCGTTGCCTTTTTCCCGGTCGATCTTGGCACGGTGGCCGTCGTTCTCTATCAGGACGACGGCTACGGTCCCACGCCTACGGAAGACTCACCTCAAGTTTGGGCGTCATACCTCGACGATACTTTCGCCGACGCGCCAACTTCTGTGAGGCGCATTCTGGGGGCGCTCAAACCCGGCGACGACGTCTTCCATGATCGCATCGTTCAGATACCGCCCACACGCGCGGTCTCAGGGCGGGTCGTACTGGTGGGTGACGCCGGGTACTGTCCTACGTTTTTTTCGGGGAACGGTGCAGCGCTGGCCTCTGCGGGTGCCTATTGTCTCGCAAAATGTCTCCGGAATTGCGATGACGACCGGGCTGCACTTCAGGAATATGAAAGACGAATTCTGCCTTTCGCAGCCGGCTATCAGGCCAACGCCCGACGCCTGAAGTCGCTCCTGTTCACACGATCAAAACTGACGATTGCCGTACGTGAACTTGTGCTGCGGTACACTCCCGCGTTCCTCTTCGCGTTGAATGCCAGACGCCATTATCGTGGTGAGGTTCGTCTAGCGGATGCTGTCTGACTGTAAGGTGATGCTGGGCTTGCTCGATGGCATTCGCGACTAGAGCTTCTAGCGAAAGGCATGAAGTGGTCTTCCTGGGCCAAGCCCCTCGCATGGAACCGGACATTCCGATCGTCCCCCAAGAGTCAGGAGCAGCTATCTGCCTCGTTCGTCTCGAATGACCTAAACCGCCGCAAGCCGGAATTCACACTGAGACACTACCCGAAAAGGCGGTGACTTTATTTTTCTGTCACGACGAGCTATATAACAGTCCATATTATGCTCAGTTTCAGCATAAGTGCGGCGCCGACGCCGTTTTGGGGTCGGCGTTTTTCTGAAACCCCTAAATGCTCATTTTGAGCATATGGAGGGCAAGTATGGCGGACGGATTTGCGCAGGGCGCCGGGCTCGAAGGCCCGCTGGACGCTGTGTGGCAAAAGCTGAGCCGCCAGGTCACGCCGCTGGAATGGCGCGCGCATGCGCCGCTGATCGAAGCCATCAATCGCCTCAAGGCCGAGAAAAACGCGGTCATCCTGGCCCACAACTACATGACCCCGGAAATCTTCCACGGGGTCGGTGATTTCGTGGGCGATTCTCTCGGCCTGGCGCGCGAGGCCGCGCGAACGGACGCAAGGATCATCGTCCAGGCCGGCGTGCACTTCATGGCCGAGACTTCGAAAGTGCTCTGCCCCGACAAGACGGTGCTGATCCCCGATCTTCGGGCCGGCTGTTCGCTGGCCGCCTCGATCACCGGCGCGGACGTGCGGCTGATCCGGGAGCGGCATCCGGGGCTGCCGGTCGTCACCTATGTCAACACCTCGGCCGAGGTGAAGGCCGAGAGCGATGTCTGCTGCACCAGCGCCAATGCGGTGCAGGTGGTGGAATGGGCGGCGAAGACCTGGGGCGTAGATCGGGTGATCATGCTGCCCGATGAGTTCCTGGCCCGTAACGTCGCCCGCCAGACGGCGGTGAAGATCCTCACCTGGAAAGGCCGCTGCGAGGTGCATGAGCGCTTTGACGCCGCCGATATCGCTGAAATTCGCGCCTCCTGGCCCGACGCCGAGGTCCTCGCCCACCCCGAATGCCCGCCTGAGGTGCTGGAGGCGGCGGATTTCGCCGGTTCGACCGCGGCGATGACCAACTATGTGATGAGCCGCAAGCCCAAGCGCGTGGTGCTGATCACCGAATGCTCCATGGCCGACAACGTCGCGGCCGATGCGCCGGAGACCGAATTCGTGCGGCCGTGCAACCTCTGCCCGCACATGAAGCGGATCAGCTTGCAAAACATCCATGACGCCCTGCTGAACGAGCAGTTCGAGGTGACGGTGCCGGAGGCGATCGCCGAGCGCGCGCGCCTGTCGGTCCAGCGGATGATCGACCTGCCGCCGCCGGCCAAGCCGGCCCGCTACGACCTCGTCAAGGCGAGACACCACGTCGATGTGGAACTCCTGTGACCGATCCCCTGACCGGCCGGCCGCTCAAGCGTGAACGGACCGGTCCACCGCCGTCAGACACCCCCGGACAAAGCCTCGCCTGGAACCTGATCTCCACAGTTATTCTCGCGGTATGGCTTGGCTGGAACAACTCCTGGCAATTCGCCCTGGCCGGTGTTGTCGGCATTCTTGTCCATGAATTCGGTCACGCCCTGACCATAAACGCCTTTGGCCTGGGACCGAGCCGCATCCACCTGGTGCCGTTCTTCGGCGGCCTGGCCACCCAGCCCAAGCCCTCACCGACCCAGATGAAGTCGGTATTGATCTCGCTGGCCGGCCCGTCGTTCGGGCTGCTGGCGACGATCCCGTTCTTTGTGATGTTCGGCCTGACCAACGCGCCCGCCTGGCGCGATGGCGTGATTTTCATCGCGGCGATCAATCTGCTGAACCTGTTCCCGGCCCGCCCGCTCGACGGCGCGAATGCGATCGGTCCGGTGTTGAGGAAAATCCACCCCTGGGTCGAGCTGACCGTGGCGGGCCTGCTAGGGCTGCTTGGCATTGTCGCGAGCCTTCTGCTCGGCATGTACATCATCGCCATCGTCATCGGATTCTCAATTATCGGCCTCATCCGCAACCGCAATGCCGAGGTCCCAGGTGCGCCGCTGAGCGGCGGTCAGATGGCCGGCGCATTAGGACTCTACGTCCTAACCGGAATCCTCTGCGTGGCGATCATGTTCGGTGTGCTGGTTCAGGATGTAGTCCAAAATCCGCAGTTGCTGGACTGACCATGGGCCCGACACGCATCCAGCATGACGGTGTCCTTATCGTCGGCACCGGGCTCGCGGGGCTTTCCGCGGCCTTGGCCTGCGCGCCGGCCAGGGCCCTGGTGCTGGCCGCGCAGCCGTTGTTCAAAGGCTCAAGCTCGGCCTGGGCGCAGGGCGGCATCGCAGCGGCTCTGGGACCGGGCGATCACCCTTCCATCCATGCCGCCGACACGGTCACGGCGGGCGCAGGCCTCGTCGACGCCTCGGTGGCCGATGACATCACCCGTCGCGCGGTCGCGGCGGTCGAGCGGCTGGCCAAGCTGGGCGCGCCCTTCGACAAGGACGCCAAGGGTCATTTTGCGCTCAATCTCGAAGCCGCCCACGCCTTTCCGCGCGTCGCGCGCGTCAAGGGTGACGGCGCCGGGCGGGCCATCATGGAAGCGGTGATCGCCGCCGCCATGGCCGATCCCAATATCGAGATCCGCACCGGCGTTTCGCTCAAGGCCCTGTTGCAGGATGCGTCCGGCCGGGTGCGCGGGGTGCTGGCCAAGACCACCTCTGGCCTGGTGGAATTCGTCGCTCCCGCCACCATTCTGGCGACCGGCGGGTTGGGCGGGCTCTATGCCGTCACCACCAATCCACGAGAGTTGCGCGGCGAGGGTCTGGCCGCCGCGGCTCTGGCCGGCGCGGACATTGCCGACCCGGAATTTGTTCAGTTTCACCCCACGGCGATCGACATCGGCGCCGATCCTGCCCCGCTCGCCACCGAAACCCTGCGCGGCGCGGGCGCCAGACTGATCGACAAGGACGGCCACCCGTTCATGGCCGCCTATCACGCCCGGGCCGAGCTGGCGGCGCGGGACATTGTGGCCCGGGCCATCCACCGGCAGCGCGCCGACGGGCTTGGCGCGTTCCTGGACGCCCGCGAAGCCGTGGGCGCCGCCTTCCCCGAGCGGTTTCCGGCGGTGTTCGCCGCCTGCATGGCCGCGGCCATCGATCCGCGTAAAACGCCGATCCCCGTGGCCCCGGCAGTGCACTATCACATGGGCGGGATCGCCGCCGACACCCACGGGCGCACCTCCCTCCCCGGCTTGTTCGCGGCCGGCGAGTGCGCCGCGACCGGCCTGCACGGCGCCAATCGCCTGGCGTCGAATTCGCTACTGGAAGCGGCCGTCTGCGGCCAGTTGGCCGGAGAAGCGGCCCGGGAAATCAAGGACCCCGGCACACCTCCCCTGCCCGTCGCGCCGCCGCCCGAGTTACCCGATCGAGCACTTGCAACCCTGCGCGAAGCGATGAGCCGCGACGCCGGCGTCATTCGTGACGCAGAGGGACTGACCCGCCTGATCGGCGAGATCGACGCGCTGGAAGCGCAATACGGCCGCGCCCTGCCCTTGGTCACCGCCCGGTTGATCGCCACAGCTTCACTGGCCCGCCACGAAAGCCGAGGCGGTCAGTACCGCTCGGACTTTCCAACCATGGATGGCTCGCCGCACCGGACGCTGATCAATTTGAACGACCCCAAGGCCGAGGCCGCCGCATGAGCCTGGAAATGCCTGATAGCCTTATCGAGCCCGTTGTCCGCATGGCCCTGGCTGAGGACCTCGGACGCGCCGGTGATGTCACTGTCGCGGCCTGTATCGACCCGCAGGCGCACCTGTCCGCGGCCTTTGTCAGCCGTCAGCACGGTGTTGTCGCCGGCCTAGCCTGTGTTCGGCTGGCGATCACGGCGCTGGATCCCACCGCGAAGATCACGCTCGAGGCCAAAGACGGAGACGTCGTCGCGCCACGGTCGGTGCTGGTCCGGGTCGAAGCGAACGCCGGCGCTCTGTTGACCGCCGAGCGGACGGCGCTGAATCTTCTGGGGCGCCTCTGCGGCATCGCCACCCTGACATCGGCCTATGTCTTCGCCATCAAGCACACCCGCGCGCGGATCACCGACACCCGCAAGACCACGCCAGGTCTTCGGGCCCTGGAGAAATACGCCGTGCGCTGCGGCGGCGGGGTCAATCATCGCTTTGGGCTGGATGACGCCATCCTGATCAAGGACAACCACATCGCCGCCTGCGGCGGCGTGGCCGAGGCGCTGATGCGCGCCCGGGCCCACGTCGGTCACATGATGAAGGTCGAGATCGAGGTCGATACGCTCGATCAGTTCGACGAGGCGCTGGAATGCCTGCCCGACGTCATCATGCTGGACAATTTCAGCCTTGAGGACTTGGCCGAGGCGGTGAAGCGCAATGCCGGTCAGGTGGTCCTGGAGGCTTCAGGCGGGGTCTCGCTGCAGACAGTCAGGGCCATCGCCGAAACCGGCGTCGATGTGATCTCGGTCGGCGCCCTTACACACTCGGCGCCGGTGCTGGATATCGGTCTCGACGCGACTTGAACGCCTTCTTGAGCAAGGGCGCGATCCAGGTCTGCACAGGCTGGTCGACCAGCTGGTCAAACACGTAAGCCGCCACCAGGGCCGCAGGCAGGGCTCCGGCCCAGAGGGTCCACCGGGCGGCCGTGCTGAGCCCGGCTTCGCCGGTGACATGCAAAACCCCGAACCAAACGGTCGAAACCAGCAGGTGGGTGATAAACAGCGAGAACGACAGCTTGCCGGCGGCCTCGGCCATGGGAATGGGGCGCGTCACCGGGACCGATCCGGCGCAAAGAACGATCGCCGCGATCAGGGAAACGCTCAGAGCATCGAAGCGGCCGATCAATTGAAGCGCCACCAGCAGGACGCCCGAGGCGACACCACCCCAGACGGCGAGATTGCGCGGCAGGGGCGCGCGTTCAACCCACTTGGCCAGCACCATGCCGGTCAGGAACAACGGCAGAGCCCGGGCGACGCCCAGATAGAACGGCAGATCGAACAGGCCGCGTCCGAGGACCAGATGGGCGGCCAGATCGGAAAGGCCGACCGCCGCAACGGCCGACAGGATGATCAACGGCAGTTTCGCGCGGCTCAAGACGTTCCAGATGCCGGGGAAAACAGCGTAGCAGGCGATCAGGGCCGAGAGGGACCAGGTGGGCAGGTTCCAGCCCCAGCCACCCACATCGCCCCAGGCCTGAACCAGAAAGGCCTGCGGCGGCAGGTCTGCCCAATCAAACCGGTGTGCGTGGTGAGGGTCGAAGTCCGCCAGGTGCGTCAAAGCCACGCACAGCACCATCAGCGCCAGCACGATCAGGTGCGCGGGCCAGATTCGGGCGATCCGACGCGACAGAAACTCGAGCGGCCCGACGCGACCTTCTTCGATCGAACGACCGTAGGCGCGACCAAGCACATAGCCGGACAGCATCAGAAAGAAATCGGTGGCCAGATAGCCGCGGAAAAACACCGGGTGGATCGAGTCCAGTGCTACCGGCGCCTCGCCGCCATAGTGAAACAGCACAACAAAGAACGCCGCGGCGAAGCGCAGCACGTCAAGTGTGCCGCCGCGGCCGGAATTTGCGCCAATTGGGGAGAGTTTCGTCATTAACGGCTCAGTTTGGGTATTCCGGATCAGGCGAATGCAAGACTTGGCCCAGGAACAAGCAAGCGAGCCGCGACGTTTGCTTAACGCACAGAAGGAAACGAAACATGAGCAAGCTGCCGCCCATTCCCGCCGAACAGCGCGCCTCGCGCGATGCGCGGCCCGACCTCAAGCCGGAGCTCACCGATCAGCTGAACTCAGATCAACCCGGCGATCATGCCGAACAGCGAGGCGAGCAGGCCAATATCCGCCAGAATACGACGGCCAAGCGCTCACATATGAACGGCTGAAGGCGGGCGCAAAACCTTATTTCGCAAGGGTTTGATAGCTGACCCGATCGCCGGTGTAGGAAGCGGTCCATAGTTCGTCGCCGACAACCAGGGCTGAACTGACGCCGCCCATGGAGGGCTCGGCCGGACCGCGCTTGAGGTAGGTCAGGGTCAGTTTGGCGGTATCGAGCGCACCGACCACGGGAATCTGCGGGCAGCGCCCGCCAGTGGCGCAATTGGGATCGGCGCCGGGCCCGGCCAGCAGCAGTTTACCATCCGGCGCCCAGCGCAGGTTGTCGGCGCGGAAGGTAAGCGTCATGGACCAGGGTTCCTTCTGGGGAGCGGCCAGTTCGTACCGCTTCACCGCGCTGCGGCCCCAGTCGGCGACGTAGACATATTTGCCGTCCGGCGAGACTTCGACGCCATTGGGGCCCGGAAGGTCGGTGCCGGGCAGTTTTTCGAAAGCCTTGCCCGGCTGGGCGACGTAGATGGCGCCGGTGTTCCGCCCGGCCTGGGCGTCCTGCATCGTCGTCGGCGAGTGGTAGAAGTCGGTCATCACAATGCGGCCGTTGGCCAGCACCGCCACCGAGTTCATGAAAGCACCGGCCGGCGCCGGGACGCAGCCGGCCCAGGTTACCGCCGGCGCGCCTTTGGTATTGACCACATCGAACACCTCGATGGCCTCGCGCGAACCGTGGCCGACCACGTAAAGCGTTGATTTTCCGCGCCCCGCGGGCCGGATGTTCAGCCCGTGCGCGGAGAAGGTCGCGACATTCGGCGGGGTCGGGCAATTGGCCGCGAAAGGCGCGCGCGCCGGCCCGGACGGCGCCGGCAGGCGCACGGCGGTGTGGGTCTTGCGGTCGATCATCACGAGGCCGCCCGTGCCGGGCTGGTTGGCCACGGCCATGCCCGAGCCGATGATCCAGTCGGCGGCGCCCGGAACCGAAACCAGGTCCTCCGGATTGCGCAGGCCGCAGACAAATTTGGCCGCATTGCCGGGATTGCAGGCGGCAGGCGCGGCCGGCGGCTGGGCCGGGCTTTGCGCGACCGCGCCGGCCAGGGCGGCGGTAAGCGCGAGCGATGCGACAACGGCGATTTTCATGGTGGTTCTCCCCAAAAGCCTTGGGGAGAACCTTGTCACGATCAGGCCAATTCGGCTAGCGCCCGGGCCGCGACCTCAGCCTCCGCGCGGCGAACCGGGACCATTTTCGAGAACACGCGGTTGTAGCGCTCGAGCACCTCCGGCGGAGCCAGTTCCGGACGCCCGGCCTCGAATGGCGGCGAAGGCGCGTATTCGAGACCCAGCTGGATGGTCTGGGCGACCTCTCGCCCGGCGATTTCCTCCAGCACCACCAGGGCAAAGTCGATGCCGGCGGTGACGCCGCCGCCGGTGATGATGTTGCCGTCGCGGACCACCCGGCCCTCGTCGACGATGGCCCCGAACAGTGGGAGCAGGTCGCGCCAGGCCCAATGGCAGGCCGCGCGCTTGCCCTGCAGCAGCCCCGCCGCGCCGAGGATCAGCGATCCGGTGCAGACCGAGGTTATGTAGCGCGCGCCGAGCGCCAGGCGGCGCAAGGGTTCGATGAATTCGAGGTCCTGGGCGACCTGGGTGGCGACGACGCCGCCGGGGACGCAGATGAGATCACAGGATTCGATATCGGCCAGCCGGATGGTTCCGGCGAAGGTCAGGCCATCGGCGGCGACGTCGCCGCCTTTAGCGCTCGCCACGGTCACCTTCGAATTGGGCGCGCGGCTCAGGAACTGGTGCGGGCCGGTGAAGTCCAGGTGAGTCATGCCCGGATAGATGGCGAAAACTATGTGGAAGGGCGAACTTGGATTCATGAGTTTTCTTTCAGGTTTGACGCCGCTTTGTCGCGAGTCTATGGCTTGGCGTAAATGACATTGTTCCCTCTTTTTCTGCCATGAAGACCATCGCCGTTCTGATCTATCCGGATTTTCAGCTGCTGGATGTGGCCGGGCCCATCGGCGCGTTTGAGATGCCGGCCCGTGAGGTGACGCCGCCACCCTACCGTCTGAAGATCATCGCCCGCGAGCCGGGCCTGGTGGTCTCATCGTCCGGGGCGGTCATGGTGGCCGAGGGCCTGGGCGACCCGGGCGAGATCGACACCCTGATCGTCTCTGGCGGCCAGGGAACGAAGGGCGCCGCCCTCTGCCGGGAAACCCGGACCTTTGTCCGTGAAGTCGCCAGGACGGCGCGGCGGGTTTGCAGCGTCTGTTCGGGCGCCTATGTGCTGGCCGCGGCGGGCCTGCTGGACGGCCGGCGGGCGACCACACACTGGGGCCGGACCCGGCATTTTCCGAAGATATTTCCAAAGGTTAAGCTGGAACCCGACCGCATCTGGATCCGCGACGGCAAGTTCTGGACCTCGGCCGGGATCACGGCGGGGATCGACCTGGCGCTCGCGCTGATCGCTGACGACCTGGGCGAGGCCGTCGCCCGCGCGACCGCCCAGGAGCTGGTGGTCTATCATCGGCGGCCGGGCGGCCAGTCACAGTTCTCGGCGCTTCTCGATATCGAACGGCCCGACGGCCGGTTCGCGTCCCTGCTCGACTGGGTGCGCGAGCGGCTGGCCGAACCGCTGGGGGTTGAACGGCTGGCCGATCAGACGGGGATGAGCCCGCGCAACTTCGCCCGGGCCTTTCGGGCCGAAACCGGGATCACACCGGCCAAGGCGATTGAACAGCTGCGGCTGGAAGCGGCGCGCAACCGGGTGGAATCAACCGCGGAGTCCATTGACCAGGTCGCCTTGCTGACAGGCTTTCAGGACCCTGAGCGCATGCGCCGGGCGTTCATCCGGGCGTTCGGGCAACCGCCGCAGGCCCTGAGGCGAACGGCGAAAGCAGCGTAGGCCTTACGCGCTCGGCGTGGTCGGCGCGGCCTGGGAGATGGGCGTGGGAGCGGCCTTGGTCAGCGGTGCGGCCTTCGGGGCCGCCGCCGCGGGCGCAGGTATGTCCACCACAACTCCACCGTCAGCGGGCATGGATTCGATCAGCGCCAGCAGGGCTTCGGGCTCTTCGGTGGGCACGCCGGTGAAGGCGCCGGGCGCGCCGGCCTTGCCGCCGAAACGATAGAACAGGTGAGAGCCGATCTGGGCGGTCCTGACCATGTTTTTCCAGCCCGGACCGACGCTGGTCAGGTGGAAGTGGGTGGCGACGCCGACATCGGCCATCACATAGCCGCCGAGCGCGCGTTCGGCCACGCGGCGGGCGCGGGTCCAGGCGCCGTCTTCACGGCTCGCGCGGGTGGCGCCGTTGCAGGCGAAGCTGAACTGGCAGCGGTGCGAGGCCGCGCCCTGATAGATGACGGCGCAGACCGATTTCGGGAAGGCGGGATGGCGAACGCGGTTCAGCACAACCTGGGCCACGGCCGCCTGGCCGCCCGGGGTCTCGCCGCGAGCTTCGTAATAGACGGCCTCGGCCAGGCAATCGAGCTGGCGGGCCTGATCGAGCGGGCTGGCGTTCCACGGCTGGGCGGCAGCCGGGCGGATGAGCACGGCGGCGCGGCGCAGGTTGCGTTGCTGGGCGATGGTGTCGAGGGCCACAGCCAGCTGGGCTTCCTGGCGGGTGCCGGTCGACGGCGCGGCCCGGTCATAGCGCAGGGCCAGCGACAGGGCCGACGGATCGTTGCGGATCATGGTTTCGAGCGAGCGCTCGGACAGGCCGTCGTTGAGATCGGCGGCGATCTTGCTGACCTGGCTATGGACGACCGCGTCCTTGGCCATGCCGCCGGCGAGGAATGCGCCGCCGAGAGCAACGCCCAACACCGCGCCCGCGCTCGCCCCGAGGGGCAAGACGGATAGCAGCGCGCGCAGCCGCGCACGGGCTCTGATCCTCAACGACAATGCATTCGTGTCCTGTTCGACGAGGGCGGGAGGCCCCCCGATTTTCAGCGCCTTCGAGAGCATCGCGCGTCTCGAACTTGCTCCCCCGGCCGGTTCACGATGTGGCCAGGAAGGGTGTGTTGTAGGGCTCTTTATGGCCCAAATGGGGCCTTAACTCAAGTTCTTGCTGCATTGCAGCATTTTTGAACTTATCCGATTGATTCTTGGGGGTTATTTTTGATGGAGATTCAGTGCAGACGCTGAATACCACCGTCCTCGTTAAGCTTTCGGCGAATCACCTGACCGGATCCGGGCCTTTATGCTGGCGTTTGCTCAAGGGTTGTTGATGGAGGTTTCAACGCTCTGCCTCAGGCGGGTGGAATGGGCTCAGGTTCGGCCGCGGGAAACTTCGCCCAGCCTTCGGCGGCGTGGAGGATTGACCGGCGCAGGGGGGAATCGAGCGCCGTGTTGGCGGAGGCGCGAAGGTCGGCGAGGTGCTGTTCCCGGGCTTCCATGGATGCCCGTGTGGGCGCCGCAGGCCCCGACTCAACCGCCTGCGCCAGGCTGCGCCATTCGGTGGCGACGACCATATAGGCGTCATGATGGGCCTTGAGCGTCATGCGCCTGGCGGCCCGCTCAAGATCATCGGCGGTTTTCTGGCATTCCTGCGGGGTGAGCATCTTCGGAAACCCCTCGCCACGCCCAAGGTTCCGGTTGAAAGTGGGGACACTCAATACTTTTGCGGTGTCAAAAGTAGTGAGTGTCCCCACTTTTGGCCAACGCCGCGAAGATTTCGGCGACGACCTTTTCGTTCACCAGGTCGGGCGCCTGGCTGCGCAGGTACATCAGGCCGGGGATCATGGCCTGCATCATCACGACGAAGGCTTCCGGCGACATTGGCAGCTCGCCGGGTGCGAATGCGGCTCTGATTTGCTCCTCCTCGGCGGAAAAACCCTGCTGCAGCCATTGGTGCATGGTCTCGCGCATCTCTGGGTGGGCGAGTGAATAGAGCAGGAATTCGGCGCGCAGGGGGATTTGCAGGCGGTCGGCTTCATTGTCGGAGGTGACGGCGGCGGCCATGGCGGCGAGCTTTTCAGCGGTGGAGCCCTGGGGGCTGTCCGGCAACGGCAGGCGGCCGGGATTGCAGCTCATCACCGCGACGAAGAGGTCCTCTTTCGAGGCGAAGTTGTCGTAGATCGCGCCCTTGGTCATGCCGGCGCGGGCGGCGATTGCATCCAAAGTGGTGTCCCGAAACCCCTTCTCCACGACAGCGGCGGCGGCCGCCTCGATGAGGCGGGCGCGGGTGGCGGCTCGGCGGGGACTGACGGGTTTCATGCGTTTTTATAGACGTTTTTGGTGGGTCTGGACGGATTGACATTTACATACTAGTGAGTACGTACTAGTCAGTATGACGATATTCGCTGATGGAGGCAAGTCGTGACCGATCAAGCCCTGCTCAAAGTCACTCCCCTTCCCGCCTGGGTCAAACCCTGGGTCATTCCGAGTGTGCTCGGGGTGATCGCCGTGGCCGCCATCGCGCTGATGCGGCCCAACTTCGGGCTGATCGCGCAGCAGTCGCTCGCCATCAAGATCCACCTGGCCTTCGCGGTGTTCACCTTCGGGCTGGGCGCGGTCTTGCTCAACAGCCGCAAGGGCAAAACCTTTCACCGCATCGCCGGCTGGGTGTGGGTGTCGACGATCATGATCGTGGCCTTCTCGTCACTGTTTATCACCGAGATCACGCCCGGACGCTGGTGGTTCATCCACATCCTGTCGGGTTTCACCCTGGTCGGCGCGCCCTTCGCCGTGATGGCGGCCCGGCGTCACAAGGTGAAGTCGCACAAACTGCAGATGATCAACCTCTATGTCGGCGCTATGGTGATCGCCGGCGCCTTCACCTTCCTCCCCGGCCGGCTGATGTGGCGGATGTTCTTCGGGGATTAGAGCGTGACAGGGCCTCGCTTGTCGGTAGGAATGATGTGAACGGTGTTCAAGGACGAGCCATGACGATGCTGGAAGACACCACCTTCGAAAGCCGCTTTGCCGACAACGGCGATGTGCGCATCCACTATGCGGCGACCGGGCCCAAGGATGGGCCGCTGGTCGTTATGCTGCATGGCTTTCCGGACTACTGGTACACCTGGCGCGATCTGATGGGGGCGCTGGAGGACAAGTACCGCTGCTGCGCCATGGACCTGCGCGGCTACAACCTCTCAAGCCAGCCCAAGGGCGTCGAGAACTATCACCACGCCCACCTGGTCGACGACGTCGCGGCGGTGATCAAGGCCGAGGGCCGCAAGAGCGCGATCATTATCGGCCACGACTGGGGCGCGGCGATCAGCTGGAATGTCGCTTTCAGGCGGCCTGACCTGGTCGACCTGCTGGTCATTCTCTCGGTGCCGCACCCGCTGGGCATGATGCGCGAGCTGATGACCAACCCCGAGCAGCAGGCCAACAGCCAGTACGCCCGCAACTTCCAGAAAGATGGCTCGGAAGACCTGCTGACCATCGAGGCGCTGACATTCTGGGTCACCGACAAGGACGCCAAACCCCGGTACGCCGCCGCTTTCGGACGGAGCGACTTCGCGGCGATGATGAATTTCTATCGCGCCAACTATCCGCGCGTCACGGCTGACTCAGCCCCGCCCGCCGCGCCGCCTCAGCTGCCGAAGATCAAGTCGCCGCTGCTGGTTTTGCACGGCATGCAGGACAAGGCCCTGCACGCCAACGGCCACGCCGGCGTCTGGAACCACGCCGAGCAGGACGTCACCCTCGTTTTCTACCCCAACAGCGGCCACTTCATCCAACAGGATGTGGCCGGGCAAGCTAACCGCGCCATCCGTGACTGGCTGGACGCCCAACTGGAGAATACCTCATGCAAACCCG
This sequence comes from Caulobacteraceae bacterium, assembly GCA_947475875.1. Lineage (GTDB taxonomy): Bacteria > Pseudomonadota > Alphaproteobacteria > Caulobacterales > Caulobacteraceae > UBA5005. The sequence goes on along the minus strand of CANJME010000026.1, from coordinate 12,324 downwards.
CCATGTCGTCGCCGCCGCCTGCGCCGTCCTTCTTCTAGGCGGCGCGGCTCTCGCGCAGAACGCCGCGCAGGCACCCGCGGCCGCCCCGGCCAGGGCCGGAACCCCGCCGGCGCCCTATGTCGCGCCGAAGATCAAGCTGCCGAAGTTCGAGGACCACTACGCCACCAACGGCGGTGTGAAGATCCACTATGTTTCGGCGGGCGCCGCGTCCAAGCCGCTGGTGGTGATGATCCACGGCTATCCGGACTACTGGTACAGCTGGCGCTGGCTGATGGCCGAACTGGCGCCCAACTACCGCGTCGTGGCGCTGGACACGCGCGGCTACAACCTTTCGGACAAGCCGGTCGGCGTGGCCAACTACGCCATGCCGCTGCTGGTCGGCGATGTGGAGGCGGTGATCGCCGCCGAGGGCCGCAAGAAGGCGACGGTGGTGGGCCACGACTGGGGGGCGGCGATTTCCTGGAACGTGGCCTTGTCAAAGCCCGAGACGGTCGACCGGCTGATCATCCTGTCGGTGCCGCACCCGACCAATATGGCCGTCACCCTGCGCGACGATCCGGCCCAGCAGAAGAACTCCAACTATGCCCGCAACTTCCAGAAGGAAGGCTCGGAGAATTCGATGACCGCGGCGAGCACCGCCGGCTGGGTGCGTGATCCGGAGGCCAAGCCGAAGTACCTGGAAGCGTTCGGGCGCTCGAGCTTTGCCGGGATGATGAACTATTACCGCGCCAACTATCCGGCGATCCTGCCCCCCGGCACGCCGATCGCCGAATTGCCCAAGCTGAATGTGCCGATCCTGATCCTGTCGGGGGTGAATGACTCAGCGCTCCTGCCCCAGGGCCACAACAACAGCTTCCTGCGCTCAAACAAGGACGTCACGGTGATGTGGCTGCCGGGCGTCGGCCACTGGATCGAACAGGAAGCGCCGGAGCTTTCGAACCACGCGATCAGCGGGTGGCTGACGGGGCACCCGGTGGCGGCGGCGAGCCAGAGGTAGGTCGCCAGGATGCTGGCGCGCGCAAGCGCGCAAGAAAAATAAATTCACGGAGGACACGGAGGAGACACAGAGGACACGGAGGTTTCGCGCGCTCGATCTTCCTCTGTGATCTCCGTGTCTCCTCCGTGTCCTCCGTGTACTTATTTCAAAGGCGCGCCAGAGGCGCGCAAGACGGTCGCTGGGGATGACGGTTTGGGGTAGACCTCTTCCAACAGCTCTGGGGAGAGTTCCATGAAACACACCATCGCACTTGCGATTACCGCCGCCATGTTGGCCGGCGCCTTGCCTTCGTTTGCCCAGCAGCCGGCGCCCGCTGCTCCGGCGAGAGGTGGGGCTGGCAGAGGCGCTGCAGCCCCGGCCGCGCCCGCCGCGCCGTTTGCCGCGAATATCGAGGCGTTCCGCCAGGCGGACCGGGCAAATTTTCCGGAGCCTTGCCAGATCCTGCTGGTGGGGTCGTCTTCGATCGCGCGGTGGACGACGTCGGCGGCGGACCTGGCGCCGATGAAGAGCATCAACCGGGGGTTCGGCGGCTCATCGGCGCCGGACGCCAATTTCTATTTCGGCAGCATCGTCGCGCCCTACCGGCCGCGGCAGATCGTCTGGTACGAGGGCGACAACGACATCAACGCCGGCCGCAGCCCGGATTCGGTGGTGGCTGAGTTCAACACGTTTCTGGCGCTGAAGGACCGGGCGCTGGGGACGACGCCGGTCTACATCATCGCGATCAAGCCCTCGCGGTCGCGGGAGGCCCAGCTAGCCACCCAGGCCGAGGCGAATGGCAAGCTGAAGGCCATCGCCGATGCGCGGCGGGACGTGGTCTATATCGATGTGGTGACGCCGCTTATGGAGAACGGCCGGCCAAAGGACGTGTTCGTGGCCGACCAGCTGCACCTCAATCCGGACGGCTACAAGATCTGGACCGCGGCGATCAAACCGGTGCTGGCCAAGAGGCCGCCGACGAAAGCGCCGGGGTGTTAGCGCGCGCAGGCGAGCAAGAATAATAAGTACACGGAGGTCACGGAGGAGACACAGAGGGCACGGAGGTTTCGCGCGCTCAATCTTCCTCTGTGATCTCCGTGTCTCCTCCGTGACCTCCGTGTACTTATTCAAAGGCGCGCCAGAGGCGCGCAGGAGGCCAGCCTAGGCGTCGCAGAGGCGGAATTGCAGGTCGATCTTTGACTTGCGCATGACCTTTTCGGCGATGACGTAGAACTCTTTCGCGGCTTCGTTGAGGGCGTGCCTCGCGACGACTTCTACCCGCACGATGCCGCCGCTGTAGGGCGGGTAGATCGAGCAGAGCTGACCGTTTTCGACGAAGGCGATCTGGCTGTTGAGCTTCTCGCGGAGCAGTTCGAGGTGGTCCTCATCCTCGGGGGGCTTCCAGGTGAGCGGATCGGAGACGACCAGGACCGGTGTGCCGCCCTCTTCCAGGTAGACGTAGTCAATGACGTCGACGTCGCGGATAGACATACGAGCCTCCTTCAAGAACGACTCAATTTGGGTCCCTTCGAACCGACCACGAGGCTGCGCCTTCGGTTATTAACCATCCATGACCGGGGCCGTTGTGCGCCGTTCAGCCGCGCTTTCGGGCGCCGGAAGGGGCGCCCCTGCCCGCGAATTCGGCAATCCATGGCCGCACGCGGCAACAAAGTTGAAAAGTACGGGCCCTATTGCTGCTACATCAACAGCCATAATCGTCGAGCCAGCTTACTTGCGGCGGGGCTGTATCGGGGGATCGTCAGTATGGCCGCACACAGGCAAAAACGCCGTGGAACGCTGCTGACGTCAGTCGCCCTGTGCCTTGTCCTGGCCGGCGCGGTCGCCGCCCAGCAAGGCTCGGCGCCGGTCACCAAGGCGCCGGAAGACGATCCCGTCACCTTGCTCGAGACCCTGACGGTCAGCGCCGCCGAGATTCCCAAGGTCGGCGAAGGCGCGCCGTTGTTCACCCCCCAGGAGCTGCACGACAAGGGCTACACCGCGCGCGGCAGCCGCGGCGACTTCGAGGACGGCCGCCAGGTGATTTTCGAGTGCTACCTGCGCGTCTATGGCAAGGGCCCCACCGAGGGGCGCATGCGCGGCTATGACGACGGCGCGGCGGCGGCGGCCCAGATGTCGAACTGGGCGCGGGTAGCGGAAGCGGCCACCCTGGCGCTGGGCAAGGGCCGCATCGACATGCTCGAAGGCAAGATCACCCAGGCCGATTTTGAAAAGCTGGAGCTGGCCCGCCAGGACGCCGTCATCCAGATGACCAAGGCCGAGATGGATTTCGAGGAGGCCAAGGCCGAGGCCATCGACATCCAGGAAGCGGTCAAACAGCGCGCCCACCCGCTGGATTTTGTCGGCATCGTGCAGGCCAACGCCGCCGAACGCGCCGGCCGCAAGTACAGCCTGATCCCCAAGGAGTTCGAGGACCTGAAGCTCGAGCATGTGCAGGCGGTCGAGCGCAATAATTCCAAGGGCGAGCCCTATCTGTTTGTCACCGGCGCCATCGTCAACACCCACCAAAAGCGCATCGCCATCCCGCCGCTGTCGTTCACGGCGGTGGACCAGGCCGGCTATCCGCTGGTGTCCGAGCGCGGTCAGGCGGGCGGGCGGATCGAACCGGGCCAGAGCAAGGCCTTCACCTATTCGCTCAGCCCCAAGCCGCCGCATGCGGCGCGGGTGACGGTGACCTTCGCCGAACTGCGGGCGCCGACGCACCTCGATCCGCCGCAGATGGACCCGGTGTGCATGTACAATCCCGAGACGCCGTACAAGATCAGGGGCTCGATGGGCAGCGGAGATCCGGTCCCCGACGACATCGCCGTCTTCGATCCCCGAACGTCGGGCGGCGCGCCGGCCCGGCCGTCGGGGCGGGTGAATACGCTGGCGAATTAAGGCGGCGGGGACATGCGCCTTGGGTGCATGGACAGCGGACGCCTGAGCCTGGCCGCGCAGCGGCAAAAGAACTATTACGCAAAGGCTCAAAGACTCAAAGACTCGAAGGACTTTGCGCCTTTGAGCCTTCGAGTCTTTGCGTTTTGATTGCTCTGCGCGCTGGCGCGCGCGGTGGACGCGGAGGCCCAGCCACAGTCAATCGAACCGCGCCGCCGTCACTGACCGGACTGTTCCGCCGGCGAGGGTGATCCTGAGCACCTGGCCCGGCTGTACTTCTCTCAGCATGGCGGGTTTGGGTGGGGCGCCGTCTATGGCGGTGAGGACGTCTCCGGTTTTGAAACCCGACGCCAGGGCCGGGCTGGCGAGCGCCACGTGGGAGACGCGCAAGGTTGCGCCTACCGGCTCGACCTGCAGGCCGATGAGGCGGCGGCCGAAGGGGTCGGCAAGGCGCGGGGTGTCGCGCACCCAGAACTGGCCCGCCGCCAGGTTGAAGGCGAGGTCGAAACGGCGGAGCAGGGTGACGCCGAGGAGGGCTTCGGCCTCGATGCCGGTGTAGGACAGATCGCCCACCTCGACCGGCACATCGGTGAAGGTGCGGCCGGCGAAGGCGAGACTCTTCAGGCTGCCGGTGCGGCTGGTGAAATCGATGCGGTCATTGCCGTTGACGCCGTGGGCGAGGTTGGTCGAGGGCAGGCGCCCGGCGGTCAGGACCAGGCGCTGGGCGAGAGTGGTGTGCATCAGGATCGGCCGCGAACAGCCGAGGTCGAGCACGGCCTTGAAGGGGGCGCCGCCCTCCACGGCGATCTCGACCAGGTGCTTCTTGTGGCTGGAGGGGGCGAGCGGCACGGACCGCGTGGCCGGGGGTAGAGCGGCGGCTGGGGGATTCACGGTGACGGTGCGGGCCCCAAAGTCGATGTCGACGCGGTAGCGCTCGAACAGCTCCATGCCGATGACGGCGCCGATGGGAACCTCGTCGGTGATCGACGGGCCGGCCAGGTCCCCTACCCCGACGGCCAGGATGTTCACGCCCTGGCCGAGTTCGACAAAGGTCAGCGGCGCGGGCGGGCCTGACGAGACGTTGAGCGGGATGCGCACGCGGCCGAGTTCGTCGCGGTCGGACCTCGAGTAGGCCTTGTCGACCATGGTGGTCTCCGCGCCGTTGTCCAGCCCCGCCCAGATTTCCCGGCCGTCGATGTGGGCCTTGATCATCAGGTGGCCGAAATCCGAGGCGATGGGGATGACGAGGGAGCGCGGCTGGGCGAGCGCGCGGGGGGCGATGCCGGAGGCTGCCAGGGCGGCGAGGAGGGTTCGGCGGGAGGGCATCGAAGTCATCGAGGGGCATGGATCCCGAACTGCTGAGCCTGGCCGCGGAGCGGCAAAAGAGCAATTACGCAAAGACTCAAAGACTCTAAGACTCGAAGATCTTTGCGCCTTTGAGCCTTTGAGCCTTTGCGTTGAATCTTCTCTGCGCGCTGAGGCGCGCCATGAATTCGAAATCCCAAGGAAACTAGTCAAACCGGGCGGTGGTCAGGTTGCGTTTGGCGCCGTCGATGAGGGTGAAATCGACGTATCGGCCGGGTTCCTGGATCCGGAGGCCTTTCAGGGACGCGGGGTCGCCGTTGATGGTGGCGATGGTCTCGCCGGCCGTGAAGCCGGCGGCGGCGGCGGGGCTGGCCTTGGCGGCGTGGATGACGGTCAGGCCCCGGCGGGTGGGCCCGGCCTGCAGACCGATGAGGTCGCGGACGAAGGGCTCGGCGAACCTGGGCGTGTCGCTCGCCCACAGCTGGTCGCTGGCCAGATCAAAGCGCAGGCCGAATTTCCTGAGCACCGGCAGGCCGAGCAGAGCATCAGCGGTGGCCGAGGCGAAGTCGCCGACCTCGAACGGCACGTCCGGAATGTCCCGCCCCGCGAAGCGCAACTGCCTGACGCTGCCGGTGCGGTGGGTGAAGTCGGCGCGGCGCCCGTCGCTGGTGGCGCCGGTGGCCAGGCGCGTCGACGGCGTGCGGGCGTCGTTCAGTCCCAGCTTGTCGGCCAGGGCGGGTTTCAGCAGCAAGGCGTGGGCGCTGCCGAGGTCAAGCCAGGCCTGGAACGGCGGGCCGCCCTCGATGGAAAGCTCGACGGCGTGTTTCAGGCCCGGGTCGGGGCGAAGGTCGACGGCGCGGGCGCCTTCGGGGGGGCTAAGGCCGGCGCTGCGCAAGGTGAGGGTTTTGGCGACAAAATCGAGGTCGACGGTTCCGGCCTGGAAGAGGTCCATGCCGATGAGCGCGGCGACCGGGCGCTCGTTGCCGATGCTGACGGAGGAAAGATCGATCAGGGCCCGCGGCTGCAGGCGCATCAGCCCGCCCAGTTCGATGGCCGGCAGGGTGGGCGCGAGCACGCGCGGGCTCATGGCGCTGGGGATCCGCCCGCCGAACGCCGCATCGGCCATGGTGTAGGCCGCGCCGTTGTCGATCATCACGAATACGGACTCGCCGTTGATGCGGGCGGTGGAGATCAGCGAGAGCTCATCGGAATCGATGGGCAGGGAAAAGGAGGGGCTGCCTTGCGCGAAGGCGCGCGTGGATGCGGCCGCGAGGGCGGCGATGAGGAGGGTGCGGCGGGAGAGGCCCCGGTTCATATCCAGGAGCTAACGGTGATGCGGCGCCAGCCGCAAGAAATAAAACCACAAAGGCACAAAGGAAGTTCAAGATTCACAATGGGTTTCGGCCCCGCAGTCTTAGTGAGACTTCATCGTCCTTTGTGCCTTTGTGGTTTTATTGGAGCCGCGCCGAAGGCGCGGGGGCTGCGCTTGCCTGAACCCCCTACGCCCCCAGCACATTGACCGGCAGTTGCAGGTAGATTTTGCCGTTGGCGGCGGCGGGGGGGAGTTGGCCGGCCCGGATGTTGACCTGCAGGGAGGGCAGGATCAGCACGGGCGGCTCCAGGCTGGCGTCGCGGGCTTGGCGCATGGCGACGAACTCGGCTTCGTGGACGCCGTGGTGGATGTGGATGTTTTTCACCCGCTGTTCGGCGACGGTGGATTCCCAGGCCGGCTCGGTGCGGCCGCCGTCGGGCCGGTAATCGTGGCCGGTGAACAGGCGCGTTTCCGGCGGCAGGTCGAGGATCCTGCGGATCGAGCGGAACAGGGTCTTCGCATCGCCGCCCGGGAAATCGGTGCGGGCCGTGCCGTAGTCCGGCATGAACAGGGTGTCGCCGACGAAGGCCGCGTCCTCGATCAGATAGGTGACGTCGGCGGCCGTGTGGCCGGGGGTGTGGATCACCTGGATAGCCAGCTTGCCGAGCGTCAGCTGGTCGCCGTCCTCGACCAGGTGGTCGAAGACGCCGGGGCCGGGCTCATCGCCGCCGGGATTGAACAGCGGGCCGAAGATTTTCTGCACCTCGCCGATGTGCTTGCCGATGACGATCGTGGCGCCGGTGGCCTCGCGGATGTGGTGGGCGGCGGTCAGGTGGTCGGCGTGGGCGTGGGTTTCCAGCACATAGCCGATGGTCAGGCCGTGCACGGCGGCGAGCGCCAGGACGCTGTCGACCGAGTGGGTGCTGATCCGGGCGGTTTTGGGATCGTAGTCCAGCACAGGGTCGATGATGGCCGCCCGCTTCGTGTCCGGATCGGCGACCAGGTAGGTGATGGTGTGGGTGGTCGGATCGTAGAAGGCGTGGATGTCGGGGGTCATGAGAGGAGCCTTTGTGAATGCGTCCCCTATATATTAGGACTTGCTAATTTAGCAATAGACTATATATTGCCGTCATGACCGCCTTGACCGAAATCAACCTTTCCGACTTTCAGGCCAGCGCCGGCAAGGCCGCGGCGCTGCTCCGCGCGCTGGCCAGCGAACGGCGACTGATGATCCTTTGCCAGCTGGACGGCAGCGAGATGTCGGTGGGCGCGCTCGCCCCGCGCGTCGGCCTGTCGCAATCGGCCCTGTCGCAGCACCTGGCCGTGCTGCGCGAGGAAGGCGTCGTCGCCACCCGCCGCGAGGGCCAGACCATCTGGTACCGCATCGCCCACCCGGCCGCCGTCAAACTGATCGCCACCCTGGCCGAGATCTATTGTCCCCAACCGAAAGCGTAAGCCCCAGTGACCAGCACCCTGACCGAACTTCCCCCCCGCGCCGTCGGGACCAGCCTGAAGACCGGCGCCTCGATCATCGTCGACATCCGCGAGGCCGACGAATTCGCCCGCAGCCACATCGCCGGATCGATCTCCCGGCCGCTGTCGCAGCTGGAAGGCGCGCACCTGAAGCTGAGCGCCGGCAAGGACGTGGTGTTCACCTGCGGCTCGGGCATGCGCACGAACGCCAACTGCCAGCGCCTGGCCGACGCCGTCGAGGGCCCGGCCTTTGTGCTGCAGGGCGGCCTGGCCGGCTGGTCCGCCGCCGGCCTGCCGCTGGAGGTCAATGAGGCCGCGCCCATGCCGATCATGCGCCAGGTGCAGATCACCGCCGGGGCGCTGGTCCTGAGCGGAGAGGTCATGGGCCTGCTGGTTCATCCCGCCTTCCATGCCCTGTCGGCGGCGGTTGGCGCGGGGCTGTTGTGGTCGGGCCTTTCCGGCAGCTGCATGATGGCCAACATGCTGTCGCGCGCGCCCTGGAACCGGGCGGCGGCGTGAGCCCCGACCTGATCCAGTTGCTGCTCGCCGCCGTGGGCGGGGCCGTGATCGGGCTGTTGCTTTCGGTGTTCGGCGGCGGCGGATCGGTGCTGGCCACGCCTCTGTTGCTCTACATCGTCGGCGTCACCGACCCGCACATCGCCATCGGCACCTCGGCCGCGGCCGTGGCGGTCAATGCGGCGACGGGCCTGGCGGTCCAGGCGCGGGCCGGCAAGGTCAAGTGGCCGTGCGCCACGGTGTTCGCCGTGGCGGGCCTTTCCGGCGCCCTGATCGGCGCCCATTTCGCCAAGCTGGTCGACGGGCAACGGCTGCTGTTCTGGTTCGCGATCGCCATGGCGGCGGTGGCGGTTTCCATGCTGCTGCCGCGCAAGAGCGAGGGCGACCCGGGCGTGCACATCACCCCGGCCCTGATCGCCAAGCTGACGCCGGTGGGGTTCGGTACGGGTTTGGCGGCCGGGTTCTTCGGTATCGGCGGCGGGTTTCTGATCGCGCCGGGGCTGATGGCGGCGACGGGGATGACGCTGGCCAACGCGGCGGCTTCGTCGCTGCTGTCGGTGACCCTGTTCGGCGGGGCGACGAGCGTGAGCTATGCGAGTTCGGGTCTGGTCTCCTGGCCGCTGTTCGGGGCGATGGTTGTGGGCGGGGCGGTGGGCGCGGTGGCCGGGGCGCCGGTGGCGAAGGCCCTGGCGGCGCATGCGGTGCTGATGCGGCGGCTGTTCGCGGTGATGGTGCTGGCGGTGGCGGGCTATGTGGCCTGGCGGGCGCTTGGATAGGTTTGTGGCGCGGCGCCAGCCGCAAGAAAGTAAGAAAACCACAAAGGCACGAAGGAAGTTCAAGACACGAAGGAGTCTACTACCGTCGCCCGTTGAGGTGCGGCTGATCGATAGAGATTGATGGCGGCGTAGCCGCCGCAAGAAAGCGAGTTTCACCAACCCCTCAGGGGCGGCCAGACCTTTGCGCCTTGATCTTCCTTTGTGCCTTGGTGTTTTTCTTACTTTCTTGCTTGTCTCTCCGCGGCCCCCTACAATTTGTTCATGCCTCGTTCTCCCGCGACTCCTCCCGCCCCCGGAACAAGTCCGGGGGTTTCCGATATGTCGGCGCAATTCGTCTATGACGACGCCATGGCGGTTGCCTGGACGCCTCACCGCCCTGCCCGGCCGGCGAAGTCGGAGGGGGGGCGGGCGTTCCGGCTGGTGGCGGATTATGAGCCGGCGGGGGATCAGCCTACGGCGATCGCCGATCTGGTGGCGGGGGCCAATGCGAAAGAGCATGACCAGGTGCTGCTGGGGGTCACCGGGTCGGGGAAGACTTTCACCATGGCCTCCGTCATCGCCGCGACCCAGCGGCCGGCGCTGATCCTGGCGCCGAACAAGACGCTGGCGGCCCAGCTCTATTCGGAATTCAAGGCGTTCTTTCCGGACAATGCGGTGGAGTTCTTCGTCTCCTACTACGACTACTACCAGCCGGAAGCCTATGTGCCGCGCACCGACACCTACATCGAGAAGGACAGCTCGATAAACGAACAGATCGACCGCATGCGCCACTCGGCCACCCGGGCGATCCTGGAGCGGGACGATGTGATCGTCGTCGCCTCCGTCTCCTGCATCTATGGCATCGGCTCGGTCGAGACCTATTCGGCCATGACCATCACCATTGCGCCGGGCACGAAGATCGACGAGCGCAAGCTGATGGCCGACCTGGTGGCCCAGCAGTACAAGCGCAACGATCAGGCGTTCGAGCGCGGCACGTTCCGCCGCCGCGGCGACACCATCGAGATCTTCCCCGCCCACTATGAAGACCGCGCCTGGCGCATCGCCCTGTTCGGCGACGAGGTGGAGGCGGTGATCGAGTTCGACCCTCTGACCGGCAAGAAAACCGCCGACCTGCCGGACGGCGTCAAGATCTATGCGAACAGCCACTATGTGACGCCCCGGCCGACGCTGAACCAGGCGGTCAGTTCCATCAAGGCCGAGCTTAAGGAGCGGCTGGCCTGGCTGATCGAACAGGGCAAGCTCTTGGAAGCCCAGCGGCTGGAACAGCGCACCACGTTCGATATGGAGATGATCCAGGCCACCGGATCGTGCGCCGGCATCGAGAACTATTCCCGCTACCTGACCGGCCGCCAGCCCGGCGAGCCGCCGCCGACGTTCTTTGAATACATCCCCGACAACGCGTTGCTGTTCGTCGACGAGAGCCACCAGACCATCCCCCAGATCGGGGCCATGTACAAAGGCGACTACCGCCGCAAATGGACCCTGGCCGAGTACGGCTTCCGCCTGCCCAGCGCGCTGGATAACCGCCCCCTGAAATTCGAGGAATGGGAGGCCATGCGTCCCCAGACCATCCACACCTCGGCCACGCCCGGCCCGTGGGAGATCGGCCGCGCCGGCGGGGTGTTCGCCGAACAGGTGATCCGCCCCACCGGCCTCATCGACCCGCCGGTGGAGGTGCGCCCGGTGAGCAAGGACGGCTTTTCCCAGGTCGACGACGTGATCGCCGAGGTGCGCGATGTGACGGCGGCCGGGTACCGCACCCTGATCACCGTGCTGACCAAGAAAATGGCCGAGGACCTGTCGGAATACATGCACGAGCAGGGCCTGCGCGTGCGCTACATGCACTCCGACATCGATACGCTCGAGCGCATCGAGATCATCCGCGACCTGCGGCTGGGGGTGTTCGACGCCCTGGTCGGCATCAACCTGCTGCGCGAAGGGCTGGATATTCCCGAGTGCGGCCTGGTGGCGATTTTGGACGCCGACAAGGAGGGGTTCCTGCGCTCGGAGACGTCCCTGATCCAGACCATCGGCCGGGCGGCGCGCAATGTGGACGGGCGGGTGATCCTCTATGCCGACAGCATTACCGGCAGCATGGAACGCGCCATGGCCGAGACGAGCCGCCGGCGGGAAAAACAGGAGGCGTACAATGTGGCCCATGGCATCACGCCGGCGAGCGTGAAGGCCAATATCCGCGAGATCCTGGCCAGCCCCTATGAGCGCGACCGCATGACGGTGTCAGCCGGCGTGGCGGAGGATTCCAAACCCTTCCTCGGCAACAACTTCAAGGCGACGCTGCGGGATCTGGAAGGGCGGATGCGCGAGGCGGCGAGCAATTTGGAGTTCGAGGAAGCGGCGCGGCTGCGCGACGAGATCAAGCGGCTGAAGCTGCTGGACCTGGAGTTTGCCAACGATGTGCTGACGGCGCCGGGGGAAACGGTGGACCGCGAGGCGCCGAAGCGGGTGCGGCGGGAAGCCCGGGCGGAGGCGGCGGAGCGGTTTCGGAAGGGGAAGCGGTGACCCTCTTGGCTAAGCTTGTATACGACTATACGTTGTGTTCGGGAGAGCAGCGATGAAACTGGTTTCAATACAAATTGAGAACTATCGTTCCGTTGAGAATTCCGAGGTCTTTCAAGTCGGCGATATCACCTGTCTTGTGGGAAAGAACGAGGCTGGCAAGACCGCCATCTTGACTGCTCTTCATCAGCTCCGGCCGTACGGCGCCAAAGAAAAACCCTACGACAAAGTTATCGACTATCCACGCCGATTTTACGCGGAGTACGGTGATCGACATGGCGAAGAAGAAGCTATGAGCCCGTTGCCGAATATCTCGTGGTCGATCGTAAACTTTCCCCACAACAAGCAAACGCACTAAACGAGATGGATCGCACCTTCCGTTCGATCCGAAATCGACGAACACCTAGAGCTGGCTCCGTTCGTCTGAACAGGCGCTTGGCGACGATAGGTGATCGCTGCCGGGGTTGAAGTCGAGTTGTCCACGGTGGCGGACGGTCGTCGCCTCACGACGAACGGCCGGCCGACGCGGTGGGCAACTCGGGTGCGCTGCGCTC
>CANJME010000025.1 GCA_947475875.1 Caulobacteraceae bacterium | reverse complement strand
TTGCCTTGACCCGTCAGAACATCAACCTGCCGCAGCTTGGCGACGATCTCTTCCGGCTTGTAACGAACCCTTGCCATCTCTCCATCCTCATAAAAGTGGCCCTAAGACCAACATTGCGGGTGGATCACTTCAAGGGGTGCAGACCAGTTGGGCGCGAAGGTGAGCATTCTCGCGCGTTAGAGTTCCAATGTTTTGACTGGCGTGCAACAGGGAGCCAGGACCCGGATGCCCGGAACCGGACCTTCCCAACGGCTCAGATGAGTCAGGAACCGCCGTTCGCGACACACATGTCGAATGTCTCCTTCGGGTCGGAAGCGGTCTTTAGCTCGCGGTCAGGAAGCGGACATTGATCCGCCTGGGATTAACGGCCTGCCAAGCCGCCATCGCCCACGTCTTCCTGCATGCGGAGGAGATTGGACGCATCCTGATCTCGGCGAGGAGCCCTTGTCTCCCCAAACGCCTGACGGCCTGATCCGCAGGGGTTAGGCTTGCGAATGGCCCGCTCAATCAACCCATTCCACTGCTTCAACAACTCGCCGGAGGTGGTCCAGTAAGTGGATAACGAGGCCTAATGCATAATAACTTCAATTAGATATATGTTCGCGTCTTCGTTCCTACCGGCGCGCCATTTTCTCCCCCGGCGAAGCGGGGTGACGAGCGACCGCTGCATCAGCAGCGGTATGGAATGGCCAACGATTTGGCCATTCCCGCGAGGAACGCTCGCGCTACCGGCGCGAGCCGTGGAGCCGCTGAACGCGGCGATGGGGGCGAGCGGCATCCACAAATGACGGGGCGGACGGAGCGGGGGGGCAGATGCTCCTGTCACCCTGTTTCCGTGCAAACTTTCAATGGGTCCCAGCGTTCGCTGGGATGACGACCGTGAGGGAGATCGACACACTGCGGCAACAGGCGCCTTGCACAAAAACACCTAGTCGCTACGACATCTGACAGGCCCCGCCGGGACGTGGCCGCCCGGAAGGGAGAACAAGCTTTGGCCGACGATGCTTCCCCCGTCAAAACTGAGGGCAAGGTCCGCGTTCCCAATGCCGAGCGCAGCGCCCGGATGCGGAAAAAGCTCATCGAGGCGACGATCGATTGCCTCTATCGCTATGGCTATCACGCCACGAGCACCAATGTGGTCATCGCCCATGCCGGCGTCTCGCGCGGGGCCTTGCTGCATCAGTTTTCCACCAAGGCTGATCTGATGATTGCGGTGTCGGTCTTCATCCGGGAGCACCGCCGCGAGGCCCACCGCAAGGGCCTGGAACACGTCACCGACCCGCATGAGCGGCTGGACAAGCTGGTCGACATCCTGTGGTCGGAAATGAAGGGGCCGACGGGTGTCGCCCGGATCGAGATCATGCTGGGCTCGCGCAGCGACGCCGAATTCGCCGACCGGTTCGTCGAGCTCAATCAAAAACTCGAACAGGCCCACAAGGACCGTTTGTGGGAGCACGCCCAGGACCTGGGCTTTACCGACCGCAAGCTGATCGATTCCCTGGTTCATCTCTACGCCGCCACACTGCGGGGCCTGGCCATCGACGCGACGCAAAAGGGCGCGAGCCGCGATATCGAGGGGGCGGTGGAGCTGCTCAAGCGGTATCACCGGATGCTGGTGAAGGAAGAGATCGGGGGGTAGGCCTACTCACCGCCCTCATCCCAGCGAAAGCTGGGATGACGAACTTTTTTAGGTGCGGGGGGGGGCTAACCCCCCAACCTTCTGAGCACCGCCTCCACGTCCAGCGGGCGCTCGGTGTGGGTTTCCGGATCCCACTCGCTGCGGGGAACGGCGAAGAAGTCGCCGCCATAGACGTGAAGAGCACTCGTAGGTCGGCTAAGCGGGTTCAGGACCGAGTGGATGACGTCCGGGCCGAAGGCGATGGCCTCGCCCTCGCCCAGGGATTTCGCGCCGGCGGCCTCGATCCGCGTGCGCGCATCGCCGGGCAGCCGCCGCCAGAGGATGTTGTCCTCGCGGCCGGAATAGACGCCGATCACCGCCCACATTTCGTGATTGTGCGGCAAAAGCACCATCCCCGGCGCCCAGACGACGTTGAGCACCGTCAGCTCGGGCGAGCGATGCAGGGTATGGACGCCCGCCTCGCCACGGCCGGCGATACCGGCCGCGCAGGCAGGATCAGCGATGGCGCGGGCCACCACCTCGCGGACATTGAGCGAGGCCCGATCGCCGGTCAGCGCCGCGCGGCAGTCTTCGACCAGCAGGTCAGCATCGAACACCTATTTCCCGTCCACCGTGAAGGCGAGCAGCACGTTGTCCGGCGGCGCGGAGCTCGAGAAGCTGGAGAACCCGGCCATCAGGAAGGCCATGTCGCCAGCGAAGGTAATCCCGGTGGCGTCGAGATTGCCGCCGCGCTGGTTCTTCACGCCGTTGACGGTGTCGTACTTCTGGGCCCCGGTGTCGAAGTCCCAGATCATCTTGCCGTCGAGGGCGGTGAAGGCCCGCACGTGGCCGTCGATATTGACGCCATAGAGCACGCCGTTGGCGAGCGTCGGCGGGCCCGAATAGCCGGCGGGCGAGCGGCACTGGGTGGCCGACCAGGTGCAGGAATTGGAGGGGGCGAGGTGCTGCCAGACATTGCGGCCGGTCATCAGATCGAGCGCGGTCAGGCTGCGGCCAGGGCCGCCGGGCGTGCGGCTGGGGGTTTGCGTGTCGGCATTGCCCTGGTTCACCGCGACGTAGACATTCCTGTTGTCGGCGGCCATGCCCCATTCGACACCGCCGAGGGCTGAGCCCATGCCGATGCGGGTCTCCCACAGCTTTTCGCCCTTCTTGTCGGGATCGAGCGCATAGACCTGGCCGGACTTCTGGCCAATGACGATAATCTCCTTGCCGTCCGGGCGTTTGGTCAGGATCGCCGAGGCGCCGAAATCGTGGTCCGGCCCCTGGGCGGTCGGACAGTTGTTGGTGGGACCTGAGCCGCAGCCGACCATGAAGCTGTCGTCGGCGGTCATCTGCTTGTGCCAGACGATATTGCCGGTCTCGAGGTTCATGGCGACGATGCCGTCGGTATAGTCCTCACGCACGTCGGTGTAGCTGTCGCCGGTGGTGATGTAGAGAACCTTGCGTTTGGGATCGATGGTGGGCGAGTTCCACACCGCCCCGCCGGCCGGGCCGTACATCTGGGTGCCCAGCGAATTCTTCCGGAACGGTTTGGGCTCGATGGGAATGGCGTAGGTCTTCCACTTGATCGCGCCCGTCTTGACGTTGACGGCGACCACCGAGCCACGCGCCTTGCAGCATTCATAGACCCCGGTGGTGCCGGTGAACTCTTCAAGGGACGAAACCGGGACATAGAGCATGTCGCCATAGAGGGTCGGCGCGCCGGTCAGGATGCCGCGCGGCTGGGAGTCGACATTGACCTCCCAGATCTTCTCACCCGAGCCCGCGTCCACCGCATAGACGTTGCGGTCGAAGTCTCCGAAGTAAACGGCGTAACCGGACTTCGCGCGCGCATTGCGGCCCACCGAGGCGGTCACCCGCATGCTGGTCTTGGCGTCGAAGCGCCAGGCGATGCAGCCGGTCTCGCGGTCCAGGCCATAGGCCCTGCCCGTGGAGGAGGTGACGAACACCCGGTTCCCAAATTGAGTGGGTTGCCCGTAGCGAGCGCCCTGATAGGCGAAGGCCCACTTGACCTTGAGCCGCGGCGCATTGGCCGCCGTGATCGTCGTCGAGGCGGCGATGCGGTTGTTGGACTTGTCGGGGCTCCAGCCGTTCCACGACGGGCCCGAGGCCCTGAATTTGTTGCTCGCCGCGCACGGGTTGTTGGCTTCCTTGGAAACATCGAAGGCCGCGTCCGGCGCGCGGCCGGTCAGGAAGGTGGCGATGGCGTTGATATCGGCGTCGGAGAGGCCGGCGGCCATGGTCGACATCGAGCCGGTCTTCAGCACCTTGACCACATCGGTGCCCCACAGCGCGGCCAGCTGGCCGCGGCCGGGCGCGGGCGAGACGGCCGGTTCATGGCAGGTCTTGCAGCGCTCATTGAAGACGATCTCGCCGCGCGAGGGTCCAGCCGGGCCCCGGCCCGCGCCTCCGCGTCCGGCGGCCGGCGCCTGAGCCGCCGACTTGGCGTCGGCTGGCGGGTTCGCCGGCGTCTGGCTCAGCGCCGTGGTCGCGAGCACGGTCCCCAATGCGAAAACCAGAGTCGCCGCGCCGCCGATTGACCACTTCATCGTGAAACTCCTCCGAGACTTCTTTTTTTCATGGAGAACACAGCCGGGACGCAAACGCAAAGGGCCCAGGTCGAATCGACGTTCACACGCCCCACCTTTTTTCATCCGATTGTCCCCGCGAAGGCGGGGATCCAGCAGGTCTACAAACCGGGTGGCGGTGTGGAAGCGTTGAATTCAGCATGGGTCTCTGCCTTCGCGGGGATGGTCGGGTGGGTTAACCCGGCCGCTGGAAGAGATAGAGCGCAAAGCCCATCCCCTCGCGCTGCTCCTCCAGATAGACCGAGCGCAGCAATCCCGCCCGCAGTTTGACCGTCACCGCGTCCGCATCGTCCGGATTTTCCACCGCCCAGTCTTCCAGCGAGTCGTTCATCCGCCAGAAGAACTCCTCCCAGTCGGCGTCGGTGCTGACCGCGGTGTGGCGGGCAACGAGGCCCGCCGCTTCGCCCGCCGCGACCCAGCCGGCGAGGGTTTCGTAGCGGTCGGCGCCGAACATCGCCGCCAGCCGGGCGCTCGGCGGCGACTTCCAGAACGGATCACCCCACAAGAGCCAGCCGCCGGGCTCGACCTTGTGGACCAGCGCCGCAATCACCTGGGCGGGATGCCGCATCCCCGGAACGAGGTCCGCCGCGCCGATCACGCAGACGAGGCGGTGTTCGCCAGCCGTTGCCAGATAGTCAGCGCCGGAAGCCTCGACGATTGTGAGGCGGCCTTGCCCGAGGCTCTGCGCGGCGGCGGCGCGGGCCAGGTCGGCGAGCGGCGGAAACTTCTCCACCCCGGTCAGATCGAGCCCGTAGGTCTCGGCCATCCAGGCGGCGACATAGGCGTTGCCGCAGCCCAGATCGACACCCTTGTCGCCCGGCTTCAACTCGGCGAACGACAGCACGCGCGCCAGCTGATCCAGCGAGTACGGGTTGCAGATGCGGTGCCGCCGGTAACTGGCGAAGGCGATTTTGGCCAGGTCCATGACAGGTTTGTTTAGGCGTTGCCGCGCGCCATTGAAACCGCCCCTGCCCAAGCCTAGGCTGACCGGCAAAATAAAAACACTTCGGGGGAAATCTCATGACACGCAGGCTTGCCGCGACGATCGCCGGGTCGCTGATGCTCGGCGCCCTTACCGTCAGCGCGGTGTTCGCCCAGCCGCCGGCCGGCGCCCAGCCCAAGGCGGGCCTCGGCGGTCCCCTCGATCCCAACGCGGAAAACCCTGGGGCCGCCGCCGCCAGCCCGGTGTTCGCCCCGCCCCCACCCGGTCCGACGCTGGCTGTGGCCACGCCCATCGGCGAGCCGGCCTTCCGCGCCAATTGCGCCACCTGCCACGAGCCCGCCACGGGGCGCATCCCCGACCGCGAGCAGCTGCGCGCCCGCACGCCCGAGGCCATCCTCGACGCCATCACTGACGGGCCGATGAAGTCCTATGCGGAGGGCCTCAATCCGCAGCAAAAGCGCGCCGTCGCCGTCTACCTGGCGAACAAACCCTTCTCGGCCCCCAGCCAGCGCATCGCCGACAATATGTGCGCCACCCACCCTCCCATCCGCATGACGCCCTCGTCGTGGAACGGCTGGATGAACGGCATTCCGGGCAACCGCTATCAGCCCAATCCGGGCTTCAAGGCGGCTGATGTCGGCAAGCTCAAGGTGAAATGGTCCTTCGCCCTGCCGAGCGCGGCTTATGGCCAGCCGACGGTGATCGGCGACCACCTGTTCCTGACCACCATCGCCGGACCCATCTACGCGCTCGATGCGAAAACCGGCTGCGTTCACTGGCGGGCGGACTCAGCCGTCGGCGCGCGCACCACCCTCATCGTCGAAAAACGCGCCGGCGCCTCGCCCTCGGGCTGGGTCGCCTATTACGGCGACTCGCGCGGCTCAGGTCCGCTCGGCATCGCCAAATATCACGCCATCGACGCGCAGAGCGGCCGCGAGCTGTGGAGCGTCGAGGTCGAGCGCCATCCGTTCGGGCGCCTGACCGGCTCGCCGGTAATCGTCGGCGATTTCATGTACGTGCCCACCTCATCCTTCGAGGAAGGCGGCGGCGTGCGGGCCGAAGGCTGCTGCACCTTTGCGGGCGCCATGGTGAAGATCAATCTCAAGACCCACCAGATCGTCTGGAAGACCCGGGTGATGGAGCCCAAGCCCACCCGCCGCAACATGGCCGGCGGACAGATGTACGGACCCGCGGGCGGCGCCATCTGGATGAGCCCGGCGGTCGATCTCAAACGCAAGGCGCTCTATGTCGGCACCGGCGATTCGTACACCGAGGCGTCCACCGACCGGGCGGACGCCATCGTCGCCTTCGACATGGAAACCGGCGCGATCAAGTGGACGACGCAAACCACAGCCAACGACAACTTCATGACTGGCTGTCCGCGTGGACCCTCCTGCCCGTCCGGCGTGCTGGGCCCGGACCACGACTTCGGGGCCTCGCCGGTGCTGGTCAGCGCCGGCGGCAAGGACATCCTGCTGATCGGCCAGAAATCGAGCCAGGTGCATGCCGTCGATCCCGACACCGGCCGCATCCTCTGGCAAAAGACCCTCGGCGCCGGCAGCGCGCTGGGCGGCGTCGAATGGGGCATGGCCAGCGACGGGCGCCTGGCCTTCGCCGCCAACTCCGACCAGCTGGCCGGCGCGCGCGGCAAGCCGGGGCTCGTCGCGCTCAATCCGCTGACCGGCGATATCGCCTGGCGGGTCGACACCCCCAAGGTCGAATGCCACCTGGTCGCCACGCCCCAGTGCCGCAACGCCCAGTCGGCCGCCGTCTCGGCCATGCCGGGCCTGGTGTTCTCCGGAACCACCGACGGGCGCCTGCGCGCCTATCAGGCCGCCGACGGCAAGATCGCCTGGGAGTTCGATACGACGGCGCAGACCTACAACACCGTCAACGGCGTCAAGAACCAGCCCGGCGGCAACATCGACACCGTCGGCCCGACAATCGCCGGCGGCCGCGTCTATGCGATCAGCGGCTACGTCGGCCCGGGCGTCACCGGCGGCAACCCGGTGAACGTGCTGCTGGCGTTCTCGGTGGACGGGAAGTGAGCGCGAACCTCTAACCCACCCGCTCATCCCGGCGAATGCCGGGACCCAGATCGAATGACTCGGTGTTTGCCTGTTTTCGCACCCGTTCGTTCCACGCTCGATCTGTCCCAGCCTGGATCTGGGTCCCGGCATTCGCCGGGATGAGCGGTTCTATGAGAGCGCCTCAAACGCCCCCAATATCCGTTCCGCCCGCTTCCTCACGAACGGCTCGGCCTCGTAGTGCGTGTGTATATAGAGCCGCCCCTCGCGCATCGCCGCCAGCACGCGTTGGGCGGTCTCCTCGGCGGTGATGGTGCGGCCTTGCAGGTCGTCGAACTCTTCATCCGAATAGCCGCGCTCTTCGTTCGGCCCGCCCAGTTCGGCCGGGCGGTTGCGGGCGGCGTAGTCGATGCGGCTCGCCACCCGCATGGGGCAGAGCACCGATGAGCCCACATTCCTACCCCGCATGTCGGCGCGCAGGGACTCGGCCAGCGACACCACGGCCGCCTTTGACACGTTGTAGGGCCCCAGCCCCTTGTTCGGCACCAGCCCCGCGAAGCTGGCGGTAAACACCATGTGGCTGTCTTCGCCATGGGCCAGCATGCGCGGCAGGAAGGCTTCCACCCCGTGGATCGGACCCCACAGGTTCACCCGCATGGTCCATTCCCAGTCTTTGTGGGTCATCTTCTCCATCGGCCCGAAGACGGCGATCCCGGCGTTGTGGAAGGCGATGTGGGTCTTGCCGAAGCGTTGATCGGCGAAGGCCGCCAGCCGTTCGACCGCGGCCCGGTCCGAAACGTCGGTCACCAGGGTCGCCACTTCAACGCCCGGTGCGAACGAGGCGGCCGCGGTGTCGAGGGCGCCGGCCTCGATGTCGGCGAGGACGAGGTTTGCGCCTTCAGCCGCCAAAGCGCGGGCGGTCGCCAGTCCGATCCCGCTCGCCCCGCCGGTGATCACTGCGGTCTTGCCGTTGAAGTCCTTCATGGGTCCACCTTCTGCAAAATAAGTACACGGAGGTCACGGAGGAGACACGGAGATCACGGAGGCGCCGAGCGTATTCCGACCATCGCGACCAATCCCGATTTCGCGCGCCAATGGCGCGCCATTGATTTGATGCGGGAATCGCACCGCTCGCGACACACCAAAGGTCTCTCTGTGTCCTCCGTGTCTCCTCCGTGACCTCTGTGTACTTATTTTTGCGGCAAGCGAAATCCGCCTACAGCGTCAGTCCTCCGTCGACGATGATGGTCTGGCCGCAGATGTAGGAGGCCAGCGGCGAGGCCAGGAACAGCGTTGCGCCCGCCATCTCCGAAGGCTCACCCAGCCGGCCCATGGGAATGGTCTTGAGCGAGGCCGCCAGCCGCTCGGGATTGTCGGTGGTCACCTTGGTCAGTTTCGTCGCCACCAGACCTGGCGCCACGCCGTTGACCCGGATGCCGTCGCCGGCCCAGGCTTGGCCTAGCGTGCGGGTCAGAGCCACTGCCCCGGCCTTGGAGGCGTTGTAGGCCGGGTTGCCGCGCGTGGCGTGATAGGCGGCGGTCGAGCTGATGGTGATCACACTGCCCTTCGCGGCGGCCAGCATCGCGTGGAACTTGCGGGCGCAGGCCATCAGGCTGTTCAGGTTGACGTCCAGCACCTTGTCGAAGCCCTCGTCCTCGAACTCGGCGCGGCGGTAGAGCACCGTGCCCTGGCTGAGCACCAGAACGTCGAGGGTTTCGAACGGCGAATTCCAGGCGGAGATGGCGGCCATGTCGCCGACGTCGACCTGCGCGTAGGAAAGCCCCGTGAGGTCGGAGCCATCGTCGGCGGAATAGTCAGACGCCGAGGCGCGTGTGCCCCAGACATGCACCTGCCCGCCATACTGCCGGAACGCCTGGGCGATGCCGTTGCCGATGCCGCTGGAGCCGCCCACGACCAGCACGGTCTTGCCGGAAAAATCGAGCGGCGATGTCACGGAAAGCTCCCTCCAACCCTTGCGGCCATTCCGACCGATGGCAGGCGGCGGGTCAAGCGCTCCTTTTCACTAGCCAGAGACCGCTAGGGAAAGGCATATGGCAGGCCATGCGGGGAGCAGCATGAGCGAAGGCTTTGCGGAGCGGTTGGATGCGCTTTGCCAGCGCGCGCTCGGCGGTCCGCTCGAGCCTGCGAGCCTCATCCGCCTGACCGGCGGCGCCAGCCAGGAAACCTGGGCATTTGAGGCGGGCGGCGAGGGGCTGATCCTGCGACGGATGCCACTGGCCCAGGTCGATTTCAGCGATTCCATCGGCCCGGAGATCGAGGCGGCGCTGATCCGCCTGGCCGGCGAGAACGGCGTGCCGGAACCGGCCATCCGCTACGTGCTGAACAAGGAGGACGGTCTTGGCCGCGGCTTCATCAGCCAGCGCGTTCCCGGCGAGACCCTGGCGCGGCGCCTGTTGCGCGATGCTGAGTATGCTGAGGTGCGCCCGAAACTGGCGGGAATGTGCGGCGCGGCCATGGCCGGCATCCACGCCATCGATCTGACCAAAACCCCGCCCCTGCCGACCATCTATGCGAAGACCGCGCTCGATGAACTCCTGGCCGCCTACAAGTCGTTCGAAAACCGCAGCGCTGTGTTCGAAGCCGCGTTCCGCTGGTTCTACGACCACCTGCCGCCCGAGCCGAAAGCGGCGGTGCTGATCCACGGCGATTTCAGGAACGGCAATCTGATTGTCGGCCCTGAAGGCATCCGCGCCGTGCTGGACTGGGAGCTCGCCCACCTCGGCGATCCGGCCCAGGACCTGGGCTGGTTCTGCACCAACAGCTGGCGGTTCGGGGCGCGCGACAACCCGGCCGGCGGCTTCGGTTCGGTTGATGAAATGCTGCAGGGTTATGCTGCAGCCGGCGGCTCTGCCATCGACCCCGCGCGGGTGAGTTTCTGGACGGCCCTGGGCTCGCTACGCTGGGGTATCATGTGCGGCAAGATGAGCCGGCCGAGCACCGGCGATCTCAGTGTCGAACGCGCCATGATCGGGCGCCGCATTTCCGAAACCGAGCTTGATCTTCTCGACATCCTGGCGCCGGATGGCGCAGCATGAGCGCTCATCCTCCGACCCCCGAAGTCCTTGCCGCCATCGCCCGCTTCCTGCGCGATCAGGTGGCCCCGACGCTCAAGGACGACCTTGCCTTCAACATGCGGGTGACGCTGGGTGCGCTGGAACTGGTGCGGCGCGAAATCGAACAGGCCGAGAGCGCCGACGCCCGCGAACATCAGCGGCTTGTCGACCTGATGGGCGAGGGCGAACTTGCCGCCCTGCGCGAGGCCCTGTGTGACCGCATCGCCGCCGGCAAGCTGACCCTCGACGACCCGGCCCTCGCCGCCCACCTGCGCGCCACCGCCATCGACCGCCTGGCCATCGACCAGCCCAGCTATTCTGCCTATCTCGCGGCGACCAAAACCTGACCCTTGAGCCGCGCCCGCAGGGCGCAAGAAAGTAAGTAATAAAACCACAAAGGCACGAAGGAAGTTCAAGACGCACAAGGGGTTATGCGCGCTCGACGGGCCTTCGTGAAACTTGATCTTCCTTTGTGCCTTTGTGGTTTTATTTCTTGCGGCTGGCGCCGCGCCGCCGGCTTGACCGATTGAGGACGACTCCATGGACTTTGATCTTCCCGCCGATCTCGTCGCCTATCTGGGCAAGCTCGACGCCTTTATCGAGGCTGATATCAAACCGCTGGAAGCCGAGAACGACAACATTCGCTTCTTCGACCACCGCCGCGAATGGGCGCGCACCGATTTCGAGGCCGGCGGTCTGCCGCGGCACGAATGGGAAGACCTGCTGCGCGAGGCCAAGCGCCGGGCGGATGCGGCCGGCCACTATCGCTTCGCCCTGCCCAAGGAGTTCGGCGGCCAGGATGGCTCGAACCTGTGGATGGCGGTCATCCGCGAGCATTTCGCCGCCAAGGGCCTGGGGCTCCACAACGACCTGCAAAACGAGCATTCCATCGTCGCCAACCTGCCGCAGGTGATCATGCTGCGCGAGTTCGGCACGCAAGCCCAGAAGGACGAATTTATCACCGGCATGCTGGACGGCACGCGGCGCGTGGCCTTTGGCCTGACCGAGGAACACCACGGCTCGGACGCCACCCATATGGATACGACCGCGGTGCGCGAAACCCGCGACGGCAAGTCCGGCTGGCGCATAGACGGCGGCAAGATGTGGACGACCGGCATGCACACCGCCAGCCACGCCATCGTCTTCGCCCGCTCGTCGGGCAAGGCAGGCGACGCCAAGGGGATCAGCGCCTTCCTGGTCCCGGCCGATGCGCCCGGCGTCAAGATCGAAGAGTGGCTGTGGACCTTCAACATGCCCACCGACCATCCGCGCATCAGCCTGACCGGCGTGTGGGTGCCGGAAGAGGCCCTGTTCGGCCCGCCCGACGGGGGCCTGGCGCTCGCCCAGACCTTCGTGCACGAAAACCGCATCCGCCAGGCGGCCTCGTCGCTGGGCGCGGCCAGCTATTGCATCGCCGAGAGCGTGAAGTATGCGCGGGAACGCAAACCCTTCGGCGAGGAACTGGCCCGCAACCAGGCCATCCAGTGGCCGCTGGTCGAGCTGGCGACTCAAGCCGAAATGCTGCGTCTCTTGATCCGCAAAACTGCGTGGGAGATGGACCGCATGAGCCAGCAGGACGTGGCCCGCACCCTCTCCGATAAAGTTAGCATGTGTAACTATTGGGCCAACCGCCTGGTCTGCGAAGCCGCCGACCGCGCCATGCAGGTGCACGGCGGCATCGGCTATTCACGCCACAAGCCCTTCGAGCACATCTATCGCCACCACCGCCGCTACCGCATCACCGAAGGTTCGGAAGAGATTCAGATGCGCAAAGTCGCCGCCTTCCTGTTCGGCTACATGGGGCCGGGGAAGCACTAAGGTTACGGCGTCAACAACCGCGCCTGCTCATCGGCGTCGTTCGCCCCCCGCGCCCGCCGCAGCACGTCGTCCGGGCAGGCGACGGCCTTTACCCCTGACCGCTCCACCAGCCGCCGCAACGGCCAGTCGTTTTCCGCGTTCGCCGGCAGCGCATCGATCCTGACCACCAGCGGCAGGGGCAGCGTTTCGAAGGCCGCACCGGCGCCGCCCTCGTCCAACAACAACTGCAAATCGCTGACCCGCAGCGTCGGCGCATCGACCGCCAGCACCAGCATCGCCGAATACCCCCGCGCCTGCAGCGCCGGGGCCCCCGCCAGCACACCCGCCACCGGCCCGGCCCCGGGATGCGGGTCGGCCACGAACGGCAGCCCGTAGTCGCCACCCGACACCAGCACCTCGCCGCAGACCTGGCCGGCCAGTTCGAACACCCGGTCGATCGCCCGCCGGCCGTCCCAATCGACCAGCGCCTTGTCGCGGCCCATGCGCCGCGAGGCGCCGCCGGCCAGGATCAATCCACCAATCACGTTCTCCGATGCCATGCCGTCATGCTAGGCTAGCCGCCTGCGCAACGATAGGCCGGAGGGCGGCATGGACTTCACTTTGACGGCGATTGGTCAGGTTCGAGGCGGGCGCGACCAGCCCATCGACGATGACTGGGGAAAGAGCCGGACCACCCTGGCGCTCGATCCCGCGCGGTTCCAGCCCGAGGCCCTGTTCGGCCTCTCGGACTTTTCCCACGCCGAGGTAATCTTCGTGTTTGACCGGGTGGGCGAAGCCGAGATCGTCACCGGCGCGCGCCACCCGCGCGGCAACATGGACTGGCCGCTGGTGGGCATCTTCGGGCAGCGCGGCAGGAACCGGCCCAACCGCCTGGGCGTCTGCGTCTGCCGCATCATCTCGGTCGACGGCCTGAACGTGGAGGTCGAGGGCCTCGACGCCATCGACGGCACCCCCGTCCTCGACATCAAGCCGGTCCTGAAAGGCTTCCTGCCGCGCGGCGAAGTGCGCGAACCGGCCTGGGCCGGCGAGATCATGCAGGACTACTGGTAAGCTAGGCCTTCCGTCCGAACAGCCAGTCGCGACCGCCGATCGGGGCGAACCCGGCTGTGGACAGGCGGATCCGGTCGAGCGCCTGCATCGCCCCGGCGCCGACCAGCGCCAGAACCGCCCGCCGATCGCCGCCCTCTATGGCCTCGGGTGACCGGACGTCCCGGACCATGAAGTTCCAGCCCGGCGGCGGCTGGCTCGCCAGCCTGACCTGACCAGCCACGCCAAGGTCGGCGAGCGCGGCGGCCATCGCTGCCGATCGTTCAGGGGCGACCCGCACATGAAGTTCGATAGGCCGCAGATCAGCAAGATCGGACGCAATTCTCGCGCCGGCGGTCTCGTCGACCACCACCACCAGCTTCTGGCGCTCAAGACACAGGGTCTGGAACATCTCGTATAGGCGCACCCGTTCGAACAGGTTCAGACCGAACCCCGGCAGGTCCGGATTCGCCCGCCGGTCATGGAACGGCGGAACCGGCGCGCCGCCGGCGTGCGCCAGCACCTCGCGCCGGCGATGATCCGGCGTGTGGGCGGCCAGGTACGCCTGCTGTCCGGCCCGGGCGATCTTCAGGCACTCCTCAGGCCGGGCGAGATAGTAGGCGAGCTTTTCCAGAAGGTCCGCCTCGCCTTCGTAGTCGACATAGTGCTCGCCGGCCTTGAAGAACGTCTCCAGCCCAGCCTGGGGCGACAAGCGGTCGGTGACCAGAAATCCGCCGGCGCCCAGCACCTCGAAAACTCTCATGTTGAGATCGCCGTTGAGGCTGCAGTTGAAGGTGATCTGGGATTTCCCATAAATTCCGGCCGCTATGGCCGCGGACGCCTTGCCGGCGCGAATGGGCAGGCCCGCCGACCGCATCACTTCGATCAGATATCGGCGCCGCGGATGGTTGGCGCTGAGCTGCCCGACAAAGTCGATCCTGCGGCTCCGGGTCTCGGAAAAAGGCGCCTCAAAGTCCCGGACATTGATGTTGGGCAGGTAACGAACGTCCTTGATACCCGCCTCGGCGAACCAGTGCAGATGGTGCGGGTCGTGGATCAGGGCGACGCGGTCGAACGGCTGGGATCGCGCATAGTCGAGCATCTTGGCGAGAGCGCCATCGCCATGATGGGTGTCGGCGATCAGCAACAGCTTTGGGGCCCGAACGGCCGAGAGGCCCAGCGGCTTGAAGTTCTCGTAGGAATCCATCTGGACCACGACCAGCTCAGGTTTCTGATCGTCCGGGAGGGCGGCAATGACCGGCGGTAGATCGAACGGCCCCAGAGGCACGTTCAGCGACGCCACCCGCCCGTCGACACGAGTGGTTTCATAACCCGGCCCGGCGGTGATCTGCCGGTCGGACAGCACCAGCGGCGGCATGTAGCCCGGGTGGGTAAAGGTCAGGAAAAGGACGTTCAAACCGGCCTCTGATCTAGCCGCGCTTGCGGTTGACCCACCAGACCAGCACCGCGCCGACCAGGGCGAGCGGCGCGCCATAGATGGCCCAGATGATGTGGCCGGTCATGAAGCTGCCGGGCAGGATGTTGACACCCTGCAGCACCCAGATGATGCCGATCAGGAGCATGGGCCCTGCAAAAATCGTCGCCAGGACTCGCAGTATGGTCATGATGGGTCGCCTCCCGTTTCGGCTACCCTACACTAAGGTGCGTAGAGGGTCATGACCGCTTCGGTGGCCTGGGCGGCCTGAGCCCGCAGCTCGGCTTCGCTTGCCGCCGGGATGATGTTCCAGACCCGCTGGCGCTGCAGGTCCGAGCGGCACAGGTCGAGGAACTGGCGCGCGGCCAGTGCCGGATCAGCGCGACGCAGAACCCCTGCCGTCATCTGGCTTTCAAAGAAGTCGGCCAGGGCCTGTTTGTGGGCCATCATGCCCTTGCCCTGGAAAGCGCCGCCAATCTCGGGAAAGCGCGCCGCCTCGGCGGTGACCAGCCGATAGAGGCGCAGGTAGTCATCCGACAGGATTAGGTTGAGGAACTTGAAGCCAAAGACCCGCAACCGTTCGGCCATGTCGCCAGACTCTACCGCGAGGCTGCGCATCAGCGCGCCAACGCGATCGAAATGCTGCGTCATAACCGCGCTGAACAGCTCTTCCTTGGAGGCAAAGTAGTTGTAGAGCGTGCCCTTCGAGCCCCCCAGCCGCGCGGCGATGGCCGACATTGAAACGGCCGCGTAGCCTTCGGTGAAGAACATGTCGCGGGCGATCTCCAGGATCGTCTCGCGACGCATTTGCTGGCGTTGAGTTGCGACTCTCTGAACCATGCCGAATCTGAAATAGAAGTTGCGCCCCCAGCGGGCGTGGATTAGTTATCTGACCGTACCGTACGGTTTTTTTATCGACCTGTCGAGGCACAGTCCAAGCATGCCGTCATCCCCCGTCTCGCCGGGACGTCTGGCCAGCGCGCTCGCGCTGAACGCGGTCCTGGCCGGCTGCGCCGCGCCGGATATCGGCGCGCGCCCGGACCTCGGCGCCGGCGAAACGGTGGCCGCGGCGCGCACATTCGCAGACGCGGGCTCGCCTTCCGTGGCCCTGGAAGAGGATTGGTGGCGCGCGTTTGGCGATCCGCAATTGAACCGTCTGATCGACGAGGCGCTGGCCCGCTCACCCTCGCTCGCCATCGCTGCGGCGCGCATCGCCCAGGCCGACGCAGCAGTCAGCCGCCAGGCCGGGGCCGACCGCCCCACTGTGGAGGTGGGCGGCGCAGTCCAGGAGGTGCGCCAGAGCCTGAACAACGGTTTCCCCCCGGCCTTCAAGGCCTTCTTGCCCCAAGGCTGGCATGACGAGGCCCGGGTTTCGGCCAGCCTCAATTACGAGCTCGATTTCTTCGGTCGCAACAGCGCCGCCCTGGCCGCCGCCACCTCGACGGCCGACGCCGCACGCGCCGATGCGGCGGCCGCGCGCCTCACCTTGTCGACCGCCGTCGCGGGCGCCTACGCCACCCTCGCCCAACTCTACGCCGACCGCGACGCGGTCGGTGACGCGATCATCGAGCGTAGCCAAAGCGCAACATTGCAGCAGCAGCGCTTCCGCCAGGGTCTCGAATCCCGCCAGCCTGCCGCCCGCGCCGAGGCTGATCTTGCCGCCTCGCGGGCCGATCTCGCCCAGGCCGAGGGTCGCATCTTCCTTCTGAACAACCAGCTCGCCGCCCTCACCGGCCGGGGTCCCGACCGGGGCCTCGAAATCGAGCGGCCCGCCCCCGGGATCAAGCGCTTCGCCGCGCCGCAAGTGCTGCCGGCCGATCTGGTCGGCCGCCGCCCCGATGTCGCCGCCGCCCGCGCGCGCGCGCAAGCCGCCGCCTCGCGCGAAGACCGGGCCCGCGCCGACTTTTATCCCAACGTCAATCTCGCGGCCGTCTACGGCCTGCAGTCGCTGCCGATCAGCCTTCTGGCCCAGGGCGATTCCCAATTCGGCTCGGTTGGCCCCGCCATCAGCCTGCCGGTATTCGACGCCGGCGCCCATGAGGCCAGCTACCGGGCCAGCCGCGCAGCCTATCTGGAAGCCGCCGCCGTCTATCAGCAGACCATCGTCCAGGCCTTTCGCGAAGTGGCCGACGCCCTTGCCCAGAGCCGGTCGCTGGATGACGAACTGACCCAGGCCCGCGTCGAAGTGCGCGCCCGCGAGGAGGCGCGAAGCCTCGCCGACCAGCGCTATCGCGCCGGGCTGGAACGCTATTTCGTGGTGCTGGACGCCCAGGACAAGCTGATCGTCGCCCGGCGGCGCGTAGCGGACCTGGAAGCCGGCGCCTTCAATATCGACATCGCCCTGATCCGCGCCCTCGGGGGCGGCTATCACACGCCTTCCTGATCAAGGTTTCCCATGTCCGCACCCGCCTCTCCCACCAGTCCCGTTTCGCCCGACGACGCCGCCAAACGGCGCCGCCAGCGGACCGGCGGATTCCTCGTGCTCGCCTTCATCGTCCTCGTGGGCGCCGGCGGCTGGTACCTCTGGCGAGTGATCGTCGGCAACCATGTGGTCTCGACCGACAACGCCTATGTCGGCGCCTCACTGGCCCTGATCACCCCGCAGATCGATGGCACGATCCTGAGCGTGCCGATCCACGAGACCCAGGAGGTCAAGCGCGGCGACGTGCTGGTCAATCTCGACCCGCTGGTGCCCAACCTCCTGCTGCAAAAGGCCGAGGCCGAATACCGCCAGGCCGTCTCGCGCGTGCAGGGCTATCATGCCGCCGACCTGTCGGCCGCCGCCCAGATTCAGGCTCGCGACGCCGAAATCGCCTCGGCCCGCAGCGGCCTCGAGCGCGCCCAGAGCGACCTAGACCGCGCCCAGGCCGACCTGGCGCGCCGCCAGTCGCTGGCCGGATCAGGCGCCGTATCGGCCGAGGAAGTCACGACCGCCCAGTCCGCTGTCCGCACAGCCCAGGCCAACTTGCGCACCGCCCAGGGCATGATCGATCAAGCCGCCGCCAGCAAACGCGCCGCCGAAGCCAATCTCGCGCAGCAAAAAGCCCTCAGCGGCCCCAGCGTTGAGAGCAATCCCGAGGTCGCGCTGGCCCGCACCAACCTCGAAGGCATGCGCATCAATCTGCACTACACAACGCTGAAATCCCCCATCGACGGCGTGATCGCGGGCAACAAGGCCCAGATCGGCCAGCGCATTCAGGCCGGAACGTTGCTCATGACCATCGTGCCGGTGCAGGACGCCTTCGCCGACGCCAACTTCAAGGAAGCTCAGCTGCGCCGCGTGCGCGTCGGCCAGAAGGCCGAACTGGTTTCCGACCTTTACGGCAAGGACGTCGTCTTCCACGGCACGGTGATCGGCATCGGCGGCGGCACCGGGGCTGCTTTCGCCGCCATCCCGGCCCAGAACGCCACCGGCAACTGGATCAAGGTTGTGCAGCGGGTGCCGGTGCGCGTCGCGCTGGATCCAAGAGAATTGGCAGCACACCCCTTGCGGGTCGGCCTTTCCATGTCGGCCCGCATTGAGGTCGGCCCCAAGGCCGCGCCGGCGAAATGACCGAGGCGGCCGCGCCAGCGAGCCAGGAGGCGCAGCCGCTCAGCGAGCCGGTGCGGATGACCGGCATCATCCTGGTGCTGGCCGGGTTCTTCCTGTCGATGGCCAACTTCATGGCTGTGCTGGACACCACCATCGTCAATGTCGCCCTGCCGCATGTGGCCGGCTCGCTGGCCGCCTCGCCCAACGAAGGCACCTCGGTCATCACTTTTTTCGCCGTGGCCGAGGCGATCACCATTCCGCTGACCGGCTGGCTGGCCGCCCGGTTCGGGACGGTGAAGGTGTTCTTCGTCTCCATGGCCGGCTTCGGCATCTGTTCGGCGCTGTGCGGCCTGGCGACCAGCCTGGAAGGCCTGATCTTTTTCCGCGTCCTGCAGGGCCTGGCGGCCGGACCGATGATGCCGCTGTCGCAGGCCCTGCTGATGCGCATTGTCACCCCCGCCCAACGAGCCATGGCCACGGCTTTATGGACCATGACGGTGATTATCGCCCCCCTGGTCGGCCCCCTGCTCGGCGGCTGGATCGCCGACAATATCGGCTGGCCGTGGGCCTTTTTTATCAATGTGCCCGTGGCGGCGGTATCGGTGCTGGTCGGCTGGCGCCTATTGGCGCCCTATGAGACGAAAGCCGCGCCCACCCGGGTCGACTTCATCGGTCTGATCCTGCTGATTGCCTGGGTCGGCGCGTTGCAGACCATGCTGGATATCGGCAAGACCCACGACTGGTTCGCCTCGCCGCTGATCGTCGCTCTCCTGATAGCCACCATCATCGGCTTCATCGCCTTCTGCATCTGGGAATGGACCGACGAGCATCCGATCGTCGACCTGAAGATCTTCAAAAACCTGTCGCTCAGCGTTGCGGCCGCCACCATGTCTCTGGTGTTCGGCGTCTATTTCGGGTCGGTCGTGCTGGTGCCGCTGTGGCTGCAAACCAACCAGGGCTATACGGCGACAGCGGCCGGCAATGTGATGGCCTTCAACGGCATGCTGGCCATCGTGGCGGCCCCGATCATCGGGCGGTTGATGACCCGAATCGATCCGCGCGTGCTGATCAGCATTGGCCTCGCGGGCATCTGCACCACCCTGATGACGCGCGCCTTTTTCACGCCGGGCATGAGCTTTATGCAATTGGCCCTTCCCCAGATGATGCAGGGCGCCTTCATGCCGCTGTTCTTCCTGCCGATGATGACCGTGGCGCTGGGAACCCTGGCGATCCGGGACCTGGCCAACGGGGCGGCGATGATCACCTTTATCCGCACCATGGCGGGCGCCATCAGCGCCTCGATCATGACCTCCTACTGGGAACATTCCGCCATCGTCGCTCGCGTCGGCCTGGTGGGCGATTTGCACCCGCAGGCCCTGGGGCCGAGGGCCAGCAAGCCGATACTCGAAGCCATGGTGCAGAACCAGGCGGTGATGCTGTCGACCAACCACATGTTCTTCTTCGTCGCCATCTCCATGGCGCTGGCCGGCGTGGCCGTGTGGATGGCCCCCAAACCGCAGACGCGAGGGCAAATGGGCGGCGGCGGGCACTAGCGGAGATATCTTCGCTTAGCTTCGCTTGTGGCCGCGGGCCTTGCATCACCCGCACGCGGGACTGACTATTCCCCGCGAGATGACGGAGCCTTCCATGTCCGACAAACAGGTGCTGTCCGCGAACTGCGAGTTCGATGCGGCGCGGCGCGTTATCCGCGGCCGTCAGGGTGAAACCGAGCTTTCGCCGCTCGCCTGCCGCCTGCTGCAGGCCCTGCTCCGCCAGCCGGGATCAACGGTCAGCCGCGAAGATCTGATCAATGAGCTGTGGGCCGGCAACTATCTGGTCGGCGAGCCGGCGCTCAACCGCCTGGTCAGCGAAACCCGGCGCGCGGCCCGGGATATCTGTGACACCCCCTGATCGAAACCGTGCAGAAGAACGGCTATCGCCTGATCACCGCCGCCGGCCCGGTGCCGGCGAGCCCCGTTCACCGGCCCGCGCCCTGGGGCAGGATCGCGCTGGCGCTGGGTGCGGCGATAGTCCTGGTAGTCCTGATCTATCTCACCCTGGACTCGGCCATGGGCGTGATCTGGTCGATGCGGACCGGATACTAGCCTCCTCCGCCGACAACTCTTCGGTTTTGTTCGATTTCGCGCCGGGCCATTGCGCCCGGCTGCCGGGGCCGGAAAGCGTGGGTCATCACTTGGCCCACGGAGACACAAATCCCATGCACCCTATCCTCAAGATCAGCGCGGCTGCGGCCTGCGTCGCCATCATCCCCTTCATCGGCGGCGCGGCCGGCGCGGCGGCAACCACAGGCCGCGACTGCCACGTCGGGGCCTACCGGCTGACGGGCGGCGGCGTTCTCGACATCGCGCCGGAGGGCGAGAAGAACCTGCGCTGGCGAACCCTCGATGGGCGGACAGGCTGGCTGGCGCCCGACGCCGCCGGCCAGTGGATCAGCCACTATGGCTGGACCAATGATATCGATCACATCCCCGTCTCGTTCGGCGCCTGCGCTGACGGCAAGGTCCGCTTCAGCGGCCGGACCGGGCGAATGGAAACCCTCGAGGTCCGCGAGACCCGTTTTACCAGCGGCGGCATCACCCTGGTCGGGCGGCTGGTGCTGCCGAGGGGATCAAGTGCGGTTCCGGTCATGGTCATCGGCCATGGCGGCGAGAAGACCCCGGCCCTGGTCAACTACTTCAAGCAGCGGCTCTATCCGGCCGAAGGCGTCGGCGTCTTTGTCTTCGACAAGCGCGGCACCGGCCAATCGGGGGGCAAATACACACAGGACTTCAATCTGCTGGCCGGCGACCTCGCCGCCGCCATGACCGAGGCCCGGCGCCTGGCCGGCGCTCGCGGTAGCCGATTTGGATATGAGGCCAACAGCCAGGGCGGCTGGGTGCTGCCGCTGGCCGCCGCCAAGGTCCCGGCCGACTTCATGATCATCGGCTATGGCATTGCCGCCACCCCCCTGGTCGAAGACCGGACCGAAACCATGCAGGACCTGCGCGCCAAGGGCTGGGGGCCCGATGTGCTGGCCAAGGCGCGCGAGGTGACCGACGCCACCGCGACGGTGATGGCATCCCGTTTCCGCGACGGTTATCCGGCCTTCAACACCGTGGTCGCCAAGTACAGGGGCGAGCCGTGGTTCAAGGACCTCAACGGAGAATTCACCGGCGAGATGGTCAAGCACAGCGAAGCCGAGCTACGCATCGGCGGCCCGGCCCAGGACGAGGGCACCACCTGGAACGTCGACGCGGTGGGAAACCTGCGCCGCCTGCAGCAGCCGCTGTTATGGCTGATCGCCGCCGACGATACGCAAGGGGCGGGCCCCGAAACGCCCGTGGCGCTCGCGACCCTGCAGGCCGAGGGCCGTCCGATCACCGTGGCCATGTTCGACAAGACCGAGCACGGCATCCACCTCTACCGTCTCGGCAAGAACGGCGAGCGGCAGGAAACACGCTACGCCCGCGACTACTTCAGGAGCGAGCTGGAATTCGCCCGCAACGGAAGGCTGGGCCTCATTTACACCAGCGCCGACATCTGGCGGCCCAGGGCGAGGGCGCCGGGAGCGCGCTAGAAGTCGCCCACCCTGGCCGCTGCGCGGCCTGTCCCTCCCAACTTCGTGGGAGGGAAACACACCGTCATTTTCCATCCCGCCTGTCGGGAGGGTGGCTCGCCCCGGCGAAGGCCGCGGAGAGACGGGTTGGCTACCCTACCGCGCCGCCTGCGGGGTCGCCTTCTCCGCCGCCCGGGCGCCGGCCAGGATGCCCTCGATCGCATAGTTGGCTTCGTGGCAGGCGTATTCGGCGGTCTTGCCGTGCAGGTCGGCGAATTCGTATTCGCCGCCCCAGTCCTTCGTCCAGCGCGTCGGATCGTGGATGGTGAACTGGTAGAGCATGCGCTCCTTGCCGACCCGGGTGAACTTCTCGGTCACCGTCAGGTTCTGCCACGAGCCTCCATAGGCCTGGTTCTGCGGAATGTTGGTGGTTTCGACCACCAGGGTGTCGCCCTCCCAGCGGCCGATGGAATCACCGAACCAGGGGCGAACCCCGTCGGTGCGATGTTTGGCGTTCAGGTGAATGAGGCGCGTGTCGTGCACCATCTCGACCACGATGGCGACCGTGTCGCGCGACTGCTCGAACTGGTAGTTGTTGTTGTAGAAGCCATTGGGGAACATCGGCGGGCCGGCGTTGCGGCCGAACGAGATGATGCAGCGCTCGCCGTTGGGCCGGTTCTCGGGATTATCGAAGGCCCCTCCCCGTCCGCCGGCGACGGCCGCCTGAGCCGCCGCGCCGCGTCCACCCGCCCCACGTCCGGCGGCAGCCAAGGCCGCGCCGCGCCCGGCGACCGCTCCACCCCGGCCCGCGGCCGGCGCCGCCACATCGGCGGGCGGAATCTGACCGTTCGTCGTGGTCAGCATGGACGTGCGCGGCTGGCCGTTCACCCGCATCACCGCGCTGCCCGGATCGAGCCAGCCGCGGTTGTAACCGCCGGGATCGACACCTGCTTTCGGGATCGGCGCGTTGGGATCAGTGGCGCGATTGCCGGCGGCGATATTGCTCTGGGTGCCGCGCTCGAGCTGATTGGCTTCCTGCTCTGTCAGGGCCAGGCGATCGCCGTACTGGGCGGGGCGGGTTGGGGTGGTGATGGACGCGTTGGTCCAGTAGCCGGTCAGGTCCGGCTGGCCGAAGCTGTTGCGCGGGGCCTTGTAGGCCGGCGCCTTTGCCGCAGCGGGGGCTTTGGCCTGCTGTTGCGCCACGACCGCGATCGGGGCGGCCAGCACGACGGCGCCGAGGGAAATCATCAAGATCCGCTGCATTCGCCTCATCCGTTTGCCTCGGCGTCTGCGAGCGCGCCGCTGCGCGGATGGAACATCACCTTGGGCCGACGCACAAGGATTCGTCTAACCAACGCTCAACCTTCACGCCCTTAACCGGAGGCGGCCAGCCGTGTTATGGTCGGTCAAACGGGCAGGGAGACGGACCATGGGCTGGAACAGGCGTTTGGTGTTGGCCGGCGCGGTAGCGGCGGCTTCGGGCGCGGCTCTGGGTCAGCCGCAGCAGCAGGTGACCGGACCGGTCGCCGTCTACTGGATGACCACGGCGACCACGACGGGATTTTCCATGGGCGGCATGATGGGCCAGCCGGCCGGCGGCGGCGGTCGCGGCGGCATCCCAAACATCGCGGCCATGATGGGCGGCGGCGGGCCCTCGCACAGCCTGATCCTGCAACTGGGTTCAACCCAGCGGCCCACCGGCGCGCCGAGCGCCCAACATCTGCCGCCGCCGGTGATCAAGTCGGGCGGTTCCCTTCCCCTGGTCACGCCGCAGGCCGCGCCCAGCCAGCCGGTCGAGCCTCCGTCGCGGGACAGCGTGCCGCAACAGTACCAGCAGCCGCGCGGCCGCATTCTGATCTTCTGGGGCTGCGGCGAGCGCGCGCCCCAGGGCCAGCCGGTGATCCTGGATTTCGCCACCCTGACTGACCCGGCCCAGATCCAGCGGCTGGGCAATTTGCTGCAGGGCATCAACGCCGCCCCGATGCAACCGCCTTCGCCCTCGCGCTTCGCCACCTACGGCGAATGGCCGAACGGCCAGCCGCCCTTGTCCATTCCAGGCGATTCCTCGCTGGTCGGCTCTCACATCGTGCGCGGGACCTATTCGCCGCAGATCAACTTCGCCCTGACCGCCGACCAGGATTTCATGGAGCCGTTGAACCTGATCAGCAATGACCGCAATCCGGGCGGCTGGGTGCAGCTGGCCTGGAACAGCGTGCCGCGGACCCTGGGCTATTTCGCCTCGGTGATGGGCGGATCGGGCGGGGCCGGCGGCCAGAGCAGCGATGTGGTGTTGTGGACCTCCAGCAAGGTCCAGGCTGCGGCCTTCACCGCGCCGGACTATATGACGCCGGCCGAGACCAACCGCCTGGTGGCCTCGGGCGCGCTGATGAGCCCCCAGACCACGACCTGCAACGTCTACCGCGAGGTCGTGCAGGCCACGCAAGGGGGCCTGCTCTCCCTGAACGCCTATGGCGGCGAGACCAACATTTCCTTCCCGCCGCGGCCCGAAAACCCGGCTACGCCCTGGAACATCCAGTGGACGCTGAAGGTGCGCTATAAATCTACCACCGGCGGATTGCTCGGCCAGCCCATGCCCGGCGGACTGGGCGGCGGCATTCCGGGACGCGGAGGCCAGGAGCCGCCCCAGCAGACCCCGCCGGCCGGACGCGGGCCCGGCGGCCTGCTGCGCGGCCTCGGCGGCGGAATTCCCGGCTTCCCGGGGCGTTAGGGGTTTAAAAGTGGGGACGAAACGTGGGGACACGTACCACTTTCCGTCCCAGCCCGCACGTTCAGCGCGTTCGCCGCGCCCGCCCATCACCTTTGAAAAGTGGTACGCGTCCCCACTTTCTGAAGCCCCTGGCTAGGTCTTTGGCTCAGTCGCGATGAAGGCAGCGAAGCTCTCCAGGCTGAACAGTCGGCCGTTATCGTCGGCGATCCACACTTCCGTCCGTCCGTCGGCCACCGCGATCTGCGCCTGACGCATCGCCTCATCCGGATAGGCGGTCATGGTCCGGTTCATGCCGAAGGGCCCCTGGGAAGTGATACGGTACATGAACGGTCCTTCGGGGACTTGATATCGTGTCCCGGACCACATGATATCATGTCCCGTATGTTCAGGAGAACCAGATGACCGAACCGAAGATATCAAGACGCCAGCTCGCCGCCGCCGGGGCCACGGCGGTCGCGGCCCTGGGCGCTGCCGGCGCCGGGCGCGCGCAGCAGGCTGCCGCAGCCCCCGAGGCCCTGAAATCCGAATTCCTCATGGACCTGATCCTCGAGACCGGCGGGCCGGGCGGCGGCATGGTCGGCAATCGCCAGATCGTTCCGGTGATCGGCGGCACCTTCGAGGGCCCCCGGTTGCGCGGCAAGGTCATGCCCCCGGGCGCCGACTGGCTGGTGCGCATCAACGACACCCTGCGCTGGCTGGATATCCGCACCCTGCTGCTGACCGACGATGACCAGCGCATCTATCTGACCTATCGCGGCGTGCTCTACACCCCGCCCGGCGGGGTGCGTCACCAGCGGGTCATCATGATGTTCGAGACAGGCTCGGAGAAATACGCCTGGCTGCAGAACATGGTGGCCGTCGGCGTCGGCTACACCGTGCCGATGCGCGTGCCCTACCACGTGCACCAGATTCTCTAGGGCGCTAGCGCCGGCCGGATTTGCGGTCGGCGTCCCGGGCCGCGTCCAGCATCGCGGCCATCGATACCTCGCCTTCGTGGCAGGCGTATTCGTCGATGGGGCCCTTGATGGCCGCCATTTCGTATTCGCCACCCCACGGTTTGTCCCAGAGGGTCGGATCCTCGACGGTGAACTGATAGAGCAGGCGGCCCTGGGCCGTGCGGGTGAAGCGCTCGGTGACCTTCAGATTGCGCCACGAGCCGCGAAAGGCCTGCAGCGGCGGGAAGTTGGTGGTCTCGACGACCAGGGTCCTGCCCTCCCAGCGGCCGATGGAATCGCCCAGCCAGGGCCGCACGCCGTCAGTGCGGTGTTTGCCGCCGATGCGCACGATGCGCGCGTCGTGGATCATCTCCGAGAGGATGACGACGTGGTCTCTCGTCTGAACGATCCCGTAGTTGGAATTGTTGGGCAGCGGAAGCAGCACCGGGCCGGCGTTGTTGAGGATCGGCAGCAGACAACGGTCGTCGACGGCCTGCGTTTCGGGATTGTCGGTGACCCGCTCGCCGGGGGCGAGATCGTGATAGCGCGGATCGGCTTGTGCGCCCGCCTTTAGCGGCGGCACGCGGCCGTCGGGCGTGGTGGTGATGAAGCTCGAACGCGGCTGGCCGCCCACCCGCATGACCTTGAAGGGGTTGGCCGGATTTTCGATCCCGGCGACCTGGGTCTCGGTCATCACCAGCTGATCGCCGAACTGCGGCCGGCGCTCCAGCCGCGTCAGGGTCTCGTTGGTCCAGGCTCCCTCGAAGTCCGGATGCCCCCAGCGGTCGAGGGGTGCGACATAAGCGGCTTTCTGCTGGGTGTACCCCGTCGATCCCCCGGCCAGGACAAGGGCGGCTAGAAACAGGCTGAGAGCGGGCTTGGGCAAGGCGCTGTCAGCGGTCCGCGATGACCGGGTTGCGCAGCACGCCTATGCCCGAGATGTCGACCTCGACCACATCGCCCGGCTTCATCCACAGCGGCGGATTGCGCTTGGCGCCCACCCCGCCCGGCGTGCCGGTCGAGATCACATCCCCGGGCGACAGCATGGTGAAAGCCGACAGGTAGGCAATCACCTTCGGGATCGGGAAGATCATGTCCGAGACCGGGGCGTGCTGGACGACCTGGCCGTTCAGCCGGGTGGTCACGCTCATCACCGCCGGGTCGGGCAATTCGTCGGCCGTCACCATCCAGGGACCAAAGCCGCCGGTGCCGGGAAAGTTCTTGCCCGGGGTGAACTGGGCGGTGTGGTTCTGCCAGTCGCGGACCGAGCCGTCGTTGTAACAGGCATAGCCGGCCACATGCGAAAGGGCGTCCGCCTCGCTGATCCGCCGGCCCGGTTTGCCGATGATCACCGCCAGCTCGCCCTCGAAGTCGAACTTCTCCGATTCGCGAGGGACAATCAGCGGCGCGCCGTGGGCGACTTGCGTGTCGGCAAAGCGGGTGAAGATGGTGGGATGCGCCGTCGCCGCCCGGCCGGTCTCCTCGCGGTGTTCAACATAGTTGAGGCCGACGCAGAAGATCTTGCCCGGATTGGGAATCGGCGGGGCGAGGGTGATGTCCGCAAGCCGCAGGGTCCGGACGCTACCCGCCGGCAGGCCAACCGCCAGGGCTGTTTTGAGATCGGGAACGTCCGGCGAGGACAGCTCGCGAATCTCATCGCCCTCAATCGCGCCGAACCCGCTGCGCCCCTCAATCGAAAAACTGACCAGCTTCACCCGCCCGCTCCCTTGCCTGCAGCCGATGAAAGCAGATGCGCGGCCCCGGGTGAACGGAAAACTGGCTCGCCTAACGTCGGCGCCGCTTCCGTTGCGGAAACTAACCTTTGCTCCCCCTGTCTAAATTCTGTATCAAATTCGCCTCGCGCACTGGGGAGCGCGTGTCCGGCCAAAGCTGGACTTTGGGAAAATCAGAGCCGGTTGCCGGCCCATAGGAGGATCGCCTGATGGCGAAACATACTCTCGTAGCGAGCCTGGTGGCCTGTGTGGCCGTGGCCGCGATCATTCCGGCCACCCTGGCGACAGCCCAGCAGGCCAAGGCTCCGGCGCCCGCGGCAGCGAAGGCTCCTGCCGCGGCGACGAAAGCCGCGGCCCCGGTGGCGGCGGCGACGCCTCCCGCGGATAGCTGGGTGCCCGGCAAGCCCATCGTCAGGGCCGGCTACAGGGTCCCGCGCCTGTCGGACGGCCGTCCGGACATCCAGGGCGCCTGGACCAATTCGACCATGACCCCGGAACAGCGCCCGGCCCAGTACGGCGCCCGGCTGATCCACACCCCGGCGGAAATCGCCGAGATCGAAGGCGCCAACAACGCCGTCATCGAACTGGGCAACAAGCCCACCCCGGTGACCGCCAGCGTCGCCGACGTCACCGCCACCCCCGACTGCAGCGGCGGACGCCGCGTCGGCACGTGCAACTACAACGCCGGCTTTACCGAGCCGGGCGATTCTCTGATGCGCGTCAACGGCCAGGTGCGGACCAGCCTGCTGGTTACCCCCAATGGCCGCCCACCTGCGCCCAAGGCGGGTGCAGTCGCGGCGACGGCGACCGACTTCGGCGGCGAAGTCGCCCCTGAAGGCGGCGGCCGAGGCGGTGGTCGCGGCGGAGCCGCAGCTGGCGGCGCGGCCCCGGCGGCGGGCGCTGGACGCGGCGGCGCTGCTGCCGGAGGGCGCGGAGGCGCAGCGGCGGATGCGTTCGGCCCCGGCACCACGGCGGGCAACGGCCGCGGAGGCGTTCAGCCCGGCCCGCAACAGTACGCCAATCCGGAAACCGCCGGCGGGGCGCTGCGCTGCATCACCTCGTTCGGCCGCAGCGCCGGTCCGCCGATGTTCGACCAGCTCTACAACTCGCACTACACCTTCGTGCTGGGCAAGGACACGCTGGCGATCTGGGTGGAGATGGTCCACGACGTGCGCATCGTCCGCATCGGCGCGAACGTGAAGCACCGCACTGACGGCATCCGTCCGTTCGCGGGCGACTCCATCGGTCACTGGGAAGGCGACACCCTGGTGGTGGAAACCACCAACATCCCGCAGACCATGGCCTATGCCGGCTCGTGGGAAAACCTGACCATCACCGAGAAGTTCACCCGCGTGTCTCCGACCCGCCTGAACTATCAGTGGGTCGTGCACGATCCGACGCGCTTCGACAGGGATTGGGGCGGCGAGTATGAGTTCGCCCGTTCCGATCCGCCGTATGAGTACGCCTGCCATGAAGGCAACTACGGCCTGGAGAACATCCTGGCCGGCGCCCGCGCACAGGACGCTCTGGCCGCAGGCCGGCCCATCCCGAACCTGGCGCCGGTGATCAAGTAGCGATCAACGGACGTTCCGTTTCAGTCACCTTGAGGGGACAGTTGCGCCCATGAACAAGCTCGTCGCTTTCGCCCTGGCCTCAGTTCTGGCCGGGGCGGGTCTGGCCGCCATGGCCCAGCCGCAGCCACCGACGCCGGCCAGCCAGGACGACCCGGTCGCCTGGACCGCCAGCCAGCAGGCCTATCTGGACTGGAACAAGGCCCAGAAGGGCTGGACCGTTTCGGCCACGGGGGTGCAGTCCAAGCGCTCCGGGCCGGCGGGCAAGGGCGCCCGTCCCAAGGCGACGGATACCGTGACGATCAGTTATGAGGGCCGGCTGATCAACGGCCGCATGTTCGACTCATCCTCGCGTCAGCCGGAAGGCCAGGCGACCTTTCCCCTGCCCCGCCTGATCAAGGGCTGGCAGGAAGCTATTGTACTGATGCGCAAGGGAGAGACCTGGGACGTGGTCATTCCGGCCGCCATGGCCTACCGCGACCGCACCGACGTACCGGTGCCGCCGAACTCGACTTTGCTGTTCCACATCGAGCTGGTCGACTTCATGGCGCCCGCACCGTAGGGGCGTTCCCGTCTCACGACCTATTGAACTGGTGATTCCGGCCGGGGTGTAGTATCCTCGCCGGACGGAAGGGCGTTGACCGTCCGGCGAGAACACCGCGGCCAGGGAAGATCTTGCCATCTTCTCTAGCTTCCTTATTTGAGCGAAGCGTCCGTCAGGTTGGACGACGCACCCAGCAGGATCAGTAACGCTAAGATAGCCGCCGCGGCCTCGCCTGTCTTGCGATGTACGGTTCCATCCTGACGTTACAGCTTGTTACAAGGTCGGCTTAGCCTTCTCTCGGCGGGCGGCGACACCCGTTACATCGCGTCTGATCCGCCGCAACGAGAGCCAGAAACCCGTAGCGCACAAGGCTGTTACGCCGGCGAGCAGGAAAAGCACCACCGCATCCCAGACCGGCCGCTGGCGGATGCCCGGCAGATCAAGATCGTGCAGTCCGCTCTGCAGCCAGCGCCACTGGCGCTCATCGGTCCCGACCACGCGCAAAACCTGGCCACCCTCGGCGTCGATATAGAGGCGAGTCGCGGCCGCATCGCCGAGGATGGCCCGATAGACCGGCAGCGAAACCCTGCCGTGGTGGGCGTAGTAATAGCTGTCCTCGCGGCGCAGTTCCGCGAAGCTCCGAGGCGGCGTCTGGAGGCGCGCCAGCGCCGCCATTACCTCAGCTCCCGCTAGCGGTGCGGGCCGAGCTCCGGCGTCCACCCGCAACACCGATCCGCTCTTGTCCAGAACCCGGGCGAAAAGCCAGCCGCCGACCGGCGCTGAGTCGACCAGTACGGCGCGCCCGTCCGCCAACTCTGGCGCCGCCGCCACAAATGACTTCACCGCGCCCCAGGTCATGCGGCCGTGGTACTGATCCGGCGCCGGACTGCCCTGGCCTTCCAGCAGGCCCCAGGGATTCATGCTGAGCAGACCGCTCGCCACCCAGGTGAGCGTCAGAACCCCGAAGATGAGACCGATCATGTGGTGCCACATCCACAGCCCTCGAAAGGGCGAGGCCCGGCCATTCGGCGCGCTGAGCCACCGGCTAATACCGACATAGAGGCCGGTCAGCGTCAGGAAGGTCCCGACAACGGACGTCCAGATGACCACCTTCGACCACAGCTTGCCGTTCTCGCGGAGCAGAGTGGGATAGAGCCAGTGCGGCACCGCGCCCACATAGCCCAGCAGCCGCTCGCGGCCGTTGGTGTCTTCGATGACCTCACCGGTCTTGCCGGCCACGTAGATCTCGCTGCCGGCCGCATCGCCAAAGGCCAGGTGATGGATCGGCTGGTCGCGCCTGGCGTACTGAACGGTCCACTGATCGCGCACCGTCGGGGCGAGCAGGCGCGGCGCCCCGCCGATGGCGTGACCGGCGCCGTAGGCCTGGGCGACGGCCAGAACCTGATCTTTCGACAGGGGCTCGATTGCCGCCCCCGCCCGAAGATCGAGGATCATACTGGGGCCGTCCTGGGGCGTCAGACGCAGCACCGGCTTGCCGGCCAGCATCTCGATGCGGAACCCGGCAACCCCGTCGTCAGGCTCAAACGGCACGGCGCCCAGGGCACAGCAGCCCGCAAGATCGAGCGGCTGCAGCCCGGCGACGCGTTCGGCCGGCGTGAGCTCGGGAAAGCTCTGGTACATCATCACAAAGCCCGTGAGGCACCACAGGGTCATGAGCAGACCCACGGCGACGCCGAGATAGCGATGGATGACGACCAGAACGCCCATGATGAACGAGATCAGTAGCGCCTCGTCAGACTGAGGTGAACCGTGCGCGGCACGCCGACGAAGCGGAAGGGAAAGGTTCCGGCGCTGGAATCCAGATCCCCGGTGCGGAAGCCCCGCGTCGCATAATCTTCATCCAGCAGGTTTTCGATCCTCAAGGTCACCTGCGTTTTGCGATCGTCATCCAGATAGACCTGCACGGCGAGGTCGGCCACGACATAGTCGCCGAAATTATTGCCGCCGCCGTCAAAGACATCGCCGGTCCACAGCGCGCTGATCGAGCCGCCATAGCGCCGGTCCATCGGCGCGTAGTCCAGACTGGCCTTGCCATAGGATTCGGGGTTGTTGGTCAGCTGAGAGGTCGAGCCCTTAACGTGCGCATCAACCTGGGCGTAGCTGGCGTGCAGCGTCCAGTCGCTGTTGAGGTGGAAGGCGGCCTGGCCTTCGAAACCGGTGACCTTCACTTGATCGGGCACATTGATAAAGACGCCGTTGGCCGCGGCCGGCGGTAGGGGATCGCCGTTCTTGAAGGTCGTCGCCGAGGAGTCGTCGGTGATCAGATTGTCGATGGTCCGCTGAAAGCCCGTGACCTGCCAGGCGAAGCGGTGGTCCTCGGCCTCGCCGCCAACGGACAGGTTGAAGCTGCGGCTCTTTTCCGGCTCCAGGTCCGGCTCGCCCCAGACGTCGAAGGGATCGACCGCGTGCAGTTCATAGGCGTCGGGCAGCAGGAAGGCGGTTCCGGCTGTGCCTTCAACATAGACGGTGAGGGAAAGGTCGACGTGCCCGCTGGCGTTCCAGACGGTGCTCGACTGCCCGGCAATGGTGTTGTACCGCGCGCCGGCGGCGAACCGGGCCCGATCCGAGAACATGTCGTTGGACCTGATCTGCAGGACGCCGGCGTTGACCGTCTCGGCCTGCCGCTCGATCAGCAGCACGTCGTCCTGGCCGTAGTAACGCTGGGAGTCGTAGCCGACCAGATAGTCGACCGGCCCGCCCGGCTTGAACT
Source organism: Caulobacteraceae bacterium (assembly GCA_947475875.1). Lineage (GTDB taxonomy): Bacteria > Pseudomonadota > Alphaproteobacteria > Caulobacterales > Caulobacteraceae > UBA5005. The sequence continues at coordinate 4,158 of CANJME010000025.1, read as the reverse complement.
GGGCCACCAAATTGACGCCGCTGTCGTAGTACCACCACTGGGCGTTGTCATCGACGGTGATCGGCGGAATGCTGGGATTGCCGGGGGTGTTCACCTTGGTGGTGTAATAGCTGTTCCACTGGTGGACATAGACCTTGCCGAACAGCTGGAACTGCTCGTTGGGCAGGTAGTCGAGATTGGCGCTGAAGATATCCTCGTCGCGCCTGTTGGAGCCTTCGGCGACCTCGGTCGGCTGCAGATAGTCGATCAGGGCGTTGGTGTGCTGATAGCGCAGGCTGAAGGCGGCGCTCTCGCCGAGGTCAAAGGCGTACTTCACGCCGCCGGTCTTGACGTCGTAGCTGCGATTTCGGTCGGTGGCGCTCGGCTCGTAGTGGTCGAAAGACCGATAGCCCTCGGCCTGGTCCCAGGATCCGTAGACGACGAACTTGTTGCGGCCGGTGGCTCCGCGGCCGTAGCCCGAGACGTGATAGCCCTGGTTGGTGTCCAAGCCCCCGGTCAGTTCGCCGCCGCTCTTGCTGGAAAAGCCGCGGGTGACGATGTTGATCACGCCCGCCGTGGCGTTGGTGCCGTAGAAGAGGCTCTGACCACCCTTCAACACCTCGATGCGTTCGATCATGTTCGTCGGCAGCGTGTCGGACGGACTGGTGCCGTTGTAGAGCCGGTTGTTGATCCGCACCCCATCGACCAGCCACAGCACCTCTCCGGCCCGCGAGCCCTGCAAGGTGAGGTTCGAATAGCTGAACGGCCCGGCGTAGGGCACTAGGTACAGGCCCGGTATTTCCATACGCAGGGCGTCGTTTGTATCGACGTAGGCGCGATCACGGATCGTGTCGGCGTTCACGACCACGATATCGTTGCCGTACCGCGAAAGGTCGTTCGGCAAGGTCTGCTCAAGGCTGCCGGTCGCCACGATCAACGTATCGACCGTGGTGGCCGGCTCTTCGGCGAAGGCGGCGACGGCCAAAGCCGAAAGGCCGAGCGCCGCACCGGCCAGCAGGATGCGGCGGTGTATTCGAGTGGTGATCTTCATGGTGTCCCCCAGCGTGATTTGAAGCAGGGCCGCAGGCTGGCCGCTGTTGCGCGTGCGTCACGTACGGAACGGTTCCACGGTTGTTACACGACGTTACAACGTGCATAAGCCGCGCGTGGACGGGTCATTCGACATTTCTGAGCTTGAGGCGGAGATCGACCGTTTTCGTGAAAACGGCGGGCTTGGGCCGACGACGCCGCTGCGCCGCCTGTTCGATTTCCTCGCTGACTGGTCGCTGGCGCAAAAGCCGGTAGCCGAGATCGACATCGCCATCGAGGTGTTCCGGCGCTCGACGTCCGAGCCGGGGGACGCCTCGGTGCGGGTCTATGTTCACCGTCTGCGCAAGAAACTGGAAGACTACTACGACCAGCTGGGGCCCGAGCAGCTGACGCGGCTGACCATTCCGCGCGGCGAATATCGCCTGGCGGTGATCGCCAACGCCCTGGCCACGCCCGAGGCGAAGTCCGCGCTCAGCCGGCGCAATCTGATGCTGGGTGGCGGGGCAGGCGGCGCTTTGCTCGCCGCCGGCGGGGCCGGCGCGGTGATCGCCCTGAAAGGCCCCTGGAATGCGGACCCCTACGCGGAGGTCCGTCGCTCTCCGGTTTGGGCGGGGGTGATCGCCAACCGCCGGCCGATCTATCTGGTGCTGGGCGACTATTACATTTTCGGAGAGTCGGACGGGAATGGCGGCGTCGCCCGCATGATGCGCGAGTTCGACGTCAATTCACACCTGGAACTGGACCAGTTTACGACGAAACACCCGCAGTACGCGGGGCGCTATGTCGACCTCAATCTGTCCTATCTGCCGCTCGGCGCGGCCCTGGGCCTGAAGAACCTGTTGCCCTTCCTCAAGACGCTGGTCCCCGCGCCCGAACTCAACATGCTGGTCGCTTCGGAGCTGAAGCCCGAAATGCTGGCCAGCGGCCATATCGTCTATCTCGGCTACCTCAGCGGCCTGGGCAAACTGGAAGACATGGTGTTCACCGACTCGCGCTTCAAAGTCGCAGAGGACTATCCGGTCGGCACCAAGATCTATGACGAGATCTTCGATAGCAAGACCAACCTGCTCTACCCCAGTCAGGCGGGCCGACCGAGGGCCGGGCGGGTTCACACCGACTATGGCTATCTGGCCAGTTTCGCGACCCCGAACGGCAACAGAGTCGTCGTGCTGTCCGGGACGCGGGATATCGGCGTGATGCATGTCGCCGATGTCGCCACCGATCCGGTTGCGTTGAAGGAACTGGCGAAGAACGTCGGGAACGCCCGCTCGATCGAGGCGGTCTATAATGTGCAGGGCATGGAACATTCGACCCTGATGGGCACGCTGGTGCCGGGCAGCGCCGGGGTTCGCCCCGACATGAAAACGCGCCCCGCTGAATAGCGAGGCGCGCTTCCAGTCTTTACAGTCAGCCTAAGATTAGCCGCCGCGTCCGCCGCCTGCGGGAGGAGCCCCACCCGGAGCGCCGCCACGACCACCGCCGCCGCCGCCGCCGCGAGCCGGCGGGGGCGGAAGCGTGCCGCCCTCGGCCAGGATCTTCATGTTGTTGAGCGCGTTGGTGAAGGTGTTCCGCCGGCCCTGCATTTCGGCCTGCTTGGCTGCGTCGTCCCCGTTCACGAACTCATTGTCGTACATCAGGGTGTAGACGATCTTGGAGGTCGTGGCCGTCAGCGGCACCGCTTCCAGGCAGCCGTGATACATATTGTACCGTCCGGCCGCCGTCGGATTGGTCAGGCTGGGGCGCTGGGCGTAGGTGTAGGAGAGCGCGGTCTTGCCGACCATAATCTCGCCGCCGACAGAACGCACCGAGCCGATATCGCCCTCTTTACCCGAGGTGATCGTGCAGCCGGCGGCGATCTGCAGCCACTCGCTGATCGCGCAATAGCGGCCGACCCGCGCCCAGACGTCCTGGGCCGACTTGTTGACCGTAACCTCCATGATGATGGTCACATAGTTCGGCGCCAGCGGAGCCGCGGCGGGAGCCGCGGGAGGCGCCCCGGCGGGCGGAGCCGCCGGAGGTTGGGCGAAGGCCGAGCTGGCCATCAGGCAGGCGAGCAGGCCAACGCCCGCGATCTTGATCGTTTTCATGATGTGATTTCCTCTGTTGATCTGGTCTTAGCCGCCACGTCCGGCCGGGGGAGCCGCGCCAGGTGCGCCACCGCCACGACCGCCGCCGCCGCCGCCGCCGCGCGCGGGAGCCGGCGGCATCGAGCCGGTTTCTACCAGGGTCTTCATATTGTCGAGCGCGCCCTGGAATTGGGTGCGCAGCTGGGCCATACGGGCCTCGCGCTGGGCTTCGGCGACCATCGAGTTGTCCTGGAAGATGTCATAGGTCAGCTTCGAGGTCGTGGGCGAAACCGCGATGGCCGACAGCGTGCCGTGATAGAGGTTGTAGGGGTTGGCGTTGTTCGCGACCGGCTGGGTGTAGGTGTAGGAGGTCGGGCCCTTGCCGACCATCACTTCGATGATGCGTCCGGCGATGGTGCGCACCGCGCCGAGCTGGCCGTCCTGGCCGGAGGTGATCACGCAGGGCGCGCGAAGCCATTCACCGAGATCGCAGAACTTGCCGACCTTGGCCCAGACTTCGGCGGCCGGCTTGTTGACGTCGACCTCCATGTGGACCGACGCATAAGCCGGCGTAGCGACATAGGTCGGCGTGGCCGGAGCTGCGGCCGGGGCGGCCGCAGGCGGTTGCGCGAAGGCGGCGGCGGCGATCAGCCCCGTGGCCGAGACGGCGGCAGCCGCCAGCGTGATTTTGCTAAAACCCATTTCCTCGTTTCCTTGTGTTTTCTTATTGAGAGAGACGTCCCTGACGACCTTTGTGGCACAGCGGGGCCCAGACGCCAACAGGCCCGCCGCACGGCAATTGTTCCGTAAGGTCAATTTCCCGCCGGGCGCCATCCGGCTGAAACATTTGCATTACATAGACAGCCCGACCAATCGTGCGCTAGGTTGAAAACAGTTGCCGAAAAGAGCGCTCCGGGGAGTGAAATGAAGAAAACGATATTGACGGTGGCCCTTGCGGGTCTGTTGACGGTTGGGGTTGCGGGCGTTGGCATGGGCCAGCTTCCTGCGGCGGGATATGTGCCGACCAAGGTTGGCACGCACCCGGACCTGAACGGTGTCTGGC
>CANJME010000024.1 GCA_947475875.1 Caulobacteraceae bacterium | reverse complement strand
CCTGAATCGTTCGTCCCCCGCAGCGGCGGCATCGTGCCATGGGCGAGCGCGCCAGCTGTTGGAGGCGCGCGCTCGCCCACCCCGACCATGGCGTTACAGACCGCCGTGTACTAACAATGAAACTGGATCACCTCTCGGGGGCTGGCCACCGTTCCGAGGCGGGGGAGGTGTTTTTTCAGACGCGCAGCGCCGCGCTCGCCCGTTCGATCCAGGGGCCGATATTGCCGTAGGCCGCCAGGTCGATCCCGCCCTCGGGCGCCATGCGGGTGTAGGGCAGCAGGCAGAGGTCAGCGAGGGTGAGCGTCTCGCCGACCAGCCAGTCGCGGTCTTCGAGTCCGAGATCGAGGCGGGCCAGCGCCGCGCCCGACTTGGCGACCAGCGCCGGGTCAAGGTCCGCCACCGCCTTGCCCAGATAGCGCACCTGGAAGCGCTGCACGGCCACGGCGGTCTCGTGGCTGTACTGCTCCCAGAACAGCCACTCCATCATCTTCGCGCGCGCATACGAGTCCTTAGGGATCAGGTCCGACCCCTGCGCCAAATGCAGGCAGATGGCGTTCGACTGGGCGAGCGGGCGGCCGTCATCCAGCACCACGGTCGGAACCTGGTGCGCCGGGTTCAGCGCCAGAAATTCGGGCGTCCGCGTCTCGCCCTGCATAATGTCGACCTGGACCCATTCGTACGGGATGGTCAGATAGTCGGCGCACCACTTCACCTTCTGGCAGTTGCCGGAGATGAGGTCGCCGTAGATGCGCAGCATTTTCAGTCCATCGTCACCACCACCTTGCCCAGGGCCTTGCGGCTGGTCAGGTGGCGGATGGCGTCGGCGCCTTTGGCGAGCGGGAAGCGCTCGGAGACGAAGGGTTTGATCTTGCCGGCCTTATAGAGCTCGAACAGCTCCTTGACGTTCTGCAGGTGCTGGGCCTGGTTGCGGGCCACGGCCGCGCCCCAGAAGACGCCAACGATATCGCCGGACTTGAGCAGGGCCAGATTCAGCGGAATGGCCGGAATGCCGGCCGGAAATCCGATGACCAGGAAGCGGCCGTCCCAGCCGATCGACCGGAAGCTCGCCTCGGCATAGTCGCCGCCGACGCCGTCATAGATGACGTCCGCGCCGTTCGGGCCCACCGCGGCCTTGAAGATGTTCGCCAGTTCCTTCTTGCCGTCCTTGTCGAAGGGACCGGAGGGATAGACGACGCCCTCGTCGGCGCCATGGCTGAGGCAAAAGTCGACTTTTTCCTGGGTCGAGGCCGCCGCGATCACCCGCGCCCCCATCGCCTTGCCCAGCTGCACGGCCGAGATGCCGACGCCGCCTGCCGCGCCCAGCACCAGCAGGGTCTGGCCAGGCTTCAGGAAACCGCGGTCCTTCAGGGCGTAATAGCTGGTGCCATAGGTGAGGATAAACGCGCTGGCCTCATCGAAGGGCATTTCGTCCGGCATCGGGATGATGCGTTTTTCGTCGAGCGCCATCTCCTCGGCCATGCCGCCCGAGCCGGCGTTGCTGATCACCCGGTCGCCGACCTTTACCGAGGTCACGCCCTCACCGACTTCCTTGATGATGCCCGCCACCTCCCCGCCCGGCGCGAACGGGCGCTCGGGTTTGAACTGGTAACGGTCCTCGATCATCAGGCTGTCCGGGAAATTCACCCCGCAGGCCTTGACCGTCAGCACCACCTGACCGGGCCCGGCGACGGGCGAGGGCACATCCTCCAGCACCAGGGTTTCCGGCCCGCCGACAACCTTACTGAGCAGCGCTTTCATGGTCTGTGTTCCTCAATGGAAATTCACGACGGGGCTTAGCGCAGGCCGAAAGGCGGCGAAAGAACAAGAATCCTTTCCCTCCCGCTTGTCGGGAGGGTGGATCGGCGCGGCGCGACGAGACGGGTGGGCAAACTGGGCCTGAGGGTAGCCCACCCTGGTCGCTTCGCGACCTGTCCCTCCCGACAAGCGGGAGGGAGAAGATGGCTTTTCAGGCCGTTCCGCCCTATTTCACGCCCCATGTCCGTCACCCTCGACTTGTCGCGAAAGCCGCCGGCGGCGCCGGTGAAGCCGAACCTCGGCGGGATGACGCGTGAGCAACTGCGCACCGCCTTGATCGAGGGCGGGGTCTGTCCGTCCGAGAAGGCCAAGATGCGCACCGGCCAGATCTGGCGCTGGATTCACGATGCCGGCGCGACTTCGTTCGACGCCATGACCAATATCGACAAGGGCACGCGCGAGGCTTTGGCCGAACGCTTCGAGGTAAGCCGGCCGGAGATCGTAGAGCGCCAGGTCAGCACAGACGGCACGCGCAAATGGCTGATCCGCACCGCGCCGGGCATCGAGATCGAGACGGTGTTCATCCCCGGCGTCGGCCGGGCCGGCGCGCTCTGCGTCTCGTCCCAGGTCGGCTGCACGCTCAACTGCACATTCTGTCACACCGGCACCCAGGCCCTGGTGCGCAACCTCACGGCCGCGGAAATCATCGCCCAGGTGCAGGTGGCCAAGGATGATCTCGGCGAATGGCCGTCGGACAAGCACGACCGCGACATGTCCAACATCGTCTTCATGGGCATGGGCGAGCCGCTCTATAATATGGACGCCGTCGCCGATGCGATCGACGTCATCTCCGACGGTGAGGGCATAGGCCTGTCGCGGCGGCGGATCACGGTGTCGACCAGCGGCGTGGTCCCCGAACTGAAACCGCTGGGGGAACGCACCCAGGCCATGCTGGCCATCAGCCTGCACGCCGCCACCGACGCGCTGCGCGACGTGCTGGTGCCGATCAACAAGAAGTATCCGATCGCCGAGCTCATGGCCGGCATCCGGGCTTATCCGGGCCTTTCCAACGCCCGCCGGGTGACGTTTGAATATGTCATGCTGAAGGGGGTGAACGATTCCCCCGCCGACGCCCGGGCGCTGGTGCAGTTGCTGAAAGGCATTCCGGCCAAGATCAACCTGATCCCGTTCAATCCCTGGCCCGGCAGTCCTTATGAGTGCTCGAGCTGGTCGACGATCGAAATCTTCGCCGCCATCGTCAACAAGGCCGGCTACGCCAGCCCCATCCGCACGCCGCGCGGGCGCGATATCCTCGCCGCCTGTGGCCAGTTGAAATCCGAAAGCGAGAAGACCCGCGCCTCGGTGCGGCGTAAACTCGCTGTTCAACCGGGAGCCTAGAGCCATGCCCATCGCCGCCCCCGAGATCCAGGCCTTCGCCAACGGCTTTCCCATCGCCATGCTGCACTGGGCGGCGGCGTTGGCCATCCTGATCGCCGGCGTCGCGGCCTACGCGTTCCTGTCGCCGCACCGCGAGGTGGCCCAGGCCCGTGACGGCAATGCGGCCGCCGCCGTCTCGCTGGGCGGGGCGATCATTACGCTCGCCATCCCTCTGGCCGCCGCGGTTTCGGCCTCGGCCAGCACCGTGGAGGTGGCCCTCTGGGGCGTCTCGGTCATGGTGCTGCAACTGTTGCTGGGCCGGATCGCCGACATGGTGCTGCGCGGATTGCCAGAGCGCATCGCCGAGGGCGATGTGGCCGCAGCCTGGCTGCTGGTCTGCGCCAAGAGCGCGCTTTGCCTGGTGCTGGCCGCCGCCGTGGCGGGCTAGCGGCGTGAACTATCCGCGCTTTCCCGACTGGCTGATCTATTTTGCGGCGACGGGCGCGATCCTGGTGGCCGCCGTCTCGCGGCAAGAGCATACCGATACGCCCGAGCCGCCGCCGCCGGGCGCCGAGCGCGTGCCGCTGGGTCCGGACTCACCTTTCGATCCAGCCACGGTGATCCGCACCGGCGTCAATCGCGGCCAGCACCGGGGCGCTGCCTTCGCCGTGGCCGAGGGCGGGGTCTGGTTGACGGCGCGCTCGGAAGTGCATGGCTGCGAGCGCCTCGCCCTCAAGGTCGCCGAGGGCCGTGCGGTGGGAGCACACCTGGCCGAAGGCGGCGACGGCGCCATCGCTGTGCTGCGTACGCAAGGCGGCCCGCCGCCGCTGGTCATCGCCACGGGGCTCGAGCCGCGCGACGGGGTGCGGGCCTTTCTGATCGGCTTTCCCAAGGGCGCGCCGGGCGAGGCCTCGGTGATGCGGATGACCACATCCGAGCTACCGCGCGAGAGCCGGGCCCAGCCGGCGATCCCCGTCCAGGTCTGGGCCGAAACCGGCCGCACCACCGCCATGCCCGGGCCGCTCACCGGCCTTGTCGGCGCGCCGGTGGTCGGCGCCGATCATCAGGTGGTCGGTCTGGTTTTGCGTCAGGAAGCCCGCCACGCCCGCTTCTATTCGACCGGCGCCGCGGCCCTGAACGCCGCCGTCCGGGCCGCAAACGCGAGCCCCGCTCCGCCTGCCCCGGCCGAGACGGCGACGGTCGAGAACTATGGCCGCGTCGCTGACGACCTGCGCCGCAGCCGCCAGGTGGCGCAGGTGCTCTGTCTGGTGCGTTAGGGCGCTCAGGCAGCGAAGAGGTAGAGGCGATCGGCGGCCTGGTCAGGCGCCGGCACGGTTCCTGACCAGGTCTTCCACCACGGATGGATCGGCCAGGGTGGTGATGTCGCCGAGGTTGGAGACGTCGTTCTCGGCCACCTTGCGCAGGATGCGGCGCATGATCTTGCCCGAGCGGGTCTTGGGCAGCCCCGGCGCCCACTGGATGACGTCCGGCGCCGCGAAGGGCCCGATTTCCTGGCGCACCCATTTGATCAGCGCGGCCCGCAAATCTTCGCTGGGCTGGGTGTCGGCCTTCAGGGTCACATAGGCATAGATGCCCTGGCCCTTGATATCGTGCGGGTAACCGACGACTGCGGCCTCGGCCACGGCGTGGTGGGCAACGAGAGCTGACTCGATTTCGGCGGTGCCGAGCCGGTGGCCGGAGACATTGATCACGTCGTCGACCCGGCCGGTGATCCAGTAATAGCCGTCCTCGTCGCGGCGGCAGCCGTCACCGGTGAAGTACTTGCCGGGATAGGTAGAGAAATAGGTCGTGGCGAAGCGCTCGTGGTCGCCATAGACGCTGCGCATCTGGCCGGGCCATGAGTCAGTGATGACCAGGTTGCCGCTGGTCGGCCCCTCCAGCACCTTGCCGTCGGCGTCGACGATCTGCAGCTTTACGCCCGGCAACGGCTTGGTGGCCGAGCCGGGCTTAAGCGGCGTCGCGCCTGGCAGGGGCGAAACCAGGCAGGCACCCGTTTCCGTCTGCCACCAGGTGTCGACGATCGGGCAGTGCTCCTCGCCGACCACGCGATAGTACCAGAGCCAGGCCTCGGGATTGATCGGCTCGCCGACCGAGCCCAGCAGGCGCAAGCTCTTGCGCGAGGTCTTTTTGACCGGGGCGTCACCGTCGCGCATCAGGGCGCGCAGCGCCGTGGGCGCGGTGTAGAAGATCTCCACCTGGTGCTTGTCGATCACCTCCCAGAAGCGGCTGGTGGTCGGATAGTTGGGCACGCCTTCGAAGATCAGGGTCGTCGCGCCGTTCGCGAGCGGGCCATAGACGATATAGCTGTGCCCCGTGACCCAGCCCACATCGGCCGTGCACCAGAAGATCTCGCCAGGCCGGTAGTCGAACACCAACTCGTGCGTCCAGGCCGCCCAGGTCAGATAGCCGCCGGTGGTGTGCAGCACGCCCTTCGGCTTACCCGTCGAGCCGGAGGTGTAGAGGATGAACAGCGGATCCTCCGCGCCCATGGGCTCGGGCGCACATTGATCAGAGGCGGCGGCGCGGGCGGCGGTATAGTCGACATCGCGGCCGGGCTTCATGAACACCTTGGCGCCGGTGCGTTTGACCACCAGCACGGTCGTCACATCCGGGCATTGCGTCAGCGCCAGATCGACGTTCTGCTTCAGCGGCACGATCTTGCCGCCGCGCAGGCCCTCATCGGCGGTGATGATGATCCGCGAGTCGCAGTCGTGCACCCGGCCGGCGATGGAGTCGGGTGAAAACCCGCCGAAGATGACGCTGTGGATGGCTCCGATCCGCGCGCAGGCCAGCATGGCGTAGGCCGCCTCCGGGATCATCGGCAGATAAATAGTGACGCGGTCGCCTTTCTTGACCCCATGGGCCTTCAGCACATTCGCCATGCGGCAGGTTTCCGCATGGGCCTCGGCATAGGTGATCTTGCGGCTCTGGGCCGGATCATCGCCCTCCCAGATGATCGCCACGTCGTTGGCGCGGTGCGGCAGATGGCGGTCCAGGCAATTGGCGGAGGCGTTCAGAACCCCGTCGTAGAACCAGCGGACGTGCAGGTCCTTCACGTCATAGGAGACGTCCTTGACCTTGCTGAACGGGGTCATCCAGGACAGCCGCGAGGCGACCTTGGTCCAGAACGCGTCTGGCTCGTTTTCGACGGCCGTGACGGCCGCGTCGTAGCCCGCAGCGTCCATGTGGGCCTTTTTCGCCCACTCGGGCCGAACCGGAAAAACCAGGTCTTCGCTCACCGCATCACTCCCGTTTTCACGCGCCTGAAACGTTTAGGCGAAGGCCCGGCGCCGCCACAACTGCGCGCCGTCATTTACGGTCACAATTATTTGTCTAGCGGTGGAAGAGGATGCTTGCGCCATGCCCTTTTTTGCAGCAATGTTTCAATCGTGAAACCTGAGAGACGGTAACACTCCTCCAACTTCCAGCCCCGCGCCCTCCTACCGGCGCGGGGTTTTTTATGCGCTGTCAGAGGCGGGCGAGAACAAAATCGCCCATTTCCCGGGTCGACAGTTTTCCCCCGATGTCCGGCGTCCGCGCGCCGGCTTCCAGGGCCGCGACCACGGCGGCGTAGAGCCGCTCGGCCTCGGCGGGCTTTCCCAGCGACCAGCGCAGGGCCATCTCGAATGACAGGATGGCGGCCAGCGGATTGGCGATGCCCTTGCCCGCGATATCCGGCGCCGAGCCGTGGATGGGCTCGTACAAGCCGGGTTTGCCCGGCGTCGACAGCGAGGCGGACGGCAACAGGCCCAGCGAGCCGGTCAGTTGCGAGGCCTCGTCCGACAGGATGTCGCCGAACAGGTTGTCGGTCAGGATGACGTCGAACTGGGTTGGACGGCGGACCAGCTGCATGGCGGTGTTGTCGGCCAGCTGGTGCTCCAGCTCGACGTCGGCGTAGTCGCGCTTGTGCAGGGCGGTGACCACTTCGCGCCACAGCTGGCCGGTTTCCATGACATTGGACTTCTCGGCCGAGGTGACCTTGTTGCGCCGGCCGCGGGCCAGCTCGAACGCCACGCGCGACACGCGCTCGATCTCGCTGGTCGTATAGACCTGGGTGTCGATCCCCCGCCGCTGGCCGTCGGGCAGGGTCTCGACCAGTTTCGGCTCGCCGAAATAGACACCCCCCGTCAGTTCGCGGACGATCATAATGTCGAGCCCGGCGACCACTTCACGCTTCAGCGTCGAGGCGTCGGCCAGGGCGTCGAAACACAGCGCGGGGCGCAGGTTCGCAAAGACGTCCATCTCCTTGCGAAGACGCAGGAGCGCTGCTTCCGGCCGCTTGGCCCGGGGAACGTCCGCCCATTTGGGCCCGCCGACCGCGCCCATCAGCACGGCGTCGACCTTGAGCGCCAGCCCCGCGGCCTCGTCGGTGATCGGCGTGTCGTGGCGATCGTAGGAACAGCCGCCGAAATCGCGTTCTTCGAGCTTCAGGTCCGGCGTCAGCGCCTGCGCCACGCGGCGGACCTCGTTGGTCACTTCCGGGCCAATGCCGTCGCCGGGCAGGAGGAGCAGGGTCGCCATGGTCAGATCTCCGTTTGAGAGACCGCCTCGTAGGCGAAGAGACGCCGTTCGGAAACATCGAATTGCGGCCAGGCCGCGCGCCAGTGGGCCATATGGTCGGCCTTTTTGTGCGCCTCAAAGGCCGCCTCGTCGCGCCAGACCTCGAACACCCGGATCAGGCCCGGAACCAGCACGTCCTCGGCGTAGGAATATTCTTCGCAGCCGTCTTCCTTGCGGCTGGCCTCCAGCATGAGGTGCATGTGGGGGCGAAACTCACCCAGGCGCACGGCCGGGACACTGAAGGTCCCGGCGATGATCACACTCACGCCCGCGCCTCCAGCCAGGGCGTGGAGAGCGACCGCTTGTACTCGTAGGTCCCGATCTCGCCCTCGTGCTGCAGGGTCTCGCCGATGGCGTCGAGGCCCTTCAGCAGCTTTTCCTTGCGGCCCGCATCGATCTCGAAGCTCACCGTCTCGCCCGAGGGGGTCATCACCGTCTGGGCCGCCAAATCGATGGAGAACACGTGGTTGCCGCCCTTGGCCTCGTCCATCAGCTTGCGCACGAGCGGCTCGGACAAGGTGACCGGCAGCAGGCCGTTCTCGAAACAGTTGTTATAAAAAATGTCGGCGAAAGAAGGGGCGATCACGCAGCGCAGGCCGAAGTCCAGCAAGGCCCAGGGCGCATGCTCGCGAGAAGAGCCGCAGCCGAAATTGTCCCCGGCGATCAACACGCTCGCGCCCGCATACTGCAGCTGGTTCAGCACGAACCCTGGCTTGGGATTACCCGCCTCGTCGAAGCGCAGGTCGTAAAACAGGCCCTTGGCCAGCCCTTCGCGCTCGACGGTCTTCAGGAACTGCTTGGGAATGATCTGGTCGGTGTCGACATTGGCCATGTCGAGCGGAACAGCCTTGCCGTCGAGGGTGGTGAAGGGGGTCATGCCAGGCTCCTCACATCGACAATGCGCCCCGCCACCGCCGCCGCCGCGGCCATGGCCGGGCTCATCAGATGGGTGCGGCCGCCGCGGCCCTGGCGGCCTTCGAAATTGCGGTTCGAGGTCGAGGCGCAGCGCTCGCCGGGCATCAGCTTGTCCGGGTTCATGGCCAGGCACATGGAACAGCCCGGCTCGCGCCAGTCGAATCCGGCTTCGATGAAAATGGCGTCCAGCCCCTCGGCCTCGGCCTGTTCCTTCACCAGGCCCGAGCCCGGCACGACCATGGCCTGAACGTGGGCGGCGACCTTGCGGCCGCGGGCAACTTCGGCGGCGGCGCGCAGGTCCTCGATGCGGCTGTTGGTGCACGAGCCGATGAATACCCGGTCGATCCTGGCCTCGTCGATGCGCTGACCGGAGGCGAGGCCCATGTAGTCGAGCGCCCGCTGCACCTGGGCCCTCTTGGTCTCATCAGCGATCGCGGCGGTGTCGGGCACGGAGCCGGTCACCGGCACGACGTCCTCAGGGCTGGTGCCCCAGGTGACCAGCGGCGGGATGTCCTGCGCCTTCAGGCGGATTTCTCGGTCGAACTTGGCGTCCGGGTCCGAGAAGAACGTCTTCCAGTAAGAATAGGCCATCTCCCAGGCCCCGCCCTTGGGCGAGGCGGGCCGGCCTTGCAGATAGTCAAAAGTCTTGTCGTCGGGCGCCACCAGGCCTGCCTTGGCGCCGGCCTCGATGGTCAGGTTGCACAGCGTCATGCGCCCTTCCATGGAAAGGCCGCGAACCGCCGAGCCGGCGTATTCGATGACATAGCCGGTGCCGCCGGCCGTGCCGATCTCGCCGATGACGGCGAGCGCGATGTCTTTCGCCCCGACGCCGGCGTGCAATTCGCCGTCCACAGTGACGCGCAGGTTCTTGGCCTTGCGCTGGCGCAGGGTTTGCGTCGCCAGCACATGTTCGACTTCCGAGGTGCCGATGCCGTGGGCCAGGGCCCCGAAGGCCCCATGGGTCGAGGTGTGGCTGTCGCCGCAGACGATGGTCATGCCCGGCTGGGTGCGGCCCTGCTCGGGACCCACCACGTGGACGATCCCGTTCCTGATATCCCCCATCGGGAAGAACTCGATCCCGTTGGCCTTCACATTGCGGCCCAGGGTTTCGAGCTGCAGGCGGGCCTCCGGATCGGCGACGGCGCCGACGCCGCGCGCCTGGCCTTCGGTGGGGACATTGTGGTCGGCGACGGCGAGCGTGCGGTCCGGACGGCGCACGGCCCGGCCGTGGGCGCGGAGCCCTGCGAACGCCTGCGGGCTGGTCACCTCGTGGATAAGGTGCAAGTCGATGTAGAGCACGGTTTCGCCGTTCGCTTCATTCGCGACGACGTGCGCATCCCAGATCTTGTCATAAAGGGTCTTGCCGGACATGGGCGGGATGTAGTGCTGTGACCCCCGGAAAGTCCAGAGGAGGTAGGTGATGATCCGCGAGGGCGGTTGTCAGTGCGGCGCGGTCAGGTTCAAGGCCGACGGTGAACCCGCGAACGTGTGGCTGTGCCATTGCCGCCACTGCCAGCAGACCTTTTCAGCCCCGTTCAACGCCCGGGCGTTCTATCTCGGTCCGCAGGTCGCCACTTCCGGCGAAACTGTCCAGTACGCGACGTCCGAACGCCTTTCCCGTGTCTCCTGCGCCAAATGCGGAACCCGCGTCTGGACCGTGCGCAGCGACGGCTACGGCTATGGTCTGCCGCTGGCGGCGTTCGACGATCCGGAGGCTTTCACCCCCACCGACCACATCTTCATCACGGAAAAGGCGGCCTGGCTGAAGCTGGATGACGGCCTGCCGCAGCACGCCATGAGGCCCGGCCAATGAGCAAACTGCCCAACTTCCCGGTCGCCGGCGGCTGCGCCTGCGGGGCGGTGCGCTACAAACTCATGGCCGCCCCGCCGTTCGTCTACACCTGCCACTGCACCGACTGTCAGCACCTGACCACCAGCGCCTTCACCCTCTCGGCGCCCGTCTCGCGCAAGTCCATCCAGATCACCAAGGGCAATATCAAGACCTGGCTGCGCACCACCACCCAGTCGAAACGCCCGACCCGCCAGCATGTCTGCGCGGCCTGTGGGGTGCGGATCTATTCCTCGCCGCCGCAGTCGCCTGACCGGGTGACGCTGCGCCTCGGCACGCTGGATGACACCAGCTGGCTGCGCCCCGCCGCCGCGATCTGGATGCAGAGCGCTCAGCCCTGGGTCGTTCTGCCGGCCGAGATGCTGACCTACGAAAAACAGCCACCGGATTTTTCCGCCGTCGCGGCGCGCTGGAAAGAGATCATGGAGCGACCGTGACCGGCGGGAACCTTTCGAACCCAGACGGGGTTGACGCACCGATGACCCTCGACGGCCGGTTCGGCGATCACGTGATGGCTGACCGCAGCGATATACGGGGGGAGACTTCTGTTGACCCGGCGGCGCGCTTCGGGACGGTGCGGACCAGGTCGCTGATTTTTGCTGCCCGCATCACAGCCGAAGACCAGCAGGTCCAGTCGATGCCGGACGCCAGTCCGACCAAGTGGCACCTGGCCCACACCACCTGGTTCTTCGAGACCTTCATCCTGAAGAACGATCCCGCCTACCGGGTGTTCGACGAGGCCTATGACTACCTGTTCAATTCCTACTACGAGGCGGTCGGCCCGAGGCATCCGCGCGCTGAGCGGGGCCTGATCACCCGCCCGAGCCTCGCCGACGTCCACACCTGGCGGGCTCACGTCGACGCCGCCATGATCGACCTGATCCGGCATGGCGACGAAGCGATCTGGCGCCCGTTGCTAGACCTGGGTTTGAACCACGAGGAACAGCATCAGGAACTAATCCTGATGGATATCCTGCACGCCTTTTCCCGAAACCCGTTGGAACCGGCCTACGATCGGTTGCGGATCGAACATGCCAGCCCGCTCGCTCTAGGCTGGAAAGACCTCCCTGGCGGCCTGGCCGAGATCGGTCACGACGGCCACGGTTTCGCCTTTGACAATGAAGGTCCGCGCCACAAGGTCTGGCTGGAGCCGTTCCGGATCGCGTCACGGCCGGTCACCAACGGCGAATGGCTGGAGTTCATCGCCGATGGCGGCTACCGCGAGCCGCGCCTTTGGCTCTCCGATGGCTGGGCGGCCGTGCAGCGCGAAGCCTGGAACGCGCCGCTCTACTGGCGCGAGGACGGCGGGGCCTGGACGGCGCTGGGGCTCTCGGGTCGGCGTCCGGTCGATGCCAACGCGCCAGTCTGTCACGTCAGCCACTATGAGGCCGATGCCTTCGCCCGCTGGTCGGGCAAGCGACTGCCCACCGAGGCCGAATGGGAAATTGCCGCGGGCTTCGGCGACCTCGACCAGCTGGAAGGCCAAGTGTGGCAGTGGACGGCCAGCCCTTACGTCGCCTACCCGCGCTTCCGCCCCGCGGGCGACGCCACCGGCGAGTACAACGGCAAGTTCATGTCCGGCCAGATGGTGCTGCGCGGCTCCTCGCTTGCAACCCCGCCGGGCCACGCGCGTATCACCTATCGCAACTTCTTTCCGCCCGCCGCGCGCTGGGCGTTTTCCGGTTTGAGGCTCGCCGACGATGTATGACGCGCCCCTGCAAAGCTCGGCCACGGCCGCCCGCGTCCGCCGCGCGGCGATCTTCCACGACTTTCATCCCGGCGAAGACAGCTTCCGCGACGCGCTGGTCGCCGGGCTGTCCCGGGCGCAAAAAGCCATCCCCTGCCGGTTCCTCTACGATGCGCGCGGCTCGGCCCTGTTCGACGCCATCTGCGAGCTGCCGGAATATTATCCGACCCGCACCGAGTTGCGCATCCTGGACGACAACGCCGTCGAGATCGCGACCGTCGTCGGCCCCGATGCGCAACTGATCGAGCTGGGCTCCGGCTCCAGCCGCAAGGTGCGCATCCTCCTCGACGCCCTGGAAACGCCGGCGTCCTACGTGCCCATCGACATCTCGCGCGAGCACCTGCTGGCCGCCGCAAACGCAATCGCCGGCGACTATCCAGAGGTACTGGTCGAGGCGGTGTGCGCCGACTATGGCCAGGCCTTCGACCTGCCGCAGAATCTCTACGGCGGCCGGCGGACCGGCTTTTATCCTGGCTCAACCATCGGCAATCTGGAGCCTCTCGAGGCGCAGGCGTTCCTTGCGCGCTGGGCCCGGCGCCTGGGACCGGGCGCCCTGATGCTGATCGGCGTTGATTTGAAGAAGTGCGCTTCCATCATCCAGCCGGCTTATGATGATGCGGCCGGCGTCACCCAGGACTTCAGCCGCAACCTGCTGGTCCGCGCCAACCGGGAACTGGGCGCGGATTTCGACCCGGAGGCCTTCCGCCATGTCGCCCGCTATGATCCCGCCAGCGGCCAGGTCGGCATCCATCTGCTCAGCGAACGGGACCAGACCGCGCGCATCGGCGAGCGGGCCTTCACCTTCGCCGCCGGCGAGCCGGTGCACGTCGAGAACTCGTACAAATATTCAATCGAAGGATTCAGCGCCCTGGCCCGCGCCGCCGGCTACGCGCCCACCGAAGTCTGGACCGACGAAGCGGACCTCTTCAGCGTGCATTTGCTGAGAGTGCTCTAATCCTCGCCGCCGGCCATCACGCGGATCAGACCGATCAGCTTGCGGCGCGATCTCGGCGGCACCTGGCCCCACAGCTGCACCAGCTCCAGTCCATCTGGGGTGGCAAGAAATTCGGAAACGGCGTCGCGGTGCACGCGGATCTCGCCGTCCTCGCCGCCTGTCGCCAGTCCCCGGAAAAACTGGCTGATGTCGGTCTCCAGCGCCTGAGCGATCTGGAACAGCTTTGAGGCGCTGATGCGGTTGTGTCCGCGCTCGTATTTCTGCACCTGCTGAAAGGTCAGATCCAGCTGGTCGGCCAGTTTCTCCTGCGAGACTCCGAGCATCCTCCGGCGAAGCCTGACCTGGGCGCCGACGTGCTGATCGACCGGGTGCGCCTGTCCGGCCGAATCGCGTGATGTGGAGGCCTTTTTGGGCCCCTTCTTGAGCGTACTCGCCACGGTATTTCTCACTGTTTGGTCTACGGTCACGCTAGACCGTGATCGTCGAAATACAACATTGCAGACGGGAAATATTGGATCAGTCGACCGCCAATTGGCCAGTCTTCGTGTGGCATTCTGACGCAAGAGACGAAACGGGGCGTAATCAATTCAAGGGTTTGGGCGCCAGCACTCGTCCCTGCCGCGACCCGGCCCCTTCGCGCGTCATAGAACGGATCATCGCCTGAGCCCGCTCGTCGCCGAGCAGCGCGCCGGCTGCGATCAAACCTTTGGCGCTGGTCGCGCTGATACCCAGCATCCGCTGCAGCGCCTCATAGGGCGAAGGACCTATCGGCAGCATCTCAAGGCGGACCGACCCTTTCAGATGCGCCATGCTTTTGGCCTTCTCGATGGCTTCGGAAAGGCCGCCCAGTTCATCCACCAGGCCCAGCTGCTTGGCCTCCACACCGGTCCACACCCGTCCGCCGGCGATCTCGCGCACCCGCTCGGCCGGAATGTTCCGGCCTTTGGCGACATGATCGATGAAGGCGTCATAGATGCGGTCGACTTGCGCTGAATAAGCGGCGCGCTGGTTCCCGCTCATTGGCGCGCCCAGCGAGGACATGCCGGCGTAGTCGCCGCCGACGGTGATCTGGTCCAGATCGACGCCGAATCTGGCGGCCGCCTTGCCACCCGAGAACTTGCCGCCATAGACGCCGATCGAGCCGGTCAGCGTCGTCGGCTGGGCGACGATGCAGTCGGCCTCGGCCGAGATCCAGTAGCCGCCCGAGGCGGCATAGGACCCCATCGAGACCACCACCGGCTTCTTCGCCGCCTTCGCCGCGCGCACCGCCGCGGCGATCTGTTCGGCCGCGGTATCGGCGCCGCCGGGCGAGGAAACCCGCAGCACAATGGCCTTCACATCATCGTCCTCGGCCGCATCGCGCAAGGCCCCGGCGATGGTGTCCGACCCGACCGAGGTCTCGCCGAGCAAGGTCGAGCCGCTGTCGCCGACATTGATCTCGCCCTCGACATTGACCACCGCGATCCGCGCTCCGCCGCCGCCCCGCCGGGGCGCGCGATAGTCGCTGATGTCGATAAACACCGAATCCCGTCCGGCTGCGTCCAGCGCCGCGTCCTCCATCTCCTCCACCTGGCCGGTGCGGTCGATCAGGCCAGCGGCCTTGGCCCCGTCGGCGTCATAGGGTCCGCCAACGATGGCCGCACGGACGGCGGGCTCGCTCAAATGGCGCGAGGCGGCGACCGAGGCGATGGTGGAATTGAACACCGCCGTCATCCAGCCCAGCTCGGCCTCGCGGTGGGCCGGGGTGAAGCCCGAATAGAGGTACGGATTGACCGCGTTCTTGTAGGGCCCGCGCTGCTCGAATTCGGCCGAGACGCCGTACTGCTGAAAGGCTCGCGCAAAGAAGATTTCCTCCTGACTGATGCCGGTCGCCTCGAACGGCGCGCCGGGCTGCATCCAGAGCTGCGTGGCCTCCGCCCCCAGCTGATAGGTCGAGGTGACCAGGCCCGAGGCATAGAGTCCCTGGCTGTGCGCATAGATGATCTTGCCCGCGGCCTTGAAGCGCCGGAACGCCTGGACCAGTTCGTCGGCCGCCGCCGGGTCCATGCCGCCCTCAGGCAGACGCACGAAGAGGGACTTCACCTTGGGATCGGCCTGCGCCTGGCGCAGCACCAGCGCCAGGGTCGTGACCGACAGCGGCTCGCCGGTCAGGCTGGCGAAAGGCGCGGCTGTGGACTGGTCGGTCATGCCGCCGCGAAGATCAACATAGAGCACGGTCTGCGAGGGCGTGCGCGGCGCGGACGCCACGGCCGAGGCGGCCAGCAGGAACCCGACCGGAAGGACCACAAAGAACAGCACCAGGCCCGCGAAAACCCCCGCCAGGGTCAGCCAGAACTGTTTCATCGATCGCCCCTTGCCGGCCACGCGTCAGAGGCGACCCTTATCGCAAGGCCGCGCCTTGGCAATGGAGGAGGGCGACGGCGGCGAATATCTCTCGGGAAAGTCCTGGTCGGAGTGGCAGGATTTGAACCTGCGACCCCTGCGTCCCGAACGCAGTGCTCTACCAGACTGAGCCACACTCCGCTTGCCAGGAGCGGGCCTTATAGAGAAGGGGTCCCGTCCCCGCAAGGCGCGGCGGACCTTGCGTCCGGCCCGTTGCAATGGGCCGGTCCATGGGCTATCCCGGCGCGCTTCCCGGCCCGGAGATGCTCCGGCGCTGTTGGGGGATGGTGTAATGGTAACACTGCGGTTTTTGGTACCGTCATTCTAGGTTCGAGTCCTAGTCCCCCAGCCAATCAGATCATTCGCCGCCCGGCGGCGCCTCAGGCGAACATTTCAAACCGCTCGAAATTCCCCTTCAGGATGGCGTTCGCGCTTCCCTGGCCCAGCCAGCCGCCGATCATGGTCGAGTAAACCCGGCGGAAGTCGGTGGTGAACTTCAGATTGTCGCCGGCATCGAGCGCGGTGAGGCTGGGGATCTGGCCATAGTGGCCGCCCTTCACCCGCCCACCGACCACGAACATCGCGTTGGCCGCGCCGTGATCGGTGCCCTGGCTGGTGTTTTCGGGAACTCGCCGTCCGAACTCGGAAAAGGCCATCAGGGTCACGTCATTGGCTCTGCCCAGCCGCTGCATATCCTGCATGAATCCGGCCACCGCGTCGGAGGTATAGGTGAGCAGCCTCTGGTGCAGATCGGTCTGCACCACGTGGGTGTCGAAGGCGTTGTTGGCATAGGCCGTATAGTAAAGGTGGGCGGGTATGCCGGCGTTGATCATCGCCGCCACGCGGCGCAGGCCCAGGTCGTTGAAGCCATAGTCGACGGGTGATCGATAGCCGCTCCACGCCTCACGGATCAGGGTCGAGGACTGGCTGGCGCTCTTGGCCAGATCGAGCAGGTAGGCTTGCGAGGGGTTGCCCACGCCGCCGCTGGCGGCGGGCGCGGCCGCCAGGGCCGCCCTTTCCTGGACGAACGCATCGCGGATGAAGCTGTCCGGGTTGCTGAACACGATCGGCTGGTGCTTCTCGGCGCGGACGGCCAGCGACTGGATGGCGCTGATATTGACCAGATAGTTGGGTGGCGCCGACGGCGCCATGGCGTCGGCCAGGCGCCCCACCCAGCCATAGGCCTCGCCGCTGTTCGGCGCGGCGGTCTGCCAGTAGGCCATGGAGGTGAAGTGCGAGAACGACGGCTCTGCGTAGCCACAGCCGTGGACGATGGCGACCTTGCCGTCCTTGTAGAGACGCTCGAACCCGGTCATGCCGCCGTTGAAGCCGAAATGATCGTCGAGCACCCGGATGGCCGGCTTGCGCTGGCCGATGGTCGGACGCAGGCGATAGTAGGCGTCGTCGCCATAGGGCACGACGGTGTTCAGCCCGTCATTGCCGCCGGAAAGTTCCAGCACCACCAGGATGCGGTTGGGATTGCCGCCGGTTAGCGTCTGGGCGCTGACCCCGCCGCCGATGGCCAGCGCAGCGCCGGCTGCGCCGGCCTGGAGCAGGGTGCGGCGGGTTTGACCTGAAGATTGTTCGCTATCGGCCATGATCTTCAATCCAGCTGATATTCGGGCTGACTCATGACCAGGTGCAGGGTCATGCGCAGCGGCTGTTCCATATAGCTCTCGGCGGCCTTGAGGTCTGTTGTGCCGAGCTCGTTATCGAGGAAGGCGACCATCCTGGCCTTCGCGGCGGCGCCGGGCGGCACGCGCATGAAGCGGGTGATGAAATGGTCGACCGCCTCGCCCGTTGTCTTCGCGCCCGCCGCGGCGAGCATGGCGGAAAGATTGATCTGCGCGGTGTCTCTGGGGATGGCCTTGACCCGCTCGATGGCCATCTGCCAACCGCGATAGCTGCCGTAGCGGGTGTTGAAATCCTCGTCGCGGTCGATGTTGGCGTTGGACTGGGCCATGACCCGGTCGCCCGGCTGGGCGGTCGCGGTGGTGATGTCGGCGCCGTCCCTGATCCGGGCCGAGACCGGGCGGATATCGCCGCCGCCGTAACGGTCGCCGGGAATGAAAGCGATGTCGGGGAACAGCACGTCGCGCGCGAAGTTGCCGCGCTCCAGCAGCAGCCCCGGCGTGATCCAGCTGCGTCCGTCCGGCCATCCGGCTACAGTCGGCGGGGCAAAGAGGCGCTGGCCCAGGGCGCCGGTCGCGCCGTTGAAGTCGGGCACACCTGGCACGGCGGTCAGGCCCATCTTGCGGTAGGTCGACACCGCCAGCTGGATCGGGCTCTGGATCCGCGTCGCCACTGAGGCGGGGCTGTAGAAATCCTTCGAAAGGAAGATCGTTTCCAGCAGCGGTTTGATCTCGTAACGGCCCTGCCGGAACTTGTCGCCCAGCTTGCCCTGCAGCGAGGGATCAAGGTCCTGGCGCACGAACCAGCGATAGATCTTGCCTGACACGTGCTTTGCCGTCGCCGGCTGGGCCATGATGATGTCGATGACATTGACGCCATCGAAATTGCCGGTCTGGCCGAGGAAGGTCTTCGGCCCGGCGTCGTGCTGCTCGGCGTTCACCACGAACTTCAGGTCGACAAAGTTCCAGCCGGTGAAGGCCCGCGCGCCCTCGCGCACGTCCTTTTCGGTGTAGTTGCCCACGCCCATGGTGAAGAGTTCCATGATCTCGCGGGCGAAATTCTCGTTGGGCGCGCCCTTGATGTTCTTGCCGGCGTCGAGGAACGACAGCATCCCCGGGTCCTGGGCCACCGCCACAGTCAGGTCCCGGAAATTGCCCATGCCTTGCCGGTGAAAGAGCCGCAGCTGGCCCAGCAGCTTGCGATAGTCGCGCACCTTGTCTTCGTTCGAGCAAAAGTGGCCGTGCCAGAACAGGGCCATTTTCTCCTGCAGCGGCGCCTTGCTGTTGAGCATCCGGTTGGCCCACCAGTAGCCCACGCGGCTCGTCTCCAGCGCGCTGGCCCGCAGCCAGTAGAAGAACTTGTCACACACCGGCTGCAGTCGCCGGTTACCGGTGGGCTTGGCCTTTACGCCCAGCGCCATGCCGGTCCGTTTGGCCAGGTCCGTCGCCGCCGGCCGGCTCTCCGGAAATGGCTCCAGACCAGGCTCGTGGATGTTGGATTCGTCGTAGGGCGGCAGGTGCGCGGCATCGGCCGGCTTGAAATAAACGAGGCTCTTCACCGCCGCCGCCGGTCCCATAGCGGTCAGCCGGGCAATGTCCGCCGGCGTGCCGCCAAACCCCGCCCGCGCCATAAGATGCGCCGCGAAGTCGGCGTTCCAGTCACTGGCCGATATAGGCGAAAGGTCGCCCTGCCAACTTGCGCGATTGCCTGTCGCCATCGCCGCCTCCCCTTGGGCCAGACACCCTAGACCTAAGGCCAGGATTGTCCAGCAACAGGCGATTTCGCCGGCGCAGCCACCCCTAACTCAACCGCGTGATCTCGCAGTACCAGAAAGCAAGATTGTAGGTCTTCGAGCGGATCTCCGCGTAGGTCAGTTTGGCGTCGCCCTGCACCACGAACACCATGTGCTCGTTCACCGTCGGCGCCGTGCCCTTCACGATGGATGAGCCGTAGAGCACATAGTCCATGGTCGGCGGCGGGGTCTGGAAGGCGCAGTCGATGAGACGAAGGCCCGGCGGCCAGGTCGCGGGCCAGTTCACGTGCAGGGTGGCGCCGTCGACCATCGAGCCGTAGTTCCCCGCGGCCTGCACCGAATTGAAGGCGAAGAAGGCCAGGGACGCCCCGTCCTTGAACGGCGTCTGCGGATCGAGATGGATCACCGCTCCCACCGGCGCGGTCGCGGTGTTGCCGGTCAGCTGCTGGGCGATGGCCGCCCTGTTTTGAACGGTCAGCGGCGCGGAGCGGGCCTTCAGTGGCGTAAAGGTATTAGGGACGGCGACGCCCGCGGTCGCCAGCGGCGGGGCCTGCCGGGAAAGCTTGGGGGCCTGTGCGGCCGCGGCGGTCACCACGGCCAGAGCCAGTACCAAGGTGATGGCGATGCGTTTCATGGACGTCCTCCGATCTGAAGGCAAAGCTTGGCCACAGGCCGGGACGCCCGGCAAGTCCCTACTCCGCGGGGACGGTTTCCTCTTCCTCCACGAAACCCTTCCAGGTGCGCATGTACTGCACGAACGCCGGAGAGAGGCCCTCGCCGATCAGGTAGTCCACCGACACCGGCCGTTCTATGGGCTCGAAAGCCTCATCGGCGGCCACCTTTCGTGGGAAGTCATGGTGCAGGATCGCGGCCCGGCCGATGACCACGAAATCCAGGCCCTCGGCCATCGCCCTGTGGCAGTCGGCGGCGGTCAGCAGCTTGCCCGCGGCGCCCAGGCGCGTGTTGCCCCGCGGCAGGTCGGTGAACCAGCCCAGCAGGCTCTTTTCCTGCCGGTCCTCTTCCATCGGCTGCTTGAACACCTCCCACAGCGACATATCGAGATAATCGATCTTGCTACCGATCATCAGGGCGCCGGCGAGGTCCCGGATTTCCATCAGGTTCATGCCGAACCGCTCGGGCGACAAGCGCACCCCCAGGCTGAAATCCTTGCCGCATTCGGCGCGAATGCCGTCGACCATTTCGTTCAGCAGCCGCGCCCGGTTCTCGGGCGAGCCACCATAAGCATCTGTACGGTGGTTGATCTCGGCGCTGAGGAACTCGCAGATCAGATAGCCGTGGGCGCCGTGCAGCTCGACGCCGTCGAAGCCGGCCTTCTCACAGCGGACCGCAGCGGCGACGAAATCATCGCGGCACCGTTTCACCTCATCCAGCGTCATCGCCCGCGCGCCGGTCTCTTCGTTGTCGGATGGGCAGAGCGGCGCATGACCCAGCATGTCGGCCGGGCAGCGCATGCCGCCATGGTGGATCTGAACTACCGAGTGGCTGTCTTCCGCTCGGATCGCCGCGGCCAGCCGCGTCAGACCCGGCAGCATCGTATCATCATGCGCGCCCAGCTGCCCCGGCCAGGCGCGTCCAGAAGCCTGCGCCGAAGCCGCGCAGGTCATGGTCAGGCCAAAGCCGCCCTTGGCCCGCATGGTCAGCCAGTGGAATTCCTCGTCGGAAAGCCGGCCGTCCTTCTCGCTCTGCAGATTGGTCAGGGGCGCCAGCATGAAGCGGTTCTTCATGGCCGGGCCGCGCGTCAGGGTCAGGGGATCGAAAAGCGAGGTCATCAGTCAGTGGTCCTTACGGCCGGCGGATGATTGCGGCCGCGGCGTCAGGGCTCCATATTAGGGACATGGCCGACGATCTACCCCCTAACGCCAATCCGGACCGCCCCCTGACCCCCGCCGCGCGCCGTGCGCTGGAGGAAGCCGCCGTCCGCAAGGCGGCCGAGGCGCTGCCGGATGAGGTCGGGGGACCCAAGGGCCCCGAGCCCACCCGCTACGGCGATTGGGAGCGAAAGGGCCTGGCGGTCGACTTTTAGGACGAAAAACCGCCCGTCTCTTAACAACCATCCTTAATATTCCCGCCACAGGCGCAAGCGGTTGAAACGGGCGGGTTTCTCCATCTTAACAGGTCGTTAAGGTTTGGAGATCGCCATGTTCGCCCTGTTGTTCGCCGCCGCGGTTGCGGCCCAGCTGCCGCTGCAAAAGCCGGATTACTATACGCCGCCGCCCGCCTATCAGGCCGGCGCCGACTATTCGGCCGGTTACGCCGACCAGAACGGCTACGCCAAACAGGGCGGATCGGTGCGCGGCGGCGAGACCTACACGCGCCAGACCTACCAGGGCGAGGCGACCTACGCGGCGCCGCCCTACGGTCAACCGCCCTACAACCCGCCCGCCCCCTACCCCGACGCCTATGGCAAGGCCGACCTCCAGGGCAAGGCTTCGGTCGGCGATCCGGCCTATGTCGATCAGTACGGCCGCTCTCGCACAGGCGATCCGGCCTACTACAACGATCCCAGCCGTGGTCGCAGCTACGACCCGGCCTACAACAACGATCCGGGCTACGGCCGTGGTTACGCCGGCGATCCGGCCTACAACGATCCGAACTATGGCCGCGCCTACACGGGCGATCCGGCCTACAACGATGGCTCGCATTATGGCCGCGGTTACCCCGGAGATTCCACTTATCGCAACGATGTGACCGGCTGGCCCCAGGCCGGCGTCCCCGCCTATTCCGATACCCGCCGCTATGACGACAATGGCGGCCCGCCGCCGCCGGCGCTCGACTATTACTACGGTCGGGGCGATCTCGGTCCGCCCCTGCCTTGCCAGAAGACCCAGACGCCGCAGCCCTACTGCCAGAAGGACTACCTTCCGCCCGCTCCGCCGCCGGTCTATGCGCCCGAGCCGCCGGTCTATCAGCCGCCAGTCTATCAGCCCAAGCCCCCGGTCTATGAGCCCCCGGTCTACCAGCCGCCGGTTTATCAGCCGCCGGTGAAGCCGGCCTGCCACGAGCGTTGCGGGCCGCCCGCCTACACCCCACCGCCCTACAATCCCCCGCCGCCGGTCTATTATCCGCCGGCGCCCTGCAACTGCGCGCCGCCGCCGCCGCCTCCCCCGCCTCCGCCGCCGTGCAACTGCGCGCCGCCGCCGCCGCCCTGCAACTATTACTGCGGCGTCAGCTGGGAGCAGATCCGCCTCGACGACGGCTTCGTCACCACCGCCATGGGCGGGATCGGCGGCTATCCTCCGCCCGTCTCGGGCGGCGGTGGCGGCGGCGTGGTCGTCGGCGGTTTCGCCGGCGCGGGCGCGGCGGCCAATGCGGCCTCTTCGGCCTCAGCCTCGGCTTCCGCCAATGTTAATGTCAATGTCCGCGTCACCGGCGGCGGCGGTCACAGGCCTCCTCCTCCTCCCCCGCATGGCGGTGGTGGCTGCAAGACCGGCTGCGGTGGCGGCAGCCACGGCGGCGGTGGCTATAGCGGCCACTAATCTAAAGGCCTGAAATCTCTTCAGCGATCGCCAGCGCCGCCGCACGCGGGTCGCTGGCGGCCGTGATCGGCCGGCCGACCACCAGGTGGCTGGCGCCCGCGCTAATCGCATCGGCTGGGGTCGCCGCCCGGGCCTGATCGTCCATGGCAGACCCAGCCGGCCGCACGCCCGGCGTGACCACCAGAAAGTCCGCCCCGCCGATCTTGCGCGCAAGCGCCGCCTCGTGTGGGCTGGCGATCACCCCATCGGCGCCGGCGGCCTGCGCCTGGCGGATGCGCCGCTCGACCAGCTGTTCCACGCCCAGCCCATAGCCGATCTCGCCCAGGTCCTGACCAGACAGGCTGGTCAGCACCGTCACGCCCAGCACTTTGACGCCCGAACCCGCCACCCCCTTCACGGCGGAGGCCAGCACCTGCGGCTCGGCGTGCACGGTCAGGAAATCGCAGGCCCCGGTGGCGGCGATGGCGGCGGCGGCCTTTTCCACCGTCGCCCCGATGTCGTGCAGCTTCCAGTCGGCGAACACCTGCCGCCCGCGCCCCTTCAGATCGCGCGCCATGGCCATACCGTCGGTGGCCAGAAGCTGCAGGCCGATCTTGTAGAAACTGATCGCATCGCCCAGCTGCTCGACCAGCGCCTCGGCCTGGCTGCGGGTCGGCACATCCAGCGCCACGATGATGCGCGGATCGCTCCCGATCTCAGGCTTCATCGGCCCAGCACCCGCAGGCGACGCGTGCGCATCAAGGCCATCAGCCATTCCTCGGGCAGCACCTTCAGCAAAGCCGAGACGGCGATATTGGGCGCGCCGGGCGTACAGACCGGCCGGTTGGCCTCGGCCGCCTCATAGCCGGCGGCGGCCACCTCATCGGCGCCCATCCACATCCACAAGGGCGTCGAGCGGCGGATCTGTTCGCGCATGCCGGCGACATCGTGGAATTCCGAGTAGGTGAAGCCGGGGCAGAGCGCGCTGACATGCACGCCGGTGTCGCGGTTTTCATTGTGGAGGCCCTGGCTGAAGCGGATCAGGAAGCTCTTCACCGGCCCATAGAGCGTCGAGCCGGGCGTTCCCGGAACCATGCCGGCCACCGAGGCGACATTGATGATGCGCCCAAACCCCTGGCTGGCCATGGCCGGCAAGACTTTGCGGGCCAGCTCGCAGGGCGCAACGGTCATCACCTGCAGAAAGTCCTGGTGGGTCTCCCACGGCTTGGCCGAATAGGCCCCGCGCACCCCGTAGCCGGCGTTGTTGACCAGTGCGTCCACCGTGCGGCCCTGATCGGCGATGGCGGCGAGAATCTGGTCCACGGCGTCGGGATCGGCCAGGTCGGCCTCCACCGTATAGGTCTCGACACCCGAGCGCAGTTTGATCTCATCGGCCAGCGCTTCAAGCTTTTCACCGCGCCGCGCGGTCAGCGCCACGTCATAGCCATTGCCGGCATAGATACGGGCGAACGCCGCCCCGATCCCCGCGGATGCGCCGGTGATCAGGGCAAGGCGGCGGGTCACGCGGCGGAGACTTTCGATTCGGTGGCGGGGCGCATGGCGGCGCGACCATGCCAAACGCAGGCGGCCAAGTCGAGGACGGGTGATTGTACCCACGCTCAAATGGCTGTATCGCCCGCGCCACCCTATTGAAGAGGTTATCGATGGCTGGGGAAAGCTCCGAGCCGGCGCAACACCCCACCGAAGGCCACGCGAAAGGTCACGGCTTCTGGGCCCTGACCGTCGGCGCCATCGGCGTGGTGTTCGGCGATATCGGCACCAGCCCCCTCTACGCCCTGCGCGAGGCCCTGCATCATTCCCGGGGCGGAGGGTCGAACGAGCTGGCCGTGCTCGGTGTTGTGTCTCTGGCGTTCTGGGCCCTGATGCTGGTCGTCACCCTGAAGTACGCCATCTTCCTGATGCGCGCCGACAACAAGGGCGAGGGCGGCACTCTGGCGCTCATGGCGCTCGGCCAGCGCGCCCTGCAGCGGCGCTCGGTCTGGCTGTTGGGGCTTGGCATGGTGGGGGCGGCGCTGTTCTACGGCGATGGCATCATCACGCCGGCCATGTCGGTGCTTTCGGCGGTTGAGGGCCTGAAGATGGCGCCGGGGCTGGGCGGCCTGCCGGACCTGGCCATGCCCGCCATCGCCGGGGTCATCCTGATCGTGCTGTTCATGGTCCAGTCGCGAGGCACGGCCAACATGGCGAAATTTTTCGGGCCCCTGACCGCCGTCTGGTTCCTGGTGCTGGCCGCGCTGGGGCTTTTCCACATGCGCGACGACCTGTCGATTTTCCGGGCTTTATCGCCGCACTACGGCGTCGAGTTCCTGATCAGCAACGGCGCCCTGGGTTTCGTCATCCTCGGCAGCGTCTTCCTCACCGTCACCGGCGCCGAGGCGCTCTACGCCGACATGGGCCACTTCGGCAAAAAGCCGATCCGGGCGGCGTGGCTGGGCCTGGTTCTGCCCTGCCTCACCCTCAACTACCTGGGCCAGGGCGCGCTCGTCCTGCACGACCCCACCGCCGCCGCCGATCCGTTCTTCCGGATGGTGCCGCAGTTCGCCTACTGGCCGGTCCTGCTGCTGGCCACGGCCGCCACCATCATCGCCAGCCAGGCGGTGATCACGGGCGCTTTCTCGGTCACCCAACAGGCGGTGCAGCTGGGCCTGCTGCCCCGCATCGACATCAAGCGCACCAGCGAAACCGTGGCCGGCCAGATCTATGTGCCCCAGGTCAACGCCTTCCTGATGATCGGCGTTTTGATCCTGCTCGCCATGTTCCGCTCGTCGACAAACCTCGCCGCCGCCTACGGCATCGCGGTGACCGGGGCGATGTTCGTCGACACGCTCCTGTTCTTCGTGATCATCAAGAATTTCTGGAAAAAGCCCGCCTGGCAGGCTTGGGTCGCCGTACTCGGCTTCGGCGCCCTCGATGTCGTCTTCCTGTCCTCCAACATGCTGAAGATCCCGCAGGGCGCCTGGCTGCCACTGGTGCTGGGGGGCCTGCTCGTCGTGGTCATGTGGACCTGGGCGCGGGGCACCGAGGTGCTGGCCGCCAAGACCCGGCGAGATTCGGTGCCGCTGGCCGACCTTGCCGGCATCCTCGCCGCGCGGCCGCCGCACCGGGTGCCGGGGGTCGCCATCTTCCTGACGTCTGATCTCGATGCGACGCCGGTCGCCCTGATGCATAATCTCAAGCACAACAAGGTGCTGCACGAGAAGAACATCATCCTCACCGTCCGCACCGCCGAAACCCCGCGCGTGCAGGAGCAGGACAGGGTCACCTCGGAAGTGCTGAACGACGACTTCAAGAAGGTGACGATCTCCTACGGATTCATGGAAAGCCCCAACCTGCCGAAAGCGCTCGCGGTCATGCGCAAGATGCAGGGTCTGAAGTTCGACATCATGAACACCAGCTTCTTCTTAGGGAGGCGTTCTGTGGTAGCTTCAGCGACTTCGGGTATGCCGTTGTGGCAAGACAAGCTGTTTATTTTCCTGATGAAGAACGCGGCGAATCCGACAGACTTTTTCCGCATTCCGCCCGGCCGCGTGGTCGAGCTTGGCGCACAGGTAACCGTATGAATTCATTACACATGTTTGGCGAAGCGGTGTCGATCTTCGCGCTCGCGATCATCGCCTCGGTGTCGTGGAACGCCTGGAAGCGAATCGAGGCGAGCGCCCTGGTCCCGGTCAATTTCAAGCGCGACGGCGAGCCGGGCATTCGCATGAAAAAACCCTTCGCCCTGCTGCTCATGCCCGTTGCCGCCATGGTGATCCTGATGGTGCTGAGCGCCCGTCCGGCCCCGGCGGGTGGCGGGCAGGGTATGATCTTCACCCTGCAGATCCTGGTAGCGGGCGCCTTCACCGCCGCCCACATCGTCCACATCAAGAACGTGCTTGAGGTGCTCGGGCGCGAAGGCAAGCTGCGCTCTTGAACCTGAACGCGCCAGACCGTACGAGCCCGCCATGACCAGCAAGCCCAAAGTTAAAAAGGTCGTCCTCGCCTATTCCGGCGGGCTCGACACCTCGATCATCCTGAAATGGCTGCAAACCGAGTACGGCGCGGAGGTCGTCACCTTCACCGCCGATCTCGGCCAAGGCGGCGAGATCGAGCCGGCGCGCGAAAAGGCCCTGCTGCTCGGCATCAAGCCCGAAAACATCTTCGTCGAGGACGTGCGCGAGGAGTTCGTGCGCGACTATGTCTTCCCGATGTTCCGGGCCAATACGGTCTATGAGGGCCAGTACCTGCTGGGCACCTCCATCGCCCGGCCGCTGATCGCCAAGAAGCAGATCGAGATCGCGCGCAAGGTCGGCGCCGACGCCGTCAGCCACGGCGCCACCGGCAAGGGCAACGACCAGGTCCGCTTCGAGATCGGCTATTATGCGCTCGAGCCCGACATCACGGTCATCGCGCCATGGCGCGAGTGGGACTTCAAGAGCCGCGAGGCGCTGATCGCCTTTGCCGAACAGCACCAGATCCCCATCGCCAAGGACAAGCGCGGCGATGCGCCGTTCAGCGTCGATGCGAACCTTCTCCACTCTTCATCCGAGGGCAAGGTGCTGGAAGACCCGGCCGTGGAAGCGCCCGAGTTCGTGCACATGCGCACCATTTCCCCCGAGGACGCGCCGGACAAACCGCATGTGTTCACGATGGACTTCGAAGCCGGCGATCCGGTCGCCATCGATGGTAAAAAGCTGTCGCCGGCCGCCCTGCTCACCAAACTGAACGAACTCGGTCACGACAACGGCGTCGGCCGACTCGATCTGGTCGAGAACCGCTTCGTCGGCATGAAGTCGCGCGGGGTCTATGAGACGCCGGGCGGCACGATCCTGCTCGCCGCCCACCGGGGCATCGAATCGATCACGCTCGACCGCGGGTCCATGCACCTGAAGGACGAGCTGATGCCGCGATATGCCAGCCTGATCTACAACGGCTTCTGGTTCGCCCCCGAGCGCGAGATGCTGCAGGCGGCCATCGACCTGTCGCAGAAGATGGTCACGGGCCAGGTGCGAGTGAAGCTCTACAAGGGCAATGTGACCATCATCGGCCGCACCAGCCCCTATTCGTTGTACGATCAGGACCTCGTCACCTTCGAGGAAGGCAAGGTCGCCTATGATCACCGCGACGCGGCGGGCTTTATCAAGCTCAATGCGCTGAGACTGCGGGTCGCGGCGAAGCGGGACAAGCGGACGAAGTAGCTACGGTGACAGTTTACAGTGTCCCTTTACGGGCGCTGGTCGTTCAATCAGGTGCGCTCCTGGGACACCGTAAACTGTCACCGTGGCGGCGCCGCCTTCAATCGCGCGATCAGACGCTCCTCTTCCCACAGTTCCGCGCAGTTGGCCTGGCCGTGGTCGGCGAACATCTGGCGGATCAGGGTGCGGCCCTCGTCGAGATTTTCCACGTAGAGCACCTTGCGGCGCGGATGGCGTTCGCCAGGGACGTAGATGTAGGCGATCAGGCGCAGGCCCGGGCTGGCGTCGACGACGGACAGGTGGGCCGAGCGGCTGGCTGTCGTGATGAAGCTCATGGGATCAGTCTCCTCGGGAAACGGAATTGCTCTGTGAAATCTTGCCGGCCGGCGTGCTGCGACGTGCGGGCGCCGGGGGCGGGGGCGGCGAGGCCAAGGCTCATGGCGATCGCCGCTGCTGCGAGTTGAAGGTGAAGTTTTCCGGTCATGCGCCCGCTCCTCAGTGAAGGAACTCTAGGCGATCACGGCGCTTCGAAGGTGTCGCAGCGTGTCAGGGGAAGGTTTTGTTGTGTCGGAGTTTGTCGTTGGGGGACATGCTCCGGCCGCAAGGCCGGTGCGTGTCCCCTAACTTGAAACCAGGAAAGTTAGGGGACTCGAACCGCGCTGGCGCGCGGATCATGTCCCCGGCAGCGTCAGCACCGCTTCGCAGCCGCCGTAGGGGTGGTTGGTGAGCACCAGGGTCCCGCCGTTCTTTTCGGCCAGGCGCCTCGCAATCGACAGCCCCAGCCCCGAGCCGCCGGTCTCGCGCGAGCGGGAGCCTTCGAGGCGGACGAGGGGTTCGAACACCGCCTCAAGCTGGTCGGGGGGAATGCCCGGCCCCTGGTCGCGGATGCGGATGACGATGTTCTGCCCTTCCGGCGCGGCCGAGACCTCGGCCTTGTTCCCATAAACCACGGCGTTGTCGATCAGGTTGAGCAGGCAGCGCTTGAGCGCCTGGGTCTGCACCGCCACGTCGCGCCCGCAGCGCTGGACGAAGGTGACATCGCGGCCGGCGCTGGCTTCATCCTCGATGATGCTTTCGAGCAAGGAATCGAGATCGAGCGTCACGGTCGGCTCGTCCCGGTCGGCGCTGCGGGCCAGATCGAGGCCCTCGCGGATCAGCGCCTGGGTGGCGGTCAGATCGCCGATCAGCTGGTCGCGCAAGGCCTCGTCCTTGACCTTTTCCAGGCGAAGGCGAAGGCGGGTCAGGGGCGTCTGCAGATCGTGGGTGATGGCGGCCAGCATCTGGGTGCGCTCGGCCATGTTCTGGCGCAGGCGAAGCTGCATGGCGTTGAAAGCCTGGGCAGCAGCGCGCACTTCCCGGGGGCCGGTCTCGGCCAGGGGTTCGCGGTTGAGATCGCGGCCAAGATTGCGGGCGGCTTCGGCCAGGTTGCGCAGGGGTGAGCCGGTCATCGCCGCCAGCACGAAGGCCAGCAGGGCCGAGGCGGCGGTCAGCACGGCCAGGAACACGGGATCGAAGGCGCGGGAATCGCTGATGGGCGAAGGGGGGATATCGAGGGTCAGATGCAGAGTCCCGCCCCGGGCCAGCGCCAGGTCCATTACCCAGCAGCCGGGCGGGCGGGTCTGGCGGCCTCGGCCGTCGCCGCCGAATCCCCGGCCGGAGCCGCCACCGGGACCTCTCGGGCGGGAGGCGAAACAGACCGCCGGGTCGGCGCTGGCCAGCTTGCTCACGGCGCCACCGATGAGCTGGGTGTTCAGCAGTTTCTCAAGCCTGGGATCGGGGGCCTTTGTGGCGGCGTCAATCGCGGCGACGCGCACGCCCTCCGAACCGCGCTGTAAAAGCTCGACGCGCTGCGTCTCGTCGGCCCGCCCGATCAGGGTGACGAAGCCCTGCATGCGGTCGATGGCCCGCTCGAGCCGGGCGCGATCGAGGTCGGCCCGCCGCCAGGCGTCGGTGAGGAACAGCGCGCTCGACCCGGCCACGCCGATGCCCAGCACCAGGATCAGGAAGACCCGGCCGGTCATGGATTCGAAAAAGGCGCGTATGGCTTTCATTCGCCCATCACTTCACTCAAGCGTTATCGGGGCGGCCAGCACATAGCCTTCATTGCGCACGGTGCGGATCAGCTCACCGCCGCCCTCGCCGAACTTCTGGCGCAGGCGGCTGACCTGCAGGTCGACGGCGCGGTCGAGCGCGTCGCTCTGTTTGACGACACCCATGGCCAGCAGCTGTTCGCGCGACAGCACCCGGCCGCCGTGGTCGATGAGCACTTTCAGCAGGCGGTATTCGGCGCCGGAAAGGATGGTGACGCGGCCGGCGGCGTCGGCCAGCTGGCGCTGTTCGAAATCCACCGTCCAGCCGGCGAAGTGGGCGCGCTTGGCCTCGAGGGGTTCCAGATTGGCGGGCAGCGACTGGGCGCGCCTGAGCACGCTGCGAATGCGGGCCAGCAGTTCGCGCGGCTCGAACGGCTTGGCCAGATAGTCGTCGGCGCCCATCTCCAGGCCGAGGATGCGGTCAATCGGCTCGCCGCGCGCGGTCAGCATGATCACCGGGGTTGTGCTTTTGGCGGCGCGCAGGTTGCGGGTGAGGATGAGGCCGTCTTCGCCCGGCATGTTGAGATCCATGACGATCAGATCGGCCGGGCCCTTGTCGAGGACTTTACGCATCTCGACGCCATCGGCGGCGGTGGTGACGCGATAGCCGGCGTCCCGCATCTGCTCGGCCAGCAGATTGCGGATCTCGCGGTCGTCGTCGACGATCAACAGGTGCTGGGGCGCGGTGTCCATGGGGGGTCTCATACCCAAATTGCCGAGGGGTGGCGGATTTTCGTGTGTCAGAGGATTACGTAAACCCCGCCTGACACATTGCGACACAAAAAAGGGGGTGACGGTGACAGTTTACAGTGTCCCAGCCGCGCGTCTGAACGAACGAACCCTACGTGTAAGGGGACACTGTAAACTGTCACCGTCACGCGTAATCCTTGACACCCAATCTTACGCATGTAGCTCCTGTCCCTCATGAAAATCACCTCCGCCGAGAGTCAGATCATGGACGCCCTGTGGCGTCTGGGGCCCCTGACGTCGGAGGAAATCAACGCCGAAGTGGGGGTCAGGCAAGGCTGGGGCGAGGCCACGGTCAGGACCCTGACCCACCGGCTGCTGCGCAAGAAGGCGGTGGCCGGCGAGCGGGGCCAGAGGCGCTATGCCTACCGGCCACTGGTCGCCCGCGCCGACTATGTGCAGGACGAAAGCCAGAGCCTGCTCGACCGCCTGTTCGACGGCCAACTGTCGCCCCTCGTCGCCCACTTCGCCAACAGCCGCCGGATCACGCCGGAAGAAGCCGAGCGCCTGCGCAAACTGCTGGATGCGCTGGACTAGGCGCTCAAGCAGGCGCGGCGAAGCCCGCGCCGCTAGCGCAATGATAATGCCCCGGCGCGACATCTTAGCGTTTATCGATAAATCGCTTGATCTCCAGCTGCGGATCGGACAGGTCTTCCCCATGAAGTTTTCCAGGCGCCACATCCCCGGCATCATCGCCGCCGTCGCGGTGATTTCGATCGGCGGCTTCGTGCTGGCCCGCACCCTGGCCCCGAAGCCGCCGCCGCCGCTGCTGACGGCCATCGCCCAGATGGGGCAGATTGAAAATGCCGTGCTGGCGACCGGCACCTTGAACCCGGCCAATGTGGTAAATATCGGCGCCGAGGTCAGCGGGCGCGTCGTGTCGATGGACGTCGCCCAGGGCGACTTGCTGCATCAGGGCGACATCATCGCCCGGATCGATCCGCAGCGGCTGATGAACGATATCCAGCAGGCCGAAGGCAATATCGTCCAGGCCGAGGCGACCCTGCGCGACCGGTCGTCGATGATGGAGTTCGGGAAGGCCCAGATGGAACGGCAGAAGGTGCTGGTCGAATCCGGGGTCACCCCCCGGGCGCAGTACGAATCAACCCTGGCGCAATTCTCGAGCTATGTCGCCCAGATGGAAAATCAGCGCGTCCAGATCGAGAACCAGAAGCTGGCGCTGGAACAGAGAAAGCTGGAACTGGCCAAGGCCACCATACGCGCGCCGATTGGCGGCATCGTGGCCGAGGTGGTCTCGCACAAGGGCGATACCCTCAATGTATTCCGCGAGGCGCCCGTGATCGTGCGCATGGCCGACACCCGGACCATGATCGTGCGGGCCCAGGTTTCCGAGGCCGACATTGGCAAGGTGAAGGCCGGGCAGAAGGTCTATTTCACCATTCTGGGCCAACCGGAAAAACGCCGCTTTGCCACCGTCAAGTCGACAGAAGTCTCTGCCGCCGGGGTCAGCCTTGACCCCACCCTGACCACCGGGCCGCCCGACGCGGTTTATTACAATGTCACCTTTGAGACGCCCAATGACGACGGCATGCTGATGCCGTCGATGACGGTGGAAGTGCACGTGGTGCTGGGCGAGTCCATCAATGCGATTACGGTGCCGTCCCAGGCCGTTTCGCGGCGGGCGGGCGGCTCAGCCACGGTGCAGGTGGTTGACCGCAATGGCGGCATCACATCGCGTGCGGTCACCGTCGGCCTCGCCAACAATTTCCGCGTCGAGATCAAAAGCGGTCTGAAAGCCGGCGAACGCGTGCTGCTGCCCGACCCGGACGGCGCGCCGGCGGCGGCCGTGGCGAGCGTCACGAAGGGGCGGTAGGGCGGCGGCCGGCGCCGGCGCCCGCCCTACCCCTGCGCGGCGTCGGGGTTTAGCAGCAGGGCGTCCACGGGTTGCAGGGCGCCGTTGCTGACCAGGCTTTCGGCGCCGGTCAGGCGGGCGTGGGCGCCGTCGGGGGCGGTGACGATGATGTCCTTGCCCTGGCGCGTGAAGGTCAAGAGCTCGCCCGACAGGGTGCGGATCTGGGCGCTCTTGCCGGGGGCATGATCGATGGCGGATGAGATATCGGCGCGGGTCAGCGTGCCGGGCGCCAGGTGGGCCCGCAGCAGGGCCGCGTCCTCGGCCTTCATGGCGGCGTCGGCGAAATCGACCTTCAAGGCCGCATCGGGCGGGGCGAACAGGGTGTAGGGGCCGACGCCGGCGAGAGCCACATCGAGGCCGGCGTTGGTGACCACGCGCGCCAGGGCCGCGTGGGCGCTATCGGCCTGGACGGTGGCCCCCAGGGTCTTGTCCGTGGGGGCCAGGTGGGCGGTCTGGCCACCGCCGCAACCGGCCAGCAGCAGAACGGCGAGCGGGGCCAGCGCCCAGGGCATGATCGTGCGCATTCTCAAGTCTCCGGGTATTCTGGAGCACAGGTGCTCCAGGTTTTTACGTTGTCGCGTATTGATTCCGAAAACCGGTTCCCACTTTTCGGCATGCGCTTCAGGTCAAAAGCTTGATGATCGCCTGGATCAACTGGGTCTTGGGATCGAGTTGATAGACCGCGCCGTCGTTGTAGCGGTAGGCACTCTGAGGTGTGTCGGCGTACTGGCCGCGATACGCATAAGGCACGTTATAGGCGTCATAGCCGGCGGGCATTTTCTGGCCCACTGACGGTGACTGGCCGGTGAGCAGAGCGGAAATCTGTTCGATTGATGAGGTGTTGCGGTTGACCCCGTAAATGGCCCCGTCGGCATAGCGGTAGTCGTAGGACTGGTTCAGGCCATAGTAGTCGGTCTGATAGCGGGGAGCCGGATTATAGCTGTACTGGCGGGGCCAGAGGTTTCCCGCCGACAGGAGGCCGCCGAGGGCCGGCAGATAGCCCATCAGCCCGCCCTGCTGGTCGTAGCGATAGATATAGCCGCTGTCATAGCGCTGGGTGTAGGTGCGGGCCGCGCCGGTGGCGGGCCGGCCCCACAGACCGTCATAATTGCGGGCTCGGGCCAGCTTGCGTTCCTGCCCTGGCGGCAGGCAGCCGTTGTTGCGTTTGGCCAGCCCCGGGGGGCAGCCGGCGATCAGGCCGCGGGGTTGATCGGACCGGATGATGACGACTGGCCCGCTACGGTCGTCGCGGCGGTCTTCGGCGCGATCCCGTTCGGATGGGTCGTCGTGCCTGTCTTTCTTGCCCTTGTCGTCTTTCGGGCCGGCGCCTTTGCCGGGCGAGTCCTGATCGCGCTTGCCGTGATCCTCGCCGCGGTCCCGGGCGTTGTCGCCGCCCTTGCCGTTGCCATTGCCATTACCCCGGCCCTGGGCCAGCGAGCCCTGGGTCGCCGTCAGCATGAGCAGCAGGGCGGCCGAGAGACAGAGGGTCTTTTTCATGGGCGAGGGTTCCTGACCCCGCCTCAACGTTTGCCCCCCGGCTTGGTTGCGAAGCCCGCTTGCGCAAACCCCCGCCCATCCCTAAGTTCCGCGCCCTCGACTTCGGCGCGCCTCCTTGGGGTGTGACCGTCCCCTTCCGGAGAGGTGGCAGAGTGGTCGAATGTACCGCACTCGAAATGCGGCGTCGGTGTGAGCCGACCGTGGGTTCGAATCCCACCCTCTCCGCCAGTACCCCTTCCTGACATCGTTATAGATCAAGGGCTTTCTGCGCCGAAAACCCTTTTGCAACAAGGCATTCTGTATAACCCTCGTTCAAGTCGGTTCCCACCGGTTCGTTGACGTTCGCATACTGTCGCGCTATCTATTGTGGGTAATGTGTAGGTATTTGAGCTGAGCGATGCCCAAGCGGGTTGCGCCGATGACGGACATTCAAATCAAGCAGGAGCTGGAAAAACGTAGGAAGCCGGTTCTGTGCGTCGGCGCGGGCTTGTACTTGCTGGCAGGCAAGAAACATGCGCCCGACGCTCGGTCATGGGCATATCGCTACAAGATCGACGGCAAGGCCCGGACGATGGGCTTGGGCGCCTATAAGGATGTGACCCTCGCCAAGGCCAGAATCCGGGCTGAAGAAGTCAGGGCGGTGTTACGGCGCGGCGAAGACCCGCTAGCGATCAGGGAGGCCACAGTCCGAGCACGGCGGCTGCAGGAAGCCCGCGCCGTCACCTTCAAGACGCTGGCCGAAAGCTATATCAAAGCGAACCGGGCCGGTTGGAAGAATGCTAAACACGCGGATCAGTGGGAAGCCACGCTCAAGACCTACGCATACCCTTTGCTAGGTGAGCGGGTTGTCGGCGCTATTGACGCCAACGGCGTGCTGGCCGTGCTGCAGCAGGACGTTCTCGACAAGGGCATGCCTGCCCGGCCGCTGTGGGAAGCTCGGCCTGAGACGGCGAGCCGGTTGCGCCAGCGGATCGAGGCGATCTTGGATTACGCCAAGTCCAAGGGCCTGCGGGAGGGTGACAATCCCGCCTCATGGGGTGGCAATCTAAAGTTCGCCCTGCCGCGCCGGTCCAAGGTCAAAGACGTCAAGCACCACGCGGCGCTTGCTGTCGGCGAGATGGCCGCGTTCATGGCCACGCTCCGGGCGAAGGATGGCATGGCGGCGCGGGCGCTGGAGTTCACGATCCTTACCGCCGCCCGGACAGGTGAAGCCATCGGTGCAACATGGCGCGAGTTCGACCTTGCGGCCAGCACGTGGACGATCCCGGCCAACCGGATGAAATCGGGCCGGGAGCATCGCGTCCCCCTGTCAGGGCGGGCGCTGGCCATTGTGAACGCGTTGAAGACCAACGACGTGGGCGCCGAAGCTTATGTGTTCCCCGGAGCGAGGGCAGGCCAACCCCTGAGCAATATGGCGATGCTGGAGCTTCTGCGCGGGATGAAGCCCGGCCTGACTGTTCACGGCTTTCGGTCGAGTTTTCGCGATTGGGTTGCGGAAGAGACACCGTATTCCGGTGACCTTGCCGAGCGCGCTCTCGCCCATACGATCCCGAACGCCACAGAGAGCGCCTATACCATTACTTTGAGGACACGCTGGAGCCGGATGCTGACTGTTACATGGTTTTAAGGCCCTCTCCTGATGGGCCGTTGGGCGGTATCGTCAGGTCTGTCGACTGGTACACCGTTGAAAAAGGCAGCACGGAAGCTAACAAAATCCCAGCAATCCTTAGGTCCCAAAAACAGTGGATTTGGCTGGAAGAGCGCAAGCGCAGCGCGGCAGGGCACAAGAAGCCACCATACCTCTGCCGTGGCGTCGAACCTTGTGACGCCTTGACGCCCAAGAACTGGGTTGGCTTCGTGCCCAGCACGGACCTTGCCGGTGTGGCGTTTGTATTGAACGACCATCCTTTGCTGGGCGGCCTTCGGCCGGTGGCAATAGAGATCACTCCGCAATCGGGGCTCAATTGGTCCGAAGTGAACGACCTGTGGCTGGCGCTCGGCAGACCCTATTTGGAGTTCTCCGGGGAAGCCGCAGGGTGGACCATTGTTGGATTGGTCAGCCGCCCGCTCCCCACTTACGAAGGCGGCGGCGTAAAGATCTTCACCGGCTCCGAATACGTCGAGCTCTGCGGCTTGGGGGCGATGGGAGAGTTGAAGGACATCACCGGAGAGGTGATGGGACTGAACGCATACCGGGCGCCTCCCCCTAAGCCAGGCTTAACCGCAAAGGGATGCCCGGACACGCCCCGCAGACGCGCGGAGCTAGAGGCTGCATTGCGGTTCATTTCGGCTGACTGCGGCTATGACGTTTACCGTAGCATAGTCTGGGCAGTCCTCGGAACCGGGTGGGCCGGAGCAGACGACATCGCAAGACGCTGGTGCATGACCGCGCCTCATCGCTTCGACGAGAAAAGTTTTCGGCTGGTGGTGAACAGCTTCAACCCTGCACTCGAGAAAAGACCCACCGTTGGGACTATCTTCTATCTCGCGCGTAAAGGCGGTTGGTGTGGTTAGCGTGGCACAATTGACGGCACCGCCAGACCCTCTTGCTGAGCTTCAGCAGCGTTTTTGCCTGATGATTTTGGCTGGTGAGCTGCTGTCCGCCGTCAGCACCAATGAGACAGATTGAGGGTTCCCGCTAACGGAGGGTTTTGGTCTCATCGCAGTGACGTAGGAACGAAGATGAGAGCAAAACCCTTGCCCCATAAGACGACGCCCGGTGAACGGGTGGCGAAGGATATCCGG
>CANJME010000023.1 GCA_947475875.1 Caulobacteraceae bacterium | reverse complement strand
CGGATATCCTTCGCCACCCGTTCACCGGGCGTCGTCTTATGGGGCAAGGGTTTTGCTCTCATCTTCGTTCCTACGTCACTGCGATGAGACCAAAACCCTCCGTTAGCGGGAACCCTCAATCTGTCTCATTGGTGCTGACGGCGGACAGTTTTCCACCTAGTCCTCCTTCCGTCCGAGCAGTTCTGGTGGCTTAGCAATATTCGACGCGATACGTCGTGCTTCGTCAGGCGTGTGCCTCACATCCGTATTTAGTCCAGCGTACCCGATCTGACGATAGTACGTGAAGGCGAACTTCTTGCCTTGGGCGTCTTGGACCCAATAAGCATCCTCGTTTGAATGGGCGGTCCAAGGCGGTGGAAATCGTCTGGTCATTACGCTACATCCTCCAGCTCAGCGCGGGCGTAGCTCAGGGGTAGAGTGTTTGCTTCCCAAGCAAAATGTCGTGGGTTCGAATCCCATCGCCCGCTCCATTTTTATTAGCGTCGAGG
This sequence comes from Caulobacteraceae bacterium, assembly GCA_947475875.1. GTDB lineage: Bacteria > Pseudomonadota > Alphaproteobacteria > Caulobacterales > Caulobacteraceae > UBA5005. Next base: position 36,861 of record CANJME010000023.1, on the reverse strand, counting down.
ACTTTTCCTTCACCCTGACCGACGCCGAATACCGGACGGTGATGGCCCGGGTGCAGTACTGGCGCGACCTGCCCCAGCCCTCCTACAGCCTGAGCGAGACCAATTGCGTCTATTTCGTCGCCGATATCGCTCGCACACTGGGGCTCAAGGCCGACCCCAAGCCGGGCCTGATGCTCAAGCCGAAGGCCTATCTGATCGGCGTGCGCCAGGACAATCGTGGTGAAATCGCCGCCCGCAGCCAGCCGCGGCTTCAGCTCGCCACGCCGGTTCCTGCGTCCGATGCGCCAGCGCCGCCGGCAGGCGTCCTCGTCGAGGCGACCCAAGTCCCGGCGATCTCCCAGTTGCTCTACTAGGCCCCTCGCGCAGTTGCGCCTCACGCCTGCCCGGCTATAGATGAAACCAATCCGCGGCCAACGCGGGAAACCTGAGCCGTTGTCGGGGTTTGGGGCCAAACAGGGCCGGAAACGGGCGATCCGCCCCCCGCCCACGGGAAGAGACGATGCGATGACTGAAGCCGCCCCCCTGCCACCCGGCTGGCCTGTAATGACCAAGGATGAGGCCCACGCGCTGCTCACGGCGCCAGGCGCCAAGTTCGAGATGGTGGACCAGGTCATTCGCGGCCGCACGGTGCGCACCTGGAAGAATGCGCCGCCCACCTTCCGCCATCTGTTCATGGCCAGCCAGACCTATCCGGATCGCGAGTTCCTGGTCTACGAGAACGACCGGGCCACCTATCCCGCCTTCGGCAAGGCAACCCTCACCCTCGCGCACGAACTCATCGCCCGCGGCGTCATGAAAGGCGACCGTGTCGCCCTGGTCATGCGTAACCTGCCGGAATGGCCGGTGGTCTTTTTCGCCTCGATGCTGACAGGGGCGATCATTACCCCACTGAACGCCTGGTGGACCGGAGGCGAACTGCACTACGGCCTGACCGATTCCGGCGCCAAGGTCGCCATCGTCGATTCCGAACGGCTGGAGCGTATCGCGGAGCACATCGACACCTGCCCCGACCTTTGCCACGTCTTCGTCGCCCGCCATGACGAGGAAATCGCCCATCCCAAGGTTTCCCGGCTGGAAGAGGTGATCGGCGCGGTGGGCGACTGGGGCAAGCTGCCCGATCTGGCCCTGCCCGATGTGCCGCTCGAACCCGAGGACCCGGCCACCATCTTCTACACCTCCGGCACCACCGGAAAGCCCAAGGGCGCCATGGCCAGCCACCGCGCGGGCTGTTCCAATGTCGGCGCCACCGGCGTCAGCAACGGGCGCTCGCTGCTGATGGCCGGAGATCCCCTGCCCAATCCGGATCCGCATCTGGAGCCGCAGAAGGCCAGTTTGCTGGTCGTGCCACTGTTCCACGTCACCGGCTGTTTCGCCTCGCTTGGCCCGCTGGTCGCCACCGGCGGCAAGCTCGTCTTGATCCGCAAGTGGGAGCCGGAACAGGCGATGCGGATCATCGAGCGCGAAAAGGTCAACGCCACGGGTGGCGTGCCCACCATCGCCTGGCAGCTGATCGAGCACCCGGCCCGGGAAAAATACGACCTCTCCTCACTGGAAACCGTCTCCTATGGCGGCGCCCCCTCGGCGCCGGAACTGGTCCGCAAGATCCGGGAGACTTTCAAGGGATCGCGCCCCGGCAACGGCTGGGGCATGACCGAGACCTGCGCCACCTTCACCAGCCATGTGGGTTGGGAATATGTCGCCAAGCCTGACAGCTGTGGACCAGCCGTGCCGGTCGGCGACATGAAAATCATGACCATCGACGGCCAGGGCCCGCTGCCGGCCGGCGAGGTCGGCGAGCTGTGGGTCTATGGACCCAATGTGGTGCATGAGTACTGGAACAAGCCAGAGGCCACCGCGCAGACCTTTGTCGATGGTTGGCTGAAGACAGGCGATCTCGCCCGCATCGATGAGGACGGCTACCTCTTTATGATCGACCGGGCCAAGGACATGCTGATCCGGGGTGGCGAGAACATCTACTGCATCGAGGTCGAGAACGTTCTCTACGACCACCCGGCGGTGATGGACGCGGCCCTGGTCGGGGCGCCCCATCGCACCCTCGGCGAGGAACCCGCCGCCGTTGTCACCCTGAAACCGGGCGCAACCGCCACCGAGCGCGAGTTGCGGGCCTTCGTCGCCGAGCGGCTGGCCGCCTTCAAGGTGCCGATCAAGGTGCTGTTCATGACCGAGACCTTGCCGCGCAACGCGAACGGCAAGATCATGAAGAATGAGCTCAAGAAACTCTTCGCGCCCGAACAGGCGGACAGCTGATTGTTGATCGTCGGCATCGGGGGAACGGCCAGACCTGACTCAGCGACCGAGGACGCGCTGCGCCGCGCCTTGAGCGCCGCCGAGGCGCTGGGCGCGACCACGCGGCTGTTCGGCGGCTCGGCCCTGCTCACCCAGCCGCTCTATGATCCGCAAGGCGAAAACGGTCTCGGCGCCCGTTCCGATCTGGTCGAGGCCGTGCGCGTGGCCGATGGTTTGATCATCTCCAGCCCCGGCTATCACGGCTCGATTTCCGGTCTCGTGAAGAACGCCCTCGATGGACTGGAAGATTTGCGCGACGACGCCCGGCCCTATCTGGAGGGGCGCGCCGTCGGCCTGATCGTCACCGCCGACGGACCGCAGGCCGGGGGATCAACACTGGCGGCCATGCGCTCCATCGTCCACGCCCTGCGCGGCTGGCCGACGCCGCTGGGCGTGGTGCAGACACCGAGCGAACGGGCCGGCGACAAGCTGAATATGCTGGCCGCCCAGGTGGTGGGTTTCGCCAAGGCCTGCGGCGCCGTCTGAGCTGCCGGAACTCATCACCCTCCTGCCGGTTCTCTATGCGAACCGGCGATCCGCCGGCCTTTCCAGATAATCATGAGGCCTCCCGATGAGAGTGAACGAGTGCATGACCCGTGACGTGAAGATCACCGGTCCGAACGACACCATCCGCCAGGCCGCGACCCTCATGGCCGAATGCGACGCCGGCTCCCTGCCGGTGGGCGACAATGACCGGCTGGTCGGCATGATCACCGACCGCGACATCACCGTCCGCGCCGTCGCTGAAGGCAAAGGTCCGGAAACCCTGGTCAGCGAAGCGATGAGCGGGGAGATCCGCTATTGCTTCGAGGACGACGACTGCGACGCCGTTCTGGAGAACATGGGCGAGCTGCAGGTTCGCCGACTTCCCGTGCTCACTCGCGAAAAGCGCCTGATCGGCATTGTCTCGCTGAGCGACCTTGCCGGCAAGGAATCGCGCAAGGATCTCGGCAAAGCGCTCCGGGAAATCAGCCGCCCCGGCGGCCCGCATTCCCAGGCCGCGATCTGACAGGGGCCTGCCCGCGCCAGAGCGCGGGCGTTCGTCGCGGGAATGGCCAAATCGTTGGCCATTCCATGCTGCCGCCGGGGCGGCGACCGCTCCTCACCTTCCGTCAGGCGAAAACGCGATCAGTACATTATTGCCGCCGGCGTTGCCGTTGTAGCCGGAGTGCACATAGACCATGCCGCCGGCGATGGTCGGGCCCGCATTGTCGATTGAACCGCCGACGGCGCCCTTGACGCCGTTGGCCGTATCGAGCGGCAGGGTGGTTTCGTATTTCCAGAGCTCGCGCCCCGTCGCGGCGTCAAAGGCGCGCAGCCAGCCGTTCATGTCGCCGGCGAACACCACGCCCGGGATGACGCTCACCGCTGCCGAATAGCCCGGCGCGCAACGGCCGGAGGGCACGCGGCAGGTCGCCACCCGCTCGCCGTCCACTCGCCAGACCACCGCCCCATTGGCCGGGTTGAGCGCCATGAGGCCGGGCTTGGCGTTGGTCCCGCCGGCGTCAGCCAGCCCGCCGTAGAACAGCTTGCCGTCCGTGGCCGAGCCGAACTCGAAGCCGCCCAGGGCGCCGCCGGATCCCAGCTTGGGCGTTTGCCAGACGATGTGGCCGTCGGTGGGATCGAAGGCGTAGGCGATGGCTGACTTGTTGCCCTCGACGATCAGGTCCTTGCCGGCCACAGTGATGATGTGGGGCGAGGAGCCGAAGTCGTAGTCGGGCGCCGGCGGGCAGTTGGCGCCCTGGTGACAACCGCCGACGGCATTGTCGTGGGGCAGGACCTGGGTGGTCCAGCGAATGGCGCCCGTCTTGAGGTCGATGGCGACCAGCGCGTCGGAGGCGGCGGTCTCGACTTCGGTATAGCTGTTGCCGGTGCCGACCAGCAGCTGGCCGCGCCTGGCGTCGATGGTCGGCGCCGACCAGATGCCGGCGCCGGCCGGTCCATACATTTGGCCGCCGAAACGATTGAGGCCCGTTGGCGTCAGGGGGGCCGAAATTACCTCGCGTTTCCACATCAGGCGCCCGGTGCGCGCATCCACGGCCGCCACCGCGCCGCGGAAAGTGCAGCACTTGTAGTTGCTGGTCCCCATCAGGTTTTCCTCGCCCGAGGCCAGCGCGGCGTAGATGACGCCGTTGTAGAGCGTCGGCGCGCCGGAGATGCGGCCCGAGACGTGGTCGCCGATGCGGGTCGCCCAAAGCTCCTTGCCGGAGAGGGCGTCGAGGGCGCGCACATACTGACGGTCATCACCCAGATAGAGAGCGTATTTGCTGGGCGCTGAAGGATTGCGCGCCACGGTCATGGTGGCGCGCACGCCCGCCCGCTGGTCGGTGCGCCAGTAGACGCAGCCGGTCTTCGCATCGAGTGAATAGATCTTGCCGGCCATGGAGGCGACCCAGACCCGGCCGCCGAAGACGGTGGCCTGGGCGTTCTTGGTGCCTGGATAGGAGAACGACCACTTGACCTTGAGGGTCGGCACCTGAGCCGTGGTCAGGCCAGGGTTCGGCTGATAGCGGCTGTTGGCCGGATCGACGCCCCAGCCGTTCCAGACACCGGCGCGCAGATCGAGCGGCTTTTGCGTGGCGCAGCGATTGGGATCGGGCGCTGAAGTGCGCGGCACCGGCGCCTTGTGGGTCAGGAAATAGGCGATGGCGTAGAGTTGGGTTTCGTTCAGTCCCGCGGCCTGGGTGGCCATCGAGCCGTCCTTGATAGCGTCATAGATGTCTTCCGACGACCGGGTTTCGAGTTCCGCCCGGCTGGGCGCGCGGCCCACCGCCGGATCGTGACATGCGGCGCAGCGCGACTTGAAGTCGGGTTCGCCATTGCCGGCGTAGCGGCCGCCGGCGTTTTCGGGCGGCAGCACAAAGCCGGGCGCGGCGGCCGGAGCGGCGGCTCCGCCCCGTCCGGCTCTTCCGGGAGCAGCGGCTGGGGGTTGGGCGATAGCCGATGAACCCAAGACAAAAATGGCCAGAGCGGCGCCGGCCACAGGAATTGCGCGCTTCAACATCGAACTTTCCCCCGCTTTTTTTATTAGCCTAGCACGGCTGTTTCCCACAACCGAACGTCCCCGCGAAGGCAGGGACCCAGCCATTGGCGGTGAAAGAGGCGCAGTCGGCGCCAGCGGTTGGATCCCCGCCTTCGCGGGGACAAACGGAAGGAGAGAGAGTTGCTCCCTAGCCCGGCGTTCCGAGCACCATCGGCCGCCGGCCTGCCACCGGGTGCGAACTTGAAAGCCCACCGTCCACCACCAGGCAGTGACCGTTGACGTAGGAGGCTTCGTCCGAAACCAGGAACAGCGCCGCCGCGGCGATCTCTTCCGGCTGGCCGCCGCGCATCAGGGGATTGAGCTGGCCGATCTTGCCTTCCGTGCCCTTGGCGCGGGCCCGGTCATAGACGGGCTTGGTCATGCCGGTTTCGATCAGGCCCGGGCAGATGCCGTTGACCCGGACGTTCGTCCCGAACAGCTCCTGGGCTGCCGTCGAAACCAAATTCATCACCCCGGCCTTGCTGGCCGAATAGTGGGCGGGGCCCGCGCCATAGCGGATGCCGGCGACCGAGGCGGTGCAGACGATGGCCCCGCCGCCGCGCGCGATCATGGCGGGCGCGGCGTGCTTGATGGCCAGGAACGGGCCGATGGTGTTGATGCGCAGCACCGTCGACCAGGTGTCCGCCGACTGCTCCAGGAAGGGCGCGAACCCTTCCGTGGCGCTGGAGACCCCGGCGTTTGCGTAGAGGATGTCGAGACCGCCGAACTCGCTGACCGCCGTAGCCACCCAGTTCATCACATCGCCCTCGTTGGAGGTGTCGCCAATCAGGGCGATGGCCTTGCCGCCGCCCGCGTGAATTTCGCGCACGGTTTCCTCGACGCCCTCGGCCCGGTCGGTGGCGACGACGGCGGCGCCCTCGCTCGCGAACAGTTTCGCGCTCGCCCGGCCAATACCGCTCGCGGCGCCCGAAACGATCGCCACCTTCCCGTCGAGTCTGCCCATGATATTCTCCGTTGAAAGCTTTGCGAGGGCTTTAGAGGCGACCCGGCGCCGGGTCTAGCCAGCCAGCGCGTTCATCCGTTTCGCGAGCTTTACATCCCGCGCGGACAACCCCCCGATGTCGTGGCTCGACAGCGTTACGTCGACCCGGTTGTAGGCATTGGTCCAGTCGGGGTGGTGGTCCATCTTTTCGGCGGACAGGGCTACGGCGGTCATGAAGGCGAAGGCCTGGGAGAAGTCGGCGAACCTGAAGGAACGCGAAATCGACTTGCCATCCTCGGCCAGGGTCCAGCCGGCGGTCAGAACCTCGTCGAGACCGTCGAGCTCCTCCATCAATCCATCAGCTTCTGGGCGAGGTAGGTGAATTCCAGCGCCGAGCGCCGGGCCGCCTCATTCAGGTTGGCCGCCGCCGAATGGCCGCCGTCGATGTTCTCATAATAGAGGAACGGATAGCCCAGCGCCTTCAGGCCCGCCGCCGCCTTGCGGGCGTGGGCGGGATGGACCCGGTCGTCCTTGGTCGAGGTGTCGATATAGACCTCGGGATAGGCCATGCCGGCGCGCAGGTTCTGGTAGGGCGAATAGCGGGCGAGCCAGGATCGCTCGGCCGGAATGTCCGGATCGCCGTATTCGCCGATCCACGAGGCGCCGGCACCCAGCCTGGTGTAGCCCAGCATGTCGAACAGCGGCACCTGGATGACGATGGCGTGGTAGAGCTCGGGCCGCTGGGTGAGGGCCACGCCCATGAGCAGCCCGCCGTTTGAGCCTCCCATGATGCCGAGCCTGCGGGGCGAAGTGATCTTGCGCCGGATCAGGTCCTCGGAGACCGCAAAGAAGTCGTCATAGGCTTTTTGCCGGTCGGCCTTCAGGGCGGCGTTGTGCCACTTGGGCCCGAACTCGCCGCCGCCGCGGATATTGGCCACCACATAGGCCCCGCCATGCTCGAGCCACAGCTTGCCGATGGTGCCCGAGTAGGACGGCGTCATGGAAATCTGGAAGCCGCCATAGGCGTAGAGCAAGGTCGGCGTCGCGCCGTCTTCCTTCATGTCGAGGGGCCTGACGACGAAATAGGGAATGCGCGTCCCGTCGTTCGAGGTCACCCAGTACTGCGTCATGACGTGCTTCGACGCGTCGAACCGGGCCGGCAGGGTCTTGATCTTGCTGGATTCGCCGGAGGCGGCGTCGACCAGATATTGCGTGGTGGGCGTGATGTAGTTGGCCACCGTCACCATCACCTTGTCATCGCGGTCGCTGGCTGAGCCGATGGTCACCGACATGAAGTCCGGCAGATCGAGCCGACGCTGGGTCCAACCGCCCCGCCCGTGGACGAAGGAGATCAGCCCGCCCTTGACGTCCTGATACAGAGCAACCACCAGCCGTCCGTTGGTGGTCATCACGGTTTCGACCGACTGGTTGGCGGCCGGCCGCAGCACCAGCGACGGCGGGCTGGCCGGATTACGCTTCAGTTCGGTGAGGCTCATCGAAATGAGATCGCCCTCGCGGAACACCGTGCCCTTCCAGTCCTCTTCCAGGGTGAAGATCAACTCGTCATCAACCAGGCCCTGCAGGGTTGATTTGGCCGGCAGGTTCAGCGGCCGGAAGACCCCGTCGCCGACCTGCAGCAGGTGCTGGGTTTCAAAGAAGCTGACCGACCGCTCCATCATCACCGCGGCGACCTTGCCGGCCTGATCGCGCAGCACCGCGGCCGAGGTCGCCACGTCTTCGGGCTTGCCACGGAAGATCTCCAGGGCCGAAGCGAGCGGGGTTCCCCGCTTCCATTGCTTGACGATGTAGGGATAGCCGGAGGTGGTCATGGAGCCGGCGCCCCAGTCGGTGCCGATCAGCACAGTGTCGGCGTCCAGCCAGGCCACGTCCTGCTTGGCCTCGGGCGAGACGAAACCGCCGGTCACGAACCGGCCGGTGCGGGTGTCGAACTCGCGCACGGTGACCGCGTCCTTGCCGCCGTCCGACAGCTCGATCAGGCAGAGCGCGTCGTCCGGAGCCAGGCAGTGGGCCGCCTTCCACACCCAGTTCTTGTTCTCGGCCTTGGCCACCGCGTCGAGGTCCAGCAGGGTGCGCCAAGCCGGTTGCGCGCCGGCGTAGCTGGCCCGCGTCGTCTCGCGCCAGATGCCCCGCACATGCTCCGGGTCCTGCCAGAAGTTGCGTAAAGACCCCGTCCCCGCAAAACCGACGTCGGGAATGCGGTCGGTCGCCGTAGCGATGGCCAGGGCCTGATCGTAATTGGTCTTGTAGCGCTGATCGCCTTCCAGCACCGGCAGGGTGCGGGCGTTCTCGGCCCGGGCGAAGGCCAGGGCCCGCTCGCCCTCGATCTCTTCCAGATAGGCGTTGGGATCGGCCGCCGCGGGAGCCTGGGCCATAACAGTGGTTCCCGACAAAGTAAGGGCGGCCGCGAGGACCGCCCAGGTCAATGCTTTGCGCATTGACGAACCTTGCCGCAATTAACCCCCGCGCTCAAGCAGGCGCGAAGCGCCGTTAGCGCAAGGAAGAATGCACTTACCCTTGCGGGCGGGCCGGGTTGCTGGCCTCAGGCGTACGCGGAGCTGCGCTGGCGGCTGGCGCGGGAGCGCCGGCCTGGGTCGGCGCGGCCGCCGGAGCGCCGCGTCCAGCGGGAACAGCGCGCGGCGCGGTGGTTTGCGCCGCCGCCAGCTCGGTGCTGTCGAGGCCCCCGTCGCCGTTGCGATCGAACATCGAGAACAGCGGCTTGATATTGGCGGTTGCTTCCGAAAGCTCGATCTTGCCGGAGACGTTCTTGTCCATGCGCCCGAAGGCGGCGCTGGCCGAGAGTTCCCGCTCATAAGTCACCCGATGGGCGGCGGTCTCTTCCTTCCACAGATAGGAGAAGGACATGTAGAACATCTCCTGGAACGACTGCTCGCCCCAGCGGACATTGACCTTGTGGTCCGGGTTGGCCGGATTGCGCGTCGAGTTGTCATAGGTGTAGTGCGCGATCAGCTTGGTGCCGGCCGGAAGGTCGATCGGCTTTTCGAAAACGTATGCCCCCTGCCAGTTGAAGTCGTAGTGCGGCAGGGCGAGCAGCATCTCACGCCGGCCGTCCGGATACATCGCTTCGAGGCTGGTCGACACCGCCCGGTAGTGCGCGTGCGGGAAGGCCGAATAGAGCGTCGCGTCCTTGGGGAAGGTCATATAGGCGGTGTCTTGCCAGTGGCCGTCATCGGCCGGAATGCTGAGCGCCGGATCTGTGATCACGGCGTTGCGCATCACATAGGTCGGCTCCTTGCCCTTTTCGTAGAAATAGAGGCCGACCTTGGTGTTATCGACCGCCTGCTTGCCGAATGGGGTGTAGTGCATCTGGAAGCCGACTCCGCCGCCGGCGGGGATCAGGCTGCCGGTCGAGGCCGGCATCACCGTCGATTCCGAGCCGACTGCATAGCCGCCCACGGACACGCCCGAGCCGCCGCCGCCCCGGGTCTGGTCGCCGGTGGTGGGAAGGGTGGAGAGGTAATGGGTCAGCACATGGTGCACGCCCTGGCGCTGGTCGACCTTGATGGTCGAGGCGCGCAGCCAGCGTTCGCCGAGGCCGGCCGGCATGGGAACCCAGGGGGCCTGGTACTGCACGACGCCGTTGGCGGGAATCGAGAAGGCCGGGATGTTCAGCACCACGTCGGGTGTGCCCAGCGGCCACTCGAGCGCCTTGAAGGTCTGGGCCGCCAGAGGATCGGCGCCGGTTCCGCGCTGCGCGCCCTCGTCGATCCAGCGCACCAGAGTGCGGATCTGATCGGACGACAGGCTCTTGTCATTGCTGAAGTGGCCGATACGTGGGTCGGCGTGGAACGGCGGCATACGCTTGGTGCGGATCACCTCGCGGATCATCAGCGAGTGGCCCTTGACCTGGTCGTAGTTGACCAGGGTCATCGGGCCGATGCTGCCTTCCTGGTGGCAGGACACGCACTTGGCCTGAATAATCGGAGCGACGTCCTTGACGTAGGAAATCTTGTTCGACTGTTCGCTGGCCTTGAGCAGGGCGAAGTTCGAGCCCGGCGCGGCGACGCGCGCCACGGCGATCGGGCGACCAGCGAGCAGCGCATCCAGCGCATCCTTGGCGTAGGTCTTGGTGGCCGCGGTCTTGGTGCGCTCCTTCGTCACCCGATCATCGACCGGACCGCGATAGACAATGCTCCAGGTCTTGGGATCGACAACGATCACCTCACCGGTCTTGCTGACCTCCATCTGTTCGGAGACCAGCTGCAGGGTGTCCTGCAGGATTCTCATGTCGAGATGATAGTCAGCCGCTTCCCTGGCCACCGCCTCGCGGGTGTCGCCGGTGGAGGCGTTCAGCATGAAAAACTCGACGCCCTTGCCGCTATAGGCGCTCTGCAGGGCGCTGTAGGTCGCCGCATTGGCGCGAACCACCGCATCGCCATTGGCCTGGGTGATGAACACCACCGCCTTGGCGTCCGCCATTTGGTAGAGGTTCCAGGCGTGTAGCGACTGGTCGGTCAGCTCGAAATTATCGACCTTGGGCGCGGCGGCGGCGGCCTGGCCCGAATGGCCCGGCGCTCCGGCGAAACCCCACACTCCGACCATGGCGGCGACGGCCACGGAGGCCAGCAAACGGGTGGTTTTCATGACGTTCTCCCAGCAGGCCCCTGGCGGCCTTTGGCCGTAGCCTGACACAGGCCGGTCAAAAGACCAGCGTTTTCTGGACCGGGTGGTAACAACCGTCCGGGCGCATTAGGCTGGGGCGAAGCAGAACCTGGGAGGGTGAAATGCGGAAGCTGGACGTCGCAGCGGGGTTATTCGCGCTTCTGGCCGTGGCCGCCTGCGCCACGACAAGCCCGCAGGATACCGCCTTCAAGGCGTGCGCGGCTTACGGGCCGGCTTACGAGGTGACCGACCGGTTTATGTCGAGTTTCAACACCAAGGACGCGGTGAAATGGGGAGCCACCTTCAATTTCCCGTCGATCCGCATCGCCTCCAACAAGCTGACGGTGCTGAATTCGCCGGCAGACCTGGAAAACTCCTTCGCGCGGCTGGGCGCCGAAGGCTGGGACCATTCGGCCTGGGAAAAACGCCAGATCGTGCAGTGCGAGGCGACCAAGGCCCACATGCTGACCACCTTCGTTCGCTACCGGAAGGACAACACGGTGCTGTCGCGCTTCAACTCGCTCTACATCATCGAGCTTCGCAATGGGCGCTGGGGCATTTCCGGCCGCTCGAGCTTTGCCCCGTGAGCAACCCGGTTCTCTACCTGCTCCTCAAGGCGCTCATCTCCGGCGCGCTGGTCGTGGCCGTGTCAGAGACGGCCAAGCGCTACCCCGGTTTCGGCGGACTGGTTGCTTCCCTGCCGCTGATTTCGGTGCTTGGCATGATCTGGCTCTGGCGCGACACCCAGGACCCGGTCCGGATGGCCGCCCATGCGACGGGCACCTTCTGGTTCGTCCTGCCCTCGCTGCCAATGTTCCTGGTTATTCCGGCGCTGCTCAAGCGAGGCCTGACGTTCTGGCCGGTCCTGGCCGCCGGTTGTGTACTAACCCTGGCGCTTTACCTCGTCATGATCTGGCTGGCCCCGAAAGCGGGCATCCGGCTCTAGAATCGCAAGGCGAGCCTCGCCAGACCGAACGCCGCCCCCGCCGCGATCAGCCAGAGCGTATTGACCTTCCAGCGCACCAGGGCCGCAAAGGCCAGAAGCCCGACCAGGATAGCGGCGAGGTCAGCTGACCCGCCCGGAAGAAACGCCAGCCGGCCGATGACGATGCCGAGTGTCGCGATCACACCGACCACAGCCGCGGTGATCGCCGACAGCGCGCCCGCCGCCCGGGGCTCGTGCTGCAATCGATCCACGATGGGCGCACCGGCCAGAATGAAGAAGAAACACGGCAGAAAGGTCATCCAGGTGGTCAGGGCCGCCGCAAGGCTCGCCGCCGCCAGGGGCGAGAGCCCGCCGGCGTTCCCGGCCAGGGCTGAATTCCAGCCTGCGAAGAAGCCCACGAATTGCGTCACCAGGATCAAGGGCCCAGGCGTCGTCTCGGCCAGGGCCAGGCCCTGCGCCATTTGCGGCGTCGACAGCCAGCCGTAATGCTCCACGCTGGTTTGGGCGACGTAGGGCAACACCGCATAGGCGCCGCCGAAGGTGACGAATGCCGCCTTGGTGAAGAAGAGGCCCACGTCCTTGAAGGGGTGATCTCCGGCCGTGAGCAGGATCAGGCCGAAGGGCGCGGCCCAGAGCAGGCCGAACACGACCAAGAGCAGCAGGGCCCTCAAGCCCGCCGCCTTCCACCGCACCGGCGGCGGCGGCGCGGCCTCGGCCGCTGAGCCGTGTCCGGCCGGGGCGATCTTCCACCCGAAGTGACCGCCAACCCCGCCGACCAAGCCGGCCGCCAGCACGATCCACGGAAAGCCGATGTGCAGGATCTGCAGGGCGACGAACGCTCCCAGCGCCAGCGCCCAGGCGATGGGTGACTTCAGGGTCCGCCCGCCGATCCGCCAGACCGCGTGGGCGACGAGCGCCGCGACCACCGGCAGCAGGCCCTTGAAGATCGCCGCGATCGGCGGCCAGGACCCATGCGCGGCGGCCAGCCAGGCCAGGCCAAACAGCACCAGCGCGCCGGGAACCACGAACAATATCCCCGCCGTAAGCGCCCCTTTCAGGCCGTGCAGCTTCAGGCCGATGAAGGTGGCCAGCTGCTGGGCTTCGGGGCCCGGCAGCAGCATGCAGAAATTGAGCGCGGTGAGGAACGTGCGCTGATCGATCCAGCGGCGGCGCTCCACCACCTCTTCCTGCAGGATGGCGATCTGCGCCGCCGGCCCGCCGAACGAGATTAGGCCGACTTTGAGCCACAGGCCCGCCGCTTCCCGGAAACTGGGCGCCGGCGCAGGTCCCCCCTCTGCCGTCATCAGGCGCTGGCTTTGGCGAACGCAGCATCAGCCGCGGTCCATTTGATCGCCGCCATGTAGGCATCCACATAGGCCGCCGCCCGCGAGCCGAAATCGATGGCGTAGGCGTGCTCGTACATGTCGAGCACCAGCACGGGCGTTCCGCCGGCGAGTGTCATGGTGTGGTCGGCCGCCCACTGGTTGACCAGGCGCTTGTCGCGGTGGCTCCAGTTCAGGATCACCCAGCCCGAGCCGCCGCCCAGCGCCTTGCCCATGGCCGAGAACTGCGCCCGCCAGCGGGCGTCGCTGCCGAAGTCTTTTTCGATCTGGCGGGCCAGGGCCGCGCCCGGGCGGGTGGGGGCGCCCAGACTGTTGAAATAGAGCTCGTGCAGGATCATCGAATTCCAGGCGATCAGTTCCTCGCGCTTTAGCCCGTTGAGGGTGAAATTCGGCGCCGTGGCCGGATCGAGCCCGGCGATCTGAGTCTCAATGGCCCGCAGGCGCGTCACCGCGCTGGTGTAATTGTTATCGAAGTGGCTGTTGAGCAAATTGGCCGACAGGCCCGGGACCGCCGCCGGATCGAACGGCTTGGCGATGGGCTGGGGCGCGAAAGCGCTGACGGCAGGCGCCGCCGGGGTCTGGGCCGCGGCGGAGGCGGCAGCCGCGCCGGCCGCAAGCAAGGTGGCGGCGCCCAGCATGTTGCGCCGGTCGATCTGAAGTTCGGTCATGGACGTTTTCCTTCGGGTTGGGGGTTCCAGCTGTGTCGCTCGCCCCGGGCCTTTGTCGCCCAGGCATGGAGCGCATCGTAGGCAATAAGACCCTGGGCCAACAGGGCCTGATCATCGTCAAAGAGCGAGGTCATGCCGAGCGCCAGGGCGTGGAGGCCGGCAGCCTCGGGCGCCACGTCGTGCCGGTCGGTATCGGCGCCCCGGATGATCGGGGCGAGGATGGAAAGTCCGGGCGCATCCTCAAGATCGAACACCCTCAGAAAGGCGTCGAAACTGCAGAGTTCGCCCACGTGCGAGAACGGCGCGCCCGGTATGTCGTAGGCCACCGCCTTTTCGCGTTCGGCCACGGCGAAAACATCCGCCGTCGGCACGTAGAGAAACTCCGCCTGCGGATCGACGAACCGCCGGATCAGCCAGGGACAGGCAATACGGTCAATCTTGGGCCGCTCACGGGTTACCCAGCGGGTGGGGCGCGTCTCCCCGAAAAATCCTGTCAGGGTGCGGTCTATTACGGTCTGGTTCATATGCGACGCTCCTCCAACCGACGAGACTTCGCCGGTTCAGGGAGCGGATGCTTGGACGGTCAGACCGTCTGGCCGGGCGACCCGCCTTGGCCCGATGGCCCAGCCTAGCGGCGATCAGATCGGAAGAAAAGCCGTCTCGCCTAGCCTGTAGGCCGAAAGACCATGATCGCCGCGGCATGTCCGCCTTCCGCCCGGGCGGCGACGAACAGCCGGTCGAGTTCGGGGACAAACAGCGAGGTCCGCGCGCCGGAGGACGTCTTGATGCGAGCAAGGCGCCGGTAGCCGCTCGCCGCCTTTTCGAACACATCGACATCGCCGCTGCCACAGCTGACGTAGAGCCGCTGGCGCCGGGCATCGAGGAACAGGTCATCAGAATCGCCGCAGGTGTCGATGTCCTGAACCGCCGCGCCCGTATCGGCGCTGGTGATGACCAGCCGAGCCGGAAGCCGGTAGACGACCATGACCTGCCCCGCGGCCGGGTCGAAAAGCATCGGATAGTTGGCCATGTGCGCCACCCGGCGCGTGGCGGTCACCCGGGCGGCGGCAAGGTCTCCCACCGCGATCTGGCCCGCTCCCGGCAGATTGACGAAAACCTTCTGATGCGCCGCATCGATCCGGAAGCTTTCGGGATGGGCCGAAAGCGGCAGGGTGGCCACGACCTTTCGGGCCGCGGGGTCAATGATCGCCAGGGCGCCGGCGCCATAGCCGACCACCACCCGCCCGCCGGCCGGATCGACCCGCACATTGTCGGCGTCGTCCCCGAGCTTCAACTGCGCGAGAGCGCTCAGGTCCGCGGCGCGATAGAACCGCACCAGGCCATCGCCGCTGGCGACCACCAGTTCATCGCGGCCGGAAAGCCAGGCGACCCCTTTCGGCTCGCTCAGGCCGGTGATCCGGCCGGAGACCTTGCCGGCGCTCAGATCCACCGCTTCGACGCTGCCGTTGCCCAGAGCGGCTACGAACAGGCGATGGTGGACAAGGTCGATGTCCAGGTGATCGATCCGTCCCTGCACGCCCGGCAGGGGGATGGTTTGTTCCAGCGTCAGGGGCGCGGCGACGACGGGCGACGGACGGACAGGCGCGGAAAGGGCGCCGATGGCCATCACCAGTAACAAGCCGAAGACTCGCAGGGCCGCCATCATGACACCCTAACAGGGTCGGTCCCAGGAAAGTTCACAATCGGCAGCCGCTGCGCCATCACCGCGCGGAGCATCTCGCCATGCTCGGTCCCGGCCTCGATCACGGCCCAGCGCATCACCTCGGCCTGCTGGTCATAGCCTAGGGTGGCGAACCGGCTCGCGGCCGTAACCTTGCGGATATCATACCCGTTGCATGGCCAGGTCCAGTATTGCCAGAGGTACTTCAGGGGATTGAACCGGCCTTCCCGCCACTGCCAGACGTGCACGGCCTCATGCGCGACGAAGGCGGCGAATTCGGCGAGGGGCTCTTTGGAAAAGTCCGCCCGGTAATGGCGCTTCATGACGTGGATGTGCAGGCCGAGGGCCACGGCCGGATTGCGGTTGAAGAAGGCGGCGGCGGCCAGCGGATTGAACCCATGGCCGCAATGGATGCGGACGACGCCATAGACCAGCGCCGCGCCGAACCAGGGGCGGAGCAATTGGATCTCGCCTTCTGTTAGCCCGCGTGACAACGGCCATAACTCCCCGTCACCGACAACCTAACTCTTCCGATCGTCCCCGCGAAGGCGGGGACCCACGCTGAGTTTGACGAAATCTCGGCGGGTCATGCTTTGGACGATATGGATGGATCCCCGTCTTCGCGGGGATGAGCGGGAAAGGAAGAGTGGGCGCGCCTTCACGCCACAGCCCCGCTTCCCCCCGAATCGCCCCATCCTCCCGGCAAAGAACCCTGGGGGGTCCGCCGTGAACTCCACCCTTGTGCGTTATTCCGTCTTTGTCTTCGTGCTCATCGCCGTGGGCGTCACCTTCGGGCTCGCCGTCTTCTGGACGCCGGCGCTGTGGTTTCTGGTCATCCTCTTGCCGCTGGCCGTCATGGGCGTGGCCGATGTGCTGCAGACCCACCACACCCTGTGGCGCAACTATCCGATCCTCTCGCGCCTGCGCTGGATGTTCGAGGATGTCGGGCCCTACCTGCGCAACTATGTCATTGAGGGCGACCAGGACGGCCGGCCCTTCAGCCGTGATCAGCGCGCGCTCGTCTACGCCCGCGCCAAGGGTCAGGAAGACGCCCATCCGATGGGCACCGAACTCGACGTCTACACCGACCAGTACGAGTGGTTTTCCCACTCCATCAAGCCATCCGAAAAGCTCGACCACAATTTCCGCGTCTCGATCGGCGGGCCGCAATGCACGCGGCGCTATTCAGCCTCGATCTTCAACATTTCTGCCATGAGTTTCGGCAGCCTCGGCCACCGGGCCATCGAGGCGCTGAACATGGGCGCGGCGCGGGGCGGATTTTACCACGACACCGGCGAGGGCGGGGTCTCGCCCTATCACCTGAAGCATGACGGCGACCTCGTCTGGGAGCTGGGCTCGGGCTATTTCGGGGCCCGCGACGCGGGAGGCAGATTCGACCCCGACCGGTTCGCGAGCCGGGCCGCCGCCGACCAGATCAAGATGATCGAGATCAAGCTGTCGCAAGGCGCCAAGCCCGGTCACGGCGGCATGCTGCCCGGCCGCAAGGTGAGTCCCGAGATCGCCGAGACGCGCCACGTGCCGGTCGGCGTCGACTGCATCTCGCCCGCCGCCCATTCGGCCTTTTCAACGCCGCGCGAAATGCTGGCCTTCGCCGATCAGTTGCGCACCCTTTCCGGCGGCAAGCCGGTCGGCGTCAAGCTCTGCGTCGGCCATCCGCATGAGATCTTCGCCATCATGAAGGCGATGCTGGAGACCGAGACCTATCTCGACTTCATCGTCGTCGACGGCGGCGAAGGCGGCACGGGCGCCGCGCCCCTGGAACTGACCAACAGCTTCGGCGCGCCCCTGAAGGATGGCCTCGCTTTAGTCCGCAACGCCCTGATCGGCACGGGCCTGCGCGCCAAAATCAAGCTGGGCGCGGCGGGCAAGGTCTATTCGGCCGCGGGGATCGCCGCCAATTGCTCGATGGGCGCGGACTGGTCGAACGCGGCTCGCGCTTTCATGTTCGCGCTGGGCTGCATCCAGTCGATGAAGTGCCACCTCGACACCTGCCCCACCGGGATCACCACCCAGGACCTGGGCAGGCAGCGCGGCCTGGTGGTCGAGGACAAGGCCGAGCGCATCCACCGCTTCCACGAAAAGACCCTGATGGCGCTGGCCGAAATCACCCGCGCGGCGGGCCTCCACCACCCCGAGGGGTTCCGCTCGCACCACCTGCATCAGCACATTCTGGGAAAGACGTCGTCCGAAGCGGGCCGGGCCTATCCGACCCTGGAGGAAGGCGCTCTGCTGACCGACGCCGCCGGAACCATCTACGCCCCTTACTGGGCCCAGGCCGACTCCCGCAGCTTCCGGCCGACGCAACCCGTCATTATGTGACGGCGTTCCTTCCGCAACCCGGCGATTGATAGTAGCAAAGGCAGATCGCGGAACGGGGTTACGCTTTGAAGAGCCTTCTGGCAGGCCGGGTATGGGGAGCGGGCGTCGTGCTCTGCTGGGCCGCCCTTCTGGCTGTGGGGCTGACGGCGGTTCCGGCCATCGGCGGCGCGCCGCCACACAATATCCACGAAGGCGTCGCCTCCTGCGCCGGCGCCAACTGTCACGGGCGGCTGGCGCCGTCCGGCGCGGTGGTCCGCCAGAACGAGCTCTTCACCTGGCAGGATCCGGCCAGCGCCTCCGGCCAGCATTCGCGGGCGTGGAAGGCGCTCACCGAACCGCGCGCCCGGGCCATCGCCGGCCGGCTCGGCATCGAGGCGCCAGAGCGTGCGCCGGAATGCATCGGCTGTCACGGCGATCCCACGCCGCCTGCCCTGCGCGGCGAGAAGTTCCAGGTCTCCGACGGCGTCACCTGCGAGACGTGCCATGGCGGCGCCGAGCTCTGGCTGGCCGGTCACTACACGAAGAACGCCACCCACGCCGCCAACGTGGCGGCCGGCATGGTCGCGCTGGACGATCCGAAGGTGCGCGCCGCCATCTGTCTCGACTGCCACCTGGGCTCGGAGCGGCGCGGCCAGTTCGTCGGCCACCGGCTGATGGCCGCCGGCCACCCGCGGCTGTCGTTCGAGCTTGATCTCTTCACATCCATGCAGTCCCACCACACGATCGACGCCGACTACATCCGCCGCAAAAAGCCGGCGAGCGGGGTGCAGACCTGGGCCGTCGGCCAGGCCCTGGCGCTGGACCGGGCAGTGCGGCTCTATTCGAACCCTGCCATAGGCCAGGACGGGGTCTTTCCGCAGCTGACCTTCTTTGACTGCCACGCCTGTCACCGGCGCATTTCCGACGAGCGGGACGCCCGGCCCACGGCCCTGCCCAACCCCGGCCGCCCGACGCCGGTCGGCGCCCCGGTGTTCAACGACGAAAACATGATCATGCTGGCCGCCAGCGCCGAGGCCGCCGATCGGGCGCTGGCCAGCCAGTTCGAGGCGAGGTCGCGCGCCTTCCATGCGGCGCTCAATACCGACCGTCCACGCGCTATCGCCGCCGCGGCCGACCTCGCTACAACCTCGCGGGCCCTGGCCGACGCCTTCGCCCGCAAGACCTTTTCCCGGAACGACACATTCGCCGTGCTCGACAATGTGCTGGCCACGGTGCTCGAGCGCTACACCGACTATCAGGGCAGCGCCCAGGGGGTGATGGCGGCTGACACCCTGCTGACCGCGCTGGTGACCGAAGGCCAGGTTCCGGCCGCGCGCGTCGCAGCCATCCGGCCTGATCTCGAGCGCGCCTACGCTGCCGTGCGCGATCCCAACACCTATGACCCCATCGCCTTCCGGGCAGCGTTCCAGCGGGTGACGACGGCCGCGAGAGGTTTGAGGTGAGAGGCGCGCGGGCCTTCATCGCCGCGCTGTCAGCGGCCGCCCTGGCGCTCGCCTCCTGCGGCGGTGGGGGCGGCGGATCGTCGGGCGGCGGAGGCGGGGGCGGCGGGGGCGGCGGGCCGCCGCTGCCCAACCATCTCTACGCGGTCCCGGCCCAGGAATCGCTCTCCACGGGCGACGTCAACAAGATCCTCGGCCAGGCCATGGCCGAGGCGACGGCGCGCGGTCGCCCGGCCGTGATTGCTGTCACCGACCGGGTCGGCAATGTGCTGGCCGTCCTGACCATGACCGGCGCGCCGGCCACGACGACGACCCGCCACGCCCCCTCCGGGCCCGACACCGACGCCCAAGGCCTTGTCGTTCCGGCCGCCGCCGCCGCCATCGCCAAGGCCATCACCGGCGCCTACCTTTCTTCCTCCGGCAACGCCTTTTCGACCCGCACCGCCAGCATGATCGTCGAGACGCCCTTCCCGCCCAGCCCGGCAACGGCGGGCCTGGAAAGCGGCCCTCTGTTCGGCGTGCAGTTCAGCCAGTTGCCCTGCTCGGACGTCAACGCACGGATCGGAGCCGGGACCATCGGCCCCAAGCGCTCGCCGCTGGGGCTTTCCGCCGATCCGGGCGGCTTCCCCCTCTACAAGAACGGGGCCGTCGTGGGCGGCGTCGGGGTGATGGCCGACGGCGACTATGGCTTCGACACCAATGTGCTCGACACCGACACCGACATCGATGAGGCCATCGCGCTCGCCGCCGCGACGGGCTTTGACGCCCCGGACTCGATCCGTGCCGATCGCATCACGGTCGACGGCACATCCCTGCGCTTTTCCGACATGACCAGCGCGGGCCTCAGCACCGCCCCGGCGGCCTCGCCGGCGTTCAGCGGCGCGGGCGGCGTGCTCTCGGCCGTGACCGGCTACTATGCAGGCGGCGCGGTGCTCGCCGGGCAGGCCTATGGGACCGAAGGCTCCGGCGTGCGGGCCGCGAGTCTGGCCGAATTCGACAATCTCGACGCTTTCATCCTGACCAATGGCGCGGGATCGAACCGCTTTCCGGCCAGCGCCGGGGCCGCCGCCGACGGGGCCGCGGCGCCACTGACCGCCGGCGAGGTCAAAGCCCTGCTGGAAGAGGCCTTCAAGATCATGAGCCGTGCGCGGGCCCAGATTCGCCGGCCGCTGGATAGCCGCGCCCAGGTTTCGATCGCGGTGACGGACGCCAATGGGGCGATCCTCGGCATCGTCCGCTCGCCCGACGCGCCGGTGTTCGGCATCGACCTTTCGGTGCAAAAGGCGCGCACCGCCGCGTTCTTCTCCAACAGCCATGCGGCCGCCGACCTGCTGGCCGATCCCAGCGCGGCGGTGAACGGTTATGTCGCGGCCTCGCGGACCTTCATGTCCGACGCGACGTTCCTGACCGGGACCCGGGCCTTCGCCGAACGCTCGGTCAGCAACCTGTCGCGCCCGCATTTCCCGGACGGCGAGATCGCTCGGCCGAACGGGCCGTTCTCGCGGCCGATCGCTTCGTGGAGCCCGCTCTCCACCGGCCTGCAGTCGGCCATGGTGATCGGCAATCTCGGCACGCATCTGGCGTTCGTGGGGGGCGGCGGAGGCGACACGCCGGTGGGCTGCACCAGCACGGCCAGGCTCGCCAACGGCTCGCAAAGTTTCCCGGGCGGCGTGCCGATCTATCGCGGCGGGGTGCTGGTCGGCGGCATCGGCGTCTCCGGCGACGGCATCGACCAGGACGACATGGTCTCGTTCCTCGGAACCCACAACGCCAGCACGCGGCTGGGCGGCGCCATCCAGAACGCGCCGGCCGGCATCCGCGCCGACCAGATCATCGTCTCTATTCCCGGCGCCGCCGTGCGGCTGCGATACATCAGCTGTCCCTTCGCCCCGTTCCTCGACACCGCCGAGCAGAACGTATGCGAAGGAAAGTAGCGGCCCTCTGGCTCTCCGCGGCGCTCGCCGCTCCACTGGCGGTCCACGCCCAGGAGGACGGCCGCCGGCGGCCCGGTCCTCCGGAGACCTTTCCCCCGCCGGTGCAGCAGACCAATCCCGGCGCGGTGGAGGCGCCGCCGCCAGAGGCGTTTCCGACGGACTCGATTCCTATCCCGGACCGCTGGCGGCTGATCGACAATTTCGGCGTCACCGACCGCTGGTTTGATCCCTATAACCAGAACACGCTGAAGGGCGACCGGCCGCTGAAGGGGACGAAGGACTGGTTCCTCTCGCTGACAGGGATTTCCGACACAATCGTCGAGCCGCGCTCGTTCCCGACGCCGGTCGGCATCCAGACCACCGAGCTGCCGGGCAGCAACGATGTGTTTGGCCGGGCCGACAGCCTGGTGCTCTCCCAAACCTTCATCGCCGGTGGGTCGATCTTCAGGGGCTCGACCGCCTTCAAGCCGCCCGAGATCGAATACCGGGCTATCCTCGCCCTCAACATCACCGATGTGGATGTGCAGGAGCGGCGGGTGCTGTCGGTGTTTCCGTCGCGCCGCTCGCACCGCACCGACAACTTCCTTGGCGTGCAGGAGCTCTTTGTCGACAAGCATCTGCGCAATGTGTCGGACCGCTACGATTTCGATTCCCTGCGCGTCGGCATCCAGCCGTTTTCCACGGACTTTCGCGGGTTCCTCTTTCAGGACAGCCAGCTGGGCGTGCGGCTGTTCGGCGACCGCGATTCCAACCGGTTACAGTACAACCTCGCCGCCTTCTGGCGGCTGGAAAAGGACACCAATTCGGGGCTCAACGCCGTCTTCCAGCAGCCGCGCGATGATCTGGTTTTTGTCGCCAATCTTTATCGCCAGGACCTGCCGGTTCCCGGCCTGACCTCGCAGGTTTCCCTCGTCTACAACCGCAACCGCGAGGGCGGCGACATCCACGTCGACGACAACGGGTTCCCGGTTCGCCCGGCCCTGATCGGGGACCTGCGCTCGCGCGACTACGACGTCGTCTATCTTGGTTACAACGCCGACGGTCACTGGGGGCGGACCAACCTGACGGCCTCGGCCTGGGCGGCGCTGGGCGAGGACCGCAACAGCATTTTCACCAGCCGCCCGGCCGACATCCGCGCCTGGTTCGCGGCGGTGGAGCCCTCATGGGATTTCGACTGGATTCGGGTGCGGCTTTCCGGCCTCTACGCCTCGGGCGACGACAATCCTTATGACAATGTCGAGGGCGGTTTCGACGCCATCCAGGAAAACCCGCTCTTTGCGGGCGCCGACACCAGCTACTGGATCCGGCAGTCGATCCCCTTCGCCGGCGGCGGTCGGGCCGTGGCGCTTTCGGGGCGCAACGGGGTGCTGAACGCCCTGCGCTCGTCCAAGGACGAGGGCCAGTCGAACTTCAACAATCCAGGCACCCTCCTGCTGGGCGCCGGCGCGGACCTCGACCTCAAACCGACCCTGCGCCTGTCGCTCAACGCCAACCATCTGGCCTTCGACAACACGGCGATCGTCCATGCGCTGCGCAATGAGGGCTCGATCCCCACGGCTCTCGGCTGGGACTATTCGGCGGCGCTGATCTGGCGGCCGAAGATGACCCAGAACGTGGTCTTTCGGGCCTCGGCCGCCATCTTCGATCCCGGCTCGGCGCACCACGACCTGTTCACCAATGCCAGCGGCGACCGCCGTTACTTCTCCATCCTGTTCAACGCCGCGGTGACCTACTGATGAAGATCAGGGCGGCCATCGGACTGGTGCTGAGCGCGGGCCTGCTGGCGCTCGTGGGCCCCATGCACCTGGTCGCGGACGAAGCTACTCCGGCCGCCCGCACCTACGTCACTGCCCCGGCCGCCCGCGCCGGCGAAACGCGCGCCGAGGCCCAGGCGGCCAGCGCCGGCTGCGTGACCTGTCACGCTCAGACGGACGCCCCCAGCATGCACCAGTCGGCCGCCGTCGTCCTGGGCTGCGCCGACTGCCACGGGGGCGATGCGACCGTCACGGCGCCTGCCGGCCTTGCGAAGAGCGACCCGAGCTACGCCACGCTGCGTGATCAGGCGCACGTTTTGCCGCGCTATCCTGAGGACTGGAAGTTTCCGCGCTCGGCCAATCCGCAGGCCAGCTACACCCTCCTCAACCGTGAAGCCCCGCAGTTCATCCGCTTCATCAATCCGTCAGACTACCGTGTGGTGCGCGAGGCCTGCGGCGATTGTCACCTCGACATGATCCAGAAAGCCGAGCGCTCGCTGATGGCCACCGGCGCCATGCTCTGGGGCGGCGCGGCCTACAACAACGGCATCCTGCCCACCAAGCACTACGTCCTCGGCGAGGCCTACACCCATGAGGGCGAGCCGGCGCGCATCCTCTCTGCCGGCAATCCGCCCGGGACCGTGACGCCCGAGGAGGCGGCCAAGGGCGCCTTGCCCGGTTTGTATCCCCTACCCACCTGGCAGACCACGCCGCCGGCCGACATTTTCCGGGTGTTCGAGCGCGGCGGGCGCAATATCTCATCGCAGTTCCCGGAGATCGGCCTGCCGGATGCGACGGGCCTGACCCAGCGTCTGGAAGAGCCCGGGCGCCCGGATATCCGTCAGTCGAACCGCGGGCCGGGGACGGGCCTGCGGGTCGCCATTCCGGTGCTCAATATTTCCAAGACGCGGCTGAACGATCCCCTGATGTGGTTCCTCGGCACCAACGACCAGCCGGGCGATTACCGCTCATCCGGCTGCGCGGCCTGCCATGTGGTCTACGCCAATGACCGCGACCCGATGCACAGCCTGACCTATGCGCAGTATGGCCGCGACGGGCAGACGATCACGCGCGATCCGACCATCGACAAGAACCAGAGCGGGCACCCCTTGCGCCACGCCTTCACGCGCTCGATCCCCTCGTCGCAGTGCATGAACTGCCACATGCACCAGCCGAACATGTTCGTGAATTCCTACTACGGCTACACCATGTGGGACTACGAGGCCGACGCGCCCTTCATGTGGCCGAAGGCGCAGGCCTATCCGACCGACGCCGAGGTGCGCAAGGTGCTCGACCGCAACCCGGAAGGCGCGGCGCCCCGGGGTCTCTGGGCTAGCCTCGATTTCCTGCGCAACGTCTTCGACCTGAATCCCCGGCTGAAGGACACCCAGTTCGCCGACTACCACGGCCACGGCTGGAACTTTCGGGGTGTGTTCAAGCGCGACCGCAAAGGCCAGCTGCTCGACGCCGAAGGCAAGGTTGTCGCCAATGACGACCCCCAGAAATGGCGGCTGAAGAGCGAGGGCAAGTTCGCCCAGGTCGGGACCAATCCCGGCAAGTCAGTCCACATGATGGATATCCACGCCGAAAAGGGCATGCAGTGCGCCGACTGCCATTTCGCCCAGGACGCTCACGGCAACGGCCTGATCGTCGGCGAGGTGGCCAATGGGGTCGAGATCGGCTGCCGCGACTGTCACGGCTCGACTTCTGCCTACCCGACCTTGCGCACCTCGAACGTGGCGGCGAGCAAGACCGGGAACGACCTCGCCTTGCTCCGCAATCCCGACGGCAAGAAGCGGTTTGAGTGGACGGAGAAGGCCGGCCGCCGGGTGCTTGTCCAGCGCTCGATCGTCGATCCCGGTCTCGAATGGGAGGTCTCGCTGGTCAAGGATGCCGTCGATCCCGACAGCCCGAAATTCAACGCCAGGGCCGCTCGGGCCAAGCTGATGTCCACTGGGGCGCAGTTGCGCTGGGGGCCGGGCGTTTCGCGCACTGATCTCGCCCACAAGGATAGCGAGATGGAGTGCTTCACCTGCCACACCTCGTGGACGCCGTCCTGCAGCGGCTGCCACCTGCCCATCGAGGCCAACTGGAAGACCGAGGCCCACCACAACGAGGGCGAGGAGACCCGCAATTTCGCGACCTATAATCCGCAGGTGGCGCGCGACGACATGTTCCAGCTGGGCCGCCACCAAACGACCAAGGGCAATACGATCGCGCCCGTCAGGTCATCGTCTGCCCTGGTGCTGTCCTCGACCAACCTCAACCGCGACCGCATCTATGTGCAGCAGCCGCCCATCTCGGCGGCGGGATTCTCCAGCCAGGCCTTCGCGCCGCACTTTCCCCACACGGTGCGCAAGACCGAAACCAAGACCTGCGACGACTGCCATGTCTCGGCGGCGAACGACAACAACGCCATCATGTCCCAGCTGCTGCTGATGGGAACGGGCTCAGTCAATTTCATCGGCATGCATGCCTGGCTCGGCCTCGACCGCGGCATCGAGGCGGTGCGGGTCACCGAGTGGGATGAACCGCAGGCGGTGTTCGGCTCCTACCTGCAGCGCTACGCCTATCCGGATTTTTACCGGATGCATGTGGACCGCAACAAACGTGAGCTGATCACCTGGCGGCGGGGAAAGCCCGGCTTCCGCCTGTTCAGTTCAGCGAAAGATGTCGAAGACATCCGCAATTCTGCCCAGCGGACGGGCAATGCGGCGCGGTGCGTGCAGCTGCGCGGCGAGTACCTCTATGTGGCCGAGGGCAAGGGCGGCTTGCGCGTCTATGACGTGGCCTCCATCGCCAACAAGGACATCTCCGACCGCATCCTGTCGGCCCCGTTCTCGCCAACGGATGGGCACGTGACGACGAAGAACGCCACCTGCATGGCCCTGCCCACGGACCAGGCGATCGCGCCCGCCCGCAACACCGAGGCTCTGCGCAAGGCCAACAGCGAACAGGCCATGCACCCGATCTACAATTACGCGGTGATCACCGACGCCGACGAGGGCCTGATCCTGGTGGATGTGAACACGTTCTCGGACGGCGATCCGCGCAACAACGGCCTGCGCCGCGCCGTCACCTGGAATCCGAACGGGGCCCTGAAGGGCGCGCGGCATGTGACGCTCGCCGGGCACTTCGCCTATGTGGCGGCCGATGCCGGCCTGATCACCGTCGACCTCGACGATCCGCTGCGCCCGAAGATCACCGCCACCACACAGCTGACCGATGTGCGGGCGAGCGCGGTGCAGTTCCGCTATCTGTTCGCGACAACCGCGAAGGGTGTGGAGGTGCTCGACATCACCCGCATGGACCGGCCCCGGACTGTGGGCGCTGTTGTCCCCTTGGCCAATGCCCAGCGCATTTATCTCGCCCGCACCTACGCCTATGTGGCGGCAGGCGCGGAGGGCCTGGCGATCATCGATATCGAGCGGCCGGAGGCGCCGCGTCTGTATCAGAAGTTCACCGCCGGCGGCGCGCTCAACGATTCGCGCGATGTGGTCATCGGCTCGACCAACGCCTCGCTGTTCGCCTATGTGGCGGATGGCCGAAACGGGCTGAAGGTGCTGCAGCTGACCAGCCCCGACAGCCAGCCGAACTTCTACGGCTTCTCGCCCGAGCCCAAGCCTGAGCTGATCGCCTGGGCCAAAACCCCGACCCCCGCCATCGCCCTCTCGCGCGGGCTCGACCGCGACCGCGCCGTGGACGAGACCGGCCATCAGATCGCCGTTACGGGCCGGCTCGGCTCGCGCCCCTTCACCCGGCCGGAGATGGAGCGGTTCTTCATCGACCGCACCGGCCAGTTCTATAGGGTGACCAATGACCCGGACCCGAGCCGCATGGTGCGCGGCGCCCGAACGGCGGAGCGCTAGATGACCCGGTTTCAGACAGTTCTCCTGCTCGCGCTGATCTCGGCGACAGCGGCCTGCAAGCCGCGATCGTCCGCTGACGCTACAACCCCCATCTTCCAGGCGCCGCCAGAGTACGGGCTGGCGTTCAATGATGATGTCGCGGGCGCCCGGCTATCGTATGGCGCGCCGGACTCGGACGACGTTGAGCTGATCATGAGCTGTTACAAAGGGTCAGGCCGGATCATGGTCACCGATCTCTGGCACGAGCGGGCCGAAGTGACGGCCCGGTCAGGTCAGGCTCAAACTTCCTATGGCGGCAAGGTTTCCAAAAATCTGGAAGGCGATGGATCCCAGGTGGATTTCTGGGCGCGGCCGGCTGATCCGCCTCTGGTGGCGTTTCGCGGCTCAGGCGAGTTGACACTGCTATCCGGCGAAAAGAACCTGTCACTGAAGGCGCTTCCCACCGAGATGCCGGCGGTGGAATCGTTCTTCGCGGCATGCGGAGCCAAAGCCCCCTAGCCCTCTTCGCGCTCGTGAGCGAGGTGGCGCACGAGGGGCTGCAGCTTGTCGTCAAACCGGGCGAGGACCTTGCGGTCGGACACGCTTTCGAAGTGGCTGATGATCCGGCCGTCGCACCACTGATGAAGCGCAAAAGCGGGTGGGACGAGTTCAATCATGGCTCGGCCGTCGGGTTGCTCGGGATCGATGTCGCGGAGGGTCAGGGCCAGATCCGGCGCCACCGGCGGGGAGACGACCAGCAGGGTGTCCGCCCAAAGCGCCGAGATACCCCGGTGCATGTGGCCGCTGACCGCCGCCAGCACATTGGGCCGGCCGGAGATGGCGGCGGCCAGACGTCCCGCCCAGGCTTCTCCGGGAACAGCGCCCATCCAGGCAATGCCTGTGTCGATGGGCGGGTGGTGCAGGGCGATCAGGGTCGGGCGATCCGGCGCCTCGTCGAGGCGCGCCTGCAGCCAGGCCTTCCGCGCCTCGCAATAGCCGCCGCCGTGGCGGCCGGGCTCGAGGGTGTCCAGAACGATGACCCGGACCGGATAGCCTTCGATCACATACTGGACAAAACCGTCCGGCGCGTCCGGCAGCGGAAAGGCGGCCAGATAGTTGGCGCGGTCGTCGTGATTGCCGGGGCAGGTGAAGGCCGGGCAAGGCAACTGGGCCAAGGCCGCCTTAAGCCGGGCGTAGGCTTCCGGCTCGCCACGGTCGGCCAGGTCGCCGGTCGCCAAAACGAGGTCGGGCGCCACATCTAGCGCCCGGATCGCGGCGATGGTTTTCTCCAGCCGGATCTGGTTCATCTCGCGCGGATTGCCCGGCGTGAAGCCCAGATGCAGGTCGGTGATCTGGGCGATCAGCATGACGTCGGCCCCCGGTTGCGCCCCAGCATTATCACGGCGGCCATCCGGCGCTACTTCCCGGTTGCCTGAAACACGCCGTCCCAGCCTTTGGGCGGCGGCGCCTTGCGGAAGGCGTCAATGCGGTCTGCGTAGAGCATCGCGAGTTTCTTCAGTCCGAAGGCGGCGGCGTGGGGCGCCAGACCCTCCAGCGCCTGGTCGGCGCCTTTCCAGTCCTGGGCGCGATAGGCGGTCAACACGGCCTTCCAGGCGGTGGAAAGATCGATGAAGCCCTGCTCCAGCGCCGTCTCGGGCGAGCCCATCAGCGCGTAGAGGCGTTCCGGCGCCTCACGGCCGACCACGCGTACCAGGTCGATCTCGATGAGGGCGAAGTCGCCGATGCGGGAGGCCATCTCGCTGCCGATGGCGATGGAGACGCCATAAAGCTTGGTCAGGCCCTCGATACGCGAGGCCAGGTTCACCGTATCGCCGATGAGGGAATAGCTGAGCCGCTGGGCCGAACCCATGTTGCCGACGCAGCAGGAACCCGTGTTGAGGCCCACCCCGATGCGCACCACGCCTGGCCAGACCTTGGCGGGATCGTCGCGATTTTCGGCATTCAGCTTGTCCAGCCGCTTGACCATGTCCAGGGCCGCCAGGGCGGCGTTGCGCGGGTGGTCCGGATCGGTCAGGGGCGCGTTCCAGAAGGCCAGGATCGCATCACCGATGTACTTGTCGACCGTGGCTTTCCGGGCCAGCAGGATGTCCGTCATCGGCGTGAGGAACTCAATCAGGAAGCGGATGATCTCCTGCGGCCCGAGGCTCTCCGAGATGCTCGAGAACGAGCGGATGTCGCAGAACATCACGGTCATGTCGCGCTCTTCGCCGCCCAGTTCGAGCTGGCTCGGATCTCTGGCGATGCGGGCGACCAGCTCAGGGGACAGATAACGGTCGAAGGCGTTGCGGATATAGGCCCTGGCCCGCTCCTCCCGATAGAACGAAACCACCGTGCCGACCGAATAGGGGCCGGCGATGCCGAGCATCAGATAGACCGGATCGAGCAGCATGCCCTGGCGCTGGAAGGCGAACCATGAGGCGGCCGCAACCGCGACAACGCCGACCACCGCGATCGTCCCGCCGATCAGGGCGCGCGCCCGGGGCAGGGAAAAGGCGATGGCGAGGCCCAGCACCAGGATCAGCAGCCGCTCGAAGCCCGGCCACCAGTCCGGCCGCTGCAGGAACTGCTGGTGCATGATCTGCTCAATGGCCTGGGCGTGCACCACCACGCCCGGTTCCCGGTCGGCGATTGGCGTCGAAACCAGGTCGCGCAGACCCGATGCGCCCGTACCGACGAAGACGATGCGGCCTTCGAAGAGCCATTTCATCTCATCAGGCGAATAGGCTCCGGCCATCACCTTCCAGGCTGGAACCAGCCGGTCGGGCCTGGGCGCGGCGTAGTGCATGAGCAGGGCGCCGGTCGCATCCGTGGGCGCCTGGAAAGCTCCGACCTTGATGGCCACCACCGAAGGCGCGCCGCCGCCGGATTCATTGCCGCCATTGCTGCTCTTGACCTGCAGCGCGCCGGCCCCTTGCGCGACCCGCAGCGCCTCGAGCGCGAGCGACGGGACCATCTGATTGCCGACCCGCGACAGCAGCGGCACCGAGCGGATGATGCTGTCGCCGTCGCCCCCGACCGTGACGAAGCCGGCGCCTGCGGCGTCTTTCGACAACACCGGCAAGGGCGTCAGCGCGCCGTTGTAATTGCGTACCGCCGTGTAGGGCGGCGATCCGGAATAGGCGAAACCGGCCTTCACCGGCGGGCGATTAGGGTTGGGCTCGTGGGTCAGAAAAACGCCAAGTACGCTGGGCGTCTTGCCGAACGTCTGGCCAAGCAGGACATCGTGATCGGTGAGGGCGGCGACATCGGCATAGTCGCCGCGGGCGGCCGGATTGCCCTGCAGGATCCTGGCGATCCTCGCCGGCGAGGTGCGGTCGGGCTCGGAGAACACGATGTCATAGGCCACCACCGCGGCGCCCGCATCGGTCAGGGTCTGGGTCAGGCGGGCGATATCGGTGCGCGGCCAGGGCCACTGGCCCAGCTTTTCGAGCGTGGCGTCGTCGATGTCGACGATCCGCACCGGGGTGTCGATATAGGGCCGGGGCGCGGCCCGCTGATAGACGTCGAAGATGAGATTGCTGAGCTGGGTCATCGCCGCGGGATGGATGACATGCAGCGCCAGCAGCAGGGCCGTAACGATCAGCCCGGGAACTGCGCTGGACAGTCGGGCAAAGCGTCCTCCGGTCCGTTTGGCTTTCGTCTTCTTGGCAGCCATCTAGAGGGCCCCTATTCGAATGGCGTCGGAGGGCTTGTCGGGCTTTCGCGTCGGCAGGGCCGGCGCGTGGAAGCTGTGGCACGTCGAGCACTCGGCGGCGGCGGCCTGGACGACCTCTTCCTTGCGCTTGCTATGGCATGTCGCGCAGACGGCGATGTGGGGCATGAGCAAATCGGCGGTGCGTTGCGAGCTTTCCGCCGCATGACAGCTGGCGCAGGGCAAGGCGCCCGGGTCGGTGGACCGGTGGCCGGGGGTGCGATGGTCAAACCGCCCGCGGGTGAGAAACGGTTTGTCGGTCAAATCAACCTTGCCGATCAGGGGCGGCGCGTCAGGCCTCGGCGTCACCAGATGGCAGTCAAAACAGATGCCGCGCGGCGAGAAGGCCGCCTGGACCGCGCGCCTTGCCTGGGCAGGCGCGGAGCCGCGCCCCGCCGAGGCAAGACTGGCGCGTTCGGCCTCGCTCGCCACACCTGGCCGCCGGCGCGCCACGAAGTCCAGCGGCGTCGCCGCGGCGGCCCCCGCATAATAGCTGTTGATCGCGGCGATCACCCTGGCCGGTTCCGCATGCGGCAGGCGCATCCGCCCGCCGGCGTCGCCGATGGCGAGCGAGTGACAGGACTCGCAGTCCGGTTCCATCCGCACGGGCGAAAAGCCCGGCCCATCCGTGGCCGGATGGTGACAGTCGGCGCAATCCAGCGCGCCGCCGTAGCGGGCCAGGCTCTGGGCCTGACGGGCCACCCCGCCCGCCGCCTGCAGGTGCTGGGCGTGGGAGAAATTAAGCCCGCGGGTCTGGGGCGCCGCCAGGTTCACCGCCCGGAAATCCGGGTGCCTCGACCAGTCTGGGGTGTCGATCAGAGGGGTGTCAGGCAGCCGGTGTTTCAGCTGGCCGTGACAGCTGGCGCAATCGTCGGTGGGATGGAGTGCGGGTGTGAGCGGCAGATGGATCTGATCGGCGGGCGCAAAGCCCACGGGGCCCTTGTGCTCCAGGTGGCAGCCGACGCAGCGGTCGTTGGTCCGTCCGAACTTCAGGCCCACCGCGGCCTTGAACCGCTCGAACCGGTCCTTCGGCGGCGTTGCGGCCTTCATCAGCCGGGCGTGGACCGCGTGCTCGCGGATGAAGAGGGGCGCCGTCGGGCTGCCTTTTGCTTTCACTTCGTTTGATACACGCAGGAGAACGGCTTGGTCGGGACTGGCTGCATGGCAGGTCATGCAGGCCTCGTCACGCACGGCGACGAAGGCCTTCTGGTGACAGGCCTGACAGTCGTCCTCCAGGAACGCGTGGGCTTTCGACAGGTGTCCCACGGTCCATTGCGCGTCCGGCTGGGAGAAGATCGTGCGTTGCCCGTGAAAGGCCGCGATCGGCCAGGCGAGGGTGATCAGCAGCACGGCAATGGCCAGCACCCAGGCCGTCCGCCGCTTGCCGAAAAGGCCGGGCCGGATGGAGAAGATACCCGTGGGCTCGGCGACGCCGTCGGTGGCTTCGCGGGCGCGGGTGACGGTGAGCGTGACCTCGCCGGGATTGGAGCCGGCCTCGAAGGTCAGGCGGTGGTCGCCCATTTCCAACACTGCGCCTTTTGCCGGATCGACGTCGGCGCGGGCGACCTGTTTGCCCCCAAGCTGGAATTTCGCGCCATCTTCGCCCGCGATGCCGACGCGGCCACCCGAGATCCTCAGCCGGGCGTGGACCGGGGCCACCGCCAGGTCGGGCAGAACAATGTCGCAATCGGCCGACCGCCCGATGGTCGCCTCATCGGCCTCGATCCGGCGTGAGCGGACAATGTCGCTGCCGTCGGCCCGTTTGGCGATCTGACGAAGGGTGATGCTCATGCGTAGAAAAACACCGCGACGATGTGGGCGACCATGGCGGCCAGCACCGCGAAGGTCGCCGGCACATGGATATAGAGCCAGGCCTGGAGCACGGCCTTGATGCGGGCGTGCCGCCGGGCGCGGGCCAGAGCCCCGGATTTTTTGTTCAGCAGGCCGGCGACGGCGTCCAGTCCGGCATCAGGAACGGGGCCGCGCCGCAGCCGTTCGATGATGCTCACCGCCCGGGCCGTACCGCAGCGGCCATGCAGTCCGCCGATGGGCGAATTGCGGATCGAGCCGCGAACGGCGGCGGCCGCTTCGGACGACAGCGGCAGAGCCGCCTCGTGCAGTTGCTGATCCAGGGCCTCGATCTGTTCGAGCATCTGGCGCTCGGTGAGTTCGGCCCGGTTGGCGGAAAGGACCCGTGGCATGGCGACATAGAGAATGACACCCACCAGGCCTGAGGCGATGACCAGCAGCATCAGGCCATAGAACAGGGTGTGCAGATTCCAGCCGAACTGGAACGCGGTGTGCAGGGTGGCGATCAAAGCGAGCGCCATACCCAGATAGACGTGGGCCGAAACCCAGCCCTTCAGCGTCCAGGTCCCGGGGGTGATCGAGCGTTTGCGCACGCCCAGATACGCCAGCCACAGGATCATCAGGGCCGCGACCGTTCCGAGGCCATAGCCGTACCAGGACCCGCCGCTGGGCGGATCGGGTTCGAACCGCTGGTAACCCCAGACGGCGCCAAAGCAGAGGACCAGGGCGACGAACAGCCAGCGGAAACCGCCGTGGCGCAGGAACCCCACGTGTCGGATGGTTTTCGCTCGCCCCCTGGTCTGCCCCCCGGCGCTCATGGCCCTAGTCCCGCTCCATCAGCGCCACCGACAGGAACTGTTCGGGCGAGACCCGGATCGCCGCCCCGGTCGGGCAGGCGCGTACACAGGCGGGGCCGCCTTTGCGCCCCGCGCACATGTCGCATTTGATGGCGACCTTGGCGGCCTCGGGCGAGGTGTGTTTCTTCTTCCAGGCGGTGTCGGGCTCGCCCGGGCCGGGGCCAAGGCCGAGAAACAGCCAGGAAGCCAGACCCGGTTTCTTGCCAGGCTTCTTGTCCATGCGGATGACGTCATAGGGGCAGTTGCGCTGGCAGTTGCCGCAGCCGATGCAGGTCTCGTCGATGAACACCTCACCGTCCGCGCCCCGGCGGATGGCGTTGGGCGGACAGTCGGTCATGCAATAGGGCGCCTCGCAGTGACGGCACGAGGTCGGCACATGCATGTGGGCGTAGGTGCGCCCCGCTTCGCGGTCGAGGCGCGAGAGTCCGTCGTGGGTGTCGGCGCAGGCGGTCTCGCAGTTGTCGCAGCCGATGCAGAGCTTCTCATCGATGAGCAGGACGTCGGTCGCCTCGCCCAGGCCCTCGGTGACCAGGAAGTTGGCGACCGAGGAGTACATGTCGACGACGCCGGAGAAGCTCTCTTTCTTCTGCTCGATGAAGCGGTTGATCTTGCGCCGGGCGCTCGCTTCCTCGCGCATGGATCGCGCGAGCTGGGGCTTGGCCTCCAGCAGGCGGCGAAAGCCCTCCCCCTCGAGCCGCACGACCTGGGACTTGATCGCCGCCCGCACCGTAGCCGTGCGCACGCCGTCCTCGAAGAGGGCCATTTCGCCGACGTAGGAGCCGGCGGGGAGGTAGCGCAGGAAGATGGATTTTCCGCCCAGCTCCTTTTCCACCACCATGCTGCCCGAGCGGATGACGAAGATGTCGAAGCCTTCCGCGCCCTCCTTGATGATCGCCTCGCCCCGCCGCACATCGCGCACTTCAGCGGTGGCGAGTATGCCTGAGATGTCGGCCGCGGTCAGGCCCGAGCCGAACAGCTGCAGCAGCTGCCGCTCGGTGGTGATGCGGTTGACCGTCTCGCGCGCCGCATCGACAGTGCCCATCAGTTTCAGGGCGGCGATGCGTGGGATTTCGATGCAGATGCAGCCTGCGCCCGCGCCCGCGCGCACGGTGGCGCCGCGCCGGCGGCCGGAAATCAGCCCGACCTCGCCGAAGATCGATCCGGCCGCGATCGGGACCGTGATGGCGGGATCGGCGGGATTGACCTCGACAAGCACAGTGCCCTCGACAATGCCGAACAGGGACGAGCCGATGGCGTTCTTGTGGAAGATAGCCTCGCCGGCCGGCCAGGCGCGGACCTCCGCGTCCAGCAGAAACTCGCGCATTTGCAGCGGCGACAGACCGCGCAGGATCTCGACGCTCTGGCGAATGTGTTCCAGCCATTCATCGACCGACCGCCCCTTGGGCAGGCCGGCCAGTTTGGCCTCGATGATCGGCTCGTCGGCCGGTCGCAAGCGCGTGTTGCCGGCGATGTATTCGACCACGTCGTGGCCCTGGTTCATGCAGTGCTTGATCAGGGGATATCCGGCGAGGGCGCCGATCACATAGATGCCGCGCTTGGTGCTTTCGAAGGTGGGCGACAGTTTCGGAAACGCACCGGGCGCCTCGCTGGTGAATTCGACCCCCATGGCCTCGATGAACTTGCGGGGCGGCTGGGAGCCCATCCGCGCGATCACCCGGTCGCAGCGAAAGCGGATCTCGCCGTCGGGGCGCTCGACCGTGATCCAACCTTCCTCGATGCGGCTGGTCGAGGCCTCGGTCAGCACCTGCAGGCGGCCGGAATCACGCGCCTCATTCAGCAGTTTGACATTGGCGTCCTTGGCCTTGGCGAAGTCGGCCGAGCGGTTGAGGATGCTGACCACATTGCAGAGCGCCGGATCGGCGATCAGGCCCAGCGCGTTCTCGATCCCCGCATCGCCGGTGCCGACCACGGTGATGTGCTCGTCCATATAGGCGCCGGGATCATCGAGCTGGTACTGCACGTGCGGCAGGTTCGCTCCCTCGCAACGCATCAGGTTTGGATTGCCCTGGGTGCCGATGGCCAGAACCAGGGTCTGGGCGTGGACCACATCCCCATTTGCCAGTGTGATTGTGAAATCGCCCGCCTCGCCCTCCACGGCCCTGACCTCGGCGTTGAGGCGGACATTGACGCCCGCCGCGGTGGTCCCGGCGTTCCAGGTGTCCAGCACCGCCTCGCGCTTGCCGGCGGTAAAATCGAGATCGGCCCGCAGCACCAGCTGGCTGGGCGTGGCCATCACATGCTTGCCCTTCTGGTAGCGGTAGATGGTGTCCGACAGGTGGTCGGTCTTTTCGAGCAGGACGTGCGACAGACCCAAGGCTGCGGCATGCGCGGCGGCGCTAAGGCCCGCGGGCCCCGAGCCCAGTATCGCCACGCGAAAGACCTCGGTCACGCTGTGTTACGCATCCTCGCCGCCGGTTGCCGTGCGCGGACTTTAGCATTCCCCGCCGCCGTTGCGACCGGTACAGTTCGTAAAAGAGCGCGGGGGCGAAATGACGGTGCAGATCGGACACTATGCGCTCATCCTGGCGCTGGTTGTGGCCCTTGCCCAGGCGCTCATGGCTCTGGCGGCACGCCTCGCCATTGCGAAAACGCCGCAGGCGTTTGGCCGGGCCGGCGCAGTGCTGCAGGTCATTTTCATCAGCGCCGCGGTCCTGTCCCTGGCGGTGTTGCCGCCGACTGAGCCCGCCCACGGCAGGGGCGCGTGGCTGGTATGGGGGCTGCTTACCCTGATGACCGTTCTGGCCTGCGTGGCGCTGACGGTGTCGCTGTCTCACTGGTCCAGTGCTGACGCGGCGATGAGCGAGGCTCGTCCCGCCGAAAACGAGACCCCGCCGCCGGACCGCCCTAGCCCTAGCCCTAGCGAGCGAGCCGTGTTGACCGTGGCGCTGGGCCTGGCGAGCGCGATTGTTATTGCCGCCGCCGGTCTGGTGGCTCTGCTGGAACGGGAGCCAGAGGGACAAGAGCAAATTGCGCATCCGGGCGGTGAGATGGCTGGCCCGGGTGGAGAGTCGCCTCATCCCGGACAGGGGCCCGATGTCATGGCGATGGTCGAAGGCCTGGACGCCCGCCTCAAGACCGATCCACACGATCCGCAGAGCTGGGAAATGCTGATGCGCAGCCGCGTCAATCTGGGCCAGATGGACCTGGCGGAGGCGGCCTTTCGTGACGCCAGAGCGGCCTATGCCAGCGATCCCGAGCAACTAGCGTCATTCCGCCGCACCGCTCGCACCCTTGGAATCCGGGGGACTTGAGTCGCCTCCCGGGTGTAATTTATTGATAAACGCGTATTGGACTGGATTCTGTCCGGGAATTCCACGAAGGTTGCGGTCATGCCGAGTTGTGGCGTTGCCCGTGTTGAGGGTTGGAGTGCAGTCAGAACTAGAAATTCGACTGACGCCGCGTGAACGCGAGTGCCTGTCACTTGTGGCCCAACATCTGCGCACCAAGCTGGCCAGCCCCCGAGAGGTGATCCAGTTTCATTGTTAGTACACGGCGGTCTGTAACGCCATGGTCGGGGTGGGCGAGCGCGCGCCTCCAACAGCTGGCGCGCTCGCCCATGGCACGATGCCGCCGCTGCGGGGGACGAACGATTCAGG
>CANJME010000022.1 GCA_947475875.1 Caulobacteraceae bacterium | reverse complement strand
GACGGGTACGAACGCCAATGCTTCGGGCGCTAACGCGACCGCGGCCGGCGCCTCGGCTCTGGCCACGGGTACAAACGCCACGGCCACGGGTACAAACGCCAATGCTTCGGGTGCTAACGCCACCGCAGCCGGCGCCTCGGCCCTGGCCTCTGGTGCGAACGCCACCTCGACCGGCACCAACGCCAATGCTTCGGGCGCTAACGCGACCGCGGGCGGCGCCTCGGCTCTGGCCACGGGTACAAACGCCACGGCCACGGGTACAAACGCCAATGCTTCGGGCGCCAACGCCACGGCTTCCGGCGCCTCCGCGATCGCCAGTGGCGAGGAGGCCGCGGCCTTCGGCAGCCAGGCCAATGCCACGGGCGCTGACGCTACGGCGGTCGGCTCTGACTCCCTGGCGTCCGGCGCTAACGCCACGGCGACCGGCACGAACGCCAATGCCTCCGGCGCGAATGCGACGGCGGGCGGCGCCTCGGCCACGGCCAACGGCACGAACGCCACTGCGACCGGCACCAACGCCAACGCTCAGGGCGCTAACGCGACAGCGGCGGGCTCCAACGCCCTCGCCAATGGCGCCAACGCCCTGGCTGCGGGCGCAAGCTCGAACGCCAGCGGCGCCAACGCCACGGCGGCCGGTACATCGGCTCTGGCCAACGGAACTGGCGCTTCATCGTTCGGTGTCCTGTCCAACGCTACCGGCGCTAACGCTACGGCGGTCGGCTCCAGCACCCGGGCCAATGGTCTGGCCGCGACAGCGGTCGGCGATCAGTCCTTCGCCAACGGCGCCCATGCGGTGGCCCTGGGCGCGGGCGATCCGACCGTCGCCAACGGTGTGTCTGCCACCGCTATCGGTAACGACGCCTTCGCCAATGGCTCGAATGCTTCGGCCTTCGGCGCCCTGGCTCAGGCCGGCGGCGACTTCGCCACGGCGACCGGCTCCAACGCCAACGCCCAAGGCCTCAACGCCACGGCGACGGGTCGATCGGCAACGGCCAGCGGCTCCAACGCCACGGCGACGGGCGCCTCGGCTGTCGCCAACGGCAGCGGCGCTTCGGCCACCGGCTCCGGGGCCAACGCCCAGGGCGCCAGCGCCACAGCCTCCGGTAATTCGGCCCGCGCCAGCGGAACGAATGCTTCGGCCTTCGGCGTCAGTTCGAACGCCACGGGTGAAAACGCCACGGCGGCCGGTGTTTCGGCGGTTGCCAACGGCGCCAACGCGATTGCTGTCGGCTCCAGCGCCAACGCCAACGGCGCCAACGCGGTGGCCATCGGCGCCAACTCGTCGGTTGCCGGCTTCTCCAACGCCGTCGCCCTGGGCGCTGGCTCGACCGTGGTCACCGGCGCAACCAACATCGCCAGCGGCGATGGCGGCCTGAACAACGTTCAGAACGTCACCAACACCAACCCGGCGTTCGCCGGTGCGATCGCCAACGGTTCGGACCGTGTGGTCTCGGTCGGATCGAACGGCAATACCCGTCAGATCACCAACGTGGCGCCTGGCCTGGTATCGTCGACCTCGACCGACGCCATCAACGGCTCGCAGCTGCACACGATGAACGTGCAGGTCGACCTCCTGGGCACGACCGCGGCCTCGACCTTCGGCGCCGGCACGACCTACGATCCGAACACCGGCGCTCTGGCGAATTCGTCCTTCGTGACTTACGGGACGAATGTGCCGCCGGCGAACAACGTCGGCAACGTCGGCACGGCGCTCGACCGGATTGTCAACCTCGGTCCGGTGCAGTTCTCCAATCCGGGAACGCCGACCACCGGCAACGGCGGCCAGATTACGCAAAGCGTGACGCTGGTGGGCCTGACCACCGGGGTGGTGACGCTGAACAACGTGGCGCCTGGCGCGGTCAATCCGACCTCGAACCAGGCGATCAACGGCAGCCAACTGTACCAGGCGGCCAGTACGATCTCGACGGCTCTGGGCGGTGGATCGGCGCCGATCGGCGGCACCAACGGCGGTATCACGGCCCCGACCTACACGGTTCAAAACCTGCCCTACTACAACGTCGGGGATGCGATCGCGGCCCTGGATGGAACGTTGAATTCGAACTTCAAGCGCACCAACGCGGGTATCGCTTCGGCGATGGCGGCCGGCGCGCTGAACTTCGACAATGCTCCGGGCGCCATCTCGGTGGCGGGCTCGGTCTCGGCCTTCAACGGCCAGAGCGGCCTGGCGATCGGTATCGGCGGCACCAGCGCCGATGGCAGCTGGCGGTTCTCGGCGACGGGTTCGATGTCCAACGCTCAGGGCCACAGCCAGGGCGGCGGCGCGATTTCGGTCAGCCACACCTTCGGCAACTAATCGCTCTAAACAGCGAATCTTGCCGGCCGGGTTGCGGAAAAACGCAACCCGGCCGGTTTCATTTCAAGGGTTTACGTACGGCACGATTGCTTTCCCGCCACCGCCCTCTAGAAAGCCGTCACGTCAACTTCGAAACCGGGAACATCTCTAATGCTGCCTGACTCGAACCTTCGCGAGATGAAGGTCATGTTCGCCACGCCCTGTTACATCTCGGCGGTCAGCATGAACTATGTAACCAGCATCTTCAGCTTGACGGCCGAAGCCATGCGTCACGGC
Organism: Caulobacteraceae bacterium; assembly: GCA_947475875.1. Lineage (GTDB taxonomy): Bacteria > Pseudomonadota > Alphaproteobacteria > Caulobacterales > Caulobacteraceae > UBA5005. Next base: position 37,309 of record CANJME010000022.1, on the reverse strand, counting down.
ATGACCTCGCTGTTGCACATGCATTCCGAGAGCCTGATCACCCGCGGCCGCAACAAGATGGTCATCGAATTTTTGCTGCGTGAGGACTTCACGCACCTGTTCTGGATCGACTCTGACATCGCCTTTGATCCCAAGTCCGTGTTCCGTATCCTGCTGGCCGATCGTGACGTCGCCTGTGGCGTCTATCCGATGAAGAAAATGAACTGGCCGACTGAAGGCATGCCTCAGGGCATGAGTTTCGCCGACTGGGAAATCCGCTACATGGAATATCCGTTCAATCCCATCGCCCACGGCAAGGAGCCGGTCGGCAAATACATGGATCAGGACGGCTTTGTCGAAGTGGCCGAGGCGCCGACGGGTTTCATGTGCATCAAGCGCCAGGTGATCCTGGACATGATGAAGCACTACCCCGAACTCAATTACACGCCCGACGGTCCGCCAGGGCACCCGCAGGCGCACCTGCACTATTTGCTGTTTGATTGCATGGTCGATCCTGATTCCGGCCGTTATCTTTCGGAAGACTATGCGTTCTGCCGTCGTTGGCGGGACATGGGAGGCAAGATATGGGTCGACCTGCACGCCCAGCTGATGCATCTGGGCCAGCACAACTACCGGGGCAACCTGGGGGCCAGCCTCACCGCGCAAGGGCGTATGTAACCCTGATCGGCGCGCTCGTTCTGGGCGCGACGGCGGCCGGATTTGGCGACGCCCAGCAGCTGCCAGGGCTTCAAATTCTGCAACAACCCGCCGCGCCGACGCCGGCGCAGGAGGCGGCCCAGCACGGGTTCGCCCAGTGCGGCAGCCTGATCGACAAGATGACCGCCAACTCCATCGGCGGGCCCTACGCCCAGTCGTCGATGTGGCACACTGCGGACACCAACAAGCATATCTTCCAGACGGTCGCCGGCGTTAGCCTGCCCAGCAACCCCCCGGATGCGTTGACGGCGCTCATTTCAGCTCCCCTGGCGGGAAACGTGTGCGATGGGGTGGCCGTGCAGGTTATTCCCCTGGCGGGGGACTGCGCCAATGCCGAAAACCTGGTGAAAAATGGCCGGGGCAGCCTGGCGATGATGCTGAGGAATACGCGCGTCATGCTCGACGCCAATCAGGACCGGCTGATGCTGCTGCCAGGCGCGAACAACACCTGCGTCGTCGTTTCCGTGAAGAGCTATTTCAACGGCGATCCATAGCCTCGCTCTTGTCGCCAAAACTATCGGCGTTTTTCACCGCGATACTCCAAGGCCGGCGCTGTCGCTTTCGTAACGCTGAAATCTGCTATAGGCGGCGAGAACCGATCTTAGGGAGACGCCGCCGGTCATGGCCATGACCCCGCTGAGCTTGAGGGGACCACGCAGTCTGCTTCGGCAGATCCGCGAAGCCATGGCCAGCGATGCGCCCGCCCAGGCGCGGCTGGATATGGTGGTGCGCATCATTGCCCGCTCGATGGTGGCCGAGGTCTGCTCGATCTATCTGCGCCGGCCTGATGCGTCCGCCGAACTCTTCGCCACCGAAGGCCTTTCCGCCGCTGCCGTTCACGTCACGACACTGAAACCCGGCGAAGGCCTGGTTGGCGAGGTGATGAAACTGGGCCGGCCGGTGAATCTTTCCGACGCGCCCAGTCACCCGGCCTTCGCTTACCGGCCGGAAACGGGCGAAGATCCGTACCATGCCTTCCTGGGCGTGCCGCTGCTGCGCGGTGGTCGGGCCATCGGCGTTCTCGTCGTCCAGAACCGCACCGAGCGCGGCTATACCGACGACGAGGTCGAAGACCTGCAGATCATCGCCATGGTCCTGGCCGAAATGGTCGCCGGCGAGGGGGTCGGCGAGACGGCGCTCAAGGGCGTCGACTTTGCCCCGCAAAAGCCCGAACGCATCAAGGGGGTGCGCCTGGCAGAAGGGCTGGCTTATGGGGTTGTGGTTCTGCACGAGCGACCCGTGGCGGCGAGCAAACTTCTCTCCGACGACACTGAAGCTGAGGAAGTGCGCCTGACGACGGCGATCAAGGCGCTGCAGGACCAGATCGACGCCATGATGGAGGGCCAGCACGGTCTGGTCGGCGCTTCTTTCGACGTGCTTGAAACCTATCGCATGTTCGCCCACGACCGGGGCTGGAACCGAAGTCTGGTCGAAGCCGTGCGCGATGGCATGACCGCCGAGGCCGCCGTCGAGCGGACGCGCTCGGAACATAGGGCAAGACTTGGCCAGGCGCGCGACGCCTATCTTCGCGAGCGGTTGCACGATCTGGAAGACCTCAACGACCGCCTGCTTCGTCACCTCGCGGGCGACGCGCACGAAGGCCCCGTCCTGCCCGACAACGCTATCCTGGTTGCCCGCAACCTCGGGCCGGCCGAACTTCTGGAATATGATCGCACTAAACTGCGGGGAATTCTGCTTGAGGAAGGTTCCGGCGCCAGTCACGCGGCGATCATTGCCCGGGCGCTGGACATTCCATGTCTCGGGCGGCTGGAAAATCTGCGCGACCAGGTTTCGGAGGGCGATCCGGTCGTCGTCGACGCCGAAAACGGCGAAGCGTTCCTGAGACCCCGGGCCGACGTCGTCACTGCCATCAAGGCGCGGATGGAAGTGCGCGCCCAACGCAAGGTCGAGTTCCAGAAACTACGCGACACCCCCGCCGTCACCAAGGATGGGGTGAAGATCACTCTGCTGATGAACGCGGGTCTAGATCTTGACCTGCAGTTGATGCCCGAGGTCGGCGCGCAAGGCATCGGGCTATTCCGTACCGAGTTCCAGTTCATGGTGGCTGAGGAGCTGCCCCGCTTCAACGCCCAGACCGACCTTTACCGACGTGTCCTGGATGCGGCCGGCGATCTGCCGGTCACCTTCCGCACTCTCGATCTCGGCGGCGACAAGATCCTGCCCTACATGGAGGCCGAGCGGGAGGATAACCCGGCGCTGGGCTGGCGGGCTGTGCGCATGGGGCTGGACCGCCCGGCCTTGCTGCGTCTGCAACTGCGCGCCCTCATCGCGGCGGCGCGCGGCCGGGCGCTGCGGATCATGTTCCCGCTGATCAGCAACGTGGAGGAGTTCCGCGCCGCCCGGGCCTTTGTCGATCAGGAAGTCGCCTGGGCCGAACGCCGGGGCCGGCCCGCACCTTCACGGCTCGATGTTGGGGCGATGATCGAGGCGCCGGCCTTGCTGTTCCACCTGGACGCGCTGTTGCGCCTGGTCGATTTCGTGTCGGTCGGCACCAACGATCTGATGCAGTATCTGTTCGCCGCTGACCGCGGCAATCCGCGCACTTCGGATCGCTATGACCCACTTTCGCCGCCGGCCTTGCGCGCGCTGAAACAGATCCAGGACGCCTGCGCGGCCAGCGGCACGCCGGTGTCGATCTGCGGCGAAATGGCGGGCCGGCCGCTGGAAGCCTTCGCCCTGCTCGCCCTGGGTTTCGAGCGCCTCTCCATGCCGCCCGGTGGGATCGGGCCGGTCAAGCGCATGGTGCTCAGCTGCGACCGCCAGGCCGCCGCGCGCGGAGTTACGAGCCTCCTTGAACGGTCAGCGGGCTCGGTTCGCAACGAGGTCGAGACCTTGGCGCGCAAGCTTTACGTGATCTTATAATATATTGAATTTAAAGAATAATCGTGACATCGTTTGGTGTCTGATTCTGGATTTTCTGCGTGACCGATGACGTACCGTTGACGGCGGAACAGCTGGCCTTTGACGAGGGCGTGACCATCGGCGCGGGCCTCAAGGCCGTGCGTCAGTCGCAAGGCCTCACCCTGGATGAAGTGGTCGCCCTGACCAAGGTGCGCGCGGCGTACCTCGCGGCGATCGAGGCGATGGATGTCGAGCACTTGCCCTCGCGCCCATTCACCATCGGCTATGTCCGGGCCTATGCCGAAGCCCTGGGCGTCGATCCGTCACGCGCGGTCGCCAAGTTCAGGGCGGACGCGCCGGAGGAACAGCACGAGTTGCCCAATCCGATCGGGGTGGACAACGACACCGATCCCAGGCGCGGCATGCTGATCGCGGCAGGCCTGGCGGTGCTGGCCGCAATCCTGGTCTGGAACATTGTCCAGCGCGCGCTCAACGATCGGGGGCCAAGGCAGTCGACCGCCGTGACATCCACCGTTGAGGCGCCGCCAATCACCGGCCCGGTTTTGCTGGGCGGGGCATTGCCGCCACCGGTGGAGGCTACCCCACCCAAACCCTATGTCACGCCGGGGCTCGAAAAGGCCGATCCCGAGATCGCCGCCCAGGAAGCCGCCGCCGCCGCCGCCATTCTGAAATCGGCGCCACCCGCGCCCCGCCAATTCGTCGCTCGCGGCCAGATTTTCGGCGCGCCGGCGGGCCTCTCGCGGCTGACCTTTCAAGCCAAGGGCAATGTGGTGCTGCTGATCCGGCGGGGCGACGAGGTTGTTGACACGGCGCTGTTGAAGGACGGCGAGGCCTATCGCGCGCCCCTGGCCGCCGGACTGTCAGTCGATGTCTCCATGCCCTCGTCGGTGGACTATTTCGTCGACGGAACCCTGAGGGGCGGACTGATCAACCCGTTGACGCCGCTGGCGGCTCTGGGCGGCGGCGCGCCTGCCGCGCCGGCCGTTCCGAAAGCCAGTACGGGTGCGCCGGCCGCGGCCGCGGTTACGCCTTAATCCACCGCCTTTGCGTGCGGCAGCCAGACGCCCTATCTTTGAACCCATGACCGATCCCCACCACTATCGTCCCTGGCGGACCATCGTGCGGCGCAAATGCCGGACGATCCACGTCGGCAAGGTGGCGGTCGGCGGCGATGCGCCGATCACCGTGCAGTCGATGACCAATACGGTCACCGGCGATGCGGCGGCGACCATCGCCCAGGTCCGCGCGCTGGAAGATGCGGGCGCCGATATCGTACGCGTTTCCTGCCCGGATGAGGACGCCACCGCCGCCCTGCCGGCCATCGTGCGAGCTTCGAACGTCCCCATCGTCGCCGACATCCACTTTCACTACAAACGCGGCGTCGAAGCGGCCAAGGCCGGCGCGGCCTGCCTGCGTATCAATCCCGGCAATATCGGCTCGCCGGCCCGTGTGCGCGAGGTCATCCAGGCGGCGCGTGATCACGGCTGTTCCATGCGCATCGGCGTCAACGCCGGATCTCTGGAGCGCGAATTGCTGGAACGCTATGGCGAGCCCTGCCCGGAGGCCATGGTCGAGAGCGCGCTCAACCACGCGCGCATCCTGCAGGACAACGATTTCCACGAATTCAAAATCAGCGTGAAGGCCTCGGACCTGTTCATGACCGTGGCCGCCTATCAGCAGCTTTCAGAACAGATCGACTGCCCCTTGCACCTGGGCGTGACCGAGGCGGGGCCGACGCGGCCCGGCACAATCAAGTCCGCGATCGGCATGGGAACACTGCTCTGGGCCGGGATCGGCGACACCATTCGCGTCAGCCTCGCCGCCGATCCGGTGGAAGAGGTCAAGGCGGGTTTCGATATGCTGAAGGCGCTTGGGCTGCGCCACCGGGGGGTCAATATCATCGCCTGTCCGTCCTGCGCCCGGCAGGGGTTCAACGTGATCGAGACGGTCGCGGCGCTGGAAGAGCGGCTGGCGCATATTTCCACGCCCATGAGCCTTTCTATCATCGGCTGCGTGGTCAACGGACCGGGCGAAGCGCTGATGACCGACATCGGCTTTACCGGCGGCGGCAAGGGCGCCGGCATGGTCTACGTGACCGGCAAACCCGACCACAAGCAGGACAACGAAGGCATGATCGAGCACATCGTCGAACTGGTCGAGGCCAAGGCGGCGGAACTCAACTCGGCGGCTCCGGCCGCGGAGTAGGGGTCTGCGCCCCAATGCCGCGGAGGTGCTTGGTCATAGTTAAGCCGAAAGTTGGATAGAGAATGCCACCTCAAGGCCCTGTGCAGGAATCGGAATGAAGCGATCGACCACCATGATCGGACTGGCCGGGATCCTGGCGGCGCCGGTTCTTGCGCTTGCGCAGGTTCCTGAGCGGCTCGTCCGTCAGGGGTTGGATCCGGCGCAGGTTGAGGCCCAGCTCCAGGCGCGCGCGCAGGCGCGACAGGAGGCCCAGTCCGGCGCTCAAAACGGCGGGCTTCAACAGCGCCGGGGCGGCGGCGGGCAGAACAGGGCCGGGCGTGGAGCCGGGCAGGCCGACGCGGGGGCCTTCGCCGGGCAACCGGGCGGATTCCAAGGTGGCGGCGCCATTCCGGTGGCGGCGGCGCCGGCCAGCAACGCCAATCAGTCTGCGGGATCACCGCTCGCCTCGTCTCCCGCGACGGCGCAGAAGAATGGCGACCCCTTGAACGGCCTTGGCGGCAAGGTCAGCGCTGTGCTCGATATCACGACCGCGCCCAGGCTGTTGATCACCGAAACCGCATTTGGCGTTAGCGACACCACCGACCTCACCATCGGCCAGGAGTATCGCGATGGCTGGCGTCTGACGGCGGTCAATCCCGCCTCGATCACCATGAAGAAGGGCGAGGAGCAGAGGCAGATCGCCCTGAACTTCAACACCGGCGCGGGTCGGGGGTCGATCGGGGCCTCTGCGGCCGCCGGCGGCGCTGGCGGCGGAACGCCGGGACAGGCCTTGCCGGGTCGCGGCGGCGCGGTCAGCTTCAGCAACGGCGGCAGTGCGGCCGCCGGGCGTGACGGGCTCCCAGCCGGCGCTGGCGGCATACCAACGATCGGACTTGGTCAATTGGCGATCAACCCCGCGCAGATGCAGCAACTGCAGGGGCAGATCCGGAGCGCCATGGCCAACCTGCCGCCCGAGCTGGCGAACGATCCGCGCGCGGCGGCAGCCCTGAGCGCCCTGCAAAGCGGCAACATCGGCGACCTGGTCGCCCAGTTCCAGGGCGTACTTGGTGGGGGCGGAGCCGGCGCGCCCGGGTCCGTCTTACTCCGGCTTGGCCCGAACGGCGGACTGCCGGCGCCAGCGCCATAGGTCACACTTGCGCCGGCAAGCGGGCGTGTCATACCTGTCGATGACGGCTGTCACCGGGGAAGAAACCATGGCTCGACACGTGATCGGCGGACTGGTTCTGGCCCTGGGTTTGACCGTGGCCGGGGCAAGCCTGGCGCAGCCGGCGAGGGGGGCCGCGCCCTTGCCGCCGGCGCTCTCAGCGCTTTCCACGGACGTCAGCGCGGTCCTGGGATCGGGGCATGAGGCCCGTCTTCTGATCAACGAGACCGATCATGATGTGGTCTCGACCCGCACCGTCGGCATCGGTGAGGAATACCGCGACGGCTGGAAGGTCAGCGCCGTCAGCCAGGTCTCCGTCACCCTGACCAAGGGGGCCGACAACCGCACCATCCTCCTTTCCGGCCGCAGTCAGGTCGCCACGGCTCCCACACCGGCAGGCGCGGCCCCGGCGACGGTTTCGGCCTCGAACTCGTTGGTCAGTGGCAGTGGCCGGGGCGCGCCGGGCACGCGTTCGCCGGTCCTTCAGGCGGCGATCACTGCCGGCAATGTCAAACAGGTCCTGACGATGGGCGGCTCGGCCGAGGATGTCGCCGCCGCCTTGCAGGCGGGAGGCCGCTTCTCGGCGAATATGGACATCAGTACGGCGACCTTCGTCCGCATCGGCGACCGCTACGGCGTCGCCATCACCGCTGCGAACGGCAACCGGCAGGTTTCGACGACCCCGGACTTCGACGGCTTCCTCCCTGCTGGTCCGGTGCGGACCGTGGACGCGCCGCCCATTCCGGTCGGCGCCAGCGGAACCTTCGTGCTCAATGCCGGGGGAGGGGTCGGCCGCACGGCGATCACGGCGGCGCCGGGCCTTCCGCCGCCGCCTCCCATAGCGATCCCGGCCCCGCCGCGCTGAAATCCGGGGCGCTTGCGCTGCCTTTGTCACACTGATTAGCTGCGCGTCGATTCCAACTCACCCGCGAGGAAACCACCATGGCCAGCGTAGACGGCAACTGGGACGTCACCGTGAATTCTCCCATGGGGGCGCAGAGCATCAAGATGGCGTTGAAAGCGGACGGCGGCGGGCTTTCCGGAACCCTGGCCGGGGCCATGGGCTCGACCGAGGTCAAGAACGGCAAGTCGGACGGCGATGCCTTCTCGTTCGAAGCCCAGATCACCGAGCCTTTCCCGATCAACATCGAGGTCGAGGGCACAGTTGAGGGCGACACCATCTCCGGCAAGGTGAAGACCCAGGGCTTCGGCTCCTTCCCCATGAAGGGGACGAGGGTCTAGCTTTCAGCCACTGATTGGCATTCGGCGCGGGCACGGGTAGACCCGCACGCCATGCAGCTGCCCCAGGCCAGATTAGATCAGGTTCTCGACCGCTTCCGCCAGGTGGAAGCGCGGATGGGCGCTGCCTCGGACGGAAGCGAGATCGTCAAGCTTTCCAAGGAACACGCCGAGATCAAGCCGGTGGTCGATGCGGTGATGGCGCTCGAAAAAGCCAAGGCCGAACTTGCCGACCTCAAGGAAATGGCTGAAGGGGGCGACGCCGAAATGGCCGCCATGGCCAACGACGAATACCACGCCCTGAAAGAGCGGATGCCCGACATCGAGCGCGAGGTCGCCTTGCTGCTCGCCCCGCGCGACGCCGACGAGAACGCCTCGGCGATCCTCGAGGTGCGCGCCGGCACCGGCGGTGACGAAGCGGCCCTCTTCGCCGGCGACCTTTTCCGCATGTACAGCCGCTATGCCACGACGCGCGGCTGGCGGGTCGAGGTCGACAGCGTCTCGGAAGGCGACATGGGCGGCTACAAGGAAGTCATCGCCACCATCACCGGCGACGGGGTGTTCGGCCGGCTGAAATTCGAGAGCGGCGTCCACCGCGTCCAGCGCGTGCCCGACACCGAGGCGCAAGGGCGCATCCACACCTCGGCGGCGACCGTCGCCATCCTGCCGGTGGTCGAGGACGTCGATATCGTAATAAACGACGGCGACCTGCGCATCGACACCTACCGCTCTTCCGGGGCCGGCGGCCAGCACGTCAATAAGACGGACTCAGCCGTGCGAATCACCCACCTGCCCAGCGGCATCGTGGTCACCAGCTCGGAAAAGAGCCAGCACGAGAACCGCCGCAAGGCCATGGCGAACCTGAAAGCCAAGCTCTACGACACCCAGAAGCGGGCCCAGGACGAGGCCCGCTCAGACGCCCGCAAGAGCCAGGTGGGGTCGGGTGACCGCTCCGAGCGCATCCGCACCTACAACTATCCGCAAGGGCGGGTCAGCGACCACCGCATCAACCTGACCCTCTACAACCTGCCCAAGATCATGGAGGGCGAGGCGCTGGACGACGTCATCAACCCCCTGATCGCCGAGGATCAGGCGGCGAGGCTGGCGACGCTGGAGGATGAGCTGGGGTAGAGAGCGCAACCGTCAGCCCCTGTTCATCCACGGCAATTCATCTAGGCTTGGCGGCAAGAGGAGCCCCTGCCATGGACCGCCGCCTGTTTCTGCTGATTGCCGCTGCAAGCGGGATGACGGTGACGCAAGCCTATGGACAAAAAATCGGTCAGGTACTGACCCAGGGCCTGCCCGGCGGCCTCAGCAAGACTCAGGCCGAAGGCGGCCTTCGCGAAGCGCTGAGCACCGGCGCGGTCAATGCCGTGCTTCGGGTCGGCAAGGTCGATGGCTATTGGCGGGACGACAAGATCAAGATCCCGTTGCCGGGCGTGCTGGGCTCAACCCAGCGTACGCTGAAACGCATTGGGCTTTCCGGCCCGCTCGATGATCTGCAGCACAAGGTCAACGGCGCGGCCGAAACCGCCGCGCCCCAGGCCCGCGATATGTTCGTTGGCGCCATCCGCGCCATGACCGTCGAGGACGTGGTCGGCCTGCTGCGCGGTGGCGATACGGCCGGCACCAACTATCTGAAAGAGAAGACCACGCCGAAACTGACCACCCTGTTTCGTCCGCCGATGGCTGACGCCCTGAACTCCACCGGCGCCATGCAATCGCTGGATCGGGTAGTGACCAGCAACAAGCTGGGGGGCTCCATGGGCCAGAGCCCCAGCGCCACCCTGACCGACTTCGCCGTCGGCAAGGCGCTTGATGGCCTGTTCTTCTACGTTGGTGAAGAGGAACGCGCGATCCGCACCAATCCGGCCAAACGCACCACCGATATCCTGAAGCGCACCTTCGGCGGGCTCTAAGCCGCTACTCTCACGCTTGTAGCCAGGGCCGGTATTGGTCAAAGGGTGGCGATCATGACCACCCTCGTCAAAGCCTGGACCGCCGCGCGGGACACACTGACCGCCGCTGAGGTCGACTCGCCGGTTATCGACGCCAGGCTGCTGGTCGAGGCTGCCTGCGGCGTCACCCGGCTTGATATCGTCACCGATCCGCACCGCGAGGTTTCCGCCGAACAGCAAGCCACCCTAGACGGCTATGTCGAACGCCGCGCCCGGCGCGAGCCGGTGAGCCGCATCCTCGGCCGCAAGGGGTTCTGGAAAATCATGGTCGGCGTTGGCCCCCACGTGCTGTCGCCCCGGCCCGAGAGCGAGGTGATCGTAGAACAGGTGCTGGCGGCCTTCCCCGAGGGCATGGCGTTCAATGTGCTGGACCTGGGCGTCGGTTCGGGCGCGATCCTGCTGGCCATTGTGGCCGAGCGGCCGGCCGCCAAGGGGCTGGGCGTCGATGTCTCCGAGGAAGCGCTGGCCAATGCGCGGGAGAACGCCGCCAACCTTGGTCTCGACGGACGCATCGCCCTCTTGCGCGGCGACTGGACGACGGGGCTCGCGGACGCCTCGTTCGACGTGGTGGTGTCCAACCCGCCCTATATCCCGACCGCGGTGATCGAAGGCCTCGATCCGGAGGTGCGCGAGCACGATCCGCGCCTGGCGCTGGACGGCGGACCTGATGGGCTTGACGCTTACCGGACGCTCGCCCCCGAGATTCTGCGGGTGCTCAAAGCCGGCGCGCCGTTCTTCGTCGAGATCGGGTTTGACCAGAAGCAAGCGGTCGAGGCCCTGTTCCGCGAGGCCGGCGCCGACGGGGTCACGACCATCCAGGACCTTTCAGCCAGGGACCGCGTTGTTACAGGCTTCAAGAAAGCCCTTGGAATCTAGACCGGTATTGGCTAGACCGGATGGGTCTCGACCAAATCGCGACGGACCATCCGACGGAACGGATGGCGCTGCGGGACGCCAGACAAGGCGTCAAAACCTGGCGGAAGACGAGGAATCACTTCGTTTTTGAGGACTATCGAATCGGCCCCCGAATTTTCGGCAACGATTTAAAAAAATCCAGAAAACCAAAGGCCGGCCCGCATCCGAAGGGCCCAGGACCACGGACGCATATGAGAGACTTCAAGGGTATGAAACGGCAGCGCGGTCGCAATCGCGGCGGTGGCGGGGGCGGCGGCAACAAGCCCCAGCAGCACAATGCCAACCGCGCGTTCGATTCCAATGGTCCCGAGGGGATCAAGGTGCGCGGCAACGCCCAGCATGTCTTTGACAAATATCAGCAATTGGCGCGGGATGCGGCCGGTGGCGGCGACCGGGTTCTGGCCGAGAACTATCTGCAGCACGCCGAACACTATTTCCGCCTGATCCGCGCAACCCAGCCGAACCGCGCCGTCGCCGACATCGTCGGCCGAGACACCTTCGCCTCTGGCTACGACATCGACTTCGAAGACGAGAGCGGCGCCCAGGCCTATGCCGAGGTGGAACAACCCGAGGCTCAGCCTCAGGGCCAGCCCCAGAACCAGGGCGAAGGCGGTGGCCAGGAGAATGGCGGCCAGCGGCAGGATCGCTACAACAACAACGACCGCTATCAGGGCGACCGCAACAACGGCGGCGGTGGTGATCGGCCCCGCTACGACAACAACAACCGCAATCGCGACGACCGTCCCAGAGACGACCGCCCACGTGATGACCGGCCCCGCGACGACCGGCCGAGGGATGATCGACCAAGAGATGACCGTCCGAGGGACGATCGCCCTCGTGACGACCGCCCACGCGACGATCGTCCCCGGGATGATCGCCCGCGCGAAGAGCGGAACCGAGACCGTTTCCGTAACCGCGACGACCGCGGCCCCCGCGAAGAGGCGCGCGATCCGCTCGCCGTCGTCGAACCGCAGGCCACCCCCCTGCCACGCGCCGAACCTGAAAAGCCGGCCGAAAAAGCCCCGCGCCTGCGCTCCAGCGAGGGCGACGAAAGCCACGCCCCGGCCTTCCTGAGAGTCCGCCCGCAGGTCCCAGCGCCTTCGCCCGCCGCCTCGGAGGGCGAGGAAGCCGCCAAACCCAAGCGCCGCAGAGCCAAGGCCGAAAGCGCCGCCGACGAGGGGTAGGAAACCGCACCGCCTGAGCTTAAGCTCTCCCTCAACCATAAAAGTCCGGGGAGACACCGATGTCCGATACCTTCAATCTCGATCGCCGCGCCCTGCTGGCCGGGATCGGCTTACTGGCGGCCGCGCCATCACTGGCCTTCGCCAAGACCCGCTACACCAACGTCCAGGCCTTCCTCGACAAATATGTCGACGGCAAACAGCTGGCCGATTGCGTGGTCGCCATCGCGGTCGGTAACCGGCCGGCGGAATTCCTTTCCAAGGGCAACCTGGCGCTCGACGCCGATATCGCGGCGGGGCCGGCCAGCATCTTCCGCGTCTATTCGATGTCCAAGCCGGTTACCGGCGCGACTTTCATGACCCTGGTCGAACGCGGCGTCCTCAAGCTCGACCAGCCGATCGCTGACATCCTGCCCGAGTTCGCCAATCCCAAGGTGATGTTGAACGGCAATCTTGAAACCACACGGCCTGCGTCAGGCCCGATTCTGATGCGTCACCTGGTGACCCACACCTCGGGGCTATCCTACGGCATCGGCCAGGGGCCGCTGGCGGCGGCATACAACAGCTATGGCCTGGGCGCCGGCGGGCGCACTGTGGCCGCGACCAAGGTGCGGCCTACGGACGTCTATCCGCCGGCGCGAGATCTGGAGACGTTTGGGCGCAGACTCGCGACCCTGCCGCTGAACGCCGACCCCGGCGCCCGGTTCGAGTATTCGGTGGGTCTTGATCTGATGGGCCTGGTCATCCAGCGCGCCTCGGGCATGCCGTTTTACGACTATATGAAGCAGGTCATCCTTGATCCGCTCGGCATGACCGATACCGACTTCGTGGTCATGGGTTCGAAGAAAGACCGTTTGACCAGCGTCTATGCCGGCCGGGGTGGAACCCTCACGGCCAATGACGATCGCAAGAACAGCTCCTTCAGCCGCGACCGCGACCTGCCCTCGGGCGGCGGCGGCCTCACCTCGACGGCGCAGGACTATGTCAAGTTCTGCCAGATGCTGATGAACGGGGGCACGCTGGGCAGAGCCAAGGTGCTCAAGGCCGAGACCGTGCAGGCCTTCCGCACCAACCACATGGGCAGCGCAACGATCCCCACCGCCGGAACTTCGCCCGGCGCCGGCAACGGCTTCGGCGTCGCGGTCCAGGTGCTGGGCGCGGCTTCCCCGGCCGGCGAAGGGGCGGGGACCTACGGCTGGGACGGCGCGGCCGGCACCACCATGTGGGTCGATCCGGTCCACAAGGTCAGCGTCGTCGGCATGGTGCAGATCCAGGGCGGGACCAATATCCACCGCCCGTTGCGTGAGGCGGCCTACAAGGACTTCCAGGCGCTGGGGATTATCAAGGCCTAGCCTCGCCGTTTACGGGGAGGCAGACCCGAAGGGTCGGAGGGGCGAACCCCACGCCCCATGGATGGTGCTCGCCCTCTCGCCACTTTGTGGCGCCTCCCCCATTTTGATGGGGGAGGTGAGCCTTGTGTGGCCTGATCGCCACACCTACATCCCGAGCGGCGCGAGTTGTGCTTGATCAAGGCAGCTTCGCGAAAACGTCGCCATATCGGGACCATCATGAATATCGAACTCTATTCCGATCGCGCCAAACAGGCGATCCAGTCGGCCCAGTCCCTCGCCCTTGCGCGCGGTCACCAGCAGCTGGGGCCCGAGCATTTGCTCAAGGTCCTGCTCGAGGAAAAGGACGGGCTCGCCAGGGCCCTGATCACCACGGCCGGCGGCCGGCCCGAAGAGGCGATGGCCCAGGTCGAGGGCGTGCTCTCCAAGGCCCCCAGGGTCGAGGGCGGCTCTGGTCAGCTCTACATGAAGCCCGAGGCGGCGCGCGTGTTCGCCGCCGCCGAGGAAGCCGCCAAGAAAGAGGGTGACGCCTTTGTCACCACCGAGCGACTGCTCTGGGCCATCGCCAAGGACGGCGGAGACGCCTCCGACGCGCTGAAAAAGGCCGGCGCCACCGCCAAGGGCCTGGAAGAAGCCGCCAGGGGCGTGCGCAAAGGCAAGACTGCCGACAGCGCCTCAGCCGAAGAGGGTTACGACGCCCTCAAACGCTATTCGCGGGATCTCACCCAGGCGGCGCGCGACGGCAAGCTTGATCCGGTCATCGGCCGCGATGAGGAAATCCGCCGCACCATCCAGGTGCTGGCGCGCCGCACCAAGAACAACCCCGTGCTGATCGGCGAGCCTGGCGTCGGCAAGACCGCCATCGTCGAAGGCCTCGCACTTCGCATCATAAACGGCGACGTGCCTGAATCTTTGAAAGACAAGCAATTGCTCGCCCTCGACATGGGCTCGCTGATCGCCGGCGCCAAATACCGCGGCGAATTCGAGGAACGGCTGAAGGCGGTGATCAACGAGGTGACCGCCGCCGAGGGCCAGATCGTGCTCTTCATCGACGAGATGCACACTCTCGTCGGCGCCGGCAAAACGGACGGGGCGATGGACGCCTCGAACCTGCTCAAACCGGCCCTGGCGCGCGGCGAACTGCATTGCGTGGGCGCCACGACCCTGGACGAGTACCGCAAGCACATCGAAAAAGACGCCGCGCTGGCTCGCCGTTTCCAGGCGGTGTTCGTGGGCGAGCCGACTGTTGAAGACACCGTCTCGATCCTGCGCGGCCTGAAGGAAAAGTACGAGGTCCACCACGGTGTGCGGATTTCCGACGCCGCCATCGTCGCGGCCGCCACGCTCTCCAACCGCTACATCACCGACCGTTTCCTGCCCGACAAAGCCATCGACCTGATCGACGAGGCATCGAGCCGCGTGCGCATGGCGGTGGATTCCAAGCCCGAGGAACTGGACGAGATCGACCGGCGCCTCGTGCAGCTGAAGATCGAGCGTGAAGCCCTGCGCAAGGAAAAGGACGAGGCGTCCAAACAGCGCCTTGAAAAGCTCGAAACCGAAATCTCGGACCTTGAGCCCCAGTCCGCCGAAATGACTGCCCGCTGGAAGGCGGAGAAGGAAAAGCTCACCTCATCGGCCCAGGCCCGCGAAGCGCTGGAGCGGCTGCGCGCCGAACTCGCCGATGCCCAGCGTCGCGGCGACTTCGCCCGCGCCGGCCAGATCCAGTACGGCGAAATCCCCGGCCTCGAAAAGCGCCTGGCCGAAGCCGATGTCGTGGACGAAGACGCCATGACGCCCGAAGTGGTTGATGCCGAACAGATCGCCTCCGTCGTCTCGCGGTGGACCGGCGTGCCGGTCGAAAAGATGCTGGAGGGCGAGCGGGAAAAGCTGCTCTCCATGGAGCAATCCCTGCACGGCCGCGTGGTCGGCCAGGACGAGGCGCTGGCCGCCGTCTCCGACGCTGTGCGCCGGGCTCGCGCCGGCCTTAAGGACCCGAACCGTCCGATCGGCTCGTTCCTGTTCCTGGGCCCCACGGGCGTCGGCAAGACCGAACTGACCAAGGCCCTGGCCGAATTCCTGTTCGACGACGAGGCGGCCATCACCCGCATCGACATGTCGGAATATATGGAAAAGCACTCGGTCAGCCGCCTGATCGGCGCGCCTCCGGGCTATGTGGGTTACGACGAAGGCGGCGGCCTGACCGAAGCCGTGCGCCGCCGGCCCTATCAGGTGGTGCTGTTCGACGAGGTCGAGAAAGCCCACCCTGATGTCTTCAACGTGCTGCTGCAGGTGCTCGACGACGGCCGCCTGACCGACGGGCAGGGGCGGACGGTGGATTTCCGCAACACCCTGATCATCATGACCTCCAACCTGGGTTCGGAATATCTCGCCGCCCAGGAAGAGGGCGACGATGTCGAGGGCGTGCGGCCCATGGTCATGGACGCGGTTCGCCGCCACTTCCGGCCCGAGTTCCTCAACCGTATTGACGAGATCATCCTCTTCAAGCGCCTGTCCCGCGGGAACATGGACGCCATCGTCAAGATCCAGCTTTCACGGCTCGAAAAGCTGCTGGCCGACAGGCGGATGAGCATCGCCCTCGACGCCGGCGCGGTGAACTGGCTGGCCGACAAGGGCTATGACCCGGTCTATGGGGCCCGGCCGCTGAAACGCGTCATCCAGAAGGAACTGGTCGATCCCATCGCCCGCAAACTGCTGGCCGGCGAGCTCGCCGACGGCAGCGTCATCGAGGTCTCAGGCGGCGAAGACGGCCTCACCATCGGCAAGGCGCGGGTGCACTGACGGCGACGCCCGTCATCCCGGCGAAAGCCGAGATCATGGCCGTTGACGCAGAATTGCGGACGGTCGCGGCGGATTCCCCCTTATGGGGAGCTTGACCGAAGTTTTCTCAGGAGGACCGGTGAGCGAAGACGCCGTTGAAGACCGCCGCGTGGCGCGCACCCGTACTGCCCTGACCCAGGCCTTTATGGGCCTGGTAGCTGAGCGGGAATACGACACCATCACCATCTCGGACGTCATCGAGAAGGCGGACGTCGGCCGCTCGACCTTTTACCAGCACTATTCCAACAAGGATGACATCCTGACCGCCGTCATGGACGGTGGCTTCGAGGCCCTGGCCGATATCGTCAGCGCCGGGCCGCACACCCAGTTTCTGGAAGACTGGCTCGGCATTTTTTGGACCAACCGGCGAGCGGGCCGCGTGCTGCTATCGGGTGGATCGACCCGGGCTTACATCTCGCGTGAATTGGCCGAGCGCCTGGCCGAGCGCCTGGCCATGATTGAACAGCGCTCCGGCCGCCGGGCGCCGGCGGCGCTCAAGCTGGTTTCCGCCATGATCGCGGAATCCCAGCTCGGTCTGATCCAGGCCTGGATCGCCGCCCAGACCGCGGCAAGCCCAGAACAGCTTAGCCAGACCCTGCGGCTCGCCGCGCAGGGCCTGACGGCGACGCTCTATGGGCGCGATGCTTAGAGGGACAGTCTAGGCGTTGACGTCGACGACGACGCGTCCGCGCACCTGGCCGGCGATGATCTTGTCGCCGAGACCGATGACCTCCGAGATGCCGACGCGCTCGGTCATGGAATCGAGCAGGCCAAGATCAAGATCGGTGGCGAGCCTCGCCCACGCCTGTTTGCGGTCAGCGATGGAGCGCATGACGGAATCGACCCCCGCCAGGGTGACATTGCGCAGAATGAACGGAGCCACCGAGGCCGGCAGATCCATGCCCTGGGCCAGGCCGCAGGCCGCCACACAGCCGGAATATCTGGTCTGGGCCAGTACATTGGCGAGCGTGTGGCTGCCAACGGCGTCGACGCCGCCCGCCCAGCGTTCCTTGCCCAGTGGCCGGCCGGGGGCCGACAATTCCGCCCGGTCGATGACTTCGGCCGCGCCCAGCTTCTTCAGATAGTCGCCTTCGCTCTCCACCCGGCCAGTCGAGGCGATGACCCGGTAGCCAATTTTGGCCAGGATAGCGACCGCCACTGAACCCACGCCGCCCGCAGCCCCGGTGACGATGATGTCGCCGCGATCAGGGGTGAGGCCATGGTTTTCCAAGGCCATGACGCACAGCATCGCCGTGTAGCCGGCCGTGCCGATGGCCATGGCCCGGGCGTTGTCGATGGCGTCGGGGGCCTTGATCAGCCAGTCACCCTTGACCCGGGCGACTTGCGCGAAGCCGCCGTGCCAGGACTCGCCGACACCGAAGCCATTGAGGATCACTCTGTCGCCCGGCGCGAAAGACGGGTGCGACGAGGCTTCCACGTGGCCGGCGAAGTCAATCCCCGGAATCAGCGGCCACACGCGCACCACCGGGGCCTTGCCGGTCAAGGCCAGGCCGTCCTTGTAGTTCAGCGTCGAATAGTCGACCCGCACGGTGACATCGCCGTCCATCAGATCGGCCGCCGTCAGGTCGGCGAGTTCGGCGATAGTCGCCCCAGCCTCGGTTTTGGTCAGTCGGATGGCGCGGAAGGTGTCGGACATGAGCTTGCTCCAGAAGATTTTGCCGCACTCAAAGTCGCTTTGTGATCACAACACAAGACTCCCGTCTTTGCGTCTTCGCATTCCCGGTCTAGGGTCTGGCCAAGGAGTAGGGGCAGACGCGTATGGCTGACGAAACGCCACAGGACCTGATGCGCTACGACGCCATGGCGCAGGACGCTCTGCGTGGCGTGGTCAAGGCGGCCTTAAAGCGCGCTGCGGCCCCCGGCGGTCTGCCCGGCGCGCACCACTTCTACATCACCTTCAAGACCGAAGCGCCGGGGGTTTCGGGCCCGATCGACATCCTGGGCAAATATCCGGACGAGATGACCATCGTCCTGCAGCACCAGTACTGGGACCTCGCGCCCGGCGAGACGTTCTTCACGGTGACGCTGAAGTTCGGCGGCGATCCAAAGAAGCTGTCCATTCCCTATGCCGCCGTGACGCGGTTCTACGATCCCTCGGTGCAGTTCCTGCTGCAGTTCGAGGCCCCGGCCATCGAGGCCGACAAGAAACCCGCCAAGCGGGTCAAGGCGGCGCCTGAACCGGCCGAGACGGCCGCCGCTGACAACGAACCCAAGGTCGTTTCGCTCGACCAGTTCCGCAAGAAATGACTGACATCGCCAGCGTGGCCGAGGCCGAGCTTTCGGATGCGCAGATCCTTGCGCGCTTCCAGAACGCGAAACGCCGCCCACCCGGCACTGACGCCCTGGGGGTGCGCGTGATTGCCGTCCGCCAGGCCGAGATGCTGGTCGAGGCCCAGTTCGCCGCCGAACCCCTGCGGCAATTCGCCAATCCCATGGGGCAGGTTCAGGGCGGCTATGTCTGCGCCATGCTGGATGAAGTGATGAGCGTATCGATCATGGTGGCTTCGAAAATGACCTGTGTGGCCCCCACGCTGGAAATGAAGACCAGCTTCTATCGCCCGGCCATGCCCGAAACCCTGCGCGGGGTGGGGCGCGTGGTGAAGTGGGGGCGGACCATCGCCTTCACCGAGGGCGAGCTCTACGATGAGGGCGGCCGTCTGCTGGCCAAGGCCACGGGGACGGCGATCCCGACTCCGTTTTCGAACTACAAAAAGGGCTAGAGGGTGCTGCGACGGATTTGCCTGATCATGACGGGCCTGGCTGTCATGGCATGCCTGACCAGCGCCTGGGCCGCTGATCCGAAGGCCGCTGCGAAGGCGCCGGTCAAGACAGCCCCGGTTGCGGCGAAGACCGCGACCCAGCCCAAAGCCGCACCCAAGGCGGCGACGCCCGCGAAGGCTGCGTCCAGGCAGGCCCCCGCGCCTCTGGCGGACTGGGCGGGGTTTTTCGTCTCGGGGGATTACAGAGCCCATTCCGGCATGGCCTCCGAGGTGTTCGACAACGGCCGCCGCGACGTCGGCGCGGCGTTTGTCGCCGCCGGGATCAAGCCCGCGAACGTCGTGCATTTTTCGCCCATGGACCGTTTGCACGCCAGCTCTCCGGAAAAGCCCGAACCGCTCAGTCCGATGAGCCTGCTCAATCAGCTGACCCGTGTGACAGCCCAGGCCAAGGGCGGCTGCGTCTTCTTCCTGACCTCGCACGGTCAGCCCGGGATGATCGTCATGGGGCAGGGCTATCTCGATCCTGAGGGTCTCAACCAGTTGCTCGAAAAGACTTGCGAGACGCGCCCGACGGTCGTGCTGCTGTCGGCCTGCTTCTCCGGCAGTTTCATCGCCGGTCTGGCGGCTCCCAACCGGATGATCATGACGGCCGCGCGGGAAGATCGCACCTCGTTCGGTTGCGGCGAAGAGGACGTGCACACCTTTTTCGACGGCTGTGTGCTCGAATCACTGCCCCGGGCCACGACCTTCGATGTGCTGGCCGAGCTGACCAAGTCTTGCGTCACCCGAAGAGAGACCGAGATGGCGCTGACCCCGTCTTCCGAGCCCCAGGTCTCGGTAGGTGAGCAGATCATGACCCTGCTGCCGGCCCTGCAGTTGTCCTCAAATCCGCCCGCACCGTGACCCGCTCGCGCTCGCCCGACCGGCGCTGAACCAACAGGCGGGCGACCTGGGAGTCGTCGTGAAAGACGTGGCCCTTCAGCCCGTCAAGGATCGCCTTGGCCAGGTTGTCGAGGTCAAGCCAAGGTGGATCACCTTGATATTCCATGAGAATGTCGACTTCGAATTCACCGTGCGCCGGCCGGTAATCCCGCCAGTCCTTGCGGAAAAACTCATAGATCAGCGGCTTGTAGTAGCGTCCCTGGGTGGTCAGCCCATCAACAACCAGCTCGACGCCGCCGGGCAGACGGCAGGCCCTGATTTTGCCTGCTGAAGTCCATTCAGAGCGTTGTTCGGCCATCACGTCGATGAGACTGGTCATAGGGGTGCGATTTGGGCTAGCATGGCCCAAACATAAACTCTCGGGGAAACAGACCCATGGCCTATGACGCTCCTGCAACCGACCGCCGTCAGTTCATTACCTGGAGCGCCGGCGGCGCCTTTATGCTGGCTCTTGCCGAACCGGTGCTCGCCCAACAGGGCCGCGGCGGCGCGCCGGCGGGGGGAGCTGCTCCAGCAGGCAGGGGCGGCGCGCCAGGCGGCGCCCCCGCCAATCAGTCCCCGTGGTTCACGGTCGGCGCCAACGGCCGCGTGACCGTCTGGTCGACCGCGGTGGAGATGGGCCAGGGCTCACACACCGGCCAGGCGGCGATCATTGCAGACCAGCTGGATGTGCCCTGGGCCATGATCGACGTGCAGATGGTCGACCTGTCCA
This sequence comes from Caulobacteraceae bacterium, assembly GCA_947475875.1. GTDB lineage: Bacteria > Pseudomonadota > Alphaproteobacteria > Caulobacterales > Caulobacteraceae > UBA5005. The sequence goes on along the minus strand of CANJME010000022.1, from coordinate 16,506 downwards.
AGTACGGCAATAACATCTCGACCGGCGGCAGCCAGACCATCCGTTCGACCTTCGCCCGCGCCAAGGAAGCCGGCGCCACGGCCCGCACCCAGTTCATGCAGGCCGCCGCCACCCGCTGGGGTGTTCCGATCGACCAGGTCGAAACCGCCGGCGGCAAGGTGCGCAACAAGACCACCAAGGCCGAACTCGGCTATGCGGAGCTCGCGGCAGCGGCCGGCGCCCTGCCGACCCCGACCAATGTCGCCTATCGCAATTCCACGGCTGACGGGAACCAGTGCATCGGCGCGCCGCAAGAGACCAAGCGTCTGCGCGAGCGTGTCACCGGCGCTGAAGTCTACGGCATCGACACCCGCGTACCGAACATGGTCCGCGCCACGGTGATCCAGGCGCCGGTGTTCGGCGCCACCCTGACTTCGGTGGACGAAGCCCCAGCCATGGCCATCGCGGGCGTCAAAAAGGTGCTCAAGGTGCCGAACGCGCAAGGCCAGGTCACCGCCGTAGCGGTCATCGCCCAGGACACCTACACGGCCTTCAAGGCCATGCGCGCCCTGAAGCCGGTCTGGACGACGCCGGCCCTGGTTTCGACTTCGGCCGACCTGTCGAACCAACTGGCGGCGGCCCATACCGCTACCCTGGCGGCCGAGCCATCGGCAGCCGCGGCCCCGCTGCGCGCGGCCTACAACAGCGCCAACAAGAAGGTCGAAACCAGCTACGAGCTGTCGCACATCAATCACGTGACCATGGAGCCTCAGAACGCCACGGTCCACGTCACCGACAACAAGGTCGAAATCTGGGCTCCGACCCAGGTGCCGAGCCAGGTCAAGGGCGGCGCCGCTCGCTGGGCGGGCAAGCCGACCGCGGAGGTCGTGCTGCACACCACGATGTTGGGCGGCGGCTACGGCCGGCGCCTAGCGGCCGACTATGTCGAGCTGGCGGTGCGGATCGCGGTCATGCACGATACCCCGGTGCAGATGATCTGGACGCGTGAGGAAGACTTCGCGCACGACACCTATCGCCGCGCCGTGCGCCAAACCTTCCGCGCAGGCCTTCGCGCCGACGGCCTGATCGATGGTTTCGAAATCATCTCAGCGGCCACCGACGCGCCCGTTGGCAACGACGGCACTCAACTGCCGCCCTACAACGCCATCAAGTCGATCGTGCACACGGCGGCCGGAACGGGCGGGCGGGTCAACGCCGGCATTCCGCAGGGCTTTTGGCGCTCGGTTGATCCGGGCATCACCACCTGGGGCCGCGAAAGCTTCATCGACGAATGCGCCATCGCCGCCGGCCAGGATCCCTTCGAATACCGCATGAAGCTGCTCGGCGATAACGACCGGGTCAAACGCCTGCTGCAAAAGGTCGCCGACACCATCGACTACAAGAAGGCCCGTCCGGCCGGCACCGCCGTCGGCGTTGCGGTCGCGGCCGGTTTCGGCTCGTTCACGGCCCACGCCGTGGAAGTCGAGGTCAAGAACAAGGCCATCACAGTAAAACGCATCGTCGTCGCCTCCGACCTCGGCACCGTCGTGGCGCCGAACCAGGTCACCGCCCAGTTCGAGGGCGGCAGCCTGATGGGGCTGTCCGCGGCTCTGGTCGAAGCCCAGACCTTCACCGGCGGCAAGGCCGACAAGTTGCAGTTCGGCCAGTACAACGTGCTGCGCAACCGACAGGCCCCCAAGGTCGAGGTCTTTCTGTTCAACACAGAAGGCGCCAGCGTCGGCGGCTCGGGCGAACCGCCGATCCCGACGCTCGCGCCGGCTCTGGCCAACGCCGTCTTCAAGGCTTCCGGTCAGCGGGTGCGCAAGCTGCCGTTCGCCAACCAGGGCTTCACGGTCTAGTCTTGAGACTGTTCAGGGGCGCGGCGCTGGCCGCCGCGCTCTTTCTTCCCGTAATGGCCTTCGGCCAGGGATTTACTTCGTCCGGATGGCTGGAGGCGAAAGCTGCTCGCCCCGCGCCTGACACCCGATACGCCGGTAACGATTGCGCGCCACAAGGCGACGGCGCCTGCCGGCTGGCGGCTTGGCGCGCCCTTCTGGCCGAACGAGGCGAGGCTGATCTTTCCGCGCCCGCAGGCGGCCGGAGCTATCGCTACATGACCGACCGCTTCGATTTCGGCCTGGGGCTCAAGATCGTTCGCATGGACATCGATGCGACAGGCAAGGGGGCACTCACCTGATCCTATACCCGCCGTCGCGCGACCGTACATCCTGTGTCCGCAGAGGTGGTCGCCGCTTTCGACGCAGCGCTGACATCCTCCTCGTTTCCGGGTGCGGATGTCCGGAAGGTCGAGCGGGTGGCTTGCACCGGCGATGAGACGATCTTCGAGGCCGTGGTCGGCGGCCGCTACAAGGTGGTCATCGAGTCCTGCGGCGACGAGGCGGGCCTGGACCGCGCCATGGCGGTTCTCGACAGCGAGGGCTGAGCCTTCCGGTTGCCCAGAGGGTCGCCCGGCGCTAGACCGGCCCACACATTTTCCGGGAATCTGGCATGACCAAGACGCGCACCGAAACCGACACCTTCGGCCCCATCGAGGTGGACGCCAGCCGCTACTGGGGCGCCCAGTCGCAGCGCTCGCTCGGCAACTTCAAGATCGGGTGGGAAAAGCAGCCGCTGCCGGTGATCCGCGCCCTTGGCATCGTCAAAAGCGCCGCCGCGGAAACCAACGCCGCCCTTGGCCGGCTCGATCCCGAACTTGCCAAAACCATCGTTGCGGCCGCCAACGAGGTGATCGAGGGCAAGTTGGACGATCACTTTCCGCTGGTGGTCTGGCAGACCGGCTCGGGCACCCAGTCGAACATGAACGCCAATGAGGTGATCTCGAACCGGGCGATCGAAATGCTGGGCGGTGAGATGGGCTCGAAAAAGCCTGTCCACCCCAACGACCACGTCAATATGAGCCAGTCGTCGAATGACACCTATCCGACCGCCATGCATGTGGCCGCCGCCGAGGAAGTCGTCCACCGGCTGATCCCCGCCCTGCAAAAGCTGCGCAACGCCTTGAACGACAAGGCCGGCGCCTGGAAAGACATCATCAAGATCGGCCGCACCCACACTCAGGATGCAACCCCGCTGACGCTGGGTCAGGAGTTTTCCGGCTACACCCAGCAGGTCGAAAACGGCATCGCGCGGATCGAACAGACCCTGCCCATGCTCATGCAACTGGCCCAGGGCGGCACGGCGGTGGGCACCGGCCTCAATGCCCCGGTTGGGTTCGCCGAGGGCGTGGCTGACAAGATCGCCTCGATCACCGGTCTGAAGTTTACCACCGCGCCCAACAAGTTCGAGGCGCTCGCCGCCCACGACGCCATGGTCTTTACCCACGGGGCGATCAACACCGTTGCCGCCAGCCTCTTCAAGATCGCCAACGACATCCGCTTTTTGGGTTCAGGCCCGCGGTCCGGCCTCGGCGAGCTCTCCCTGCCGGAAAACGAACCCGGCTCATCGATCATGCCGGGCAAGGTCAATCCGACCCAGTGCGAGGCCCTGACCATGGTCTGCACCCAGATTTTCGGCAATCAGGCGACCATGACCTTTGCGGGCGCGAGCGGCCATTTCGAGCTCAACGTCTTCAATCCGGTGATGGCCTACAATTTCCTGCAGTCGGTGCGCCTGATGGCCGACGCCGCAGTCAGCTTCACGGACAACTGCGTGGTTGGCATTCAGCCGCGCGAGGACAACATCAAGGCTGGCCTCGACCGCTCGCTGATGCTGGTCACCGCCCTGGCGCCCAAGATCGGCTATGACGCCGCCGCCAAGATCGCCAAGACCGCCCACAAGAACGGCACAACCTTGCGCCAGGAAGCGGTCGGCGGCGGCTATGTCACCGATGCGGAGTTCGATGCTATCGTGCGCCCGGAGAAGATGATTTCACCGGGGTGAGCCCTTGGTCCACGCAATCCTCGCCGCCGCACTTCTGATCGCTGCGCCGTCGGCGGCCCGGGCGCTCGACGTTGTGCTCTATAACCAGTCGCAGACTGCCGTCAGGCTGGGCGGGCCAACGGGGCCGCTGGCCGAGGCCGGAAAATCAGCCCGTTATTCCACGCCGACGGACGCCTCAGACCTCATCATCTACATTCCGGCGGACCGTTGTATGTACCACTATGAGTTTTCGGCCTCGTCCAGGGGCTTTCCGTGGGGCCAGTCGCCGACGGCGTCCTTCAAGCTTCAGCTCGGAGGCGTCACCGATCTGGCGCTTCTGCCCCAGGACGCAAGCGACGCCATGCGCCCGCGGCCCCGGCAGCCGGGCGGATTTCCGCTCTTCCCGCCCAAGGTACAGTGCGCGCCGGAATAGAAGGCCAAGGGTTTTGATCACGTGATCTATGCGCTAGCCTGTCGGACTATCAGTCATTGAGGTCCGTGCGTGGGCGAAATCGTCAATCTGAACAAGGCCCGCAAGGCGAAGGCCAAGGTCGCGGCCAAGGCCAAGGCCGTCGAGAACCGCTCGTTCTGGGGCCGGGGCCGCGAGGAAAAGAGCCGCCTGCAGATCGAGCTCGAAAAGGCGCGGCAGCACCTGGACGGGCACAAGCGCGACGACTGACAACGTATCGACTGTCGCGCCCCGCCTTAAAGCCGCGTTTACCAAGCACCCGGTAAATCCTGCCTAGCGGAGGCGCGCATGTTGCCCTCCGATGAGAGGGATTTGCCGGGTGGATCGTTTCACCAACTTCTTCAGATCGTTCGGCGCCGGCCGGCTGATGGTCATTCTGGGCGCAGCGCTGGGCGTTGCGGCCACCCTGGCCTTTACGGTTTTCCATGTCGGATCCCAGCCCATGGCCCTGTTGTGGTCTGACCTCCCGACCAAGGAAGTGGCCCAGATAACCGCCCGGCTTGATCAGGCAGGCGTCAAATACCGCCTCGAGGCCAATGGCACGACCGTCATGGTCCAGGCCGACAAGGCCAATGAGATGCGGATGACCCTGTCCAGCGCCGGCCTTCCCACCTCGGGCTCGGTCGGGTTCGAGATCTTCGACAGCGTCAGCCCGCTCGGCCAGACAGACTTCATGAACCAGGTGCAGATGAAACGCGCCCTGGAAGGCACGCTGGAGCGCAACATCAAGGTTTTACAAGGGGTTACGGAGGCGCGCGTGTTGCTCTCCATCCCCGAGCGCCGCGCCTTTCAGGAAACGGCCGAAGAGCCCACCGCCAGCGTCATTGTCGGCTACACCAGGCCGCCCGAGGCCTGGCAGGTGACCGCCATTCAGAACCTGGTCGCCGCCGCCACCAACAAGCTCAAACCTGGCCGGGTGACCGTCACGGACACCACCGGCAAGACCCTGGCCGGAGGCGATTCCGGCGCCGCCAACGCCCAGATGATCGCCCAGGAAATGGAAACCTCTCTTGAGCAGGCCGTGCGCCGCGTGGTCGAACCGGTGGTCGGCGTCGGCAACGTGCGGGTGGCCGTTCGCGCCGAAGTCGACAAGACCCAGACCACCACGCGCGATCACCGCATGGATCCCGACGCGGCGGTGCCGGTTTCGGTGTCCAGCGGCACCAACAATTCGCGCAACGGCGCGGCGACCGGCGGCGGAGCCTCGGCTGACGGCAATGTGCCCGGCGGCGCCGGCGCGAGCCCGGGCGGTGATAGTTCGGCCACGCAAGGGTCGAACGAAATGACCAACTACGAGAACACCTACACCGACACGACCAAGGTCATCGAGCCGGGCAAGATCAATCGCCTGGCCGTGTCGGTGGTGCTGAACGGTGTGGCGGCGGTGGATGGCGCGGCGCCCAAGGCCGGCGAGTACTCCGCCGGCCAGCTCGCCCAGATTGACGAACTGGTGAAGGCCGCCGTCGGCTACACAAATGTAGAGGGCGCGGACCCGACCCTCCGGCACGACATAGTCACGGTCAAGAGCATGCCCTTCACGGCGGCAGCCACCCCTGGGGCAGACCTCAAGGCCGGCAAGAAGGGCTTCCTGGCGGGGATGGAAAAGACAGACTTCATGCGCATCGGTGAGATGGCGGTGCTGTTCGTGGTTGCGCTGCTGACCATCTTCTTCGTGGCCCGGCCCCTGATCAAGGGCGTCGGAACGGGCGGCGGCGGGCTGATGCCAATGCCGATGTTTGCCGGCGCGGGCGGTTCAGGCGACAGTCAGGTGCTCACCTCGGCCAGCGGCCCGATGAGCGCACAGCTTTCCTTTGATCCGGCCAACACGCCGACCGGCGCGGCCATCGCGGCCGCCCAGGCCAGTTCGGGTCTCGATATCGCCCGCATCGAAGGCCAGGTGAAGGTCTCGGCGGTCAAACAGGTGTCCGAGTTCGTCGAGCGGCATCCGGACGAAAGCGTCTCGATCCTGCGTAGCTGGCTCCACGAGGCGTGAGCGTGCGTAAACCCAAAGCCCTTACTGATTCTGGCAGGCTTTCAGGGCCGGAAAAGGCGGCCATCGTGCTGCTGGCTTTGGGTGAAGACCACAAGAACATGTGGCAGGCGCTCGACGAGGAAGAGATCAAGGAAATCTCCGCCGCCATGACGGGCCTGGGCACGGTGTCGGCCAGCGTCGTCGAGGAACTGCTGGTCGAGTTCGTCTCGGGCCTATCGGGCTCGGGCGCGATCATGGGCTCCTATGAGCAGACCCAGCGTCTGCTGCAGGGCTTCATGGCCCCGGAAAAAGTCGACAACCTCATGGAGGAAATCCGCGGTCCCGCCGGCCGCACCATGTGGGACAAGCTGGGCAATGTGAACGAAGCGGTGCTCGCCAACTATCTGAAGAACGAATATCCCCAGACCGTCGCGGTGGTGCTGTCGAAGATCAAGTCCGAGCACGCCGCCCGCGTCCTGGCCGCCCTGCCGGAAGACTTCGCCCTGGAATGCGTCAACCGCATGCTGCGCATGGAGCCGGTGCAGCGCGAAATTCTAGACAAGATCGAGCAGACCCTGCGCACCGAATTCATGTCGAACCTGGCCCGCACCCCCAAGCGCGACAGCCACGAAATGATGGCCGAGATTTTCAACAGCTTCGACCGCCAGACCGAGGGCCGCTTCATCGCCGCCCTGGAAGAACGCAACCGCGAGAGCGCCGAGCGCATCCGCGCCTTGATGTTCGTCTTTGAAGACCTCAACAAGCTCGATCCGGGCGGGGTGCAGACCCTGCTCCGCGCCGTCGAGAAGGATCAGCTGGGCCTGGCGCTGAAGGGCGCCTCGGACGGCCTGCGCGAAATGTTCTTCTCCAACATGTCCGAGCGCGCCGCGAAGATCCTGCGCGAAGACATGGAAAGCATGGGTCCAGTGCGTCTGAAAGACGTCGACACCGCCCAGATGGCCATGGTTCAGGCCGCCAAGGACCTGGCCGCCAAGGGCGAAATCATGCTGGCCGGTCCGGGCAGCGAAGATGAGCTGATCTACTGATGACCAGCCAGCCCCACACCCGGTTCAGCTTTGACACCGTCTTCGATAGTGACGGCGCGGTCGCTTCGGGACCGCCAATCGTCAAACGCGTCTATCTGCCGGCCGAAGTCGAACAGATCCGCGCCATGGCCTATGCCGAGGGCGAGCGCGCCGCCGACGCCCGGGGTGTCTCGGCCCTGGCCGAAATCTCGCGCAACTGTTCGGCCGCCATGGGGTCGCTGGCCCGCGTAGCGCACGACCATCGCGAAGCGTCCGCCGGCCTGGCGCTCGCGGTCGGCCGCAAGATCGCCGATGCGGCGTTGGATCGTTTCCCCGAAGCTCCCATCGCCGCGGCCATGGCCGAGCTGATCCGCGAGATCGAATCCCGCCCCGTGCTCAAGGTTCAGGTCGCCGCCGGTCTGGTCGAACCGGTCGAGTCGGTGCTGCGCGGAGCGGCCGAGGCCATGGGCTATCCCGGCCAGATCGTGGTCACCGCTGATGCGAGCCTGCCACGCGCGGCCTTCGCCTTCGATTGGGGTGAGGGCAGGGCCGCCTTCGATCCCGACGCCGCCGCGATCCGCGTGGCCGCGGCGCTTGAGACTGCCCTGGCCGCCGAGGGCCTGCATGCCGAACCCCTGACGATTTCTGAAAGCGAGACTGACCATGGATGACGCCATCACCGAAGCCGAACCGGCTCGGGGGCTGGAGCTCAACGAGCTCGAGCCGGACATGAGCGGCCCCACCGAGGGCCTCGAAGACGAAAAGACCGCATCGGATCTCGCACCCGTCTTCGATGTGCCGGTCAGCATCTCGGCCGTTCTTGGCCGCTCGCAGCTTTCGGTCGCCCAACTGCTGCAACTGGGCGCGGGATCCATCGTCGAGCTGGACCGCAAGGTCGGCGAGGCCATCGACATCTATGTCAACAACCGCCTGGTGGCGCGCGGCGAGGTCGTCATCGTCGACGAACGCCTGGGCGTGACCATGACGGAAATCATCAAGGACGGCGACACCGCGGCCTGATGGCGCAGCGCGTGACGAAGGAGAGTAGGCAATGAGACTTCTGGTGGTTGGCCAATTGAGTGGACAGCTCTCGGTGGCTGTGAAGCTGGCGATGAGCACGGGCGCCAAGGTCGCCCATGTCGAGACCATCGAGGCGGCGACGCACGCCTTGCGGGCCGGCCAGGGCGCCGACCTGTTGATGGTCGACTGCGGCCTGGATATCGCCGCCCTGATCGCCGCCAACGAAGCCGAACGTATCCGCGTGCCGGTGGTCGCCTGCGGGGTCGACGCGAGTCCTCGCCAGGCGGCTGACGCCATTCGCGCCGGGGCCAAGGAATTCATTCCCCTGCCGCCCGACGCCGAACTGATCGCCGCGGTGCTGGCGGCGGTCTCGGACGATGATCGCCCGCTGGTGGCGCACGACCCGGCCATGCAGGCGGTGCTGGCGCTGGCCGATCAGGTGGCGGCTTCGGACGCCTCGATCCTGATCACCGGCGAGTCCGGCGTCGGCAAGGAGGTTATGGCCCGTTATGTCCATGGCAAGTCGCGCCGGGCCCAGCGCCCGTTCATTTCCGTCAACTGTGCGGCCATCCCCGAGAACCTGCTCGAAAGCGAACTCTTCGGTCACGAGAAGGGCTCGTTCACCGGCGCCGTCGCCCGGCGGATCGGCAAGTTCGAGGAAGCCGACGGCGGCACCCTGCTGCTTGACGAAATCAGCGAAATGGACGGCCGGCTTCAAGCAAAGCTGCTGCGCGCCCTCCAGGAACGGGAGATCGATCGGGTCGGCGGCTCCAAGCCGGTCAAGGTCAACATCCGCATCCTCGCCACGTCCAACCGCGATCTTGCCCAGGCAGTGAAGGACGGCACGTTCCGCGAGGACCTGCTGTACCGCCTCAATGTCGTGAATCTGCGCCTGCCAGCCCTGCGCGAGCGGCCGGGCGATATCATTCCGCTCGCCGATTACTTCATCAAGAAATACGCCGCCGCCAACGGCGTGCCGGTTCGCCCGCTGGCCACTCAGGCGCGTCAGCGCGTGGCCTGTCACCGCTGGAGCGGCAACGTCCGCGAGCTTGAAAACGCCATGCACCGGGCAGTGCTGCTGTCATCCGGGGCCGAGATCGAGGAATTCGCCATCCGCCTTCCCGATGGTCAGCCGCTCAACGCCTCTCCGGAAGCCGGGGTCGCGCGCACCGCCTCGATGGCCGCCGAGGCGGCAAGCCGCGGTTTCGTCGGGCATACGGTCTCGGAAGTCGAGCAGCAGCTCATTCTCGACACGCTGCGGCACTGTCTGGGCAATCGCACCCATGCCTCGAACATTCTCGGCATCTCGATCCGCACCCTGCGCAACAAGCTCAAGGAATACACCGAGGCCGGCGTCGACGTGCCGACGCCCCAGGGCAATCAGAGCGCCGCCTGATCATCTGAATGGCCGACACCTCGCTTCCCTTTTCGTCCACCAACCCGGTAACGGTGAAGGACGTCTCGTCCTGGCTCCTGCGCGGTGAGGTCGGCCTGTCGGTGGGCGTGATCGGGATCATCGTCCTTTTGATCCTGCCGATCCCGGCATTTGTGCTGGATATGTTGCTGTCGGTGGCGCTGACGACCTCAGTGGTCATCCTGATGACCTCGCTGATGATCAAAAAGCCGCTTGAGTTCACGGCCTTCCCGACAGTGCTGCTGGTCACCACCCTGTTCCGCCTGGCGCTGAACATCGCCTCGACGCGCCTGATCCTCGGCCACGGCCAGGAAGGCACCGAAGGCGCCGGTCGCATCATCAACAGCTTTGGCAAGTTGATGACGGGCGGCAATTTCGTCATCGGCGTGATCCTGTTCGTCATCCTGGTGATCGTTAATTTCGTGGTCATCACCAAGGGTTCGGGCCGCATTGCCGAAGTGGCCGCGAGGTTCACCCTCGATTCCATGCCTGGCAAGCAGATGGCCATCGACAGCGATCTGTCATCGGGCCTGATCGATGAGGCCGAGGCCAAGCGCCGGCGCAAGGAGCTTGAACAGGAATCCACCTTTTTCGGGGCCATGGACGGCGCCTCGAAGTTTGTGCGCGGCGACGCCATTGCCGGCTTGATCATTGTCGCCATCAACCTCGTGGGCGGCATCCTGATCGGCGTCATTCAGCACAAGATGCCGATCGCCGACGCCTCGTCGACCTATACCTTGATGACCATCGGCGATGGACTGGTCAGCCAGATTCCCGCCCTGGTTATCTCCATCGCCGCCGGCTTTTTGGTCTCCAAGGCCGGCGTCGAGGGCGCTGCCGACAAGGCCCTGGTCAGCCAGCTGGCCATGAACCCCGTAGTGCTCGGCATGGCGGCGGCCACCGCCGCGATCCTGGCCCTGGTGCCGGGCATGCCGAAGATCCCATTCATCGCTATTGCGGGAGGCCTCGGCTATCTGGCCTGGCGAAGATCCCAGAACGCCCGCAAGCCGGCGGTTCTACCCGTGGCGGAGAAAACCGCCACCGACGCCGAAGAGCCTATCGCTGCGACGCTGGCGATCGACGATGTGAAGATCGAGCTGGGCTATGGCCTCCTGCCGCTGATCAACGACCTCGAGGGCCGGCGCCTGACCGATCAGATCAAGGCCCTGCGCCGCACTCTGGCGGCCGACTTCGGTTTCGTCATGCCGCCGGTGCGCATCCTCGACAACATGCGCCTGCCTACCCAGGGATACGCTCTGCGCATCAAGGAAATGGAGGCCGGCGCCGGCGAAGTGCGGCTGGGCTCGCTGATGGCCATGGACCCGCGTGGGGGCCAGGTTGAACTGCCGGGCGAGCATGTGCGCGAACCGGCCTTCGGCCTGCCGGCCACCTGGATCGACGAAAGCCTGAAGGAAGAAGCCACCTTCCGCGGCTACACCATCGTCGATCCGGCCACGGTGCTGACCACGCACCTGACCGAAATCCTCAAGGACAATATGGCGGACCTCTTGTCCTACGCCGAGGTGCAGAAGCTGCTGAAAGACCTGCCGGCCGAACAGAAGAAGATGGCCGACGACCTGATCCCCAGCGCCGTTTCAGCTACCACCGTCCACCGCACCTTGCAGGCGCTGCTGCGCGAGCGGGTGTCGATCCGCGACCTCGCCACCATTCTGGAAGCGCTCGGCGAAGCCTCGCCCCACACGCCCAATCTGCTCAATCTTGTAGAGGCCGTTCGCGCGCGCCTGGCCCGTCAGCTCTGCTGGGCCAACCGCGCCGACGATGGCGCCCTGCCGATCGTCACCCTATCGCCCGACTGGGAACAGGCCTTCGCCGAGGCCCTGATCGGCCCGCCGGGCGAAGAGCGGCAACTGGCGCTGGCCCCGTCCAAGCTCCAGCAGTTCATCAAGGGGGTGCGCGACGCCTTCGAGCGAGCGGCGCACGCCGGCGAATCGCCGGTGCTTCTAACCAGCCCGCAGATCCGCCCCTATGTCCGCTCGATCATCGAGCGCTTCCGCGGTCAGACCGTGGTGCTCTCCCAGAACGAGGTGCATGTGCGGGCCAGGCTCAGGACCGTGGATTCGGTATAGGAGCGCATTCCGAAAAGTGGGAACCGGTTTTAGGAAAAAATGCGCGCCAAAACCTCACCCGTTGCGGGAACGGCCCGGCCCTGTTAGCCATCGGACCTTCTAGGGAAAGGGCCCCGCGAGGCTCGTGAGGAACGTAAGGCCCATGCCAGGCAACAAGACCAACCGATCGTTGATCTCGGAGTACCTGAGCTTCGACCGCATCATCGCGGGCGAGTCACTGAAACTGGTCTACTGGATCGGACTGGGCCTGATCGCCCTGATCCCGTTCGGCGCGATCGGCGCGGGCGTAGGCATCGCCATCAAGGATTTTCCGGCCGGAATATTGGCGGCCATCGTCGGCATTGTGATCGGGTTCCTGATCGCGGCGGCGCTGGTCGTGCTCTGGCGGCTGCTGTGCGAGTTTTTTGCGGCAGTATTCCAGATCAGCGAGGATTTACGGGCCTGGAAAGCATCCCAGGACTCCGACCGTGATCGGGACATCTTCAGGCGCTAGAGGCCGAAACCTCTCGCCAGCGCTTCGAGCGCTGGCTTGGGCGCGCCGCCAGAATCGAACATCGCCGGAAGATCGGATGGTCCCGTGCCGTTGGGGCCCCGCAGCCACGAATCGGAATCCCGCAGCCCCCAAAGGGTGAAGGCGAACCGCTGACGCGCCGGCAGGGCCATGAAAGCGGCGGCGACCTCGGCGGCCTTTTCCGCCTGCAACCCGAGCCTTGCGCCGATCGGACGGATGTCGAACTTCTTCATATTGGTCGAGATATCGAGTTCGGCCAGGTGGATGGGCAGTCCGAAGCTGGACAGTTCCTTCAACGCCGTTCCGATCGCGCCGACCGGCAGGTCGATGTCGATATGGGTCTGGCATCCGATCCCGCCCAGCGGACAGCCCGCCGCCAGCAGCCGTTCGACCAGGCGCATGAAGGCCGCGCGCTTGGCTGGATTACTCTCCAGATAATAGTCGTTGAGGAACAGCACCGCGTCCGGATCGGCCTCGTGCGCTTGGCTGTAGGCGCGGACGATGTGGTCGATTTCGCCGAGCGTACGGCTCCATAGCGAGGCACGTGGGCCAGACGCGTCGTCCTTGATCGGCTCGTTGACCACGTCCCAGCTGCGCGCCAACCCGCGATAGCGGCCGACCACCGCGCGAATATAGGCGTCATAGGCCGCGCCGAACGCAACCTTGTCCCCGGCCAGTTTCTGAAACGAGGGGCCTTCATAAGCATACCAGATCGGGGTGTGGCCATGGAGGCGCATACCGTGTTCGCGAGCGTAGGCGGCGATGGCGTCGGGGGCATCAAATTTAAAACTGCCGTCGGGCTGAAGAATGTACTCCATCTTCATTTCCCACTCCGGTGTTACCTGCGAGAAATTGCGGTCGAGGATGGCGGTAAAGCCCGGATCTGTCAGATGACCGGTCATCACCGAGACGCCGACAGGGAATGGCGCGGTCTTTAGGGGCGCTATGGGCCCCGTCACAGGTTCGCTCTGGGCGCCGCGTCCACAGGCGGCGAGAGCGAGGGTCGAGCCGACGAAGGCCCGGCGGCCGATCATTTGCGGGCTGCTCGTTGCAGGCCCAGTTCGTACAGTTCGGCGGTTTCGCGCCGGGATTCTTCCTTGGCGGCGGCGATGCGGGCGGTTTCCAGCACCTGCTCGTACTTCTTGAGCGTCTCAAAGGCTTCGGCCAGGGCGTCACGCGCGCCAACCTCTTCGGCCTCCACGACGTTCAGGCGTTCGAGGAGGGCGATGCGGCGCACCTTAACGCCCTCCTCGAACCCGGCCAGATAGATCCCGGCCTCGCCGAAGTCGGCGGCGCCTGCCCGCTCCGACATCAGTTCGGCTTCGAGCGACTCCAGTTGCAGTTCGATGGCGTAGCGCCGCTCGACGATCTCGGCGACCCGCTTCTGGACCGTCTCGACCTCGTGGTTCGAGATGCGGATCAGGGATTTGGCCCACTTCACGGCGCGCCCACAATCTGTTCGAGCCGGCTAAAGGCGTCATTCAGGCTGGTGAACTCGTCCTTGTCCTGCGACAGGAAGCTTTCCAAATCCGGATTGAGACGGATGGCCCGATCAACGTCGGGGTCGGCGCCCAGCCGGTAGGCGCCGATGCGGATCAGCTCTTCCATATTGGCATAGGCGGCCAGAGACTTCCTCGCCTTGGCGGCGATTTCGCGTTCCTGGGGTTTCTGGCAGCCCGGCATGGTTCGTGAGATTGACTTCAAAACATTGATAGCGGGGAAACGTCCGCGCTCGGCGATGGCCCGCTCCATGACGATGTGGCCGTCGAGAATCCCGCGCACGGCGTCGGCGATCGGCTCGTTGTGATCATCGCCGTCCACCAGGATCGTGAAGAGGCCGGTGATCGGGCCGGCGGTCGTCCCGTCAGGCCGCACCGGCCCAGGCCCGGCGCGCTCAAGCAGCTTCGGCAACTCGGTAAAGACCGTCGGCGTATAGCCCTTGGTCGTCGGTGGCTCGCCGGCGGCCAGGCCGATCTCGCGCTGGGCCATGGCGAAACGCGTAACGCTGTCCATCAGGCACAGGACTTCCTGGTCCTGGTCACGCAGGAACTCGGCGATGGCCAACGTCATATAGGCGGCCTGCCGGCGCTTCAGGGCCGGTTCGTCCGAGGTGGCGACCACCACGACCGCCCGTTTCAGCCCCTCCGGTCCGAGCGTCTCTTCGATGAACTCGCGCACTTCGCGGCCGCGTTCGCCGATCAGCCCGACGACGACGGCGTCACACTCGGCATGGCGCGCCAGCATCGACATCAACACCGACTTGCCAACGCCCGAACCGGCGAAGATTCCCAGCCGTTGACCTCGGCAAGTGGTGGTGAAGACGTCCATGGCGCGGACAGAGAGATCCAGGCGCCCGCCGACCCGCCCTCGCGTGTGAGCGGCCGGCGGCGGCGCACGCAGAGCATAGTTAACCGGCCCCTGCGGCAGCGGGCCCTTGCCGTCGATAGGCTCGCCGAAGGCGTCGATGATGCGGCCTTTCCAGGCCAGCGTGGGCCGCACGCTGGCGGCCTCGGGCATGATACGGATGTCCGCCCCTGGCGCCACGCCTTCCAGCGCACCGAACGGCATGAGCAACGCCCGGGTCTCGCGAAAGCCCACAACCTCGGCGGCCAGGGGCTTTGCGCCAAGACGCGATATCTCGGCCCTGGCGCCGATGGCCAGGCGGGTCAGGCCGCCGCGCGCTTCAACCAGCAAACCGTTGACCGCCGCAACCCGCGCCGAGACGGTCAGGGGGTCGATCCGATCGACGGCGGCGATGAGGTTTTGCAGGGACATGGAACTCGCGAGGCAGTGAGCCCGCAGTGTCGGTCAGACCCTGTTAACCATGAGTGAAGGCTGCGGCCCCAGCCCTTGCAAAATCAACGATGCAGCCGCGGGCCGGCCGGCCTCTGATCCGGCCCCGCCGTCAAGGCCGGGCTCGATCACGAAAGATTCATCTCAACGGCGACTTGCCGCCGCACGGGGACTCTTGCGGTCGATTCGCAAACCGCGTTAACGATTCGGTCACTGGGGTTTCATTATTAACGAGTGTTGAATTAACCCGCTGGCAATCGATTTGGCGGGTGCGGAGGCGGATTCCGGTAATCCGTGGGCAATGCGCGCCGGGCGGCGCAAAGGGGACCAGATGCGCGTTCTGTTGATTGAAGACGACAGCGCCACCGCACAAAGCATCGAACTGATGCTCAAGTCGGAGGGCTTCAACGTATACACGACCGACCTCGGCGAGGAGGGCGTCGATCTGGGCAAGATCTATGACTACGATCTGATCCTGCTCGATCTCAACCTCCCGGACATGAGCGGCATGGAAGTGCTGCGCACTCTCCGGGTCGGAAAGATCAACACCCCGGTGATGATCCTGTCCGGCACCAGCGAGATCGACACCAAGGTCAAGACCTTCGGCGCCGGCGGCGACGATTACATGACCAAGCCCTTTCACAAGGATGAACTGGTCGCCCGCATCCACGCCGTGGTCCGCCGCTCGAAGGGCCACGCCCAATCGGTGATCAAAACCGGCGACATCACCGTCAACCTCGACGCCAAGACGGTGGAAGTGAACGGCCTTCGGGTGCACCTGACCGGCAAGGAATACCAGATGCTGGAGCTGCTCAGCCTGCGCAAGGGCACCACCCTGACCAAGGAAATGTTCCTCAACCACCTCTATGGCGGCATGGACGAGCCTGAGCTGAAGATCATCGACGTCTTCATCTGCAAGCTGCGCAAGAAGCTGGCGCTGGCCACCAACGGCAAACACCATATCGAAACTGTCTGGGGCCGCGGTTATGTGCTGCGCGACCCTGCCGAAGGCGTCCAGTCGGTCGCGGCTTAGGTTTCAGTCACTGCGAATCTCAGGGCCGCTTCGGGAAACCGGGGCGGCCTTTTTGCTGGAACAAAGCTGGCGAACGTCTTCGACGAATGGGAATCAATACAGTAACGCTTGAAGTCAAAATGGCGGACTTTCGCCGGGCGACTGCGGGCGGCCGCGGCAGGTGATTCGCGCCAGGCCTGACGTGACCCCCTGAAACTCCTCCAGAAATAATTAGAGTCCGGCCCATGGAGAGAAGGGACGGACGGATGAGGAAATCGAGGTTTACCGAGGAGCAGATCATCGCGGTCCTGCGCGAGCAGGAGGCGGGTGTTGGGACGGCGGAGG
>CANJME010000021.1 GCA_947475875.1 Caulobacteraceae bacterium | reverse complement strand
GCGCCAGCGGGCCAGCATCAAACGGCAGACCATCGAACATCGGCGCTTGCAACACCGAAAAATCGCCGCCTAAATATCAACCCCAGATGAGGCCAATCCTCCGTTAAATCCGGACCCCATCTGTCCCAAATGTTTTGACGACGTACAGGTGGGCGTGCGGCGGCTCTTGAAATGGCGGAAGCCCCGCAAGCCGAAGGCGGAGAAGGCCAAGCCGGCGGATTCCTAGGGCGCCAAAACACCTCCCCTGTTTCACGGGGGAAGTGGGTCGGAGGGGGCGAGCCCCACGCGCTATCGATGAACCTGCTGAACGATCCACCGTCGCTGCGGCTCGCCCCCTCCGACGCCCGTTGGGCGTCTGCCGCCCCCATCAATGGGGGAGGCGTTCCGGCGCTTGCCCCTTATCGCGTGACCGTGCAGGATTGGGGAAAGAGGGGAAACGCCGATGACGATTGCCAGATACAAGGGCCTGATCGCGATTGCCGCTGTGACGGTGATTACCGGGTCGGTTTCGGCCTATGCGGTGGCGCAGCAGCCGGCGGGCGCCGTACCGGCTCTGAAAGCCGCCAACACCACCCAGGGCGAGGCGGCCTTCCATGCCTGGTGCGGATCCTGCCACGACAACGGCGGGGTGCAGGGCGCGCCGGCGACGGAATCGCTGCGGGGCCTTTCCAAGGCCAACATCCGCTACACCCTGGAACTGGGTTACATGAAGCAGCAGGCGCGGCTGGTGCCGCCGGCCGACCTGCAGGCCATCATCGACTGGCTGCCGAACGATCCGCAGAGCGTCAACGGCTGGGTCGACAAGGCCATGTGCACGACGGCTAAGCGCCGGGTCGACCTCTCCCCCCGCGCCACCCGCTCTTCGATCAGCTTCGGCATCACGCCGAACAACAACCGGTCGCTGACCACGGCGCAGTCGGGCCTCACCAAGGCCGACATGGCGAACCTGGAGCCCTCGTGGGTGATCGCCTTCCCGCAGACCGTGAATATGCGCTCCCAGCCGATCGTGGTGGGAACCACGGTGTTCATCGCCGCCACCGACCCGGGCTATCTCTATGCGCTGGACACCCGCACCGGCTGCGTGAAGTGGTCCTACGGCTCGGAAATGACCTTGCGCTCCTCGCTCACCTTCGCCGAGGCCGCCAAGGGCAAGCCGGCGATGATCCTGATGGGCGACGCTGGCGGCTTCATCCACGCGGTCAATGCGACCAACGGCCAGCGGGTGTGGCGCACGGATGTGAAGCTGACCGACCTCAACCGCATCACCGGCGCGCCGATGGTGGCCGAGGGCAAGGTGATAGCGCCCTTATCAGCCATTGAGGTCAACTACGCCTCGCCGGACTTCTATGAATGCTGCCGGGGACAGGGCGCGGTGGTCGCGCTGGATCTGGCGACGGGCCGCAAGCTGTGGACCGGGCGCACCATGCCCGACGCCACCAAACAGCAGCTGAGCCGCACCGGCACCCAGCAGTGGGGCCCCTCGGGCGCGATCATCTGGTCGAGCCCGGTGATCGATCTGAAACGCCACCTGATCTATGTGGGCACCGGCGAAAATACCTCCTGGCCGCCGACGGATACGTCGGATTCGATCATCGCCTATGACCTCAACACCGGTGAGCGGAAATGGGTGTTCCAGGCCACCAAGTCCGACATCTGGAACTATGCCTGCGGCGGGCGAGCGGCCAATTGTGACTTCCCGGGCGAGTACCAGAGCCCCGACTTCGACTTCGGCGCGACCTCGATGCTGGTGAAAACCCCGGACGGGCGCGAGCTGGTCATCGGGCCGCAGAAATCGGGCGCGCTCTGGGCGCTCAATCCAGATACGGGCGCGCTGGTCTGGTCGAACAAGATCGGGCGGGGATCGGCCGGCGGCGGCATTCGCTGGGGCATCGCCTATGACGGGACGCGCATTTTCGCGCCGCTGAACGATGGCCAGGGTACGGGCGGCAGCCCGAACTGGGGCCCGGGGATGCACGCGGTCAACGCCAATACCGGCGAGATCGAATGGAGCTACAAGCCCAACGCCCGCGATTGCGGTGCGGACCTGCCGGTGGCGGCGGCGACGCGGCCGACCCCTGAAAACCGCATGCTGCACATCGACGCGCCGATGATGCCGCCGCCCCGGGCTCCGGCCGCGGCGGCTGGCGCGGGGCGTGGTGGCGCGGCCGGCGCTGCTGGTCGTGGTGGAGCGGCTCCCGCACGCGGTGGTGCAGCGGCGCCCGCGGCGGCGGTCGGTGAAGGCGCGGCGCCTGCCGCTGGCCGTGGCGGCGCTGGGAGAGGCGGCGGAACGCCCTGCCGGGTCGGCATGTCGCCGGCGCCCCTGCTGATCGACAATGCGGTGGTCACGGGCACCAACGGCGGCATGCTGCGCATCTTCGACAATGTTACGGGCGCGGTGCTCTTCGAATACCAGACCAACAAGGCCTGGCCGAACACCGTCAATGGCGTTGTGGGCAAGGGCGGGGCGCTGGATTCAGCGCCCTATGCGGCCGGCGACGGCGCCCTGTTCGTGGAGTCCGGCTACGCCCGCTTCGGCGAGCCGCCTGGCAATGTGCTGATCGCGTTCCGGCCGAAGCGACGCTAGAAGCCTATCGCCCGGCGGTCAGCAGCCAGGCGATCAGGTTTTCGTTGAACTGCCGGAATTTCAGGTTGGCAAAGCCTGGTTTGCCCAGGCCCCAGGCCCAGCGGATGGCGCCGGCGTCGAATACCTTGGCCCCGGCGGCGCTGCGGTAATAAACCGCCTCGGCCCGGCCGGGCTTGCCGGCGGAATCGACGGCCTCTCCGCGGAACAGGACCTTGACGGCCGCCGGGTCTATGGCAGCGTTGATAGAGCGGGCCGGATCATGCAGCCGCGCGCCGTCGCCGTCGGGATCGCGATTATCCCATTCATAACCCACCACGTCGGCGGCGATATCACCTTCGGCCCATCCCACGCCCTGGAAGGGCGGCAGGTCTGTCGAGGCCACCCGATAGGCAGGCCGCTGCCCGGACGAGGGGTCGAACCAGCTCTGGTAAGCGCCGCCCAGCAGCATGGTTTCAGGCCGCCGCGCGCCCTCGCGAAAGCGCGCCGTGGCGAGGCGATCGGCTTCCCGCGCCGTCACCCTGCCGGCGATGGGATCGGACAGGGTCTTGTAGCAAACCATCTGGCGGCCATAATCGGCGCCCTTCGGCGGGCGGTTCAGATCGGCGTATCGCACCTGATAGTAGGCGGCGTTGGCGCCAAGGAACGCCGTGGCCTTGCCCTCCCGGAAGATGCGCTGCTCGAAAGCGTCGAACTCCTCCGCGCTCCAGTATTCATCGTGACTGGCGCTGATCACCAGCCGGTAGCGCGACAACAGAAGCGGGTTGGCGTGAACGTCGAAGTTCGACGCATAGTCGACCCGCCAGCCCCGGCGGCGGGCCACGCCCTCCAGCCAGGAGACCAGGAAAGCGTCGTATTCGAAGAAGGCCGGACCACACGGCCGGTCGAAAGCGACCATCTGGCCGCGCTGCGTGTCGCTCTCGGACGGATAAAGAGAATGACCGCCCCAGCTGTTGTAGGCTTGGTAGGTGTTGGTCCCGAGGCGAACCAGAATGTCCGCCCCCCGGCGAGGGTTGGCGACAATGAACTGCACGACCTGGACGTCGCGGATGCCCGTGGTGTCTTCGACGACGTCGGCTGAATAGCAGCCGGGAGGCCAGGTGCGGGTGTCCACGTTCGCGAGCGCCGGCGGCCAGCCGGGACCAAGTGCGGCGGCGGTCCTGGCGGCGGCGTGAGCTTTGGTTTCGAACGCCGGGCTCTTCCATACCAGCAGGGGCTCGCCCTCGCCGATGCGGAAGAACTCGACCCAGACGCGGCGCCCTGGTTCGGCTGGGCCTTGCGCCAGCATGAGGTTGAAGGTTTCGCCGGGCTTTATGGAGTGGCGGTCGATGTAGGCCCACACGCGCTGGACGGCGAAGAAGTGCTTCCAGACCTCGCGTTCCGGCTGGGCCGTGACCGCGGCCGATCCGGCTTCGTCGGCCATAGCCGCCGCCGGCTCGGCGATGGCGCCAAGGCCGACAAGTGTGAGCAGCCTTCGCCGCGATAGGGTGAGCCAGCCGGTCATGGCGACCTAAGGGACCTCGATTCCGGTAAAATCCCAAATTTTCGTCGATCTGCCTGGTCAGGCCTAATCGGTGCTCACATAAGCCGGTTCAGCGCCCGCCGTACCCCATGATGACGCGGGGCGGGACGCGATCGCGATGTCCGGCCCGGCGTCGGGTTTGCCGCCTCCGGCAAGGTCACGCCAGGCATCGCGCCAGCCCAGGAAGCAAAGGTAGCCGTAGCTGAAGACCGAGATGTTCACCGCCAACAGGACGGCGTGACCGTAGGCGCCCTGGGCAAGGTCACCGCTGATCGACAGCGCCAGGAGCGAGACCGCCAGCCACTGGAAGAGCACATAGGCCCGGGGCGTCACGGTCCGTCCCTCGATTTTGGGAGTGCGCGCAAACGGACTCTTTTTGCCGGTGACGAGCTGGCGCAAGGAGTCGAACACGCCGGCCAGATTGACCGGCAACAGCAAGAGATTGAGCGCGTAGACGCGCAGCAGGTCTCTCCAGCCATAGCCGCTGGCTTTCAGATCAAGGGCGTAGACGAGAAAGTACGGGGCTGCGGTCAGGGGCAACCAGACGATCGAAAGCCGAGGATCGAAGGGCAAGAACAACAGCATGACCAGGGCAAGATTGGCCAACGCCGGTGAGACAAGATAATGGGCGCGGATCAGCGCTTCGCCGAGGCTGGGCCCATTCTTCAGGCGCAGGGCGTGGCGGATAAGGTCCGGCAGGATGATCAGTCCGCCGTTGGACCAGCGCCGCCGCTGGATCGCCAGCGAGCCGAAATCGGGCGGCGTGGCGCTGTAGGCCAGACGCTCCGGGTGATTGTGCAGCCGCCAGCCGCGCCGGATCAGATCGATGGTTGAGCCGGTGTCCTCAATGACCGTGCGGTCCTGGATGAAGACCGGAACCTGGCGTCCGCGTTCCTCCGTGAAGGTGCGAATGTCGACAAGCGCCTCGCGGCGGAGCAGGGCGTTGGCGCCTACCCAATAGGCAGCCGAGAAAGCGCAGGACCCCTGGTGGACGATGTACTGCAGGTCGGTCGTCGCTCCGGCGATGCGTTCAAGCGCGCCCGGCGCGCCGGGGAAAGCCGAATATGGCGTTTGGGCGACCGCGATGCGCTCGTCGGCCTGCATGATCGCCATCAGCTTTTGCGCATAATCCGGCGTCAGCACGCTGTCGGCGTCGAGCGTCAGCAGGAAATCGGCCGGCGGGACAGACAGTGTCGCCTCGCCCGGCGAGCAGGCGTTTAGCGCCATATGCGGGCCGTCACGGCCCTCGCGGTAATGTCCGCCGATCAGGCCGATATAGGCGTTGAGATTCATCGCCTTGTTCGCTGCATGCGACAGGTTTGAGTATCGTTTGCGCTCGAAACTGGTGATGGAAACCCTGAACAGGCAGGCCAGCCGCCAGTAGTGCGCCTGCGCCTCAACGAGAGACAATCGAGCGCCCACAAGGGTTTCGCGCGAATGTCGCAGTTCGGCGGCGACGCGCTGGATGACCCGGCTCGACAGAAACCGCTCGGCGTGGTGATTGCCGCAGATCCACTGAACCGCCTGGTCCTCGATCCAACAGGCGGCCTCTTCATAGAGCCGGGAGAGGCGCTGGGCTTCGAGATCGGCGCGCGTGTGGCGGCTTTTGCGCCGGGTGAGGAAGCTCTCAAGCTCGGCCTGCAACGGCCCGGCGGCAGCCGCGAACTGTTCGTGCAGGCGGCTTACCTCGATGCGGGCCGCCGCCAGCGCCGCCATATCCTCGGGCGAGCCCTGGGGAGGATCGTCCAGCAGAACCGCGATACGGCGATCAGCATAGTCAAGCAGCGCCGCCGAGACGACGGTCTGCCTTAGGATCGAAAGCTCTTCCTTGTATGAAGGAATGAGAACCGTGAGCGGTCGCGCGGACGCCAGCGTGACTGTCTCATTCGTGAACTGGCGGCGGATCAACCGCCAGAAGTAGCCGGCGCGGGCTACCTGATAGATCAGGCCGCCATAAACCAGCGCCAGAAACAACAGAGAAAAGACGCCAAGCTCTGCGATAAATCCCGGCGAGGCGGACGAACGGGCGCCCCGTTGCGCAAGGGCGGCCAGACTCAGCCCCGTCGCCGTCAGGGTGCACAGAACCGCCGTCAGCGTCACGAAGAGCTGGGTGCGCGGACCGACGAGCAACACCTTCAGCAATGGCTTCTTCAACGTCATGGTACGCCTCTGGTTCAAACCCCTGAGGGCCTCAGACCAGGCTTGAGGTCAATTCCAAACACCCGCAGCGTGCGTCATGCGACCAATAAGGCGAATATCGTGCAATTGTGAGACAGCCCATGGTTAAGAACCGCAGCGGTTGCGAGACATGTGTCGCGAAAGGGAATGCGCCTTGACCCACGGGCGCTTGTTTGTATAAAGCCCCCCTCTCGCCCGCAGGGGGTCCTTGCGGGCGCGCTTTCTTTTGCGGGCAAAGGCTTTTCAAGATGTACGCGGTCATCCGCACCGGCGGAAAACAATACAAGGTCCAGGCGGGCGATCTGCTCGTGGTGGAAAAGCTTGATGGCAAGGCCGGCGACGCGGTCAGCTTCGGTGATGTGCTGATGCTGGGCGATGGCGGCAAGGTCACGCTTGGCGAGCCCACCGTGAAGGGCGCCTCCGTGGGCGGAACCCTGATCGAGACCCGCAAGGGCGACAAGGTGAAGATCCTCAAGAAGATCCGCCGCCAGGGCTATCGCCGCACCAAAGGCCATCGCCAGCTGGAAACCGTGGTGCGCGTCACCTCGGTCGCCGGCGCCGGCAAGACCGACAAGTGGGACGGCACGGTCGATCTGACCACCAAGGCCGAACTCGACGCCCGCGCCCGTAACCTGGGTGAGCGGACGGTGAAGCCGGCAAAGGTCAAGGCGGCTCCGGCCCCGGCCAAGAAGATCAAGGACGCCCCGAAGGCCAAGGCCACTCCGGCTCCGGCCGAAGTCGCGGCTGAAGCCCCGAAGGCCGCTCCCGCCAAGAAGGCGGCGGCTCCCAAGGCGGAAGCGAAACCGGCGGCGGAAAAGAAGGCCGCGGCCCCCAAGGCAAAGGCCGCTCCGGCGGCTGAAAAGAAAACTCCGGCCAAGGCGGCAGCTCCCAAGGCTGCTCCGAAAGCCAAGAAGTAGGAGACCAGACAGATGGCTCACAAGAAATCAGGCGGCTCCTCGCGCAACGGGCGCGATTCTGACGGCCGGCGCCTCGGCGTGAAGAAGTACGGCGGCGAGAACGTCGTGCCGGGCAACATTATCATCCGTCAGCGCGGCACCAAGTTCTGGCCGGGCGTCAATGTCGGCATGGGCAAGGATCACACCCTCTTTGCGCTCGTCCCGGGCGCCGTAGCCTTTGAAACCAAGCGTGACAACCGTTGTTACGTACACGTTGCCGCAAAGGCAGCGCCGAACTAGCGATCTGAAAACCTTACAGTTTCGGATCGCGCCTTAGAAAATCAGGCGGTCCGGACAGAAAACTCCAGCGGGGAGTCCGGAACGCCGGGCTCCCCGCTTCGTTTTCGCAACCCACATGTCCCGTCAGTGGACAAAGGGAGGTCAGTCAGATGTGCAGCTTTCAACCTGCTCCCATAACCACCCAGCGCCTCACGCTTCGCGAGGCCGCGTCCCGTGACGCCCAGGTTCTTTCGGCCTGGAGCGCCGAGGCCGGCGCACTTGTCCCCGCCAATCCGTTCGACGAGGACCGCAAGGCCTTTGTCATCGAGCGGCAGGGTGGGGAGATTGTCGGCGTGATCGGCTTCAAAGCCCGCGGCCGCTATACCGAGATCAACTGCTGGATCGCGCCGATCCACCGCGGCAACGGCTACGCGACCGAAGCGGCGCCGGCGGCGCTGGCCTGGGCGCGTGACAACTGGGGCCGCAAGGTGGTCCTCGCCGGCCACAAGACCGGCGCCGAGGCGCTTGCCAGCCTGCTGATCAAGGCCGGCTTTCTCTACACCGGCGACGTCGAGCTACGCTGCAACCCGGCTGAGGGGATGCTCGTCCCGACCCGGATGATGGTCTGGCTGGCGTGACCCACATTTAAGTCGTCATCCTCGGTATTGGCCACGCGGCCAACCCGAGGATGACGAACTAATTTGTGGTCGAAGCTTCTGTTCTTCCCTCCAACCCCCGTCCTCCTCCATAAGACGCTCATGAAATTTCTCGACCAGGCCAAGATCTATGTGCGCGCCGGAGACGGTGGCGGCGGGGCCGTGTCTTTTCGGCGGGAGAAGTTCATCGAATACGGCGGTCCCGATGGCGGCGACGGCGGCAAGGGCGGGGATGTGTGGATCGAGGCGGTCGATGGGCTGAACACTCTGATCGATTATAGGTACCATCAGCACTTCAAGGCCGGCACCGGCGTGCACGGCATGGGCCGCAACCGGCACGGGGCCAATGGCGATGACGTGGTGCTGAAAGTGCCCGTCGGCACCGAGGTGCTGGATGAGGACAAGGAGACCCTGCTCCACGACATGGACCATGTGGGCAAGCGCGTGCTCTTGCTGAAAGGCGGCAACGGCGGCTGGGGCAACGACCGCTTCAAGGGGCCGGTCAACCAGGCGCCCGAATACGCCAATCCCGGCCAGACCGGCGAGGAGCTGTGGATCTGGCTGCGGCTGAAACTGATCGCTGATGTGGGGCTGGCGGGCCTGCCCAATGCCGGGAAATCGACCCTGCTGGCGGCCGCCAGCGCCGCGCGGCCCAAGATCGCCGACTATCCGTTCACGACGCTGGTGCCGAACCTCGGCGTGGTGGATCTGTCCGAAGGCGAGCGGTTCATCATCGCCGATATCCCTGGTCTGATCGAAGGCGCCTCCGAAGGCGCGGGCCTCGGCGTGCGCTTCCTCGGCCACGTTGAGCGTACGGCGCTGCTGATCCACCTGATCGACGGAACCCAGGACGACGTGGTGGGGGCCTACAAGACTATTCGCCAGGAATTGCGAAACTATGGCGAAGGCCTGGGTGAAAAGCCGGTGCTGGTGGTGCTGAACAAGATCGATGCGCTGGATGAGGCGGAGCGCAAAGCCAAGGCCAAGGCGTTGAAAAAGGCGGCGGGGGCCGAGCCGTTCCTGATCTCTGCGGTGTCGGGCGAGGGGGTGACAACGCTCCTGCGCACCGCCGCGCGCATGGTCAATGAGCGGCGGGCCGATGAGCGGCGCGAAGCCATGCCGCAAGCCCCGGACTGGCGGCCGTGACCGGGCTTTCTTCCGCCAAACGCGTGGTCATCAAGGTCGGCTCGGCACTGGTCGTCGACGAGGCCACCGGCTGGGTGGACGACAAATGGCTCTCGGACTTCGCCGCCGATGTCGCCCGGCTGCGCCTGCGCGGCCAGCAGGTGCTGGTGGTCTCGTCGGGCGCCGTGGCGCTGGGCCGGGGGCGTCTGGGCCTTGGCAAGGGCAAGCTTGAACTGGCCCACAAGCAGGCCGCCGCCGCCGCCGGACAAAGCCTGCTCATGCATGCCTGGGAAAAGGCGTTTTACCCGTACGGCCTGACCTGCGCGCAGATTTTGCTGACCCGCGACGATACCGAGGTGCGCCGCCGTTGGCTTAACGGGCGGGCGACCATCGAGACGCTGCTGACCTGCGGCCTGATCCCGGTGGTCAATGAGAACGACACGGTGGCCACCGAGGAGATCCGCTATGGCGACAACGACCGGCTGGCGGCGCGCGTCGCCCAGATGATCGGGGCGGACCTCTTGGTGCTGCTCTCGGATGTGGACGGGTTTTACACGGCCGACCCGCGCCGTGATCCGGCCGCGAAGCATATCCCGCTGATCGAATCCCTCACGCCCGAGATCGAAGCCATGGCCGGCGGCGCAAACGCCGGAGCCGGGGTCGGCACCGGCGGTATGGAGACCAAGCTGGCGGCGGTGCGGATTGCAAGCCACGCGGGGTGCGCGACGCTGATCACGCTGGGTTCGCGGCCTGAGCCCTTGAAGGCGGTCGAGGACGGTGCGCTCGCCACCCTGTTCGCGGCCATAGGCACGCCGGCGGCGGCCTACAAGCAATGGCTGGGCGGATCGCTGGCGCCGCAGGGCGCGCTGGTGGTCGATGACGGCGCGGCCCGTGCGCTGTTGTCGGGCAAATCGTTGCTGCCGGCGGGCGTGCGCGCCGTGGAGGGCCGCTTCGAGCGCGGCGACGCGGTGGTGGTGCGGGGGCCGGACGGCGCCGAAATCGGCCGGGGACTGGCCCGCTACGACGCGGCCGAGGCCGAAAAGATCAAGGGGCTGAAGTCCGGAGATATCGAGGCGGCGCTAGGCTATTCCGAAGGCGCGGTGCTGATCCACGCCGATGATCTGGCCTTGGCCCGGCGCTAGACGTCGTTCTCCGCGCGCGCCGCAGGCGCCTTCAAAATAAGTACACGGAGATCACGGAGGAGACACGGAGGACACGGAGGGCCTGAGCGCGCTCCTACACTCCGTGATCTCCGTGCATGTCCTCGGGCTTGCCCGAGGGCCTCCGTGTCCTCTGTGTACTTATTTCAGCCGCGCTCGAGGCGTGCATTGGGGCTTGCGCTAGAACTCCTTACCAATCCGCATCAGCATCTCGAAAGCCTGGGGGGTGACGAACCAGTTGGGGCGGCCGGGGAGGGGCGCCATCTTGCCGGCGTGGTGGGCGATTTCTCGGCCGTCGCTGGCGACGAGCGCCATGGCCGGCAGGGTGATGCTACTGCGCGCGGCGCCGGCCTGAGCGCCGGTGAGGTAGGCGAGCTTGGCTTCGGCCTCCGGGGTCATGCGGGCCAGCGGCAGGCTGCGGGCGCCGAGCCGCTCCAGCATGGTGCGGGCCTCGCCGATCGGCTGGTTGTCGTAGGACTGCAGGGCGAGGAGATTGGTGCGTGACCCGGCCATCCGCAGGCGCAGGAGGAGATCGTCCTCGGGTTTCTTTTCCGCCAGGCACGGGGTGCACCAGAGCGCCCAGAGGATGAGCAATGTTGGCCGGCCCCCCATCCAGGCGCCGAGCGGGGCTTGCCGGCCGTTTTCGAAAATCACCGGCGCTTCCAGCGGCAGCCGGTCCTGCGCGCCCGGCGGCGCCCAGCCCTGATAGCCAGCCGTGCGCCGGAAGGGGATCGGCGGGAAAGCGGGCTGGGCCAGAGCGGGCCCCGCGAGCATTCCGGCGGCGCCGGCGATCAGGGCTCTGCGGGTGGAATTCATGCGCTACACTTGCCAGCACGCGCTGCAACCGCCAAATCGGCGCTAGACCCTCTCCCATCTGGCGAGCCAGATGGGAAGAACAGGGTCGTCGCTTTAACCTGGGAGCCCTTCTTGTCCACTCACGATGATATCTTGACCCATCGTGAGCGGGAAGGGCTCTAGCATGGCTCAGATGCTCGAAAAATTGACCGCCGGCCAGATCGTTCCCTTTGGGGGCGATAAGGTCGCGCGCGTGTCGGATTCGCTGGCGGCGGCGTTCAGGGCCGGTGACCGGCTGATCGTTATTCAGGACACCGGCGACCTCTTGCATGTGCCGGCGGCTATTCAGGCGATCACCGACAGCGCGGTCGGGCGCGCGGGCGAGGCGTTCGCGGGACTGGCTTTGGTCAGCGATGAGCAAATCACCCGGTTTTTCGAACTGTTCGCAGGAAAGCTCGCTGACGATGCCGCCTGGTCCGCCATCGCCGAGGCCAACGCCGCCGATGTTGAGGCCGCCAAAGCGAAGGGGCGTTCCACCACCCGACTCGTGGCCAACGCCAAGATGCGCCGGGCAATGATCGAGGGTCTGCGGCAGTGGCAGGACGCCGCGCCAGCCCGCGGGCGCGTGGTTGAACACATCGACCATGCGGGCTGGAGCGTCGAGCAGGTGACCGCGCCGCTGGGCGTCGTCGGTTTTGTCTTCGAGGGCCGGCCGAATGTATTTGCTGACGCGACGGGGGTGCTGCGCTCGGGCAATACGGTGGTGTTCCGGATCGGGTCTGACGCGCTGGGCACGGCCCAGGCGATCGTGAAGTCCGCGCTGGACCCCGCCCTGAAAGAGGCGGGCTTGCCGCAGGGCGCGGCGGTGCTGGTCGACAGCCCCGAGCGTTCGGCGGGCTGGGCGATGTTTTCCGATAAGCGGCTGGCGCTGGCGGTGGCGCGCGGGTCTGGTCCCGCGGTCGCCCAGCTGGGCGCGGTGGCGCGGCAGACGGGAACGCCGGTGAGCCTGCATGGCACGGGCGGGGCCTGGATGGTGGCGGATAGCTCTGCCGACGCGGCGCGTTTCGCCGCCGTGGTCGAGGCCTCGCTGGACCGCAAGGTCTGCAACACCCTGAATGTCTGCTGCATCGTGGAGGCCCGCGCGCGCGACCTCGTACCGGTCTTTCTCGACGCCATCGTGCGGGCCGGCGAGGCGCTGAGCACGGCGAGCAAACTGCATGTGGTGAAGGGGTCCGAAGGCTACGTGCCCGAGGCCTGGTTCGAGGACGAAGTGACCATCCTGCACGCCGAAGGACCTGGCCGCGAGGCCGCCGCCGATGTCATTCGTGAAGACGAGCTGGCGAGCGAATGGGAATGGGAAGGCTCACCGGAAGTGACGCTGGTCATCGTGCCCGACGTCGCGACGGCGGTCGCCCTTTTCAATCGGTATAGCCCGGGGCTGGCCGCGAGCCTGATTTCGCAGGAACCGGCCGCCCAGGAGGCGTTCTGGCAGTCGGTCAACGCGCCCTTCGTCGGCGATGGGTTCACCCGCTGGGTGGACGGGCAGTATGCGCTGAACCGGCCGGAGCTGGGGCTTTCCAACTGGGAGAACGGGCGATTGTTCGCGCGCGGCGCCGTGCTGTCCGGAGACGGCGTCTTTACGGTGCGCACGCGCGTTCGGCAGAGCGATCCGAAGGTGCGGCGCTGAGCCGGCTGCGTCCCGGTTTTTCCCTTTATCGCGACATGCGCGTCGGCTTGCTCGGCGGGTCGTTCAATCCGCCGCATGAGGGGCACCGGCATGTGGCGGAGACGGCCCGGGCGGCGATGGGGCTGGACAAGATCGTCTGGCTGGTGTCGCCGAAAAATCCTTTGAAATCAGCGGCGGAACTGTCGCTGGCGAAGCGGCTGGCGGCGGTGCGGAAGCTGGCCTCGCGGCGCGATGCGGTGAGCGGGCTCGAGGCCGATCTGGGGTCAACCTACACGGTCAACACCCTGCGCTGGCTGCGGCGGCGCTATCGCGGCGTGCGCTTCTTCTGGCTGATGGGATCGGACAATCTGACTGGGCTTCACCACTGGCGGCAATGGCGGGAACTGCCCGATCTGGTCGAGCTCGTGGTCGTCCCAAGGCCTGGCTCGACGGTGCGCGGGCGGCTGGCGCCGGGGGGGCGGATGCTGCGCGCCAGTGGCCGCGCGCGGTTCCTGAAAAGCCCGCTGGTCGGCGCCTCATCGACCGCGCTGCGAATGCGTGCTAGGACACCGCTTTAGTAACGGCGGCCCAAGGAGATCAAGCTGAGCCCCCAATCCGCGCCTCGTGCGCCCGCCGGCAAGGCCAAGGCCGCGCCGAAAGACCGTTCCGGCCCGCTTACCGCGGCCGTTCTGGAAAAGCTGGTTCTCGCCAAACTGGATGACGACAAGGCTGAGGACGTGGTGTCGATTGACCTCGAGGGCAAGAGCTCCATGGCCGATCGCATGATCGTCGCCTCGGGCCGTTCGCACCGCCATGTCGGCGCCCTGGCCGACCATTTGTTGCGCGCTCTGAAGGATGGCGGCTTTGGCCGCGCCCGGGTGGAAGGCATGCCGCACAACGACTGGGTGCTGATCGACGCGGGCGATCTGATCGTCCACCTGTTCCGCCCCGAAGTGCGCCAGTTCTACAACATCGAGAAGATCTGGGCCGTCGATTCCCGCCACCGGGCGGCGGAAGCAAACTGAAGATAACCCTGCTCGCCGTCGGCCGGCTGGGCAGAGGCCCGGAGGCCGAGCTCGCGCGTGACTATGCCGAGCGGGCGACCGCATCGGGCCGATCCCTGGGGCTGGGTCCCATCTCCATCGTCGAGGTCGAGGCGAAAAAGCCCGGCAAGGCCGCCGAGGCCGAAGTTCTGCGCGCGCAGATCGACCAGGCTCATCTCATCGCCTGTGACGAACACGGCAAGGCGCTTTCCTCGCGCGCCTTTGCCGAGCGGATCGCCCGGCTGCGTGATGACGGGGTGCGCCACCTGGTGCTGGTGGTCGGCGGGGCGGACGGGCTCGATGCTTCGATTTTGCAGGACGCCCGCGAGACCCTCGCCTTCGGCGTCCAGACCTGGCCGCATGCCCTGGTGCGCGTGATGCTGGCCGAGCAGGTCTATCGCGCGGTGACCATTCTTTCGGGCTCACCCTATCACCGCGACTGAGCTAGACTGGGCCACGCAAATGGCCCGCAGACTCGCTCTTGTCCTCGCTGTGCTGACCGCCTCGGCGGCCTCGGCCCAGACCCCGCGGCCGCTGTCGCAAGCTGAGGCCGCGCAGGTGACCAGCCAGCTGGAATCGGTGTCGCGCGAGCTGGTGCGACTGGTGGCCGAACAGGCCCGCGGCGGCGATGGCCTGGGCGCCGACCGGGCGCGGCTCGAGGCGCTGAACGCCCAGGAGGCGCAGCTTCGATCGCGCCTGGGCGCTAATCAGAACGAGCTTTCCCATTTGCTCAGCGCCCTGGAGATGTATGGGCGCAATCCGCCGCCGGCCCTGCTGATCCACCCCGAGGACGCCCGCAAGGCGGTGCGCGCCGCGATTCTGATCCGCGCCGTCACGCCCGAGCTGCAGCGCCGGGCCAAGGGCTTTTCCGCCGAAGTCGAGACCGCCGCCAAGGCTCGGCGCCAGGCGGCCACCGCATCAGAGGCCCTGTTCACCTCGGAAAGCCAGGTCGCCGACCGCGCCTCGCGCATTGAGGGCCTGATCGCCCAGCGTCTGGCGCTGCAAAAGCGCCTGGGCGATGACGGCGAGGGGCCCGACGCCATGGCGGTCTCGGCCCGGGCGCAAAACCTGCGCGCCGCCGCGGCCCGGCCGGAGATCGGTCTGCGCACCACCCCGCCCGGGCGATTCACCGCGCCGGTCGCCGGCGCGCCTTCGGCCAAATTCAACGATCCGGCCCGCGGCGGGCCGATCCAGGGCTGGGTGTGGGCGACCGCTCGAAACGCCGCCGTCGCTTCGCCGTCGAGCGGGCGGGTGGAGTATGCCGGGGCCCTGCCGGGCTGGGAGCACGTGGTGATTCTCGACATCGGCGACGGCTATCATCTTGTGGTGGCCGGGATGCGTTCGCTCGCCACCGCTACGGGACAAACTGTCGCGGCCGGACAGCCGCTGGGCCGAATGGCCGCCGCCCCCGCTCAAAACACGGGCGAGGATGGGCCGGAGCTCTATCTGGAAGTCCGAAAAGGCGGCGATCCGGTCGATCCCGCCCGATTTTTCGCCGCAATCGGCGGGTAAACGCGTAATCAAGGCTAGACGCCTAAAAGGTTATGGCGTTCAGTGGGTTCGGTTTTTCAGGAGCGGTTATGAAACGCAACACTCTGCTCATCGGCGCGACGGCCTTTGTGCTCGGCGCCAGCAGCATGGCCTATATCGGGGCTGTCGCGAACGCGCGCACCGAGGTCAACTCAAGCGCCCAGCTGCGCCGCTACGAGCTGTTCGACAGCATCCTGGAACAGGCGCGGACCCAATATGTGACGCCGGTCGATGACGACAAGCTGATCAAGGCGGCCATCGACGGCATGCTGGCCTCGCTCGATCCGCACTCGAGCTATCTCGACGCCAAGGCCTATTCCGACATGCAGGACACCACCAAGGGCTCCTATGGCGGCCTTGGTCTGGAAGTGACCCAGGAAGAAGGCGCCGTGCGCGTCATCTCGCCGATGGAAGACACCCCCGCGAGCCGCGCTGGCATCCAGTCGGGGGACTTCATCATCGCCATCGACGGCTCGGGCATTCTCGGCCAGCCGTTGAACGAAGCGATCAACAAGATGAAGGGCGAGCCGGGGCAGAACATCACCCTGACGCTGGCCCGCGAA
Organism: Caulobacteraceae bacterium; assembly: GCA_947475875.1. Lineage (GTDB taxonomy): Bacteria > Pseudomonadota > Alphaproteobacteria > Caulobacterales > Caulobacteraceae > UBA5005. Next base: position 27,776 of record CANJME010000021.1, on the reverse strand, counting down.
GGCGTCGATCCGTTCGACGTGACGCTGAAGCGCGAGATCATCAAGCCCAAGGCCGCGACCGCGCGGCTGGAGGGCGACGTGGGCTATCTGAAGCTGGGTTCCGGCTTCAACGAAAAGACCACCAATGAAGCCCGCGCCGCAGTTCAGCGCCTGCTGACCGAAAACCCGCGCATGAAGGGCCTGGTGCTCGACCTCCGCGGCAACCCGGGCGGCCTGCTCGATCAGGCGGTTTCGGTTTCGGACCTGTTCCTCGACGGCGGCGAGGTTGTCTCGCAGCGCGGACGCGACGCTTCGGATATTGAGCGCTACAACGCCCGGGCTGGCGACATTCTGAATGGCAAGCCGATTGTGGTGCTGGTCAATTCGGGCTCGGCTTCGGCGGCCGAAATCGTCGCCGGCGCCCTGCAGGACCGTCGCCGGGCCGAAGTGGTTGGCGTCACCAGCTATGGCAAGGGCTCGGTGCAGACCCTGATCCCGCTGCACGGCGGCCAGGACGGGGCGCTGAAGCTGACCACGGCGCGCTACTATACGCCGTCGGGTCGCTCGATTCAGCGGACCGGCATTTCGCCGGACCTGGAGGTGGCTTCGAGCCGCGCCGAGGCCGAGAACCTGGCCAAGCAGACCTATCAGGCCAGCGAGGCTTCGCAGTGGAACGCGCTGGACGCCGACACCGGCAAGTCGCGGCGCGGAGCGCACGACGGGGCCGAGGCGCCGCCAGAAGACTTTGAGAAGGCCTGCACCGGGCTCACCCGGCCGCAGGTTGTCGCCAAGGGCAAGGACTGTGACTTCCAGCTGACCCGCGCCATCGCTGTGGTGCAGCACGGCTCGGTCGCCAATACGCCCAAGGTGCCTGGCCTGCCCAAGCTGGCCGCCGCCGGCCCGAACATTCCGGGTCTGGCGCGCTTCCAGGCGCGGACGGCGGGTGGCTCGACAGCGGCGGCTCCGGCTCCGGCCGGCGCTGCGGCGTCAACCGCGCCGAATGCGGCCCCCTCCGCCGAAACCAAGGCCGCGCCGAAGCAGTAATCGCCTTTGTAAGACAAGGGATTGCGGCGGGGCCAAAAGCCCCGCCGTTTTTCGTTTGTTAACCATAAACCGGCAGGCTCGAAGACCAGATTCCAGGCGTCTTCATGTTCTCGAAAAAACCCCGTTTCGCACCCCAGACCGCCTCGGCCGCCGCCGCTATCGATGGCGGCTCGCTGTGGACGAAAATCGCCGCCCTGCCGGTGGCCAACCCCTATGTGGGCGCGGGCGCCGCGGCCCTGCTGCTGTTTGCCTCGCTGGGCGTGCTGGTCGCCACCGGTGATCCCAGAGCCGGCGCCCCCAGCGTCTTTGTCGCGCTGGGCCAGGCCGGCGCGAGCGATCTGGCCGCCGAGGCCGCGCCTGACGAGATGATTGGGACCGGCGAGATCACCATGGTTCCCATGGACGGCCTGGCGCTGGCCGAAGACCCTTATGGCGGCACGGCGGTGATCACGCTTGCCAACGGCACGCAGCGGGTGCTGCCGCTCGATGGCGCTTCGGCCCAGGCTCTGCCGCCGGCGCCGATCGCCGGTCTGACCCAGCCCAGTCCCGCCGGATTGCTGCCTATTGTCGCGCCGGACGGCCGCAATCCGGCCCAGGCCTATGCCCGGCCGTTCTTATCGAACGGCAAACCCAGGGTGGCTCTCGTGATCGGCGGGCTTGGCCTTGATCCAGTGCGCACCCAGCAGGCCCTGGCCCTGCCGCCGGAAATCACCCTGTCTTTCCCCGTGGGTCAGGTCAGCAACCTGCAGGGCTGGATCAATCAGGCGCGGGCGCGCGGCCATGAGGTGATGCTGGAAATCCCCATGGAGCCCAAGACCTATCCCAATGACGATCCGGGGCCGGATACGCTGCTGGCCAATGCGCGGGCCGACGAGACCCAGGCCAAGCTCGATGGACTGCTGGCCAAGGCGACCGGCTATTTTGGGGTGACCAACTATCAGGGCTCGAAGTTCCTGACCTCGAACGCGGCCATGGAGGCGCTCGCCACCGGCCTTCGCCGCCGGGGCCTCGCCTTCATCGACGACGGCCTGGCGGGCCTGCGCGGCGGCGGGATTCCGCGCGCCTCGGCCGACCGGGTGATCGACGAGGCGCCCGGCCGGGATGCGATCAGCAGCCAGCTCAGCCAGCTGGAGCAGAGCGCCGGGCGCCGCGGCTCGGCCCTGGGTTCCGGTTTTGCCTATTCGCTGACCATCCAGCAGGTGGCGACATGGGCCCAGGGCCTGTCGGCCCGGGGTTATCAACTGGCGCCCGCCTCGGCGGTTACTGTCCGCCGCTGATGCTCGATCTGGCGGTCTATCGCCCGAACGTCGGCATCGTACTCTTCAACCTGCGCGGCGAGATCTGGCTGGGCCGCAGAGCCCACGCGGGCGGTCCCCACGTCTGGCAGTTTCCGCAAGGCGGCGTCGATGAGGGCGAGGACCTGTTCCAGGCGGCGCTGCGTGAGCTCCAGGAGGAAACCGGCGTCAGCTCGGTCAGTTACCTCGCCCGCACCGAGGGCTGGATCACCTATGCCTTTCCGGCGGACTACGCCGGCAGCAAGGCCGCGCGCGGGTGGAAGGGCCAGAAACAGGCCTGGTTCGCGCTGCGCTTTACCGGGGAAGATTCTGAAGTGCGGCTGGACGCCCATCACGAGCCGGAGTTCGACGCCTGGCGCTGGGCGCCGCTGAACCAGGCGCCGGAGCTGGTCGTGCCGTTCAAACGGACGGCCTATGAGCAGGTGGTGGCGGCCTTTGGCGAATATGCGGTCCCCTTGGCCCGCTAGCCGGATTTTCCGTGGCGCCCGGCGCCGCGCGCGTTAAGCTTTCACCGAGGCGGCCGGCAGAGTCGCCCACCTTTGTTACGTATTGTCGGGAGTATCGATGCCGGCGCCGGTCATCATGGTGCATGGCGCATTTTGCGGGGGCTGGGCTTTCGAGGCGTTCAAGGCGCCGTTCGAGGCCGCCGGTCATCGTTGCATGACGCCGGATCTGCCGGGGCACGGGCCCGGCGGGCGCGCCGCTGTCTGCGGCCTTTCCGTGCGGGACTATTCCAGGGCGATCGTCTCAATTATCGAGGCTTGTCCCGAACCGCCCGTCGTTGTCGGCCACTCGCTGGGCGGGCTGGTCGCGCAGCTGGCCGCCGCCCGCGCGCCGGTCTCAGGGCTTATCCTGCTGGCTCCCTCGGCGCCCTGGGGCGATGCCCGGGGATCGATGGAGGAGGCGGTCGTTTCGCTCGGCCTTATGAGCCTGGGCGCACCCTGGTTCCAGGCCATGGAGCCCACGCTGGCTCTGTTCGACGCCTCCGGTATGGGACGTCTGCCCCAGGCGACGCAGAAGGCGATCTTCACGCGGATGGTTCCAGAGAGTGGACGGGCGCTCTGGGAAACCTTCAACTGGTGGCTCGATCCGTTCATGAGCACTCATGTCCAGGCCTCGGCGATAGGTGCGCCCGCCCTGGTCATCGCCGGCGAACTTGACCCCATCCATGGTCCTGGCAGCGTGCTTTCGACTGCCACGCGGCTCGGTGGGGAGTTGAGATCAATGGCGGGCATGAGCCACTGGCTGATCGGCGAGCCCGGCTGGGAGGCCGTCGCGACCGCGTGCCTCGACTGGATGCGAAAAAGCCGCCGGGCGGCGGCTTGATCTTCTTTCCCTGATTAACAGCGCGCCTTACTTCGGTGCGGCGGCTGCGCCCTGGGCATTCTGCAGAGCCGCCTGATACTGAGCGGCCAGCGGATCGGGCGCGGCGGCTGCTCCCTGGGTGGCGGCGGCGCCGGCATTCTGGGCGGCCGCCGCGTCCTGGGCCGCCTTCACCTGAGCCTGATACTCGGCCATCTGGCGATCGTAGTCAGCCTTTTGCTTGGCATATTCTTCCTGGGCTTTGGCTTCCGCCGCCTTGCGCGCGCGGGTCGCCGCGATCATTTCCGGCAGGGCGCCGCGCTGCTGGTACTGAATGAGCGCGCTGTCGGCGCCGCGGACGATCTGGCTGCCGTCGGTGTTGGCGACCTTGTTGAAGGCCACGCTGACCATTACGCCGTCGTCGCCCTGGTTTTCCCAGTTGTCCCAGGTGAGCGTCGTGCGCTTGGCGTCCTTGAAGGTGGCGATCTGGCTGCGCTGCAGGTGCATCTGTGGCGCGTGCAGGAACCGCCAGGTGTTCAACGCGTCGATGATCGGCTGGTCCCAACCGGGGGCATAGGCGACGTTCATTTCGCAGATGGACAGGTTCTGGTTCGACGGCTTGTGCATCGAAATCTGATAGGGCCGCTGCGACAGCGGCATGATGTAGTTTTCCGAATTCTTGTCCTTGGTCATGCCGGCTGAGGTCGCAAGCGCCTCGAAGGCGCCACGGCCTTCAACCACGGGCTTGCAGACATTGGTCAACAATTTGACGATCGCGCCGCCGTCTCCGGTGGTCGGCAGGGTCGGCGCGGCGGCCGGCTCATCCTGCGCCTGAACCGCGATGGCGCCGAACAGGGCCACAATCGCGCCGGGCACGATGACGCGCGTCATAAGCTTGGACATAGGTCGTTTCCTCCTACTCTTATTCCGCTCTTGTATTACATTTGTGAGACAAATGCGAGGCGGGTGTTAGGCCCAATTTAGACGGCGGTCGCGCTTTCCGCCAGCACCGTGAGGCCTTCGGGAGTAACATCTGCGAAACCGCCCTGAATCCTGTAGCGGATAAGGGTTCCGTTGTTGTGGACAGTGATCTCGCCTTCGCGCAGAGCCGTCATAAAGGGGGCGTGACCGGCCAAAACACCGAAGTCACCCTCTGCGCCAGGGGCGTCCACCTGATCAACTTCGCCTGTAAACATTTCGTGTTCAGGCGAGACCAGGGAGAAATGTAGCTTTTCCGCCATCTATGCTTCCGCCGCCAGCTTCTGGGCCTTTTCGACCGCTTCTTCGATGCCGCCGACCATATAGAAGGCCGCTTCCGGCAGGTGGTCGTAGTCACCGTCGCAGATCGCTTTGAAGGATTTGATGGTCTCGTCCAGCGGCAGGAACTTGCCGGGCTGGTTGGTGAACTGCTCGGCCACGAAGAAGGGCTGGGAGAGGAAGCGGCTGATCTTGCGCGCGCGGGCGACGACCTGCTTGTCCTCTTCGGAAAGCTCGTCCATGCCGAGGATGGCGATGATGTCCTTCAGCGACTTGTACTGCTGCAGGATTTCCTGAACCCGGCGGGCGACGCCGTAGTGTTCCTCGCCGATGACCAGCGGGTCCATGATCCGGCTGGTCGAGTCCAGCGGGTCCACGGCCGGGAAAATGGCCTGGGCGGCGATATCGCGGCTGAGAACGGTGGTCGCATCCAGGTGGGCGAACGAAGCGGCGGGCGCCGGGTCGGTGAGATCGTCGGCGGGCACGTAGATGGCCTGCACCGAGGTGATCGAGCCCTTGGAGGTCGAGGTGATGCGCTCTTGCAGATTGCCCATCTCGGTGGCGAGCGTCGGCTGATAGCCCACGGCCGAGGGGATACGGCCCAGCAGCGCCGACACTTCGGAGCCGGCCTGGGTGAAGCGGAAGATGTTGTCGATGAAAAGCAGCACGTCCTTGCCCTCTTCGTCGCGGAAGTACTCGGCCTGGGCCAGGCCGGTGAGGGCCACGCGGGCGCGGGCGCCGGGGGGCTCGTTCATCTGGCCGTAGACCAGCGCGCACTTGGAGCCTTCGCCGCCGCCGGCGACGTTGACGTTGCTCTCGATCATCTCGTGATAGAGGTCGTTGCCCTCGCGGGTGCGTTCACCCACGCCCGCCAGCACCGAATAGCCGCCGTAGGCCTTGGCGATGTTGTTGATCAGCTCCTGCATGGTCACGGTCTTGCCCACGCCCGCGCCGCCGAACAGGCCGATCTTGCCGCCCTTGGTGTAGGGGCAGAGCAGGTCGATGACCTTGATGCCGGTGACGAGGATTTCCGCGCTGGTCGATTGCTCGGCGAAGGACGGGGCCTCGGCGTGGATCGGGCGGAACATGGTCGACTTGATGGGGCCGGCTTCGTCGATCGGCGCGCCGATGACGTTCATGATGCGGCCTAGCGTCCCGGGACCGACGGGGACGCGGATGTTGTCGCCGGTGTCGGTGACCGGCTGGCCGCGGGTCAGGCCTTCGGTGGTGTCCATGGCGATGGTGCGCACGGTGTTTTCGCCCAGGTGCTGGGCGACTTCCAGGACCAGGCGGAAGGGCTCGCCGGTCTTCTGGTCGGTGTTGGTGGTTTCCAGCGCGTTCAGAATGGCCGGCAGGTGGCCGGTGAACTCAACGTCGACGACGGCGCCGATAACCTGAACGACGCGGCCTGTGGCGACGCCCTTGGCGGCGGCCTTCGGGGCGGCCGACTTCGATGCGGCGGCTTTCGGCGCAGCGGCTTTCTTCGGCGCGGCGGCTTTGGCAGGGGCTTTTTTGGGAGCGGTGGCCATGGGTCTGGTCTTTCGTCCTTAGAGGGCTTCGGCGCCGGAGATGATTTCGATCAGCTCCTTGGTGATTTGCGCCTGGCGGGTGCGGTTATATTTGATGGTGAGGGCGTTGATCATGTCGCCGGCATTACGGGTTGCGTTGTCCATCGCGGCCATCTGGGCGGCGTAGAAGCCGGCCTGGTTTTCCAGCATGGCCGAGAAGATCTGCACCGTCAGATTGCGCGGCAGCAGGGCTTCGAGGATGGATTCAGCGTCAGGCTCGTACTCGTAGGCCGCGCCCTTGAGGTCGATGACGGGCGCGCCTTCGCCCACCGAGGCGGGGATCAGCTGTTTGGCGGTCGGGGTCTGGGTGACCACCGACTTGAACTTGGAGAAAAACAGGGTGACCACGTCGACTTCGCCGGCTTCGAAGCGGGCGGCGATGCCTTCGCCGATTTCCTTGGCGGTCTCGAGCGACGGTTTTTTGCCGGATTCGAAGAAGCCGACCAGCCGCTCGCCCAGAAGGCGCCGCAGCTGGGCGTTGGCCTTCTTGCCAACAGCCACGACCTTCACGCTCTTGCCTTCGCGGGTCAGCTCCTCGATGCGGGCCTTGGCCGCGCGCACGATGCTGGAGTTGAAGCCACCGGCAAGGCCGCGATCGGCGGTGGCGACGATCAGCAGATGCTTTTGGTCGGCGCCGGTGCCGACCAGCAGCTTCGGGGCGCCGTCGCCGGATACGCCGGCAGCGAGGTTGGCGATAACGGCGGCCATGCGCTGGGCATAGGGACGGCCGGCCTCGGCCGCGTCCTGGCTGCGGCGCAGTTTCGCCGCGGCGACCATCTGCATCGCCTTGGTAATCTTCTGCGTGGCTTTCACCGACGCGATCTGATTACGCATATCCTTGAGGCTGGCCATTGAGGCGCTCCGGTTCCTCTAGGCGCTTACGCGAACGACTTGGTGAAGGTGTCGAGCGCGGCCTTCAGTTCGTCTTCGAGCTTGGGGGAAAGCGCTTTCTCGGTGCGGATCGCTTCCAGCCAGCTGGCGTGTTTGGAATGCAGGTGCGCCAGGAAGCCGCGCTCGAAATCGCTGATGCGGTTGACGGCGATGCCGTCCAGATAGCCGCGGGTGCCAGCGTAGATCGAGGCTACCTGCTCTTCCACCGCGAGCGGCGAGTACTGGGGCTGCTTCAGGAGTTCCGTCAGGCGCTCGCCGCGGGCGAGCATCTTTTGCGTGGTGGCGTCGAGGTCCGAGCCGAACTTGGCGAAGGCGGCCATTTCCCGGTACTGGGCGAGCTCGCCTTTGATGGGCCCGGAAGCCTGTTTCATCGCCTTGATCTGGGCCGAGGAGCCCACGCGGGAAACTGAGATGCCGACGTTCACCGCCGGACGGATGCCCTGGAAGAACAGGTCGGTTTCCAGGAAGATTTGACCGTCGGTGATCGAGATGACGTTGGTCGGGATATAGGCCGAGACGTCGTTGGCCTGGGTCTCGATCAGCGGCAGGGCGGTCAGCGAGCCGGAGCCATTGTCTTCGTTGAGCTTGGCGGCGCGCTCAAGCAGTCGGCTGTGTAGGTAGAAGACGTCGCCCGGATAGGCTTCGCGGCCCGGCGGGCGGCGCAGCAGCAGGGACATCTGGCGATAGGCGACGGCCTGTTTGCTCAAGTCGTCATAGATGATCAGGGCGTGCATGCCGTTGTCACGGAACCACTCGCCCATGGCGCAGCCGGCGAATGGGGCGAGGAACTGCAGCGGGGCGGGCTCTGAAGCCGTGGCCGCCACGACGATGGTGTAGTCGAGCGCGCCGCGCTCTTCGAGCGTCTTGACGATCCGCGCCACGGTGGAGCGCTTTTGGCCGATGGCGACGTAGATGCAGTAGAGCTTGGCCTTCTCGTCGGTGCCGGCGTTGATTTGCTTCTGGTTCAGAATGGCGTCGATGGCCACGGCGGTCTTGCCGGTCTGGCGGTCGCCAATGATCAGCTCGCGCTGGCCGCGGCCGACGGGGATCAGGCTGTCGATGGCCTTGAGGCCGGTCTGCACCGGCTCGTGCACGGATTTGCGCGGGATGATGCCGGGGGCCTTGACGTCCACACGGCGGCGTTCGGCCGCGCCCTTGATCGGACCCTTGCCGTCGATGGGCTCGCCCAGCGGATTGACGACGCGGCCGAGCAGGGCCTTGCCGACGGGCACGTCGACGATTTCGCCGAGGCGGCGGACTTCGTCGCCCTCTTTAATCTGGCTGTCGGTGCCAAAGATCACGACGCCGACGTTGTCGCGCTCGAGGTTCAGGGCCATGCCCTTGACGCCGGCTTTCGGGAACTCGACCATTTCGCCCGCCTGGACGTTGTCGAGGCCGAAGACGCGGGCGATGCCGTCGCCGACCGACAGGACCTGACCGACGTCGGAGACGTCGGCGTCCTTGCCGAAGTTGGCGATTTGAGACTTGAGGATGGCCGAGATTTCGGCGGCGCGGATGTCCATGTTGCTTACGCTCTCTTGAGGGCGAATTTGAGTTGGTCGAGTTTGGATTTGAGGGATGCGTCATAGAGACGCGAGCCCACCTTCACCTTGATGCCGCCCAGGATGGACGGATCAACGCGGGTTTCGATTTCCGGGTCCTTGCCCAGCGCCTGGCGCAGGGCTGCTGCAATAGCCTTGTTCTGGGCGGCGGTCAGCGCAACGGCGCTGGTCACCTCGGCCGAGATCGCGCCGCGGTGGATGGCGGAGAGTTTCTCAAAACCGGTGATAACCGAGGCCAGGATGCCGGCCCGGCCGTTGGCGGCCAGCAGGCCGAGGAATTTCTGGGTGGTGGCGTTGAGCTTGGCTTTCACGGCGACTGCGGCCAGGCCCTTGCCCTTGTCTTCGGCGCCGAACTTCGGCGAGCCGATCAGGGTGCGCAGGTCGGGCGAGCCCGCCAGCATGGCCTTGAGGTCCTTCAGGTCCTTTTCGACGACGGCGATCATGCCTTCGTCCTTCGCCAGATCGAACAGGGCCAGGGCGTAGCGTTCGCCCACGCCGGTCTGTTTGGAATCGTCAGCCACTAGGTCCGCCCGATGCGTTTGTTGTCATCCGGACCGTTGCCGATCCGCCAAAGGCTTGATTGCGTTTAGAAAAACGCCTGGATGCCGGTCGCCCGGTCCGAAGCCGCGCGCCTGATAACACCTTCCCCTCGCACTCGCAACATGGCATGGGTTTCAGAACGATCATTCTGATTAAAATGCCCAGGCCAAGCTTCATCAATACATCGGCGGCCCTTGACGGGGCCATGACCCTGTTTTGGGCCAAGGGTTTTGGCGCAGCCTCATTGGAGGAGCTGACCGCCGTGAGCGGTGCTGCCCGCTACGGCCTCTACGCCCGCTTCGGCGACAAGCGCGGGCTCTATCTGGCGGCGCTGGCCCACTACGAACAGGTCATCGTCAATCGCCTGTTCTCCGGCGTCGAGGCGGCGGGGGCCGGCGCGCGTCAGGTGCGCGGCTATTTCGACAGCCTGCTGGCCATGGCCGCCTCGCCGCAAGGCGCCTGGGGGTGCATGCTGGTCAATGCCGCCGTGGAGACCGCGCCCTTCGACGACGCGGTAGCGCAGATCACCGGGGCCTATCGGGAGCGGTTGCGCCAGGGTTTCGCCAGGGCGGCCGGCGCCGGCAGGGCCGACGCCCTGGCCGCGCTCGTCTTCGGCCTCCAGGTTCAGGCCCGGGCCGGAACCGCGCCCGAGGTTCTCGCCGTCGCGGTGGCCGGGGGCCTGTAGAAAAGGAGGCGCCGTGTGATGACATTTGCCCGCGCAATCTCTACCTCTGCTGGCGGGGACCCGCACCGATGACCGACATCCTTTCTGTATTCGCCGACCCGACCGCCTGGGCCGCTCTGGTGACCCTGATGGTCATGGAAGTCGTGCTCGGCATCGACAATCTGATCTTTATCTCGATCCTGTCGAACAAGCTGCCCGAGGGCCAGCGCCAGAAGGTGCGCCGCGTCGGGATCAGCCTGGCGCTGATCCTGCGGCTCGTCCTGCTCTCGACCATCGCCTGGATCGTCGGCCTGACCGCGCCGCTCATCGATCTCGGCTGGGTCGGCCCCGTCGGCGAAGAGGGCCACCCGGCGTTCGAGACCGCCTTTTCCTGGCGCGACCTGATTCTCATCGCCGGGGGTCTGTTTCTGGTGTGGAAGGCCACCAACGAGATTCACCACAGCCTCGACCCCCAACCCACCACCGACATCTATGATAAGAAGGCCCCCATCGCCGCCAACTTCGCCGGGGCGATTGTGCAGATCATCCTGCTGGACATCGTCTTTTCGATCGACTCGATCCTGACCGCCGTCGGCATGACCGAGCACCTGCCGATCATGATCCTCGCCGTCGTCGTCGCCGTCGGCCTGATGATGCTGGCCGCCGATCCCCTGGCCAGATTCATCGGCCGCAACCCGACCGTGGTCATGCTGGCGCTGGGTTTTTTGCTGATGATCGGCGCGGTGCTGATCGCCGACGGGTTCGGGGTGCATGTCCCCAAGGGCTATATCTATGGCGCGATGGCGTTTTCGGCCCTGGTGGAGAGCCTCAACATGGCCGCGCGGCGGGCGCAGAAGAAGGCGCCGGGCCAATCCGGGCCCCAGTGACGCAGGCCCGCCGAACCTTAGTGACAATCGATATGGCACGATCTAGTTAGGGCCCCTCGAAAGAGGGGGACCTGCGCGTGAACGCAATGAATTTCACCGAAGCGGAGAAGCGCATCACGCTCGCGGGCGTCGGGATCGTGTTTCTGCTGTCGGCGCTGGACCAGACCATCGTCGCCACCGCCATGCCGCGGATCATTTCCGAGCTTCACGGCCTTGATCTCTATTCGTGGGTGACGACCGCTTACCTTTTGACTTCGACGGTCTCGGTGCCGATCTGGGGCAAGCTGGGTGACCTGTTTGGTCGAAAGCCCGTGCTGCTGGCCGGAATCGTCTTCTTCCTGGTCGGATCGTGGCTCTCGGGCCTGTCGGGCGAGTTTGGCGACGTACCGATCCTCGGCGGTGGCATGGTGCAGCTGATCGTCTGGCGCGCCCTGCAGGGTATCGGCGGCGGCGCGCTCTTCACCACCGCCTTTGCGATTATCGCCGAGCTCTTCCCGCCGCGTGAACGGGGCAAGGTCGGTGGCATGTTCGCGGCCGTGTTCGGCCTTTCCAGCATCGCAGGTCCCATCATCGGCGGCTATTTTACTGACCATGGCACCGTCACCTGGGCGGGCCACACCATCGCCGGCTGGCGTTGGGTGTTCTATCTGAACCTGCCGCTCTCGATCCTGTCGCTGTTCATGATCCTGGTGAAGATGCCCAAGATGTCTCACCAGGCGAAGGGCAAGATCGACCTGATCGGGGCTGCCCTGATCATCGCCACCTTCGTACCCTTCCTGCTGGCTCTGACCTTTGGCGGCAACAAGTACGCCTGGGACTCGCCCATGGTGATCGGTCTCTTTGCCGGCTCGGCCGTCGGTCTGATCGCGTACGTATTCGCCGAGCGGTTCGCCTCCGATCCGGTCCTGCCGCTCGACCTCTTCAAGAACCGGGTGTTCTGCACCGCCAACCTCGCCGGCTTCCTGGTCTCGATGTCGTTCATGAGCACCGTGGCGTTCCTGCCGCTGTTCATGCAGATCGGCCAGGGCGTACAGGCCACGACCAGCGGCATGGCCACCCTGCCGCTGATGGCCGGCCTGATGGCCTCGGCGATCATGTCCGGGCGCCTTGTCACTCGCTGGGGCAAATACAAGGCGTTGATGATCGCCGGCGTGGTCGTGACCTTCATCGGCATTTATCTGCTCAGTCAGATGGACCTGAAGACGACCCGGGCGGATCTGTCGTGGCGCATGTTCGTGCTGGGCGTCGGGCTTGGCCCGGGGCAGAGCCTGTTCAATCTGGCGGTTCAGAACGCCATGCCGATGAACCGGCTGGGCGTGGTGACCAGCGCCAACCAGTTCTTCCGCCAGATCGGATCCACCATCGGGGTGGCGCTGTTCGGTACGCTGTTGACCAACAAGCTGGTCGCCCACGGCATCGACTTCAACAAGCTGCGCGGCATGGCCGCCAGCATGCCCGCGTCGGGCGCGGCACAGCCCCAGCTGCCGGAGATGCTGCGCCAGATGATCACCACCTCGGTGACCGATGTGTTCTTCATGGGCCTCTACATCATCGGCGCGGCGGGGATCGTGGTGCTGTTCATCCCGCAACTGGTCATGCGTGACCGCGCGGCGATGGCCAAGATGGCTGAGGAAACCGCCAAGGACGGGGAAATCCTCGGCGCCTAGGCCGCAATAGGCCTCGCCGCCCCTAGAGGAAGCTGTACGGGTCCACGTCGATGGTCAGGCGGATCGCGCCCGGGACCTTTACGCGCGCTTTCCAGGCGGCGAGGTAGGCCGAGAGGTCCACGTCACGGTCGGCGCGGACCAGGAAGCGCTTGCGGCGGCGGCCACGCACCAGGGCCAGCGGCGCATCGGCCGGGCCGTAGATCTCGACCCCCGGCGCATTGGGCGCGGCCTCGGCGAGTTTGCGCACGAAGGCGTTGAGCGCCGCTGGCTCCGGCCCCGAGACGATCAGCGCGGCGAGGCGCCCGAACGGCGGCAGGCTGGCGGCCTCGCGCTGGGCCATCTCTCGCTCGACGAAGGCCTCGCGGTCGCGTTCCGCAAGGGCCTGCAACACCGGATGGTCGGGCGAGAAGGTCTGCAATAGCGCCCGGCCCTGCTTGGCGTGACGGCCCGCCCGGCCGGCGACCTGGGCCAGCAGTTGCCAGGTGCGTTCGCCGGCGCGCAGGTCTCCGCCTTTGAGGGATAGGTCCGCATCGACCACGCCGACCAGGGTGAGGTTCGGGAAATTGTGGCCTTTGGCGGCGCTTTGGGTGGCCACCAGGATGTCGATGTCGCCGGCGGTCATGGCCCCGATCATCTCGCGGGCGGCGTCGGCGGTGAAAATGGTGTCGGAGGAAAACACGGCCACCCGCGCCTCGGGGAAACGTTCGCGCACCTCTTCCTCGACGCGTTCCACGCCTGGGCCGACCGAGACCAGGCTGTCCTCGGCCCCGCAGTGCGGGCAGAGCTTCGGCTTGGCCATCGAAAAACCGGTCAGGTGGCAGACCAGGCGGCCGGTATAGCGGTGCTCGACCAGCCAGGAGTCGGTGTCGGGCGCGGTCATCCGCTCACCGCAGGAGCGGCAGATGACCAGCGGCGCGTAACCTCGGCGATTGAGGAAGAGCAGGGATTGTTCGCCCCGGCCAAGGGTCTCGGCCATGGCGGCGACGAGCGGCGGTGACAGCCACTTGCCGGCGTCAGGCGGGGTGGCGCGCATGTCGATCAGGGAGACGTCCGGCAGGGTGGCGCCGCCGAACCGGTCGGCGAGCCGCAGCCAGCGGTAGCGCCCACTCTGGGCGTTGGCGAGGGTCTCCAGCGAGGGCGTGGCCGAGGAGAGGATGACCGCGGCATTTTCCAGTTTTGCGCGGACAACGGCCAGATCGCGGGCGTGATAGACGAAGCCCTCGCTCTGTTTGAACGAGCCGTCGTGTTCTTCGTCGACGACGATCATCTTCAGGTTCGCGAAGGGCAGGAAGAGGGCCGAGCGGGCGCCGACGACGATGCGCGCCTGGCCGGAGAGCGCCGCCTCCCAGACCTTGCGGCGTTCGGGCGTCGGCACGGCCGAATGCCATTCAGCCGGCGCGGCGCCGAAACGTTCGGCGAACCGGGCGATCACCGCCTGGGTGAGGGCGATTTCGGGGAGGAGGATCAGGATCTGGGCGTCCGGGTCTTTGGCCAGCAGGGCGGCGATGGTTTCGAGATAGACCTCGGTCTTGCCTGAGCCGGTGACGCCGTCGAGCAGGGCGGTCGCGAAGCCCTCGTCCAGCATGGCGGTCAGCTGCGCGGTTGCCGCCGCCTGGCTGGGATTGAGCGGCGGGCCCGGAAGGGTGGGGTCGGGAACCGGGAAGCTGTTGTCCGGTTCGATCAGGCGGATTTCTAGGGCGCCGTCGTCGACCAGGCCCTTGACCACGCCGGTGGAGACGCCAGCCAGACGCGCCAGGACGCTCGCCGCCATCGGCTCAGTCGCCGCCTCGAGCACCCGGGTTCGCGCCGCTGTTGCGCGGGCGGGTTCGGCTCCAGTCGCCGCGACGAGTCGCTCAGGCCGGGCTTTCGGCGCATTGGCGCCGCGCAGCGTCATGGCCAGCGGCCAACCGGGGACATCGACGCAATAGCGGGCGGCCCATTCGACGAAACGGACCGATCCGGCCGGAAGCCGCCCGCCTTCGCGCTTTTCGACCACGGATTTGAGGGGACGGTTGACGCCGGCCGCGTCGCGCAAGGCGGCGACCACACCGAGCGTCATGCGCGGTCCCAGCGGCACGACCACCTGGTCACCAACGGCAAGCTCCATGCCCTGCGGCTCGGCGTAGTCGAACGCTTCGGGCAGGGGCAGCGGCAGGATCACCGAGGCGATGCGGCTCATGGCTGGCATATGAGGGGCGCTGCGGCTAAAACCCAGCCCATGCAGATATTTCTCGATACCACCGATGTCGCCGTCCTGAAGACCGCCGCCGAAACCGGCCTCGTGGACGGGGTGACCACCAATCCCTCGCTGATCGCCAAGTCGGGCCGCAACATGTTTGAGGTCATTGCCGAGATTTGCGATCTCGTCGAGGGGCCGGTCAGCGCCGAGGCGGTGGCCGATGACGCCAAGACGCTGGTGGCCGAGGGGCGAAAGCTCGCCAAAATCGCGCCCAATGTCTGCGTGAAGCTGCCGCTGACCCGCGAGGGGCTGATCGCCTGCCGCACGCTGTCGGGCGAGGGGACCAAGACCAACGTCACCCTGTGCTTCTCCGCCAACCAGGCGATGCTGGCCGCCAAGGCCGGCGCGAGCTTCATCTCGCCGTTCATCGGCCGGCTGGACGACTATGGCTTCGACGGCATGGAGCTGATCCGCGAGATCCGGGCGGTCTATGACAACTACGGCTTCGATACCGAGATCCTCGCCGCATCGATCCGCACCACCACCCACGTCAAGGAGGCCGCCCTTATTGGCGCTGATTGCGCGACCATTCCGCCGGCGATTTTTGCTGAACTCTTCAAGCACCCCTTAACAGACCGTGGCCTAGAGTTGTTCGCTGCGGACTGGGCCAAGACGGGCCAGTCCATCCTGTAAAAGGTTTGGGGGCGAGCGATGGGTGAGGCGGGCGCAAAGAGATCAAGGTCCGTCGAGACCGAGCTCGACCGCGATTGGCAGGTGGTGTCGGGCTTTCTGCGCCAGAACCCCGAGCTGATCCGCGAGGACCCGGCCCTGCTGGCCGAGCTTGATCTGCGGCTGCGCACCGAGAATGTCGTCGATTTCGGACCGGCGGCCCTGGCGCGCCTTAGCCAGGCCAAGGTGCGGGAAAAACAGGCCCGGGTGCAGCTGGAGGTGACCGCGCGGGCGAATTTCGCCGCCCAGGCCCAGGCGCATGCGGCCGTGGTCGATATTCTGGAGTCGCGCAATAATTCCGATCTGGCCCGCCGGCTGGAGGAAATCGCGCAGCTGCGGTTTGGTCTGGCCAGCGCGGTGATGGCCATCGAAGGGCCGGGCGGCACACCGGCCGGCTGGCGCGAGCTGGCGCCGGGCTTCACCGACGAGCTGCTTGGGACCGAGGGCCTGTCGCGCATGGGCCAGAGCCCGCACCTTGAACTCTTGTTCTCGCAACAGGCCGAGGCGGTGCGCAGCGTCGCCATGGTGCGGGTGGCGATGTGGAACCCCGCGCGCCAGGGCGTGCTGGCGTTCGGCTCGCCCGAGAAGAAGGGCTTCACCGCCGACATGGGAGCCGAACTGGTGGCCTTCCTGGCCCGTGTGGTGGAGCGGACAGCCGAGCGATGGCCGGCGCCTTGAACCCTCCCTCCCGCTTGTCGGGAGGGACAGGTTGCGAAGCAACCAGGGCGGGCAACTCGCCGATTCGCCCACCCGTCTCGTCGGGTCGCGACGAGCCACCCTCCCGACAAGTGGGAGGGAAATAGGTAATGGCTTCCGCTCTAGACGCACTTTCCAACTGGCTGGAATACCTCGCCAACGAGCGCCGGTCTTCGCCGCGTACGCTGGAGGCCTATGGCGATGCGGTGCGCCGCTACATCCTTTTCCTGCAGGACTATCGCGGCGGGCCGCTGAGCGCGGACGATCTGGGCACGGTGCGGGCGGCCGAGCTGCGCGCCTGGCTGGCCTCACGCCGCAAGGGTGAGCATCCGCTGGCGCCGCGCTCGATCAGCCAGAGCCTGTCAGCGGTGCGCAGTTTCCACAGGTTTCTCGATCGCCGTCTTTCCATTCCAAATGCGCAGATCGCCCTGGTGCGGGGCCCGCGGGTGCTGCCGGGCGTGCCCCGTCCGGTCACCGAGGACCAGGCGCGCGGCCTGATCGCCGAGCCGGGCCTGGATGCCGACCGCGAGGGCTGGGAAGTGGCCCGCGACCAGGCGTTGCTGACCTTGCTCTACGGCTGCGGCCTGCGGATCTCCGAGGCCCTGGCGATCAGCCGGGGCGATGTTCCCATGGGCGCCTCGATCCGGGTGACCGGCAAGGGCGGCAAGACGCGGGTCGTTCCGGTGCTGCCAGCCGTGAATGCGGCGATCGGACTCTATCTGGACGCCCAGCCTTTTACGCTTTCGCCGGCCGTTCCGCTGTTTCGCGCCCGGCGCGGCGGGCCCTACAGCCCGCGTCATGCCCAGGCGATGGTGCAATTGTTGCGCGGGCGGCTGGGACTGCCGGCCTCAGCCACGCCTCACGCCTTGAGACATTCGTTCGCCACGCACCTTTTGGGCGCGGGCGCGGACCTCAGGTCCATCCAGGAATTGCTGGGCCACGCCTCGCTCTCGACCACCCAGCGCTATGCCGATGTCGATGCGGCGGCTTTGCTCAGTTCCTATTCGGCGGCGCACCCGCGGGCTCAGGCCGCGCCGGAGCGATAATCTGCGGCGTGAGGTTGCCGGAAATCGGCGTCGAGATCTCGCAGCCGCCAACGGTTCTCAGCACCGGGGCATAGAGCCTTTCGTCCGGGTTTTCGCCGCGGCGCCAGAGCAGGTCCGGCGTCAGAGGCGAGCGTTGCAGGAGCTGGGCGACGGCGTCCCGCGCGATGCGCTGGGCGATGATGTCCCGCGCCACGGCGTCGGCTTCGACGGTAGCGCCCCTGGCGGCCGGCGTTGTTGCTCCGTCCGGCTGCCGAACGCCGTCCATGAGGATGAGCATGGGGACGCTCGATGGCGTCAGCAGCAGGTTTTGTCTGGCCGGCGCGCCGTCCACCTGCGCCGCGGCGGGGGTCGTCACGATATGAGGCGGCGGAATGTCGGCGCCGGCGGTTTGCGGGGCCATGCTGCAGGCGTGAACGGGGTTGGCAGCCTGCTGGGTTGGCGCGGCGGCGTCTGGCGCGTTCGATCCAAGATTGGTTCCAGAGGAGACCAGCGGTGTGGCCTGGGCCAGCAGCAGGGCGAGGATCAACATGGTGTGCTCTCCTTGTTGAAGGCCATATCTTACCCGTATTTCAAGCCGATGTCATTTCATAAGTAATCGATCAGCGTCCTGCATCCGGAACCAACCGCCGCCCGGGGCTTCGAGATCGCCCTCGCCGAAGACCGTCATCCCTTGCGAGCGGTAGAAAGCGATGGCCGCGAAGTTGAGTTTTTGCACCTTGAGCGAAACCGGACCGTCGGCGGCCTGCCGGACGTGTTTGAGCAAAGCAAGGCCCGCGCCCTGGCCGCGCGAGTCCTTCTCAACGTAGAGCGAGTGCAGGAAGTTATCCGGGCGATAGAAACTGGCCAGGCCTGCGATGCGGCCATCGACGACGGCCACGTGGACCTCTTCTTCCATGGCTTCGGCGAGGAAATGGCCCCGGCGGTCGAGGTCGGGTTGCCAGGTGAAGACCTCACGGCACACGCGGTCGTAGAGCGCGGCGCAGACTGCCAGCTCGTCCTCGCGCGCTCGCCGGATCTCGATCAGGTCAGGCCTGCATGGCCCAGCCCTCGACGGCCATGGCGGCCTGGCGCAGGGCTTCGGAGCGGGTCGGGTGCGGGTGGCAGGTGCGGGCGATGTCTTCCGAGGCCGCCGAGAATTCCATCGCCACGCAGTATTCGCCGATCATTTCAGAGGCCTGGGGTCCGATGATGTGGGCGCCCAGGATGCGGTCGGTCTTGGCGTCGGCGAGGATTTTAACAAACCCCTCGGTCTCGTGATTGATCTTGGCCCGGCTGTTGGCGCTGAACGGGAACTTGCCGGCCTTGTAGGCGACGCCCTCGACCTTGAGGTCATCCTCGGTCTTGCCGACCCAGGCGACCTCGGGGCTGGAGTAGACCACCGACGGGATCACCCCGTAGTTCACGTGGCCAGCCTTGCCCGCGATCAGCTCGGCCACGGCCACGCCCTCTTCCTCGGCCTTGTGGGCCAGCATGACGCCGGTGGTCGCATCGCCCACCACCCAGACGCCGGCGGCGGTGGTCTTGCCGTGGTCGTTGGGCACGAAGCCGCGCTTGTCCAGCGCGATACCGACGCTCTCCAGGCCCAGACCGTTGGTGTAAGGCCGCCGGCCGATGGCGACGAGGACGTAGTCGGCTTTGAGGGTTTCAACCGCGCCACCGGCGACAGGTTCGACCGTGACTTCGACGCCTTTGGCCGATGCCTTGGCGCCGGTGACTTTGGATCCCAGTTTGAAGCTCATTCCCTGTTTGGTCAGGGTGCGCTGAAAGGTCTTGGCGACTTCCTCGTCCATACCCGGGGTGATGCGCGGCAGGAACTCGACGACGGTGACTTCGGCGCCCAGGCGGCGCCAGACCGAGCCCAGTTCCAGACCGATGATGCCCGCGCCGATGACGACCATGGATTTGGGAACCTCGGGGATCGACAGGGCCCCGGTGGAATCGAGAACGCGTTTGTTGTCGACCGTAACGCCGGGCAGGGGTGTGGGCTCCGAGCCGGTGGCGATGATGATGTTTTTGGCGTCGTGGGTCTCGTCGCCGACCCTGACCTTGCCGGGGCCGGCGATGACGCCCCAGCCCTTGAGCCAGTCGACCTTGTTCTTCTTCATCAGAAACTCGACGCCCTTGGTCAGCGCGGTCACGCTCTCGGCCTTCTGGGCGAGCATCTGTTTGAGATTGAGCTTCGGGGTAACCTCGATGCCGAGATGAGCGAACTCCTTGCTTGCCTGCTCGAACATCTCGGAGGCGTGCAGCAGCGCCTTGGACGGCATGCAGCCAACATTGAGGCAGGTGCCGCCCAGGGTCGGTCCGCCCTCGACGATGGCCGTCTTCAGGCCCAGCTGGCCGCAGCGGATCGCGCAATTGTAGCCGCCGGGACCCGCCCCGATGATGACGACGTCGTACTGGGCCATGGCTGTTGCTCCGTCCGATTCCTGGCGCTTCGTCTAGTCCGCTTGACGCCGTCCGTCGATGATCTTCAAGCCCTATCGATCCGGTATCGGCCGATTGGCCGGTTGTGGCGGGCCGATAGGCACGCCGGTGTCCGGGCACTGCGGCGTCGGCGACATGTTCGCGCCCGGCGGGCCACAGTCCAGCGACTTGTCGGCGTGCGGGCCGATATAGCTGAGCAACAGCTCCATCCGCGCCTCGGGGATGCGGTCGCCGTAATAGTGGATGGCTTCCTCGCCCTCGTCGTACATGGAGCGGCGCAGCCTGGGCTCGCCGATCTCGCGCATCTGCGGCAGGGTCATGTAGTTCCAGGCCGCGTTGTCATGGCAGCCGGCGCAGAACTGGCGATAGACGCCGTAGCCCGTGTCGCGGGAGGCGGGTTGCGCAAGCGCCGCCAACGATGACCCCGAGAGCAGGGCGATCCCCGCGAGGATGATCAGCCGGGATTTGGTCGTGCCGGCCACGTCAGCCTAAAGGTCGAGCAACAGCCGTTGCGGATCCTCGATGGCTTCCTTGACCCTGACCAGGAAGGTCACAGCGCCCTGGCCGTCGACGACGCGGTGGTCGTAGGAGAGCGCCAGATACATGATCGGGCGGATCTCGATCTTGCCGTCGATGACCACGGCGCGCTCCTTGATGGCGTGCATGCCGAGGATGCCGGATTGCGGGGCGTTGAGGATCGGGGTCGACATCATCGAGCCGTAGATCCCGCCATTGCTGATGGTGAAAGTGCCGCCCTGCAGGTCTTCCAGGGCGAGCGCGCCGTCGCGGGCCTTTTTGCCGAGCGCGCCGATGGTCTTTTCGATCTCGGCCATGGAGAGCTGGTCGGCGCTGCGGACCACGGGGACCACCAGGCCCTTTTCGGAGCCGACGGCGACGCCGATGTCATAATGGTTCTTGTAGATCAGGTCGGTCCCGTCGATCTCGGCGTTGACCTCCGGCACGGCTTTCAGCGCCGCCACGCAGGCCTTTACGAAGAAAGCCATGAAGCCAAGTTTGACGCCGTGCTTCTTTTCGAAGGCGTCCTTGTATTCATTCCGCAGCGCCATCACCCCGCTCATGTCCGCCTCGTTGAAGGTGGTCAGCATGGCGGCGTTGTTCTGGGCTTCCTTCAGGCGGCGGGCGATGGTCTGGCGAAGGCGCGTCATGCGCACCCGCTCTTCCAGTTCGTGCACCTCGCGCGGAGCGGAGGGCGCCGGGGCGGGCGCCGGCGCGCTGGCGCGGGTTTCCAGGGCCGCGAGGGCGTCGCCCTTGGTGATGCGGCCATCCTTGCCGGTGCCGCTGATGGTGGCGGGATCGAGCCCGCCTTCCTTGACCACGCGCCCGGCGGCGGGGCTGAGCGGCAGGTCGGCCGGCGGCGCGGCCGGTTCGGCCCCGGCCTCCACCTTGGGGGCGGGCGCGGGTGCGGGTTCTGCCTTGGGCGCGGGGGCAGCGGCCGCCGGTTTGGCTTCGGCTTTGGGCGCTGGCGCGGATGCCGCTGCGGCCTTGCCGCCGCCTGAACTCACGCGGCCCAGCACGGTTCCGGGCGTGATGGTGGCGCCCTCGGCGGCGTCGATGGATTCCAGCACACCGTCGGAAGGCGCGGCGACTTCCAGGCTCACCTTGTCCGTATCAAGTTCGACCAACACCTCGTCCTTCTTGACGGGATCCCCGACCTTCTTGGCCCAGCGGGCCACCGTCGCCTCGGAAACGGATTCGCCCAGGGCGGGGGTCATGATGTCGGTCATAGCGGTCAGGTCTCTTTAAGTCTGTTTGGCAAACGCTTCAGTGAGGAAAGCGTCCAGTTCGGCGTTGTGTCTTTTCATCTGGCCCGCGGCAGTCGAGGCCGAGGCCGGACGGCCGACATAACGCGCCCGCTTGGCGCGGACTTCAAGCTTTTGCAGGGTCAGTTCGAGCCAGGGATCGACAAAGGTCCAGCCGCCCATGTTCTTGGGCTCTTCCTGGCACCAGACGAGCTCAGCGTTGGTGAAGCGGTTCAGCACCTCGCTGATCGACTTGATCGGCCAGGGATAGAACTGCTCCAGGCGCACGATGTAGACATCGTCGCGTTTCTCCAGCGCCCGGCGCTCGATCAGGTCGAAATAGACCTTGCCGGAGCAGGCGATCACCCGGGTGATCTTGTCGTCCGGCTGCAGGGTGACGCCACCTACATCGCAGCCAGCCTCGGCGCCGTCGATCATGACGCGGTGGAAGCTGTTGCCGGGGCCAAAGTCGATGATGTTCGACACCGCTCGCTTGTGACGGAGCAACGACTTGGGCGTCATGACGATCAGGGGCTTCCTGAAATCACGGCGCATCTGGCGGCGCAGGGCGTGGAAATAGTTGGCTGGGGTGGTGCAGTTGATCACCTGCATGTTGTCCTCGGCGCACATCTGCAGGAAGCGCTCGAGACGGGCGGAGGAGTGTTCCGGGCCCTGGCCCTCGTAGCCGTGCGGCAAGAGCACGACCAGGCCGCTCATCCGCAGCCACTTGCGCTCGCCCGATGAGATGAACTGGTCAAACAGCACCTGGGCGCCGTTGGCGAAGTCGCCGAACTGGGCTTCCCAGAGCGTCAGGGTATTGGGATCGGCGAGGCTGTAGCCGTACTCGAAGCCGAGCACCGCCTCTTCCGAAAGGGCCGAGTCAATCACCTCATAGCCGGCCTGGCCGGAGCGGATGTGATTGAGCGGGATGTAGGCTTCCTCGGTCGTCTGATCGATGATCGCCGAATGGCGATGGCTGAAGGTGCCCCGTACGCTGTCCTGGCCGGACAGGCGGATCGGAATGCCCTCATCCAGCAGGGCCGCGAACGCCAGGTGCTCACCCATGCCCCAGTCGATGCCTTCGCCGGCCACCAGCGCGGTCCGGCGGCCTTCGATAACCCGGCGCACCGTCTTGTGCGCGTCAATGCGCTCGGGGATGGCGGTGATGATCTCACCAAGCTCGCGGATGCGGCCCAGCGGCACGCCGGTGTCACCACGCCGCTCGTCTTCGGAGGGAAGGCCCAGCGCCTTCCACTGGCCGTCCAGCCAATCGGCCTTCTCGGGCGAATAGGTTTTCCCGGCTTCGAATTCAGCGTCGAGGAAGGCGGCGAACTCGTCTTCCCAGCCCTTGATCTCTTCGGCGGTCGCCACGCCCTCGCCGATCAGGCGCTGGGCGTAAAGTTCCTCGGTTGAAGGGTGGTCCTTGATGCGCGCGTACATCAGGGGCGAGGTCATGGTCGGATCGTCGCCCTCGTTGTGGCCGAAGCGGCGATAGCAGAACATGTCGATGACCACGTCCTTGCCGAACTTCTGGCGGAACTCGGTGGCGACCTTGGCGCAATAGACCACGGCTTCCGGGTCATCGCCGTTGCAGTGGAAGATCGGCGCCTCGACCATCAGGGCCACATCCGACGGATAGGGTGAGGTGCGCGAATTGCGGGGCGCGGTGGTAAAGCCGATCTGGTTGTTGACGATGAAGTGCACCGTCCCGCCGGCGCGGTGGCCCTTCAGGCCCATCAGGGTGAAACATTCGGCCACCACGCCCTGGCCGGCGAAGGCGGCGTCGCCGTGCAGCAAGAGCGGCATCACGTGACTGCGCCCGGCGCTCGGCGTCTCACGCAGCAGGAACGACTGTTTGGCCCTGGCCTTGCCGAGCACCACCGGGTTGACGATCTCCAGGTGCGACGGGTTGGCGGTCAGCGACAGGTGGACGTTGTTGCCGTCGAACTCGCGGTCCGACGAGGCGCCCATATGGTACTTCACATCGCCCGAACCGACGATGTCGGAAGGCACGGACGAGCCGCCCTGAAACTCGTGGAAGATGATGTGGTAGGGCTTGCCCATCACGGCGGCGAGCACGTTCAGCCGCCCGCGGTGGGGCATGCCGAGGATGATGTCCTTCACGCCCAGCGCGCCGCCGCGCTTGATGATCTGTTCCAGCGCCGGGACCATGGCCTCGCCGCCGTCGAGGCCGAAGCGCTTGGTGCCGGGGAAGCGCTTGTGCAGGAACTGCTCGAAGCCCTCGGCCTCGATCAGCTTTTTCAGGATGGCGATCTTGCCTTCGCGGGAGAAGGCGATTTCCTTGTCCTTGCCCTCGATGCGGGTCTGGATCCAGCCCTTCTCGGCCGGGTCGGAGATGTGCATGAACTGCACGCCGACGTTGCCGCAGTAGGTGCGCCGCAGGATCTCCAGGATCTCGCGCAAGGTCGAGACTTCCAGGCCCAGCACGCGGTCGAGATAGATGGGCCGGTCGTAGTCGGCCTCGGTGAACCCGTAGCTGGCCGGATCCAGCTCCGACGGGTCGCCATAGGGCGCGGTCAGGCCCAGGGGATCGAGATTGGCCTTCAGGTGCCCGCGCATCCGGTAGGCGCGGATCATCATGATGGCGTGGACCGAATCGCTGGTGGCCTTGCGGATATCGTCCTGGCTGGCTGCGGGTTGGGCGGCGGCGATCTTGGCGCCCAGCTTGGCTTCAACCGCCGGCCACATCCCATCGAGCGCCGACAGCCAGTCGGGCCGCGCCATGGGCGCGCTCGTCGGCGTCCATGACGGCCTTTGCGCCGCCTTGCGCGCCGCGTCCGGTCCGTCCGGCAAATTGGCGAAGAACGAACGCCAGGACGCGTCCACCGAATCTGGATTGGCGGTCCACTTGGCATAAAGATCTTCGACGTAGGCGGCGTTCGCCCCGTAGAGGAAGGAGGTTTCGGTCAGAACCTGATTAATCAGACCCGCATCGTCGGCCATGGCAATTATCCTGGGCGAAGCGCCTCGGAGCCTTGGTGGGTCGGCTGGGGGCGAATCGCGAACGGTATATAGGTATCAGGCGCCTTTCAGCACCTCTACCAGCGTTTCACCAAGCTTCGCCGGCGATGGGGAAACGCGGATGCCCGCGGCCTCCATTGCAGCGATCTTGTCCTCCGCCCCGCCCTTGCCGCCCGAAATAATGGCGCCCGCATGGCCCATACGCCGGCCCGGAGGGGCGGTGCGGCCGGCGATGAAACCGACCATGGGCTTCTTAATCTTGGAATGCTTAATGAAATCCGCCGCATCCTCTTCGGCCGAGCCGCCGATTTCGCCGATCATGACGATCGATTCCGTCGCCGGATCGGCCAGGAACATCTCGAGGATATCGATGAATTCGGTGCCCTTGACCGGGTCGCCGCCGATACCCACCGCGGTGGTTTGTCCCAGGCCCACCTGGCTGGTCTGGAACACCGCTTCATAGGTAAGGGTGCCCGAGCGCGAGACCACGCCCACCGAGCCCTTCTTGAAGATATTGCCGGGCATGATGCCGATCTTGCATTCGTTGGGCGTCAACACGCCCGGGCAGTTCGGGCCGATCAGCCGCGACTTTGAACCCGACAGCGAACGCTTGACCTTGACCATGTCGGCCACCGGGATGCCCTCGGTGATGCAGATGATCAGCGGGATTTCGGCGTCGATGGCTTCCAGGATGGAATCGGCCGCGAAGGGAGGCGGCACATAGATGACCGAGGCGTTGGCGCCGGTCGCGTGGACGGCCTCGCCGACGGTGTCGAACACCGGCAAGCCGATGTGAGTCGTGCCGCCCTTTCCGGGGGTGACGCCGCCGACCATCTTCGTCCCATAGGCGATGGACTGTTCGGAGTGAAAGGTCCCCTGGGCGCCGGTGATGCCCTGGCAGATGACCTTGGTGTGCTTGTCGATCAGGATGGACATGAAGCCCCATTCATTCGGTGGTTTGGCGCGGCCGCCGCAGCGCGAGCGGCTTAGCGCACATGGTTGGTGAGGGAAACCGGGAAAAGCCGCGTTAGGCCGCGGCGCCCCGGACGGCGGCGACGATCTTTTCCGCGCCGTCGGAGAGGTCGTTAGCGGCGATAACGTTCAAGCCGCTCTCGTTGATGATCTTCTTGCCCTGTTCGACATTGGTGCCTTCGAGGCGCACCACCAGCGGCACGTTCAGGCCCATTTCGCGCACCGCCGCGACCACGCCCTCGGCGATGATGTCGCACTTCATGATGCCGCCGAAGATGTTGACCAGGATGCCCTTCACCTTGGGGTCGGCGGTGATGATCTTGAAGGCGGCCGTGACCTTTTCCTTCGAAGCGCCGCCGCCGACGTCGAGGAAGTTGGCCGGCTCGGCGCCATAGAGCTTGATGATGTCCATGGTCGCCATGGCAAGGCCCGCGCCATTGACCATGCAACCGATCTCGCCGTCGAGGGCGATGTAGGAGAGGTCGTATTTCGAGGCTTCGATTTCCTTGGGGTCTTCCTCGGTGAGATCGCGCAGTTCGACGATGTCGGGGTGACGGAAAAGGGCGTTGGAATCGAAGCTGATCTTGGCGTCGAGCAACAGCAGCCGGCCGTCGGCGGTGGTGATCAGCGGATTGATTTCCAGCATCGACATGTCTTTGGCGACGAACGCCGCATAGAGCTGGCCCAGCACCTTGGCGGCCTGTTTGGCGAGATCGCCCTGCAGAGCGAGCGCCTTGGCGAGCGCCCGGCCGTGGTGCGGCATGACGCCGGTGGCCGGATCGATCTGGATGGTGTGGATCTTTTCAGGCGTGTCGTGGGCCACGTCCTCGATGCTCATGCCGCCTTCGGTGGACGCGACCACCGCCACGCGGCTGGTTTCACGATCGACCAGCAGGGAGAGGTAAAGCTCGCGTTCGATGGCGGCGCCTTCCTCAATATAGAGACGATTGACCTGTTTGCCCTTGGGGCCGGTCTGGATGGTGACCAGGGTGCGGCCCAGCATCTCGGCGGCGTTGGTCTTGACCTCTTCCACCGACTTTACAACGCGCACGCCGCCCTTGGCGTCAGGGCCCAGGCCCTCGAAACGGCCCTTGCCGCGGCCGCCGGCATGGATCTGCGACTTGACCACGAAAACAGAGCCGCCCAGCGCCTTTGCGGCGGCTTCGGCCTCATCGGCCGTGAAGGCGACCTGGCCGCGCAGCACCGGAACGCCGAATTCCTTGAGGACAGCCTTGGCCTGATGTTCGTGGATATTCATGGAAGAGCGCGCCTTAAGATGAGGAAATGGCCGCGAAGGCCCGCGCGGTTATAGGCGCCGTCAAAGGCCGACGCAACGTGCGCGGGGCGCTGATTGAGGCGGAATCCAGGCAAAGAAAAAGCCCGGCGACTTGAGGTCGCCGGGCCAAATCTTCAGACTTGCGTCGAACGTCTTACAGTTCGCACTTGGCCTGTGTGGTTTGTTTCTGGCCGGACTTCAGTTCCGCGCCATCAGCGCCGTCTTGCGGGGCCCCGGTGCCCGACGAGCCCATGAACACCTTACAGCCGTTGGTGAAGGTGATGTCACGGCCGTTGGCCTTGCAGGTATCCTTGCGGTCCATGGCGCTGGGCAGGCAGCGCTTGTCCTTGGCTTGGTAGCCGCGGACGATGATGTCGGTGCCGACCTTGAGCATATTGCGGTCGAGACCCATGCGCAGAAGGGTGTTGGGCGTGCCGCCCTCGACCATCCATTGCTTGCCGTCATCGGCGGACAGGTGGACCCAGGTATGCGGGTTCACCCATTCAACGCCCGTGACCTTGCCCTTCAGCAGGACGGGCGATTCGCCGTCAAATTCAGCCTGGAAGGCATGGTGGGCCGAGGCTTGCTGGGCGACGATGCCCCCGGCAAGCACGATGGCGCTCAAGCCAGCGGCTACGAGAAGACCAGTTTTCATTTCGCGTTTCCCTTTACGCCTAAACACCCTTGCCGCCAGTTTCTTTGAATATGGCAGCGCGAGTCAAGTTCGCCCTTCTAGTTACGTAAGCTACACCGTCTGTTTTGCAACGGTGTTGCAAATTTTCCCTACGGCAGCGGGTTACGCCGCAGGTGTCCGTACAACAGCTCGGTCACGAACTCGACGCACTTGAACTGCTGCAGACGGTTGTCTTCATTCACCTGCTTGTAGAGGATCATGCTCATGGTCCAAGGGCGGGTGAAGGTGTTGGGGTCGGTGATCTGGGCCTCGTAACGGATGTGGTACGGGCTGATCGGGGTCCACTTTTCTTTGACCCTCATGTCATAGCCGTGGAAGTTGCCGGCGCGGTCGAACCAGGTGCGGTCGACAAGGCCGTC
>CANJME010000020.1 GCA_947475875.1 Caulobacteraceae bacterium | reverse complement strand
GGTTTTCGGAATAGATGCGCGTCGAACCAAATGCCTTGAGTGGCGATCCGATTTGATCGGATCGCCACTCGAAGCCGCTCGTGTAGGGTGTGGTCGGGGCGGCAAGATTCGAACTTGCGACCCTCTGCTCCCAAAGCAGATGCGCTACCAGGCTGCGCTACGCCCCGATTGGCGGCCTCCATGCCACGCCCTGCCCGCCCCGGCAACGGCGGGCTGGAGCGTTTTCAGGCGAAGTGGAGGCCGGTTCGCCGTCTGAAAACGCGACAACGTATGAAACTGGAGCGACGGTTTTGATGCAATCAAAACCGACCTCGCTCTAGAGGGGCTGGCGGCATTCCACTAAGGTTCGCCGATGCGTACTCTGATCCTGCTCATGCTCTTCGCCCTGGCTTCCTGCGGGGCCCAGCAAAAGACTGTGGCGCCCGCCCCGCCGGCGCCCTCGCCGCTCTATCGGGTCCAGGTCGTGAACAGCTATCCGCACGACACACGCGCCTTCACCGAGGGGCTCTTTTACGAAGGCGGCCTGCTCTATGAGAGTACCGGCCTGGAGGGCCAGTCCTTCATCCGCAAGGAGCGCCTGGAGACCGGCGAGGTCCTGCTGCAACGCGATCTTTCCCCAGCCTATTTCGGCGAAGGCATCGTCAACTGGCAGGGCCGGCTCTTCCAGCTGACCTGGCAGGCGCAAAAGGGCTTCATATATAATTTCGCCGATTTCAAACTGACCGGCGAGTTCACCTATCGCGGCGAAGGCTGGGCACTGACCAAGAACGACAAGTTCATCATCATGAGCGACGGCACGCCGGAGCTGCGCTTTCTCAATCCCTCGGATCTGTCCGAGGATCATCGCATCAGCGTCACCCTCAACGGCCAGGGCCTGCGCAACGTCAATGAGCTCGAGTGGATCAAGGGCGAGATCTGGGCGAACGTCTGGCAGACCGATATCATTGTCCGCATCGATCCGGCGACCGGCCGGGTGATCGGGCGCATCGACGCCTCGGGCCTGCTCACCCCCGCCGACCGGGCCGGCCGCAACGTTGATGTCCTCAACGGTATTGCCTACGACGCCGAGCAGGACCGCATCTTCGTGACCGGCAAGAACTGGCCCAAGCTCTTCGAGATCAAGCTGGTTCCCGCGCAGTAGAGCGAGCTGAGGCAGGATTGAACAGCCTGCGTCGAGCTGGGAGCGTCGATCCGCCAGGCGCGGCGCGCCGGGCGTAGTGGGACTACGGCCAAGCGTCGCAACGCCGCGGGCGGCGCTCCCAGCTCGACCCGGAGGGCCACCGGCTTTCGCCGGGCGGGGGCGTCGAAGGCTTTGGCCGTAGTCCCACTACGCCCTTCAGCCTTCTCCTGCCCGCCCGACGAAATCCGGCGGCGCAGGCTATTCAATCCTGCCTCAGCTCGCTCTAGCTTCCTAAGCTTGCCCGCATGGATTATGACGGCGCCATGCGCGCCTCGCTTCGCATCGCCCGAACCCTGACCCTCACCCTCATTTCGGGCGCGGCCTTAAGCGCCTGCGCCAACCTGTATTCCTTCGCCTCGGGCGATCTGGCGGTTCCGGCCGACTCGCCGGTGGCGGTCGCAGCGCGCGAGGCCCAGCGCAATCCCGGCGCCTGGCCGACCTTCGCCTCGATCCGCAAGACTGAAAGCAAAGACGCCGCGCCCACGCGTCTCAGCCTGAACGACGCCCAGCTGCAAACCCAGGCCGATCGCCTGCGCGCCGAGGCCGCCGCCAACCCGCCTGCCAGCAAGTCCGCCATCGAGGCCTTCGTGGCCCAACAACAGGCAATCGTGGCTGCGGTTCCAGCCCCCGCCGACTCTGCGACGGCCGAGATCGAGGCATTCGTTCGCGCCGCCCGCGCCCGAGCTACCCCGCCTCCGCCGCCGTCTTAAAGGCGCGCCGGAGGCCGAACGCTCTTTCGCTTCATGGATTTGAGCCGCGCGAGGCGCTATCCATGGGTCCAGACAAATTCTGACTGACCAGGCCCCGAGGGAGGGGCCAGACCATGACACCCGAGTTTCACCGTATCCGCCGCCTGCCGCCCTACGTCTTCGAAGAGGTCAATCGCCTCAAGGCCAAGCTGCGCGCGCAAGGCGTCGACATCATCGACTTCGGCATGGGCAATCCCGACATGCCGACTCCCAAGCACATCGTCGACAAGCTGTGCGAAGTCGCCCGCGATCCCAAGGCCGGGCGTTACGCCACCTCAAAGGGCATCCCCGGCCTGCGCAAGGCCATGGCCGGCTATTATGACCGCCGTTTTGGCGTGAAGCTCAATCCTGACACCGAGGTCATCGCCACCCTCGGCTCCAAGGAAGGCTTCGCCAACCTCGCCCAGGCCCTGACCGCGCCTGGTGACACGGTCATCTGCCCCAACCCGGCCTATCCGATCCACGCCTACGGCTTCATCATGGCCGGCGGCGTCATCCGCCACGTCCCGGCCCTTTCGCCCGAGGAATACCTCTCAGGCATCAGCCGGGCGATCAAGCACTCGGCCCCGCCGCCGTCCGTACTGATCCTGTCCTATCCGTCCAATCCAACGGCTCAGTGGGTAGACCTCGACTTCTATAAAGAGGCCGTGCGCCTGGCGAAAAAGCACGAGCTGCTGATCCTTTCGGACGTCGCCTATTCGGAGATCTATTTCGACAACAACCCACCGCCCTCGATGCTCCAGGTTGACGGGGCCAAGGAAATCGGGGTCGAGATCAATTCGCTCTCCAAGACCTACGCCATGGCCGGCTGGCGCGTCGGCATGGTGGTCGGCAACGCCCGCATCTGCGCGGCCCTGGCCCGGGTGAAATCCTACCTCGACTACGGCGCCTATATCCCTATCCAATCCGCTGCGGCCGCCGCTCTCAACGGGCCGCAGGATTGCGTCGACGAGATCCGGGCGATCTACAAGGGCCGCCGCGATGTGCTGGTCGAATCCATGAAGCGCGCCGGCTGGGACATCCCCTCGCCGCCCGCCTCCATGTTTGCCTGGGCGAAAATCCCCGAACAGTACCAGTCCGTCGGCTCGATGGTGTTTTCCAAGCTGCTGATCGAGGAAGCCGAAGTCGCTGTCGCGCCGGGTATCGGCTTCGGCGAATATGGCGAAGGCTATGTGCGCATCGGCCTGGTTGAAAACGAGCAGCGCATCCGCCAGGCCGCCCGCAATGTGAAGAAGTTCCTGGACCGCTCAGGCCAGATCCTTAGCCGGGTGCGCGAAACAGAAGAAGCCTAGGGAGCCACCACGATACAGGACACCCGCCGGGCCTTCAGGGCCGTGCAGGCCGAGCGCGCGGATTCGGCGGTGAAGCCCTTGAACTGGGCCCGGAAGAAGCCGTTCACGGCATCGCCGATGTCGGCCTCGGCGTCGGCGAACACGTCGGCGAACCGGCGGCCGATGTCGCTGACCTGGGTCTGCGCCTGGGATTTCTGGCGGAAGGCGCCGACCTGGACCACATAGCCGTTGCCGGTGCCACCGGCTGTCACCACGGGCCGGGCCGGCGCGGCAGGTCCATCGGCGTCGCCCTCGCCTTCCTCGTCCCTATCGGCGAGGGCGGCCAACTCCACCGCGCTCGGCGTCGTCTGCAACAAGACCGCAGGCGCTTCAAACAGGCGTTGCAGATCGGCCAACTGCTCGCCGGCGTCCTTGCGCCGCGCCACCTCGAACCCGGTGTTGAGCAAGGCCGCGACCTCGTTGTCGCGCCGCCCGCCCGAGGCGCCGCCCAGCACCACGACGATCAGCCGCCGGCCGTCCTGCACCGACGAGGCGGCCAGGTTATAGC
Organism: Caulobacteraceae bacterium; assembly: GCA_947475875.1. Taxonomy (GTDB): domain Bacteria; phylum Pseudomonadota; class Alphaproteobacteria; order Caulobacterales; family Caulobacteraceae; genus UBA5005. The sequence continues at coordinate 42,488 of CANJME010000020.1, read as the reverse complement.
CCGAAGCGCTGGTGTAGCCGGTCTTCAACCCATCCACGCCCGGCACGCCCCGAAGCAGGTTGTTGTGGTTGGTCATGGTCTTGCGGCCATAGGTGAACTGGTTCTGCCCGAGATAGTGATAGTACTGCGGGAAATCCCGAATGATCGATCTCGACAGGATGGCGATGTCATGCGCCGAAGAAATCTGCCGGCTGTCCGGCAGGCCCGAGGCGTTCACGAACCGGCTGTTGATCATCCCCAGGTCATGGGCCTTTAAGGTCATCATCGCCCCGAACCGGGTTTCGGTGCCACCCAGGTGCTCGGCCATGGCCACCGCCACATCGTTGGCCGACTGGATGGCCATCGCCTGTATGGCGTTGTCGACCGTCAGGGTCTTGCCGGCCGGAACGCCCAGCTTGGTCGGCTGCATGCCCGCGGCGTGGCGCGACATGGTTATCTCATCGTCAAGATGCAGCGTGCCCTGCTCCAGCGCCTCAAAGGTCAGATAGAGCGTCATCACCTTGGTGACCGAGGCCGGATAGCGCGGGCTGTCGGCGCGCAGGGAATAGAGCACCTCGCCCGACCGGGAATCGATCACGATGGCGGAAAGCTTGGATTCGGAATTGATCCTGGCCTGAGCGCTGGCCGTCACGGGCGCGCTCATCGCCCCGAACGCGGCGAACAGTCCCAGACAGAGGACGCTCAAAACGCGCCGGATGTTTTTGTTCATACTTAAAGCCAACACCATACGCGGAAGCCCCCCGGTCAGCCGCTTTGTCCAGATATCATCTGCCGATCCCATTTCCCCAAAGTAAACAACTGGTGAGCGACGGAAACTGCGGCGACATGCCCCACGGCTGACGCGACGAAATATGACATTATTGTGCAGTGCACCAAAAATGCTTGATCTCCGGAATCGCCGGCGCTATATAGTGATTATCAGATTTGTTTAGCCGTACGCCTTCTTCCCACGCTGCAACGCGGCAAACGCCGCCCCCAAACTGGAGATTTCCATGGCCAAGGCCGCCGACACCATCTCGACCAGCATCGAACAGTTCACCACCGCCGGAAACCAGGCGTTCAAGGACGGAGTCGAAAAGTCGCTCGCCGCCCTCAACGACGCGAACGCCCAGTCCAAACAGAACCTCGAAGCCGCCGTCGCCTCGGTGACTGCCGCCGCCAAGGGCGCCGAAGCCCTGGGCGCCCAGGCCATCGCCTTCTCCAAGAAGTCGGTCGAATCGAACGTCGCCGCCGCCAAGAGCCTCTCCGGCGCCAAGACCGTGCAGGAAGTGGTTGAGCTGCAAACCGCGTGGGCCAAGAGCGCCATGGAAGGCTACATGGCCGAGATGAACAAGGCCTCGGAAATCGTCGCCGCCTCGATGAAGGACCTGATCGCGCCGCTCAACAGCCGCGTCACGGCCACTGTCGAAAAGTTCCAGGCGGTCCGCTAACCTCTCCCCCAGAGGCGGACCCCCAAGAGCGGAGGCCCGGACGGCAACGTCCGGGCTTCTTTCATATCTCCCCCATTCATGGGGGAGAGGTCTGGCCTTTAGCCCTCGGACTTGATCCGAGGGAGACAGAGGGCGCGAACCCGAGCCCCTACCCTGCCTGCGCCCGATCCTCCGCCGTGATCGCCCGCCACCCCTCCGGCCTCAAGATCTCGAGCGGATTGAACCGGGCCTTGTAGGCCATCTTCTCGCTGCCCCGCACCCAGTAGCCGAGATAGACATAGGCCAGCCCACCGGCCTTCGCGCGGGCGACATGATCCAGGATGATGTGCGAGCCCAGGCTGCGCCGCGGCTGATCCGGATCGAAAAAGCTGTAGACCAGCGAAAACCCGTCGCTCAGCGAATCCACCAGCACACAGGCCGTCAGCGCCCCGGGCTTTTCCCCACCCGCTCCCTGGCGATATTCGACGATGTGGGTCCGCACAGCCGTGTCCTCGACCATGGCCACATAGTCGGGCCAGGTCATGCCGGTCATCCCGCCCCCGGCGTGGCGCGTATCCAGATAGCGCCTGAGCAGCTCGAACTGTTCGCTCTTCGCCTCGGGTGAGACCCGCATGCCCGTCAGGTCGGCGTTCCGCTCCAGAATGCGCCGCTCAGAGCGCGACAGCCGGTGCGCATCCACCGGAATGCGGGCTGAGACACAGGCGTCACACCCCGGGCAGGCCGGCCGGTAGGCGATGTTCTGCGAGCGGCGAAACCCGCCAAGCGTCAGCGCGTCGTTGACGGCTGCGCCTTCGTTCAGCGGCAGGTGGGCGAACACCTTGCGCTCCAGCCGCCCCGGCAGATAGGGGCACGGCTGCGGCGCCGTCAGGAAAAAACGCAATTCGCGGGATGGAAATAACTGACTCACCGGTTCCCTTGGCGACTCCATTGTCACGAACGTCTTGGCACGATTATGGCAAATCCTGAGGCCTTGCGCAAGACGGCGACTTTCCTTCCCGCTTGTCGGGAAGGTGGCTCGGCGCGGAGCGCCGAGACGGATGGGTTAAGCGGCGGCAGGGTTACCCACCCCGGCCGCTCCCGCAGCCTGTCCCTCCCGACAAGCAGGAGGGAATGATGTTTAGGCCCTACCGCATCGGCGGCAGAACCGGCCTCTCGCGCAGCAGCAGGATCTCGATGCGCTGGTTTCCCGCCAGCTTGGGATCGTCCGGATAGAGCGGCCGCGAATTGGCCGCCGCGTCCAGATCGTTCAACTTGTCCGCATCGACGCCCGCGCCGCGCAGGATGCGCTGGGCCGCCTGGGCGCGCTGAAACGACAGCACATAGTCCGAATCCTCGGTCTTGCCGGTCGAGCCGATGCTGGTGTGGCCGGTGATCTTCACCCGGTTGGGCAGCCGCTTGATCGTCTGGGCGGCCGATTGCAGCAGGATCTGGGCCTTGGCGGTGGGCGTGGCCGAGCCGCGGTTGAACATCGAGCCGCCGTCCGGGTCGACCAGCTGGATCAGCAAACCCTCGTCGTTGATGGTCATCATCACCTGTTTCGACAGCTCCGCCAGTTCAGGCTTTTGCTTCAGGGCCTGTTTGATCGACTCGGCCGCCTGCATGAAATCCTGTTCCTGCCGGCGCTGGGCTTCGCGGCGAATCTGTTCGTCGCTGGCCGAGGCCAGGCTGGCGGTGTCGCTGCGCCCGTCGTCGGTGGGATTGGGGCTTTCCGGCGCCAGCTTTTCGATGATCGACAGCGAGCCCGCGCCCTTGACGTCATCGTCGCCCAGCGCCGTGCCGGCGAGGTTGCCGCCCGAGCCGCTGGTGGTTTCCGAAACCGAAGCCGGCGCGAAATAGTCCGCCAGCCCCTTCTTCTGTTCCGGGCTGACGGTGTTGCTCAGCCACATCAACAGGAAGAACGCCATCATCGCGGTCACAAAGTCCGCATAGGCCACCTTCCAGGCGCCGCCGTGATGGCCGGCCGCCATGACCTTCTTGACCTTCTTGATCGTGACTGTGGCTTCGCCGAGCGACATGCCCTACCCCGCTGGAACCTGAGGCCGGAACCTTCGCCGTTGCGGGTTAAGATGCGGTTAGGCGGCTTCCTAGCAGCCCACCAGCTTCTTCTTCATCCGCACCTCACGCAGGGTGCAGCTCCATGAGGCCATGACGATCGAGTGGGTGTGCACAAAGCCGCCCTCGTGGCGCACTCCGTCCAGCATCGCCCCCTTGGTCACGCCGGTGGCCGCGAAGATCGCCTCGCCCCGGACGATCTCATGCAGCAGGTACTTGCGGTCGAAGTCCTTGATGCCCAGCCGCGCAGCGCGCGCCTTTTCGTCAGCGTTGCGGAACACCAGCCGCCCCTGGAACTGGCCACCCACGCATTTCAGCGCCGCGCAGGCCAGAACGCCCTCCGGCGCCCCGCCCTGGCCGATGTACATGTCGATGCCGGTCGTCGGGTCGGTGGTGTGAATCACGCCGGCCACATCGCCGTCGGTGATCAGATAGATGCGCGCATCGACGCTGCGCAGGGAATCGATGATGTCGGCATGCCGGGGCCGGTCGAGGACGCAGACGGTGATCTCGGAGGTCTCGCACCCCCGGTGCGCCGCCAGGGCGCGCACGTTGTCGGCCGCGCTCTTGTCCAGGTCGATGATTCCCTCTGGCCAGCCGGGCCCGCAGGCGATCTTGTCCATATAGGTATCCGGCGCGTTCAAGAGCGTGCCGTGCGGCGCCCAGGCCATCACCGCCAGCGCATTGGGCATGGCCTTGGCCGTCAGGGTCGTGCCTTCGAGCGGATCGAGCGCGATATCAATCTTGGCGCCTTTGCCGGAACCGACCTTTTCGCCGATGTACAGCATCGGCGCCTCGTCGCGCTCGCCCTCGCCGATGACGATGACGCCGTTGATATCGAGGTTGTTCAGCGCCGTGCGCATGGCGTCGACCGCCACCTGGTCGGCGTTCTTCTCATGGCCGCGGCCCACCAGCCGCCAAGCGGCCGTGGCGGCCGCTTCGGTCACCCGCACCGCTTCAAGCAGCAGGGTCCGGTCGAAATTGGCGTTGGCCATGGGTCTGGATCGTCTCCCCCGGTTTGCGGCCGGTCTTATCGTTGGTTTGTTACGGTCGTGCGATGCGGATCAGGCGCGGACTTTCCAGCACTTGCGGCAGACCCGCAAGCCGTTCCACCGCATCCTTGATCTTTCCCTCGGCGACATCGTGCGTCGTCAGCACAATGGGAACCCGCCCCTCATCCTCGACGGGCTTTTGCAGGAAGCTGTCGATGGAGACGCCCTCCTCGGCCAGGGCCTCGGTCACGGCGGCCAGAGCGCCGGCCTCGTCCTTGACCATGACCCGCAGATAAACCCGGCCGACCCGGCCGTCGGCATTGACCGATCCGAACGGCTGCAGTCTGGCCGCCGGCCTCTGGAACACCGGCCGCACAGCGCCCGTCATTACGTCGGCGATATCGGCGCAGCAGGCGGCCGCGGTCGGGCCCTCGCCCGCGCCGGGCCCCTGGATGAAGATCTTCGGGATTTTTTTTCCCTGAATAAACAAGGCGTTGGTCGCGCCTACAGTCTGACTGAGCGGATGGGCGATCGGCGCGAGCGCTGGATGCACTCGCACCGAAACCCCACCGTCGGCGCTCTTCTCGGCCGAGGCAGTCAGGCGGATGCGATAGCCCAGCTCACGCGCCAGGCGGATGTCCAGCAACTCGACCTGCTCGACGCCCTCGATCTCGGCCGCCGCATAGCTCGGCGCCCGGCCGAACGCCAGGGCCGCCAGAATGGTAATCTTGTGGGCCGCGTCGAACCCGCCGATATCCATGGTCGGATCGGCCTCGGCGTAGCCCTTGGCCTGGGCCTCGGCCAGCACATCGCCGAACGCCCGCTCGTGGATCTCCATCTCGGTCAGGATGTAGTTGCAGGTGCCGTTGAGGATGCCGGCCACCGAGATCACCTCGTCACCGACCATGGCCTCGCGCAGCAACTTCACCGCCGGCGTGCCGCCCATGACCGCCGCTTCGAACAACAGCGGCGCGCCGGTCTTCTCGGCCAGCAAGGCCAGTTCCGCCCCGTGTTCGGCTATCAGCGCCTTGTTGGCGGTGACCACCGGCTTGCCCAGCGCCAGCGCTGCTTCGACGCTGGCCTTGGCCGGGCCGTCGGAGCCGCCGATCAATTCGACGAAGATATCCGTCTCAGGGGACTTGGCCAGTTCAACCGGATCATCATGCCAGGCATAGGCCTTCACATCGAAATCCCGCGGCCGCGAGCGCGAGCGCGCGCAAACGCCCGTCACCACCGCCCGCCCGCCGGCCGGCGCGAAGTCAGGGAACTCGGCCAGGTACTTGATCAGCCCCCCGCCGACCGTCCCCAGCCCCGCCACACCAATTTTCCAGACCCTGGTCATGGCAAGGGCGGGTAGCATTCTCGGCGGGGGATTGCACCCTCGTTTCTTTCCCTCCCACGATGTTGGGAGGGACGGCCCCCCGGCGAAAGCCAGGAGGGCAGGGTGGGTCACACTCGCCGCTACTCGACCCATCCGTCTCGGGTCTCCGACCCGAGCCACCTTCCCGACAAGCGGGAAGCAAGGACAAAACTCAATCCTTCAGCAGCCGGTCCCGCGCGGCGTTCAGCTGGCTGGCCAGGCCGGCCGAGCCGCCGTGGTCGGGGTGGGCCCTTTTCATCAACCGCGTGTAGGCCGCCTGGATCTGCGCCCGCGTGGCGGCCTCTTCCACACCCAGGATCGAGCGGGCCTCAGACGCGCTCATCCGGCCTTTCGGCTCCGCGGGCGGCTTGGAGCGCGCCGTCTCCTGCACCCGGGGAAACCGCGCCGACACCGCCAGCCACAGGCCCAGCACGGCCAGCACAATCGCCACCGGCCAGATGTTCCGCATCATGGCGTATCCGGCGCCCGCAAACGCGAACAAGGCCCCCATGGCCGAGCCGATGCGCCAGGTCGGCAGGCGAAGGGGCGAGCGCGCGCCTCCCGCCACCACCAGCAGCAGAACAAGCCCGCCGAGGACCAGATAGCCGATCATGCCCCGCTCATGACGTGAAACACCTGTTTAGCCAAGCCGGGTGCACAGCTTACATTTCTGCGCTATCGGCAGCCCAATGCCCACGGCCCTCCCCATCGTCCGCACCGTTTCCGACCTCCGCGCCCAGGTTTCCGCCTGGAAGGCCGCGGGCCAGCGCGTCGCCCTGGTCCCCACCATGGGCGCCTTGCATGAGGGTCACCTGTCGCTGGTGACCCTGGCGCGCCAGAAAGCCGACCGCGTTGTCGCCAGCCTCTTCGTCAATCCCACCCAGTTCGCGCCCAGCGAGGACTTTGACACCTATCCCCGCAATGAGGCCAAGGACGCCGGTCTGCTGGCCGCCGCCGGGTGCGACCTGCTCTACGCCCCCGGCGTGGCCGAGATGTACGCGCCCGAGTTTTCCACCACGGTCACGGTTGCGGGCGTCTCGGAGCCCCTCGACGGCGCGGCCCGGCCGCACCACTTCGCCGGCGTCGCAACCGTGGTCACCAAGCTCCTCACCCAATGCGGCCCCGACGTCGCCGTGTTCGGCGAGAAGGACTATCAGCAACTTCAGGTCATTCGCCGCCTGGTCGCCGACCTCGACCTGCCCGTCACCATCGTCGGCGCCCGCACCGTCCGCGCCGCCGATGGCCTGGCCCTCTCCTCCCGCAACGCCTACCTGACCGAAGCCGAACGCAAAATTGCGCCGGTCCTGCAACAGGTTATCGCCGAGGTCGCGAGGCGGGTCGGCGCTGGCGAAACCATCTTAGCTTCTGAAGAAAACGCCCTGAAAAAATTGAAAGAAAGTGGATTTTCCACCATCGACTACGTCGAGGTCCGCAACGCCGAAAACCTCACCCGCCTCGGCCCCGGCCCTGTCACTGGCCCCGCCCGAGTCCTCGCCGCCGCCTGGCTCGGCAAAACCCGCCTGATCGACAACGTGGCCGTTTGATTTTTAATCCGACTATCCCCGCGAAGGCAGGGACCCATACGTAGTTGACGCTCCACCGCGCTTTGGGATTGGTTGCACTATTGGCTGGACCCCCGCCTTCGCGGGGACATTCGGGACAGGGATGGACCTTCTAGCTCACCACGCCCCCAGCGTCCGCAGCTGCGCCGCCAGATCCCCCGGCACTTCCTTGTCCCAGTCGTCCGGCAGGTCCGGAGGCGCGTCGCTCGCGGGCAGATACCGCCAGCCCTGAAAAGCGCGCCTCGGCTGCGGGGCGGTCAGCACCGCCATCTTCGCCACCTCAATCTCACAGCGCGTGCGCTTGCCCTCGGTGATGGTTTCAATCCGCACGATCGGATGGCGCACCAGAATCTGCCCCTTCACCACCCAGTAGAGCGAGCCGCCGTCGAGGATCTCCCCGGCCCGTTTCGGCGTCATGCGGGTGTGGACGATCGGCCGGCGATTCTTCACCCATTCGTCCAGTTCGCCGACTTCGGAGACGCCGACACAAAGCTTGACGAGGTGCAGAGGCATGCTTTTCCCTAGCGACCGTTCGCCCCCTCGCCAAGACTCACATCACGGCCTAGGTTCACCCCCGTGACCAGCTTGCCGGACAACGTCGCCGACACCGCGCTCTCGCGTCTGTTCGCGGGCGACAACGCCTTGCCCGACGCCAAACTGATCCACCTGCCGGGCGGCGAGCATCTGTTCGCCGCCGACGATCCTCCTGATTTTGTTTACTTTCTGCGCGCAGGACGACTCGGCGCCATTCGCCGCGTCGAGGGCGAGGAACCGCACTTTCTCGGCGTTATCCGCCCAGGCGAGCCCGCCGGCGAGATGGCGGTGATCGGCGGCCTGCCGCACCGGGCAACCGTCGTCGCCCTGCGCGATTCCGAGGTCATCGCCCTGCCCGCCCAGTCGTTCTTCGCCGCCGTCCAGACCAACCCGGCGGTGATGATCGAAATTTCGCGCCTGATGCTTCGTCGCACTCGCCACACCGGCGACCGTGCGCCGGCCGGCGAGCCCTCGGTTTATGGCGTCGTCGCCGTCAGCGAGGGCCATCCCGTTCGGGCCTTCTGTGAACAGGTCACCGAGGCCATCGAGGCGCTCGGTTACACGGCCGTGGTGGTCGGTCATGAAGCCTTGGCCGCGCCCACTGAGTGGTACTCCAACGTCGAGGCCACCCATGATTTCATCATCTACGCCGCAGAGTTCGAAGACGTCGCCTGGCGCCAGCTGGTCGGTCGCCAGGTCGACCGCCTGTTCCTGCTCGGCCATGGCGAAACCCAGCCGCCGGCCCACCTCGAAACCTACGCCTCCCAGCCCCTGAAATCCCAGAACCTGGTCGACCTGATCCTGCTGCACAACAAGGACAAGGACCGCCCGAGGGGCTCGGACGTCTGGCTGGACGCCACCGGCGTCAGCCGGGTCTTCCATCTGCGCGAAAACGACGTGAACGATGTCGCCCGCATGGCGCGTCTGATCACCGGCACCTCGGTGGGCCTGGTGCTGTCGGGCGGCGGCGCGCGGGCCTACGCCCACATCGGCGCGATCCGGGCCTTGCGCGAGGCGGGCGTGCCCATCGACTTCGTGGGTGGCGCTTCGATGGGCGCAATCGTCGCCGCCGGCATCGCTATCGGCTGGGACGACGCCGAGCTCGAGCGCCGAATCCGGGCGGCCTTCGTCGATTCCAGCCCGCTCGATGATATCGCCCTGCCGCTCATCGCCATGACCCGCGGCGACAAGGTGCGTGATCGCCTGGCTGAACACTTCGACGATGTTCTGATCGAAGACCTCTGGCTGCCATTCTTCTGCGTCTCCTCGAACCTGACCGCCGGCGCCTACCAGCTGCACCGGCGCGGCCGCTTGCGCGACGCCCTTCTGGCCTCGATCTCCCTGCCCGGCGTCATGCCGCCGGTCTGCCAGGGCGACAACGTGCTGGTCGACGGCGCGGTGATGAAGAACTTCCCCGCCGACGTCATGCGCAGCTTCCACCTCGGCCCCATCGTCGGCGTCGACGTCACCCGCGGCCGCAGCATCACGGCTGAAGACGTCAAGCCCCGCACCGTCTGGCGCTGGATCTTCTCGGGAGACTGGCGCCGCGGCCCCCCGATCGTCTCCCTGCTGATGCGCGCGGCCACCGTGACCTCCGGCCGCGACCTGATCGCCAGCCGCGAGGCCACCGACGTTCTCATCACGCCCGGCGTCGACGGGGTTGAAATCCGCAACTGGCGCGCCTTCGAACCGGCCGTCGAATCCGGCTACCGCGCCGGCCAGGAGGCCCTGGCCCGACTGAAACACCCGGTTACCGACCTGCGCCGTCGCCGCACCAAGGCCGAAAGCGGCGTCGAAATCCTCGACTTCGCGCTCCGCTAGGATTTCCCCCTTTTCAAATCAGCCGCGAATCACCATCTTGGGGGTCCTGTTCAACAGATCGAAAGGAGGTGACCAGTGTCTCAATGTCATTCAAGAAGGCCGCTGGAAATCTCCGTGAAGGGTCTCTTCGTCGAGTAGGCCCGGCGGTATTCTAGACATTGCGAGCGCCGCGGGGGGAGACCTCCGCGGCGTTTTCTCTTTGGCCGCGCTGGACGTAAAAACCCCTCCCGCCCGGAGGACGGAAGGGGCTTTGCCTGTCTATTGCGAGAGAGGCAGTTAGTTCGGGGCCGTCACCGCGCCCGCCACGCCGCCGATAACGGCGCCGCCGACGGTGCTACCAGTGTCGTGGCCGATAGCCTGACCAGCCGCAGCGCCTATGATCGCGCCCGAAACAGCACGGTCTTCAGTTGTATAGCCGCAGGCAGCCAAGGCGAACGTAGCCGCAATGGCCGGAACGATAAGAAACACACGCATGGGGATCACTCCTTTATTACTCGGAGTAACAACGTTCCCCGCGCACCGCGGTTCCTGAATTAATTTCCAGGTCTCTTGGCTTAGCTCTCGCGATCGAAGCGATTGAGCAACTGATAGACTGCTGTGAAGGTCAGGATGGCGCCGCTCAGGCCCGCCAGGGCGGCAAGGCCATCAAACGCCATCATGACGACCCCGCTTGAAGCAGCGCCGCGCATGAGCGGGTAAAAGGCTGCTCCCAACAGGCCCAGCCCGGCTACTCCGATCAAAATCAATTGAGCGATCGAGAGGCTCTCGAGACGCCCCTTTGCCGGCTGGAATTCACCCTCGGCGCTGTAGCCGGGGATTTCGTACAACACTTCGGTTAGCACCCCTTTCAAGGCGTCGGTTTCTTCAGCCGCCGGCTTTGGGTCGGCCAGCACTTCTGCGATGGGCGCATCGCCAGAGCCAGGGCCCATCGGCAGTTCGACCTGCACATCGCCGGAAGAGGCGAGACCCAGCTCCACAGCTTTGGGAATGGCGATGGCGTCCACCCCATCGAGCGGGGCGTGAATATCTACAACCTCGGCGAATACCGCGTCCGCATCCAGCTTGGGGGTTACAACCGCTGAAGGCGCGGCGACATACCCACCCTGCGGGGTCAGGAATAGGGCCTTTTCCGCCGCCCGGCGGCGAACCAGAGCGTCGACGACAATTTCCTCACCGTCGAAACTGGCCTTGCGCCAGGCCTCCAGTGCGTGCGCGGCCTGGAGCAGGGCGCCTTCGTTGACCAGCAGCAGCACGTTCGAGGTGCGGAAGGTTTCAATGCCGATGCTGAAGGCGAAACTCGCCAACGCATCGAACTGGTTGGGCGTGAGCGGAGTGTAGGTCAGATCCTCGATCGCGGCGCTGATGGCCAGCAGGTCGTAGATCAACAGGGCCTCGGCGTCCGCCTCGCTGACCTCGGCGCCCTCGCGGGCGCTCAGTGTATGGCCATACCCGATCGTCCAGCGGCCATCGGCCAGTCGGGCCGCCGAACGGCGATAGCCTTCAAACGCCTTGATCAGCGCAAGACCAGCTCGGGAGACCTGATGGCGAGGCTTCATGCCTAGGTAATGCCCCAGATTGAAACAGATGCGCGGGCGCGCGGTAAGTCAGGGGCAAGTTCGGGGCCGCTGGAGCGCATTCAAGCGAAGTGGTAGCCGGTTCGTCGTCCGAATGCGCGACCAAGTTCAGAGCAGTATCCAGGCGGCCAGCCCTAGGAACGACAAAAAGCCCGTGAAATCGGTAACGAAGGTCACGAAAACCGATGAAGAAACGGCCGGATCGCGGCCAAACCTCTCAAGCGCCAGGGGTGCGAGAATCCCGGCCAGAGCGGCGACAGAGATGTTGACGATCAGGGCCAGGGCCACCGTCAGGCTGAGGCGCGCGTCGTGGAACAACAGGAATATCGCTCCGGCCATCACCGCAGCCAGAACGGCGCCGTTGAAGAGGCCGACGAACAGCTCGCGCCGAACCGTCCGCAGGGCATTGGCGGCGTTGAGTTCCCGCCCGGCCAAAGCCCTAACCGCCACCGCCAGGGTCTGGGTGCCGGCATTGCCGCCCAGCGAGGCCACGATCGGCATGATGATCGCCAAAGTGACAAGCTTTTGAATTTCCTGCTGGAAGGCGCCGATCACGCTGACGGCGACGGTCTCGGTTGCCAGATTTAACACCAGCCAGGGCAGGCGGGATTTGACGATATCCACCACAGACGCATCGCGCCCGGCGTCGGACACGCCAGCCAGGGCCAGGATGTCTTCTTCGGTTTCTTCCTGGATGACGCCGACGATGTCGTCGACGGTGATCTGGCCGACCAGCCGTCCGCCCGCATCGACCACCGGCGCCGAGATCAGGTGGTACTTGTCGAAGATGTAGGCGACCTCTTCCTGGTCCATATCGACCGGGATTTCGGTGACCTGTTCCATGATCTCCGACAGCATCCGCTCGCGAGGTGCGCGAAGCAGGCCGGAGACGGGAACCGCCCCCACCGCCTTGAACGCCGGATCCACCACATAAACGTCGAAAAAAAGCTCGGGCAACTCATCGCCAGAGCCACGCACGTGATCGATGGTCTGACCGACGGTCCAGAACTGCGGCGCGGCCAAGACCTCGCGCTGCATCAGGCGGCCGGCGGTTTCCTCCTCGTAAGCGAGCGTGGTTTCGATAGCGGCGCGGTCAACATCGGACATAGCCGCCAGCACCTGGTGCCGCTGATCGTCCTCCATGTCGTCGATGACGTCGGCGGCATCGTCCGAATCCAGCTCGCCGATGGCCCGGGCCAGGGTTGCCGGCGCCAGCACGTCGAGCACCTCTTCGCGCAGATTGGTGTCCAGCTCGGCCAAGATTTCGGCGAGGTCTTCCGGCGCCAGATGCGGGATGATGTCTTCCCGATAGTCGGCCGACAGGAAGCCCATCAGGTCGGCCACGTCTTCCGGACGCAGCGCATGCACCAGGTCGCACAGCCGCGCGGAATCGCCGCGGTCGGCGGCGTCGACCACCATGTCGACATAGGTCGCGGTCAGCTCGTAGTTTTCGCCGAGCGCGATGTCTTCGAGGTCTTGCGAGTCGCTGTTGGGCGCGGACCGATTGGCCGTATCGCCGGAAGGTCCGGTCATACTCGCACCCTCCTTTAGACTTGCCCGATAGGCGTTGTTCCGCTGACTTTAAATCCCTTTAGGTCACTGGTGCGGTCGAGAAGACTCGAACTTCCACGGGTTGCCCCACAGCGACCTCAACGCTGCGCGTCTACCAATTCCGCCACGACCGCCCGTGGTGAGGCGCGGGGGTTAGCAAACGTGCGTTGATTTGGGAAGCAAATAGGCCAGCTCGAAAGCCGGTCTTTAGTTGCCGGTCGCCATGAAGTCGAAAACGTCGGCCGGGCCGGTCACCGCGATGGCGATCCGATCGTCGCTGATCTGGATTTCGCCGCGCGCCACCGGATAGTTGTTGGCAAGAATCCAGACGCTGTCGTTGACCTTGGCGTCGAGGGGGATCACCGCGCCGCGCCCCATGCGGAGCAGCTGCTGCATGGGAAGCTGGGCCCGGCCGAGGACCACCGAGATCTCGACATTGACGGCGTTGACCTGACTCAAAAGCGGTAAGCTCCCTGAACAAACCCGATCGGGTCCTGCTAAAGTGAGGCAACATGCTTGACCGGTCGTTAAACCCAGCCCCGCCGCCGACATTTTTTCGTCAGGATGACCAGACCGTCGAATGGCGGATTTCGCCCGGTCTGACACCCTATCCCGAAACAGTGGCCTTCATGGAAAAGCGCGCGGCTGATATCGCCGCCAGCCGGGCAGGCGAGTTGGTCTGGCTGGTGGAACATCCGCCGCTCTACACCGCTGGAATCTCGTCGAAATCCACTGATTTGCTTGATCCGGCCCGGTTCCCCGTCTTCGAATCCGGCCGCGGCGGTCAATACACCTATCACGGGCCCGGCCAGCGTATAGCCTATGTGATGCTCGATCTGTCCAGACGCCAGAAAGACGTGCGCGCCTTCGTCGCCGCGCTGGAGCATTGGCTGATCGCCGCCCTCGCCCGCTTCAATGTCGAGGCCTTCCTTCGTCCGGGGTGCGTCGGCGTCTGGATCGAACGCAAATCACCCGGTTTTCACCGTGTCGACAAAATCGCCGCCCTGGGCGTCAAGCTGCGCCACTGGGTCTCATTCCATGGCGTTAGCCTGAACGTCGAACCGGACCTGTCTCACTACGGCGGTATCGTGCCTTGCGGCCAGACGACGACGGGCGTTACCAGTCTCGTCGATCTTGGCCTGCCTATTACCCTCGACGAAGTCGACGACGCGCTGAAAATCGCTTTCGTCGAAATCTTCGGCCCAGTCAGGCCGGTTGACGCACCGGGCTGATTCCAAAACGGTTGGCGCCCTGCTCACCGGTCATCACGGCCAGCTCGACAGTCGCCCAGATCAATATGCCCCAAAAGACCAGATCGACCGGATTCCACGGCCCCAGCACGCCGATGGTTGCCAGCACGACGGGCGCCGCGAACCAGCCCGAGCGCCCGCGGTCCTGGAAGCGTTTGGCGAAGACGCATGAGCCCACATAGATCAGGATCGGATAGATCATCCAGCCGGTCAGCAGCTGCCAGGTGCGCCCGCCGAACACGGCTTCATAGAGCATCAGCACGCCGACCAGCAGGCCCGCCGCAACCCAGAAATGGGTGCGCGACAGCCGTCCCTCGGCCGAGATGAACAGGGTCTTCCAGTCGATCGCGTTCATGGCGACTCCAGGGCCTCAAGACTGGCGCACCGGCCCGGCCGGAACAAGCTAGACCTGAATTGCGCCCTTCGGTGAAGGGCCATACTTGTTATCGCCCGGCGTTCCATCCAACACGCCGTAGTCGAAGATCATGTAGACGGTAAGCACCGCGAACACCCAAAAGGCGGCCTCCCATCGCGGGCGCTGGTTGAGCAACAATGGGACGACAATCAGCGCGATCGGCACCACATGCGCCCCTACGTTCACCCAGAAAGTGCGCATGGCTGAAAAGCCGCGGTCATGGCCCCGCTTGGCGGTGACGGCGAAGCTTGGCCAGGCGACCACGAGCTGAATGGCCAGGATGACCAACATCAGCCATCGCGTGGATATGTCGTGCTGATAAAACCGGATGATCGAATTGACCGACACGGTGAACAGAATCGCGGCCATGAACAGGGCGATGCTGGTTACCCAGAAATCGGACCGGGGCATGCGGCCGTCAAGGCTGAACAGGCCCCGCATGAAGGTTTTGGCGAGCGATGGTTGAGACATGACGTTTCCCCAGCTTTTTTACAGCTTGGGGCGAGGCTAACGCGCTCTTGAGGCTTGCGCCAGTGGTCGCGGTTATCCGAACTCGACCAGCACTTCGTCAGCCGCTACGGGATCGCCGGCCTTGGCGTTGACCGCCTTGACCACGCCTTCGCGTTCGGCACGGATAATGTTCTGCATCTTCATGGCTTCGATGATGCAGACCTGCTCGCCTTCCTTGACCTCCTGGCCAACGGCGACGTCCATCGAAACCACCAGACCGGGCATGGGGGAAATCACCATGCGTGAAGTGTCGGCCGCTTCCTTTTCCGGCAGCCGCTCGTGCAGTTCGGCCGACAGCGGCGTCAGCACCAGCACTTGGCGTTTGGCCGCGCGGTGGCGGACGACGAAGCCTTCGTTGGCCGGTTGCACTTGGGCCGTAAACGCCACCCCGTTCAGCTTACCCCGGAACACCGCGTTGCCCGGGCGCCAGTCATAGCGGTCGAGCGCCAGGGTGCGCCCCTCGTCGACCAATTCGATATTCAGGTCATGGCCATTCGCCGTTACGGTGACCGAGCGCTTGGCGGCCTTGCCGATAAACACCTGCCACGCATCGCGCGCCTTGCGACCCGAGCGAGTCGACTGAATGCGGTGCATGGCGATGCCGACCGCCGTCATCACGTCCGTCTGGAATGGCGTCGGATCGGTCCCGGCAAAACCTTCCGGGAATTCGTCGACGATATAGTTGGTCGACAGCTTGCCCGATCGGAACCGCTCCTGATCCATCACGGCGGCCAGGAACGGCACATTGTGGCCAAGACCCTCGATATGGAAGTCCTCAAGCGCCCGGCCCATGCCGTCAATGGCGACCAGGCGGGTCGGCGCCCAGGTGCAGAGCTTGGAGATCATCGGGTCGTAGAACATCGAGATCTCGTCGCCCTCACGAACCCCGGCGTCGTTGCGAACCGTGTAGCCATCATGCCCGCCCTCGACGGGCGGGTCATAACGCACCAGTCGTCCGATCGACGGCAGGAACTTGCGGTAGGGGTCTTCGGCGTAGATACGGGTCTCGATCGCCCAACCTTTGATCTTCAAGTCTTTGGCGACATTCAATTTTTCACCAAAGGCCGAGCGGATCATCTGCTCGACGAGGTCGAGGCCGGTGATCAGTTCGGTGACCGGGTGCTCCACCTGCAGCCGGGTGTTCATCTCCAGGAAATAGAACGACTTGTCCTGCCCAGCGACGAACTCGACCGTGCCGGCGGAGTCGTAGTTCACCGCCTTGGCCAGCGCCACAGCCTGGTCACCCATGGCCTTACGCGTCTTCTCGTCCAGCAGTGGGCTGGGCGCCTCCTCGATGACCTTCTGGTTGCGGCGCTGGATGGAGCACTCGCGCTCGAACAGGCTGACCACATTACCGTGCTTGTCGCCCAGCACCTGAATCTCGATGTGCCGAGGCGAGGTGATAAATTTCTCGATGAAGATGCGATCATCGCCGAAACTGGCCTTGGCTTCAGAGCGCACAGCCGGGAAGCCCTCTTCCACGTCCTTGCGGTTCCAGGCGACCCGGATGCCCTTGCCGCCGCCGCCAGCCGAGGCCTTGATCATCACCGGGTAGCCGATCTCCTCGGAAATCTTCACCGCATGTGCAGTGTCGGCGATCTCGCCAATGTAGCCCGGCACGCAGGAAACATTCGCCTTCTGCGCAAATTTCTTGGACTCTATCTTGTCGCCCATGGCGCTGATCGCGCCCGGGTTGGGGCCGATGAAGACGATGCCCTCGGCAGCGCAGCGCTGGGCGAAACTGGCGTTCTCCGACAGGAACCCAAAGCCCGGGTGAATCGCTTCGGCGCCGGTCTGCTTGGCGGCGGCGATGATCTTGTCGGCCACCAGATACGACTGGTTGGCGGGCGGCGGGCCGATGAACACGGTCTCGTCGGCCATTTCCACGGCCAGCGAGTCGGCGTCGGCCTCGGAATAGACAACTACTGTCTTGATACCCAGCCGGCGGCAGGTCTTGATGACCCGAACGGCGATTTCACCACGGTTGGCGATCAGGATCTTAGAAAACATAGGCTCCCCGGGCGGGTTCACGCGTTAGCCTGCGGGAGTTAGACGCCCTTTCAGGCCATTGCAACGCGAGATAAGGACCCAATGCATTCCCCCTCCGGTTTTGACCTCACGCCACCCACTGCCGAAGAAATGGAAAGGCTCAAGACCAGTCTTTCACCGGAGGAAGCCGAGGTGTTGCTCCACCACGGCACTGAGGCCCCGTTCTGCGGCGGCCTGCTGGGCCAGAAGGAAGACGGTGTCTATTGTTGCCGCCTCTGCTCCCTGCCCCTCTTCCTGCACAACACCAAGTTCGAGAGCGGCACCGGCTGGCCCTCTTTTTATGCACCGTTCGACGAAGCCCACGTCCGGGCCATCGAAGACCGCAGTTACGGCATGCGGCGCATCGAGACCCGTTGCGCGCGCTGCGATTCTCACCAGGGCCACGTCTTTCCCGACGGCCCACCGCCGACTCGGCTGCGTTACTGCATCAATTCGGTGAGCCTGGAATTCGTGAGAAAAGGCGATCAATCACCCGACAGGCTGCATCGCGGCGACGATCTCTAGGGTTCCTCGCCACGCAACCAATCGTGTTCGACAGTGCGCATGCGCGCTACGACCGAGACAAAAAATGCGGTCGACCAGCCCATAAGCAGGATTCCATTGGCGCCCTCGATGGCGCCAAGAATCCGCCAGGGTTTCGTCAGGGTCAGATCGCCATAGCCAATGGTCGCGTAGGTGACCGTCGAAAAGTACAGCGCGCTCTCGAAGTCCGGCGTGGCGCGGAGCAGGTCATAGACCAGCGCATAGATCCAGATTTCTAGGGTGTGCAAAGCAAACAGCCCAAACGCCACGCCGATGATCGCTACCAGTTGATTGAAGACTGCTTTACTGGTCTGCAGGCGCTCGCCGTGAAAGCGCATAAGGACGATCAAGGCGCCCAGTCCCGCCAGATGCACAAGTACGGTGGCGCCCACCATACCAGTGGCTAGCAAGAGCTGGGCGGCGAGTTGGGCGTGCAAGACGTGCCTCCAGAGCGACCCGCACGCCGTATTGACGCCCGACAGCAGGAACGAGATCGCGACTTTATGCGGGGTCCATCCCCGCTATCCTTGATCTGGCTCATGTCATGCGTTGCCGCGCGCCTGTTTGTCGAGCACGCTATTTTTCCACTTCGGCCTCGCCACCCGCCCGGTCGCGCGCGTTCCAGTCGCGATCAACGCGGAGATTGTTCTGCACATGATCGACCCCTGAAATGCTTTCGGCCCAAAGTTCGGCGCGCTTCCTGTCGTTGCGGCTGGCGACCTTGCCTGACAGCGTGACCTCGCCATCCTTGACCTCGATCTCAATTTCCGAGGCGTCCAGCCAGGAATCGCCGGCCAGGCGGTCCGAAACGTCCTCCTTGATACGCGAGTCAGAGCGCTTGTAGCCCTTCGGCCCACGGCCGGCGTGTTCGCCCCGGTCCATCTCACGCCTGATGTGAGCCGCTTCATCGCCCATCATGGACGAAACGTCGTCAGCCGCCTTGTCCCAAAAGTGGCGACGGTGCTCGGCCGGCGCACGCGTCCGTACGTCGGGTCTGACCCGATCTACGTCGTGCAGATCATGGCCAAAACCAAAATTCGGGCCGATACCCCACCAGGAATTGTAAGGATCCAACTGGGGGTACAAGTAATCGCTGTAGACCGTTCCGCGCCTCGAGGCTGGATCGGCGCGAGGGTCCCTTTCAGGCGCGCGGCTGGCGCCCTGGCTGAAGTCCGCCCCACGATAGTATCCACGCCGCCGGCGGTATTCCGCCTCGCTGATCTCGTGTTCCGGCCGGCGGGCCGGCTCGCCCTCGGCAAACTCGGACCTGTAGGCCCTTCGCGGTTCGAAGGTACGCGCCTCGGCCTGGCGCTGGTCTTCGGGACCATAGCGCCCGTCATCACGGGCGTTTGGCCCCTCGCGCGATTGATCGTAGTAGCGTTCCCGGTCGGGCATGATTTTCGTCCTTCTGATGAGCAGGAAGCGGCGCTGCGCCGCTTGCCGAACCAACCCCTAGGACTTGGCGGTGGTTCCGGAATGAACTGGATCAGAGCGGAATGTTGTCGTGTTTCTTCCAGGGATTGGAAATCTTCTTGCCCTTCAGGCTGCGCAGGGCCTTGGCGATCCGCCTCCGGGTGGAATGGGGCATGATCACATCGTCGATATAGCCGCGCTGGGCGGCCACGAACGGGTTGGCAAACCTCGCCTTGTACTCGGCTTCCTTCTCGGCGAGCTTGGCCGGATCGCCGGCGGCCTCGGCCCGGAAGATGATCTCGACCGCGCCCTTCGAGCCCATCACCGCGATCTCGGCGGTCGGCCAGGCGTAGTTCACATCGCCCCGCAGGTGTTTTGAGCTCATCACGTCATAGGCGCCGCCATAGGCCTTGCGGGTGATCACCGTCACCTTGGGCACCGTCGCTTCGGCATAGGCAAAGAGCAGCTTGGCGCCATGCTTGATCAGGCCGCCCACTTCCTGCTTGGCCCCCGGCATGAAGCCCGGCACGTCGACGAGGGTGATGATCGGGATGTTGAACGCGTCGCAAAAGCGCACGAAGCGCGCGGCCTTCTTCGAAGCATCGATGTCGAGCACGCCGGCCAGCGCCATCGGCTGGTTGGCCACCACGCCCACGCTCTGGCCCTCGACGCGGGCGAACCCGCAGATGATGTTCTTGGCGTAGTCCGGGGCGATCTCGAAAAAGTCGGCCTCATCGACCGTCTTCAGGATCAGCTCCTTCATGTCGTAGGGCTTGTTCGGATTGGCCGGGATCAGGGTGTCCAGCGAGTTTTCCACTCTCTCGCCGTCGTCATAGCTCTCGCGCACCGGAGCGTTCTCGCGGTTCGAACCAGGCAGGAAATCCACCAGGCGGCGGATCTGGGTCATGGCCTCCAGATCGTTCTCGAAGGCCCCATCGGCGACGCCAGACTTGGACGAGTGTAGCTTGGCCCCGCCCAGTTCCTCGTGGGTCAGGGTCTCGTTGGTGACCGTCTTCACCACATCGGGCCCGGTGACGTACATGTAGCTGGTATCCTTCACCATGAAGATGAAGTCGGTCATGGCCGGCGAATAGACATCGCCCCCGGCGCAAGGGCCCATGATCACGCTGATCTGCGGGATGACGCCCGACGACAGCACGTTCTCCATGAAGATGTCGGCATAACCGGCAAGCGAATCCACGCCTTCTTGGATGCGGGCGCCGCCGGCATCGAAAATGCCGATCACCGGCGCGCCGACCCGGGCCGCCGCGCGCTGCACCTTGACGATCTTCTGGGCGTGAGTCAGCGACAGAGAGCCGCCGAACACTGTGAAATCCTTGGAGAAGACATAAACGACCCGGCCATTGACCGTGCCCCAGCCGGTGACCACGCCATCGCCCGGCACCTTCTGGTCGGCCATGCCGAACTCGTTGCAGCGGTGCTCGACGAACATGTCGTATTCTTCGAAGGAGTTTTCATCCAGCAGCAGGGCGATTCGTTCGCGGGCCGACAGCTTGCCCTTGGCGTGCTGCGCGGCGATCCGCTTTTCCCCGCCGCCAGCGCGGGCGCGCTCGCGCCGGATTTCAAGCTCTTCGAGAATGTGCTGCACGTCTATCAGCCCCTTGTTGCACTGCGGTCAGGGTTAGGACGGTGACAGGACGATGACAAGCACCGTCAGCGCAGCGCCGCTAGCCATCGCTCCAGCACCAGCGCCTCACCGCGTAGCTGCTCGGTCCGTTCAGCCGCTTCGGCGTCGATGCCCCACTGTTCTTCCTGGAAGGCTTCGTCCAGCCGGGAGAGTGTAAAGGCTTCCTCGCCGGTCAGCCGCCCCTGCGTGAGGGCCAGGGCCAGCACCGAGGATCCGAACAGTGCGCCGGCATAGGCCAGCGCCGCCAGCCGGAAATCATCCAGATCGAGCGCCAGGGCTTCCACCCTCAGCATGGTCTGCGGCGGCTGGGCCTGCGGGCTGATCCCCGCGGCGCGCACGAACTTCAGATCAAGGGCGCTCTCGGCCCAGTCGAGCACGGGCTCCCAGGCCCTTAGCTGCCGCTCTACCAGCGCCGCTGGGGCCTCAGCGAAATAGCATAGCAGGTCAGAGCCCGCATACCGCCCGACCTCCTCGGCCACTTCCCGGCGCACGGCGGCGACCCGGTCAATCGCGGTGTAGGCATGGCGCGTGGCCGGCATCTCGGGAAAGACGATGTATTCACTCTGCGCGGCCCACTCATCGGCGACCATCCGGCCCGCCGCTTCGGTCGGCAAACACAGCACCGCCTTGCCCGGAGTCTTCATCACCCGGCCGTCCAACGCCACGCCAAAGCCGCCGTCAACAGCTTCCACGGTAACGGTTTTGTAGAACCGCTTGATCCTCTGCAGGGCGTCATTGGCAGAGCTTGGGCGGGCCATGTTCGCGTCCTGTTAGGCAATTTGCGACGGAATGGGGCCGCAAACTCGTGCTATATAGGCGATCCTGTTCGCGCAATGGAGACTGACCCGTGGCGCTACCCGACAAAGACACCATGGCCGCCATCGCGGTTACCCGATTTGGGCTCGGAGCCCGTCCAGGTGAACTCGAAGCGGCGAAGAACGATCCCAAGGGCTGGCTGAAAGCCCAGATCACCCGAGGCGCCGCTGATCAGCCGCCGGGCGAGTGGCCCACGTCGGCAGAACGAAACATCGCCTACCGCGAGGCCCAGCAGCAGCGCCAGCAGCTCCAGCGCGCCCAAGGGAACGCCACGCCACCTGGACGTCCGGGCGCCGCGGCCGACATGCAGACCGTACAGCGCCAGCAGCTTCAGCAAAAACTGGCGCCCCAGCCTGGCCAGCCCAACATGCAGCAGGCGCAGGTCGCCGGCGACGGCGCCGGCCTGCAGGAGGAATTCATCGGCCGGGCGCAGCTCGCGGCCAGCACCGACGCCTCCTTCCGCGAGCGCTGGGTGCTGTTCTGGTCCAACCATTTCACTGTCTCGGCCACCAAAGGACAGACGCGGCCGCTGGCGGGTCCTTTCGAGCGCGAGGTCATCCGCCCAAGCGCCTTCGGACGCTTCGAGGACATGCTGGTGCTCTCGTCCAGCCATCCGGCCATGCTTTTCTACCTCGATCAGGCCCAGTCGACCGGTCCGAACAGCCCGAGAGCCCGAAACGCGGAAAACGCCCGCTTGCGCGCCCGCAATCCGGGTCAGCAGCAGCAACAGCAGCGTATCGGCCTCAACGAAAACCTGACTCGCGAGATCATGGAGTTGCACACCGTGGGGGTGCACGGCGGCTACACACAGAACGACGTGACGGAATTCGCCCGCGCCATGACCGGCTGGAGCGTCGGCAATCCGCAGGACGGGGCGCAGAACGCGAAGTTCATCTACCGTGAGCAAAACCACGAGCCCGGCGATCGCACCGTCATGGGCAAGAAGTACCGCGACACCGGCGGCACCCAGGCGCTGGCGATCATCAAGGATCTGGCCGCCCATCCCGCCACGGCCCGCCACATCGCCCAGAAACTGGCGGTGCATTTCGTGTCAGACGATCCGCCGCCCAGCCTGGTCACCAAGCTGGAGCAGGCGTTCATCACCTCAAAAGGCGATCTCAACCGAGTGGCCAACGCGCTGGTCGACGCCGACGAATCCTGGGCGCCGGCCCAGACCAAGTTCAAGACGCCCTACGAGTTCATCATTTCCGCTCACCGCAGCCTCGGCGTCGCGCCCCTGACCACGGCCCCGCGGCCGCAACAGGGGGCTCAGCAGATGGTTCTGCAGCCCTTGCAGCAGATGGGTCAGCCCCCCTTCGCGGCTCCCTCGCCCAAGGGCTGGGCGGAAGACACAGGAACCTGGGCCTCGCCCGATGGCCTGATCAAGCGGCTGAATTGGAGCCAGGTCTATGCGCCCCAGGTCGCCATGGGTCCGCGCGAGCCGATGAAGGTGGCGCAGGACGCCTTGGGCAAGCGCCTGAGCAATCCCACCATGCTGGCCCTCGCCGCCGCCGAAAGCCGGCCTGAGGCCCTCACCATTCTGTTCATGAGCCCGGAGTTCCAACGCCGATGACCCGCTCAATTGACCTGACCCGCCGGGGCGCCCTTGCCGCCGGTATCTCGCTGGCTTTCTTTGGCGGCGGCGCCTACGCAGCCGCCGGCGACAAGAAACTGGTGGTGTTCATCCAGCGCGGCGGCGCCGACGGCCTGTCGGTCAGCCCGCCGATCGGCGATCGAAACTACCGACCCCTGCGCGGCGAGATCGCCATTCCCGACGATCAGGCGCTGAAACTGGACGGCGATTTCGCCCTGCACCCCAAGCTGACCTCGATCTACGCCCTCGCCCAGAAAGGTCAGGCGCGGATCGCTCCGGCGGTGGCCATTCCCAATAACCAGCGCTCACACTTTGAAGCCCAGGACGTGCTCGAGAGTGGGGTTACGCAGGTTTATGGCTCGACGTCCGGCTGGCTGAACCGCACCCTGACCGCTATGTCCGGCCGCAAGTTCGAAGGTATGTCGATCGGCAATCAGGCGCCACTGATCCTGCGCGGCCCGGTGCAGGCCGCTTCCTGGTCGCCGGGCCCGGTCAGCCGCGGCGAGCGCCTGCCGATGATCCTGACCGACCTTTATCACAACGATGCAGTGCTCAGCCGCGCCTTCGCCTCCGGCCTCGAAACTGAAGCCATGGCCATGACCGCCGGCGCCACCATGCAAAGCGGCGGCGCCCGTCAGGTCGCGGCGCAAGGCCCCGCCGCCGGCAACGCCCAGGCCCGGCAGCTTGGGACCTCCGTCGCCGGCTTCATGATGCAGCCGGGCGGCCCGCAACTGGTCGCCGTCTCGATTGACGGCTGGGACACCCACGCCAACCAGGGTGGCGTCGACGGGACCCTGGCCGGACGCCTTGCCTATCTCGACTCGGTGGTCGATGGCCTGCAGAAGGGCCTCGGGGCCGAGTGGAACAACACCATCGCCCTGGTGGTCACCGAATTTGGCCGCACCTCGCGCATCAATGGTACGCGCGGCACCGATCACGGCAACGCTTCGACCGCCATCGTCATGGGCGGCACCCTGAAACCCGGCGGCATTATCGGCGACTGGCCGACGCTCGCCGACGGCAAGCTCAATCAGGGCCGGGACCTCGCCTCCACCCTGGATGTCCGGGGTCTGTTCAAGGGCGCACTCTCCCAGCACCTGGGCCTCGACAAGCGCCAGCTCGACACCGTGGTCTTCCCCGATAGCGCCGCCATCGCGCCAGCGACCGGTATCGCCTGACGCCGGCCGGCTGGCGTGCTAGCTAACGGGTTCAACCCGCGCAGTGGAGCCGGCGCCCGTGGCCCTGCCTGACAACGACACCATGGCCGCCATTGCAGTCACCCGGTTCGGGCTTGGCGCCCGTCCTGGTGAGATTGACGCCGCGAAAGGCGATCCCAGAGGCTGGCTGAAAAGCCAGATCACCGCCGGACCCGCCGACCAGCCGCCGGGAGACCTGCCCGATTCAGCCCATCGCGTGGTCGCCAACCATGACGCCATGGCCGAGCGCATGGCGAGCCGCAGCCGCCCCGCGGCCTCGACCTCACCTGGTCTGGCGCCCTCGCCGATGATGGCCGGCGGCGACGCGGGCGGTCTGCAGGAAGAGTTCATGGCCCGCGCGCAATTGGCGGCCGGGGCCAGCGCGTCTTTCCGCGAACGCTGGGTGATGTTCTGGGCCAACCACTTCACCGTCTCGGCCGCCAAGGGCGAGATGCGGCCGCTGCCCGGGCCGTTTGAGCGCGAGGCGATCCGCCCGCGCGTTTTCGGACGTTTCGAAAACCTGGCGTTGGCCTCATCGCGCCACCCGGGCATGCTGTTCTATCTCGATCAGGCCCAATCCGTCGGACCCGACAGCCTGATGGCCCGATCCCCCGCCAAGGACGCCGTGAGCATCGACGGCGCGAAGATGGGACTCAACGAAAACTTCGCCCGGGAACTCCTGGAGCTCCACACCGTGGGGATCGCCGCCGGATACCGTCAGGCCGACGTGACTGAACTTGCCCGCGCCCTCACCGGGTGGAGCGTCGGTGGCGTCCAGGAGGGCGGCCAGGCCGGCCGATACATGTTCCGCCCGACTGCTCATGAACCGGGCGAGCGCGCCGTCATGGGCAAGCGCTATCGTGACACCGGCGAGACCCAGGCCGTATCAATCATGGTGGATCTGGCGGGCCACCCAGCCACGGCGCGGCGCATCGCCCGCAAGCTCGCCATCCATTTTGTTTCCGACGATCCTTCCCCGGTCCTGATAGGCGAGCTGGAGAAGGCGTTCACGGCTTCAAACGGCGATCTCGGCCAGGTCGCCGGCGCCCTGATCGACGCTGACGAAGCCTGGGCGCCGCAGGCGGTAAAGTTCAAGACGCCCTACGAGTTCATCATTTCAGCCCACCGGGCCCTCGGCGTCGCTCCGGCCAACGCCGGCGCAATCATCCAGCCGCTGGCCGGTATGGGTCAATCGGCCTTCGCCGCCCCTTCGCCCAAGGGCTGGCCGGAGGAAGCCGCCAACTGGGCTTCGCCTGACGGGTTGATCAAACGCCTGAATTGGGCCGAGGACTTCGCTCAGCAGGTTTCGGGCGGATCGCGAGAGCCAATCAGGATTGCTCAGGAAACCCTGGGAGCCCGTCTTGGCCCCGCTACCGGCGCAGCCATCCTCGCCGCCGAAAGCCGGCCCGAAGCGCTGGCGATCTTGCTGATGAGTCCCGAATTCCAGCGCCGATGATGGCCCACGCGGCGCCCGCTACTTGGATCGTTTTGCCGGCTTGTGCGCAAACGGTTCCGCATCGGCCTCGCTCTCGGCAAATCCGAAATGGGCGAAACCGGCCTTCATTTCGGGGCTGATCGGCGCCTCGATGATCAGGGTTCCGGCCGACGGGTGCGGCAGTTCGATCCGCCGGGCGTGCAGCTGCAGCTTCAACCGGCCAGACAACGCGATGCTCGCCTCGTCGGCATATTTGGGATCGCCCAGGATCGGATGGCCGATCGCCTTCATGTGGACGCGCAACTGGTGGGTCCGGCCCGTGTGCGGGCGCAGCGCCAGCCACGTCGCACGGTGGGCGGCGCGCGAGACGGTGACATATTCGGTCTCGGCCGGATCGGCGCGAGGGTCTTTCGGATCGGCAGGCACGACCAGCTCGCGATCGCCGACGCCCTTCTTGACCAGCGGGATTTCGATGACGCCCTCGGCGGGTTTCGGTGCGCCGACGACGATCGCCCAGTAGGTCTTCTTCGCCCGCCGCTTGGCGAAGGCGCCCGAAAGGCGCGCGGCGGCGCCCGGGGTCTTGCCGAGCAGCAGGACGCCGGACGTATCGCGATCCAGACGGTGAACGAGGCGGGGCCTGTTCAGCCCCTCACCCCAGGCCGATAGCAGACGATCGACGTGCTGGGTGGTCTTGGTGCCACCCTGGACCGCCAGGCCCGCGGGCTTGTTCAGCGCCAGTACCTCGTCGTCCTCATACAGAACCAGAGAGCGGGCATAGGCCGCATCGCGCGGGCTGATGGTCTTGCGCTCATCAGGCGATGGCGCATCGGGCAGCGGCGGCACACGAACCTGCGAGCCGGCGCTCAGCCGCTGATCGGCCTTGGCCCGGCCGCCGTCGACCCTGATCTGGCCTGAGCGGGCCAGTTTCTGAACCTGAATGTGGGAGACATGCGGCCAGCGGCGCTTGAACCAACGATCGAGGCGCACCCCGTCCTCGCCGGCGTCGACATAGAGGGTCTTGACCTCCTTCATGCCAGCAGGCGGCGCATCAGCATCATGCCGGCGAACAGGGCCGCGACCGACAGCAAGACCGAGACCAGCGAATAGAGGGCGGCTGCAGCCAGGGCCCGGGTCTCGATCATCCTGGCGACTTCCAGCGAAAAGGCGGAGAAGGTGGTGAACCCGCCCAGCACGCCCACGCCGATCAGCACCCGCCAGCGTTCCTGGTCATCGGCGCCCCTGAGCGCCAGGGAGGTCACGAGCACGCCCATCAGGAACCCACCGATCAGATTGACCGCGAAGGTCCCGTAGGGCCAGCCGGTCCCGAAGGCGCGCAGACTGGCGATGCCGACGCCGTAACGGGCCAGTGCGCCCAAACCTCCGCCCAGGAAGACGAAAACGATCTTCTCCATGGCCACTGTCTAGCGGGACCCGCCCTATACTCCAAGCCGGGCACGGATCGTCCTGGCCACATCGGCGGCGTCATAGACGTCCGGATCGCCGGGCCGGGCGCCATCACCCATCATGACCTCCAGACCCAGCACCTCACGCGGCCCGCCGCTGAGGTCGATGGTGGTTCCTACGCCGACGCCCACGGAGCTTCGCCGGCCAAGGCTGGTCGTGCCGGTCCCGATCGACAGGCTGCTGCGCGGCTGGCTGCGATCGACATCCCTGGTGCGGCTGGTGATGCGAAACCAGCTGTGACCCTTTTCGAGGGTGTCCTCGGCGGCCCTCAGTAGCAGGGTGTCTTCCGCCTTCTCGCGGGTCATCTTGGGCGGCACGACATAGGTTATCCGCGCGTGCGTGGAGTCGATCGTCGCCCCGTAGAAACCCGGGCCGTTCGGGTAGGGATTGGGCGTGCTCTCGCAGGCCGCCAGCAGGCCAAGGGGAACTACCGCCAGAAGAAGATGCTTTCTCATCGACCGTTTGCTCCTGTCAGCGCCGTCTTGCAGATACGCCACCCGGATTGAATGAGATCACCGGGCCGCCGGTTCCGTCGGAACCAATCCGGCCACATCGCGGATACGCTCAAAATCCGGCGGGATCGGGGCCTCGATCTTCAGGCGGCCGCCGGCGGGATGGGCAAACTCGATCGAAGCCGCATGCAGCATCAGCCGCGGCACGGGCTCACCGGCCAGCATCAGCGCACCACCATAGCGTGCATCGCCGGCGATCGGTCGCCGCAAGTGGGCCAGGTGCACGCGAATCTGGTGCATGCGCCCGGTCTGGGGCCGGGCTTCAACCAGAGCGGCGACCTCCGATGAGGCCAGGGTCCGATAGAGCGTGCGGGCCGTCTGGGCTTCCCGATCGTCCGGTTCAGCCACCCGCATGTAAGATTCTCGCCCGATCTCCTCGCGCCGCAACGCCGCTTCGATCGCGCCCTGTCGGGGCTCCGGTGCGCCGGGCGCGACAATGGCCAGATAGGTCTTCATCACCTTGCGACCCATCAGGGCCTTGCCCAGGAAAGCAGCGGCCGGCTTGGTGCGGGCGGTGATGATGACGCCGGAGGTGTCGCGGTCCAGCCGGTGAACCAGCCGGGGCTTATTGCCGCCGGCCGTGGTAAAGGCTCCGATCAGGTCGTCCAGCGTATGCGCCTGAATCCGTCCCCCCTGGCTGGAAAGACCCGCCGGCTTGTTGAAGGCGATGATGAAATCATCGCGGTGGATGACGAGCGAACGGACATACTCGATGTCGGCGTCGGTAAGCGCGCTCACGACCCCTTCCCTGCCCGCAAGCTCGCCCAGCGTTCCAGCCGTTCCTTGACCTTGGCTTCCACGCCCTGATCGGTCGGCTTGTAGAACTGCACCCGGTCCATCTCGTCGGGGAAATAGTTTTGGCCGGAGAAGCCCTCAGCGGTGTCGGGATCGTACTGATAACCCTTGCCGTAGCCGAGATCCTTCATGAGCTTGGTGGGCGCATTGCGGATGTGGGCGGGCGGCGTCAGCGAGCCGGTCTCCTTTGCCGCCTTCATGGCCGCGCCGAAAGCCTTGTAGACCGAGACGGACTTGGGGGCGCAGGCCATGTGGACGGTGATCTGCGCCAGGGCCAGTTCACCCTCGGGCGAGCCCAGAAAGTCGTAGGTATCCTTGGCGGCGTTGGCGAGAACCAGCGACATGGGATCGGCCGCGCCGACATCCTCGATGGCCATCCGCACCAGCCGCCGGGCGATGAACAGGGGATCTTCGCCCCCCTCGAGCATGCGGGCGAGCCAATAGAGCGCCGCGTCGGGATCGGAGCCGCGCACCGATTTATGCAGGGCGCTGATCAGGTTGTAGTGCTCTTCGCGGTCCTTATCGTAGGCAATGGAGCGCTTTTGCAGCACCTGGCCCAGTTCGGCGGTCGTCATCGGCCGCGCCGAGCCGATGTTGAACAGGGTCTCGGCCATGGTCAGCAAATAGCGTCCGTCGCCGTCCGCCAGAGCCACCAGCGCCCCGCGCGCCTCGGGCGCCAGGGGCAGCTCGCGGCCCTCCTGCGCCTCGGCCTTGGCCAGCAGTTGTTCGAGCGCCGCGTCGTCCAGGCGCTTGAGCACATAGACCTGGCACCGCGACAGCAGCGCCCCGTTCAGTTCGAAACTGGGGTTTTCGGTAGTCGCGCCGACCAGGGTGACGATGCCCTCCTCGACAAAGGGCAGAAACCCGTCCTGCTGGGCGCGGTTGAATCGGTGGATCTCGTCGACGAAGAGCAAGGTCGCCTGCCCCGCCATCCGCCGCGTACGGGCGGTCTCGAACGCCTTCTTCAGATCGGCGACGCCGGAAAACACCGCCGACAGTTGCTGGAACTCATAGCCGGCCTCGCGCGCCAGCAATCGGGCGATTGTTGTCTTGCCGGTGCCTGGCGGTCCCCAAAGGATCATCGAGGAAAGACGTTTGGCGTTCGCCATCCGACGGATCGGGCCTTCTGGCCCCAGCAGATGATCCTGACCGACGACCTCGTCCAGGCTGGCCGGACGCAGCCGGTCGGCCAGAGGGCGTTTGCCCTCCAGCTCGGTTTCCATCCCGGCGGCCGCGAATAGATCGCTCATGGCGTCAGGCTAATATGGCCCGCCGCCCGGCGATACGCCTCAAATCAGATGACCTGCTGAATACGCCGCACCTGATCGCCGCGCTGGACCGCGAAGATCCACTGACGTCCGCCCGCCTTGATGGCGTCCTGCAGGGCCTGGGTGGAGTCGATAGACTGGCCGTTGACCTCAAGGATCACATCGCCCGCCTTGAAGGCGAAACCGCCGCGCGCGATCCCGGTCGTCGGCGCCTCGGTCACCGTCACGCCCTTCAGGAAGGGATCGAGCCCCTTTTCCTCGGCGAGCGCCGGGGTCAGGTTCGAAATGGTCGTGCCGGTGAACGGGTTGGATCCCGACACGTGGATTTCATGGGCATCGCCGCCAGGAGGCGTCGCCAGCCGCGCGACCAGCGTCCGCTCAACGCCGGACCGCATCACTTTCAGCGTCGCGGCGTCGCCGGCGGGCCGGGTGCCGATCCGGTAGGCGACGGCTGAATCGTCGTTCACCGCCTCGCCGTTGATGGTCAGCAGGATGTCGCCCACCTTGACGCCGGCCTTGTCGGCCGGTCCGCCTGGATAAAGCTGCTTCACCTGAACCCCTTGGGCGATGGCAAGGCCGAGATTTTGCGCCGCTTCACGGGTGATCGGAACGGTCTGGGCGCCCAGCCAGGGCCGCTCCACATGGGCGTTGCCAGCCATGGCGCTGGCCACCACCTGACGGACCATGGCGGCGGGGATGGCGAAGCTGACGCCGCTGGATCCACCCGACTGCGAGAAGATCGCCGTGTTGAGGCCGATCAGATCCCCGTCCATGTCGACCAGCGGCCCGCCCGAATTGCCCGGGTTCACCGCCGCGTCGGTCTGGATGAAGAATGAATAGTCGGTGATCCCGACACCCGACCGCGACAGGGCCGAGATGATGCCGTTGGTCACGGTCTGGCCGACGCCGTACGGGTTGCCGATGGCCAGAACTAGGTCGCCGACCTCCAGCCGTTCATCGGCGTCGATCCGGATTGTCGGCAGGCGTTCGCCGGCCGGCAAATCGATCTTCAGCACCGCCAGGTCAGAGCGTGGATCGGCCAGCAGAACCTTGGCCGGAAACTCGCGGCGGTCGGCCAGCACCACCCGGATGGTGTCGTTGCCTTCAATGACGTGGTTGTTGGTGACGATGACGCCGTCGGCGCGCACGATGGCGCCGGAGCCCAGCGACTGTTCCACTCGCTCTCGAGGCACGCCGCCATAGAACAGGATCTCGGCGCGGCTGGCGGCGGCCTGGGTGCGCCGCTCGCTGAAGACATTGACCACGGCCGGCGCACTGGCGCGGACCACCGGTGCGAAAGACGATTTGACGTCAGCGACGTTGGCGGGTGTGCGCTTGGCCGGCTCGGCCGGCGCAGTGACCGGCGACTTTGCTTGCGTCGCGGGGGCGGCAGGGGGGCTGGCCGGCGCGCGCTTGGGCTGCGCGGTCTGGGCCAGGGCCGGCGTGGAAAGGGCGGCGATCGCCGCGGTGATCAGGGTGAAGGTCTTGAAAGTCATGAGCTTGCTCTTGGAATTCAGGCCCGAAAAACAGCAGGCTATTCTGGCGTCTTCATGGCGCCGAGCCCCATGTGGGGGGTTCAATGCTGTGGCGCAACCGGTTTGGCGACCCGAAGGGCGAGCAGCAGGGCGGCGACGGTGAACCCGGCCGCCAGCAGGATCGGCGCGCCCCACAGGATCAGACCGCCCAGGCCGTGCCAGCCCACGGCTCCGCCGCGGAGAATCGACCAGGCGAAGACGTTTGAGAAGATTTGCGGAGCAATGGTCGCCGTGATGCCCTGAAACGAGGAGTTTGCGCCCTGGAGTTGCCCTTGTTCCGACGGCGCGACGCGCCGGGTCATCAGCCCCTGGATGCCGGAATTGACGAAACCGAACAGCGCTGCCAGCGGCGCGCCGAGCAGGAAGATGAACCCGTTTTCGGCCAGGGCGTAAATCATCATGCCGAGGAAGCCGACGCTTAGGCCGATCAAGACGATACCGCGTTCGCCGAACCGCCGCACGGCCGGGCCGGTGAGGAACACCTGCACCAGGATGTTGAAGACCCCCACCCCCATGAGCAGGAACCCGGAGTACTTCTCGGTCCAGCCGTAACGGAAATTGACCAGCTGGATGAACAAGGCGGGATAGACGAATTGCGATATCTGGAAGAGGAACAGCAGCACCCCCATGCCGAGCAGATCGGGATGGCGGTTGAGCAGCTTGAAGGCGCCGACCGGATTGGCCTTTGACCAGACAAAGCGAGGCTCGCGCTTTTCCTTCGGCAGGGACTCCGGCAAGATCAGCAATCCGTAGAGCCAGTTCACAATGCCGATCGCGAAAGCGAAATAGAAGGGCGCGCGAAGGCCGAAATGACCCAGGGCGCTTCCGATCGCCGGACCGATGATGAACCCTCCGCCGAACGCGGCGCCCATGAAGCCAAAGGCCTTGGCGCGGTTCTCCGGTTTGGTGATGTCGGTGATATAGGCGCCGGCCGTAGAGAAGCTCGCCGCCGTCACGCCGTTGATCATCCGCCCCACGAACAGCCAGCCCACCGTCGGGGCGAGCGCCATGAAAAGATAGTCGATCGATAGCCCGAAGATCGAGATCAGCAGTACAGGCCGGCGCCCGTACCGGTCTGACAGCATCCCCTGAATGGGCGAGCAGAAGAACTGCGCCAGTCCCCAGCAGGTCTGGAACAATCCGGTCCAGACTATGGCGATCGCAAAGACGCCTTCACGAGTCAGGCCGATGTGATCTTTGGCGACCATGTCGACGACCAGGTTGGGCAGGACGGGGATCATGATCCCCAGTGAGGTCACATCCATCAGCTGGGTGGCGAAGATGAAGCCCAGCGCGGCTTTCCGCCGGCCACCGCCCAATTGGGTCACGGGCGCTCGCTCGGACTCGGCCGGTCGAAGATCGGGCTCCAGCATCCGTTCCCTCGCGCCGGCGTTTTCGCCCGGTCGTGGAGCTGACTAACAGAGCCGCCGCCCGTGACCAATTCAGGTCGCCAGCACTATGAATGCGGCAAAAAAGCCTGCCAGGCTGAGGCCCGTCAGAATCAGGGCGGTACGCAGGCGAAACCGCAGCAGCAAAAACAGGGCGTAACCGAGAATCGCCATGACGATCAGCAGGCCCGAAGCGACATCGAGGACGATTTTCCAGGACTTGCCAGCCGTCTGGGCCATGTGCAGGCCGTTGAGCACAGTGACGGCGTTGTGGCGCGAGACATTGACCTGGGTTTGGCCCGTAGTGAGGTTGAGCTCCAGATCGCCCGTGCCGCGGACCCCTTCGGTCCGGACGACAAGAGCGCCGCTCATCATGGTCCCGCCCTCGAAACGGCCGACCGTGGGCGCCTGGCGCGAGACGATGTCGAAGAAGGCGCGCTCTTTGTCCGCCGCGGCGTTGATTTTGGCGAGGTCGACGGGGGCCAGGTAGAAGACCTTCTCCTCAAAAGGCACGCCTGGGCCCGGATAGAGGTCCGGATGGTTCAGCAGCACGCCGGTCCCTGCGAAAAATAGCAGGATCAGGAAAGAAAGGGCCGAGAGATAGCCGTGCCAGTCACGGATCAGGCGCAGGGTTCCGCCCTTGCCTGCGGATTCCTTGGTCATCGGTTCCCCCTAGTCTTTCGATGTTATGCAATCCCTGAAGCCATTGACGATGGGATAGCGGCGATCACGGCCGAAGGCCTTCGGCCCGAGCTTCACGCCCGGCGGCGCCTGGCGCCGTTTGTATTCGGAACCGTAGAGCAGGCGTTGCACCTGTTCGACCTGGGCGGGCGGGTAGCCACGCGCCACGATCTCGCCGAGGGTGGCCTCTTCCTCGACCAGACCTTTCAGAATGCCGTCCAGCACGTCGTAGGGCGGCAGGCTGTCCTGGTCGGTCTGATTGGGTTTCAGCTCGGCCGAGGGGGCCTTGGTCAGGATGCGGTCGGGGATAGGCGCTGAGCCGCCCCCGAAGGGATCATGGGTGTTTCGCCAGCGGGCGACCTCATAGACGCTGGTCTTGTATAGGTCCTTCAGCGGATTATAGCCGCCGCACATGTCGCCATAGAGTGTGGCGTAGCCCACGGCCATCTCCGACTTGTTGCCGGTGGTCAGCACCATGGCGCCGGTCTTGTTGGAGAGCGCCATCAGGGTCACGCCACGTGCCCGGCTCTGGATGTTCTCTTCTGTGGTGTCGGGGCCCCGCCCGGCGAATGCCGTCGTCAGCATTTCACTAAAGGCGGTGATCGCGGGCGCTATTGAGATAATTTCGTAGGAACACTTTATATTATTCGCACAAGCTTCTGCATCTTCGAAACTTTCCACGCTCGTATAAGGTGACGGCATCATCACACAGCGCACATTGGCCGCGCCCAGGGCATCGGCGGCGATGACGGCGGTCAGGGCCGAGTCAATCCCGCCGGACATGCCGATGATCACACCGGGGAATCCGGACTTGCGGATATAGTCGCCGACGCCTAGCACCATGGCCCGATAGGCCTCTTCCGGCCCTTCGCACCAGCGCGAATTCATCGCTCCATGACAGGCCCACCCATCCTCCTCGCGGGTCCACTCGGCGCAGTCGATTGCCTCGGTGAACAGCGGCATCCGCTGCACCACCTGGCTGGCTGCCGAGAGCGAGAACGAGCCGCCGTCGAACACCAGCTCGTCCTGGCCGCCGACCTGATTGACATAGACCATCGGCAGGCCGGTCTCGAACACCCGCGCCATCGCCGCATCCATGCGCTCGAAGTCGGCCGTATAGCGAAACGGCGAGCCGTTCGGGACAACCAGGATTTCCGCCCCCATAGCCTTCAGTGCGCCACACACACCGCCATGCCAGATATCTTCGCAGACCGGCACACCGATCTTGACGCCGGACACCTCCCATACCTTCGGCGCCGCGCCCGGTTCGAACACCCGACGCTCGTCGAACACGCCATAGTTCGGCAGATCGACCTTGAAGGTCACATCCTCGATCTTCCCGCTCTGTAGAAGAGCGACGGCGTTGCGAGGCAAGCCCTCGGCCCCCGGCCACAGCGTTCCGATCAGCACAGCCGGTCCGTCGGCGGTTTCCAGGGCCAGCTTTTCCAGAGCCTTCTGACAGGCGGCGACGGCCGCCGGCTTCAGCGCCAGATCCTCCGGCGGGTATCCGATCAGGAAAAGCTCGGGAAACACGGCCAGGTGGGCGCCCAGCACCTTGGCCTCGGCGATGCGCGCGGCGGCCTTGGCGGCGTTGGCGTCAATCGCGCCCAGGGTCGGGTTGGCCTGTATCGAGGCGATGCGAAGGGTGTCGGTCACAGGTCACCTATAACCCGTGTGGGCGTGAAATGCTCAATCGTCGCGATGCACGCGCTCGCGGCGCTCATGACGCTCCTGGGCCTCGAGGCTCAAGGTCGCGATCGGCCGGGCCTCAAGGCGGGCGAGCGTGATCGGCTCACCGGTTTCCTCGCAATAACCGTAAGAGCCATCGTCGATGCGGCGCAGGGCGTCGTCGATTTTAGCGATCAGCTTGCGCTGGCGATCGCGGGTGCGTAGCTCCAGCGACCGGTCGGTTTCCGATGAGGCGCGATCGGCCAGGTCGGGATGATTTTCGGTGTCGGTCTGGAGATGGGTGACGGTTTCCCGCGATTCACGCAGGATATCTTCCTTCCAGATGAGCAGTTTTTGCCGGAAATATTCCAGCTGTCGCTCATTCATGAACTCCTCAGACTCGGAGGGCCGATACTCGCCCTTCTGAGCCGGACTCGTGGCCGTCGTCATGGACGCCCTCGCACTCGGTTTCTCCCCCAACCCCTGCTGGCGGGCCCGCTTATACCCATAAATTTCAGCGCTGCAATGGACCTAAATCGTCCAGATCAAGCCGCGACGCGCATGACCTCGAGTTTGGCCAGCTCAACCGCCGCGCGGGTCTCGATCTCATCCAGCAATCCTTCGAGACGAGGGTCTTCGGTCGCGTCCCGCTGGTCGCGGATCGCGCTCACCAGCCGGCCGAGCGCGCTGGTGGAAACCTGGCCGTCCAGCAGGCTGATCTTGATCTCGTCAAGGACGTCCAGAAGCTTGCCGGCCCGGCGAACAGCCCGCTTTCGGCGCTCGCCCGGGGTTCCGATGGCCTGCAGGGCCAAAAGCGCGTCGATCGAAGAAACGCCGGTGACGCCATGGGTCGGAGCGGCCTGAGCCGGACCCTGGGCAGCCTCGGTCGGACCGAGCGAAAAGCCGCCTTGGGCGCGCACGGCGCCCTTGGCGGCGGCCGGCTGTCCCGAACCGCTGGGACCTGAAACCCTCATCGCCGATCCTGTACGCGCAATTTCATGCCTGGAAGTCTAGCCCTGTCAGCCTTGCCGGCCAGTTAAGTCCCGGCAGAATTTGCCCTTGCCGTGATTGCTAGGTCGTTAACCTTATAACTCATTGTTTTTAATAATGGTTTTTGACCTTAAAACTGGCACGAAGATCGCATGTCGGCGCGCAACGTCCGACTACCCCCTGAAAGGGCTCCATGCGTATCGTCTCCAGTCTCATCGCCGCCGTCTGTATCGCGCTCGTGGCCGCGCCCGCCTTCGCCAAGTCCCGCATCAAGGACATCGTTGAGTTCGAGGGCAATCGCACCAACGTGTTGATCGGTACTGGCGTCGTCGTCGGCCTGAATGGAACCGGCGACAATATGCGCAATTCGCCCCAGGCCCTGCAGAGCATGGTCGCCATGCTGGAGCGTTCGGGCATCAACGTTCGCGATGCCAATTTCAACGCCAAGAACGTCGCCTCCGTGGTCGTCACCGCCAGTCTACCGCCCTTCGCGGCAGCCGGCTCCAAGATCGACGTCACGGTCTCGGCCATGGGCGACGCCAAGAGCCTTCTGGGTGGAACCCTGATCATCACGCCGCTGCAAGGCGCCGACGGCCAGGTCTATGCGGTGGCGCAGGGGACGGTTCAAACTGGGAGCATTTCGGCCTCCGGCGCGTCGGGCTCCTCGGTCAGCAAGGGCGTGCCGACCTCTGGCCGGGTGCCGAGCGGCGCCAATGTCGAGCGCGAGGTTGGCTATTCAATGGACGAACTGCAGGCGCGCGGCCAGCGCCTGACCCTGCGCAATCCCGACTTCACCACCGCCAGCCGCATCGCCGCGGCGATCAACGACCGTTTCCCGGGCACGGCCGTGGCCCAGAACGCCACCATCGTCGCCACCCGGCCGCCCCCCGGCATGCGCATCAACGACTTCACCGTGGCGATCGAGGCCCTTGAGGTCCAACCTGACAGTCCGGCCAAGGTGGTGTTCGACGAGGTCAACGGCGTCATCGTCGCAGGCGAGTCCGTCCGAATTTCCACTGTCGCTATTCAGCAGGGCAACCTGACCATTTCGGTCAAGGAGACGCCGATCGCCGTGCCGGCCGCCCCGCTGACGCCAGGCCAGACCACCACCTTGCAGCGCACTGACGTCACGGTGAATGAAGAAAGCGGCCCTGGCCATCAGCTGATCGTCCTTCAGGAAGGCGCATCGCTCGCCTCGCTGGTCGCCGGTCTGAACGCCCTTGGGGTTTCCCCTCGCGACATGATGCAGATCCTCCTGGCCATCAAGGCCCAGGGCGGGCTGCAGGCCGAGCTCGAGGTAATCTGATGAGCGGCCCGGTTTCCGTCTCTCCTGACCTGTTGGCCGGCGCTCCCAAGGCGCCGGAAGGCAAGACGCGCGAGCAGATCGGCAAGACCGCCAAGGAATTCGAGAGCGCCTTTGTCTCGATCATGCTGGCTCAGATGTTCGAAGGCGTGGGCGAGAGCGAGTTCTCGGGGGGGCAGGGTGGACAGGCCTTCCAGTCCTTCCTGATGGACGCCTTCTCCAAGAAGATCACCCAGGCCGGCGGCGTCGGGCTTTCCAACGCTGTCCAGCGCGAAATGTTGAAAATGCAGGGACTTGAATAACCATGAGCTTTGCGGCCACTGAGCGCGTCAACGCGCTGATCACCCTGACCGAGCGTCTCACCGACCTGATCAGCCAGGAATGCCGAGCCTTCGAAGCCCGCCGTCCCCAGGAGGCGATGCAGACGCTGGAAGAAACCTCCCGACTCGCCAATGCCTATCGCCACGAGAGCGCCC
Organism: Caulobacteraceae bacterium; assembly: GCA_947475875.1. Lineage (GTDB taxonomy): Bacteria > Pseudomonadota > Alphaproteobacteria > Caulobacterales > Caulobacteraceae > UBA5005. Next base: position 4,684 of record CANJME010000020.1, on the reverse strand, counting down.
GTATCCGGGCCGAGCCCGGCCTGCTGGAAGGCGCGCCGCGCGACCGGCGCTTTGCGCTGCGCCGCGCGACCGAGGCGTTCGACGCAGTTTTGGCCCGTCACGGCCGGGCGCTGGAAGCCGCCAGGGTGGTCACCGAAGGCATCGTCCGCGCCGTGGCCGATGAGGTGGTTGCCCAGCGCACCACCGGCGCGGGCTACGGCCCAGGCGCGGCCAAGGTATCCGGTTCCGCCACCGCGATCACTCTGAACAAGAGCGCCTAGAGTCCCTGCCCGGGCGCAGGCTTCTGCTGCGGATAGTCGGCCGGCACGTTGCAGACGCCTCGGTCGTATTCGCCGACCGTGCGGATGACCTGATCCCCCGAGGGCTCGACCCTGCGGCCGGTCACCAAGCTCGACAGCACTCGCTCAACCAGCCCGTCCAGCCGTGTCACCTGATAACAGGCGACTGAAGGCTCGGCATGAGCGTTGCCGATGCCTGAGTCGTCGGTGAGGAAAAGGTAGCGGGTCTGGGTCACTGCCGCCATGCCACGCATTAGGAACTCAGCCGTCGGATTTATGCCGCTGGCGGCCACGGACGTGATGTGGATGTGCTCCTGGCGGGCCAGCAAGGCCAGTTTCCAGGCCTCGGGCAGCTTGTCGTTGTGGGGCGGGGCGTCGGCGACGAGCAGGGCCACGCGCACGGCGTCCTCGCGCCAGGGATAGTCGAGGATCTTGCCGATGGCCTGTTCCATGGCCTCAGGCTCATCGCCGCCGCCGCCGGCGCTCTGGGCGGCCATCTGTTTTTGCAGAACGCCGACGTCGGAGGTGAACGGGAACGAGCGCAGCACGTACTGGTCGCCGATGTCGCGATACACCACCAGGCCGATGCGCACCTGCAGCCCGGGATTTCCGTCGGTCACTTTGGAGACGATGCTGCGCAGTTCGGTCTGCAGATACTTGAGCTCATCGCCCATGCTGCCGGTGGTGTCGATGACCAGCAAAAGATCGAGCGCGTGGACCGGCTGGGCCGATCCGCCGACGTTGACGGTGACCTTGCGGGCGATGGTCTGGTCGAGGTTCGCCACGTGCTGGCGGACCGGGTTTTGTGCGCCGGGAGCGGTCACCGTAAGATCGACGTCCGAGCCCAGATTGTCGACATCGGGAAACAGCACCACTGAGCCGTCGGCGACCGTGCGCAGCTCCATCACAGAGCCATCGGCGCGGCGGGTGGCGACCCTGGCGAAGGGGACGGGCCGGCCGGCGCGGTCGACCACCGTCACCTTCAGCTGACCTTCGGTGTTGACGTAGGGCCGCTGGCTGTTGCCGCGCTGGCTGAGGTATTTGCGGACGTACTCGGCGTAGGCCTTGGGATTGAGCACATCGTCATAATCACCGGCGGTGAGAAGCCCGGCCCGGGCGGTGCGGCTGGAGTCGCCGCCGTCGCGGATAGGAACACCGCCCCGCGGCGGTGGCGGGATGGGCATGGCCGGCGCCCGCGCCGCCTCCATTCGCGCCGCAGGCAGGGCGGAGCCGGCTGAAAAGGCGCTCGATCCTCCACCGCGGCCTGCGGCGGCTGGAGCGGCGGGCGCAGGCATCGGAGAGGGCGCGGCCTCGCGGGACGAGATGACGGGCGGCGGCGGCGGCGGCGGCGGCGCGGGCGGCGGCGCCAGCCGGGCGGACGACGGGGCGCGGGCCGGCGGCGGCGTGGAAACTGCCCCACCAGCGCCGGCCGCCTCATAGCTCAGGCGGGTGCAGAGCGCCTTGAGGTCGTCAGGGTTTGAAGCTCTGGCGAGGGCGGCGGGGCCGACGGTTTCCATAGTGGCGGGGACGGTGATGCCGAGGGCCCGGCAGCGGGTGCGGAGCTCTTCGAGGGTTCGCGGCGCCCCCGTCGGCGCCTGCGCATTGGCGGCGGGAATGAAGGCCAGACCGATGAGCGCGGCGATGGCGGCGGAGCGCATTTTGAAGTGAAGCCAGGACATCCGTTTCTCCCGAATTTAGACGTTTCTGGTAGCTAGATACGCAGGGCGGTCGGGAACGGGGTTAGGCTGTGACAATTGTCACAGTTGGGCAGGAAGCACTAGACCTTGATCTTGTACCCCGTCTTGAAGATCCAGCTGACAATGACCAGGCAGACGGCGAAGAAGCCGAAGATGAAGGCCAGGCTCCAGATCACCGGCACATCGCCCTTTCCGAAGAAGGTCCAGCGAAAGCCGCTGATCAGATAGACGGCCGGATTGAAGTGGCTGATGGTCTGCCAGGGCTGGGGAAGCTTGGTGATGGAATAGAAGGCGCCGCCCAGGAACGTCATCGGCGTGACGATCAGCATGGGAATGAACTGAATCTCCTCGAAGTTCTTGGAGAGCACCCCGATGATGAAGCCGAACAGCGAAAAGCTCAGCGAGGTCAGCACCAGGAAAACCAGCATGAGCAGCGGGTGCAGGATCGCAAGATGCGGCGCGAAGACAAAGGCGGTGGCGAGGATGATCAGCCCCAGCATCACCGACTTGGTCGCCGCCGCCCCGACATAGGCCATGATCACTTCGACAAACGAAACGGGCGCCGAGAGCAGCTCGTAGATCGTGCCGATGAATTTCGGGAAGAAGATCGCGAACGAGGCGTTGAAGATGCTCTGGGTGAACAGCGAGAGCATGATCAGGCCCGGCACGATGAAAGCGCCATAAGGCATGCCGTCGATCTCTGAAGGCCCGCCGGCGCGCACGGCGCCGAAGACCACGAAATAGAGGCTGGTGGAAACCACCGGCGAGACGATGGACTGCCAGAGAGTCCGGAAGGTGCGGTTCATCTCGAACCGGTAGATGGCGGCGACAGCGTAGAGGTTCATGTCCGGTCACTCACCAGGCCGACGAAGATGTCTTCCAGCGATTTCTGGCTTGTCGAGATATCGTCGAAAGCGATCTTGAGTTCGTCGAGCTTGCGCAGGAGGGGCGCGGCCCCTGCCCGCTCGCCCTCGGGGTCGAAGAGAAAGGTCAGGGTCAGGCCGTCTTCCGACAGGGCCAGATGCCAGGGCTTCAGCGCCGCCGGGATGGATTTTAACGGCTTTTGCAGGTGCAAAACCAGCTGCTTGCGGCCCAGCTTGCGCATCAGCACGTCCTTGTCCTCGATGAGGATGATCTCGCCCTTGTTGATCACCGCCACCCGGTCGGCCATCTCCTCGGCTTCTTCGATGTAGTGAGTGGTCAGGATGATGGTGACACCGTCATCGCGCAGTTCGCGGACCACCTGCCACATGTCCTTGCGCAGCTCGACATCGACGCCGGCGGTCGGCTCGTCGAGGAAGAGGATGCGGGGCTCGTGGCTCAGCGCCTTGGCGATCAGCACCCGGCGCTTCATGCCGCCCGAGAGCGTCATGATCTTGTCCTTGCGCTTGTCCCATAGGGACAGGGATTTCAGCACCTTTTCGATGTGGGCCGGGTTGGGGGCCTTGCCGAACAGGCCGCGGCTGAAGGAGGCCACCGACCAGACGGTTTCGAAGGCCTCGGTCGCCAGTTCCTGCGGCACCAGGCCGATCATGGCGCGGGTTTTTCGGTAGTCGTCGATGATGTCGTAGCCATCGACGGTGACCTTGCCGCCGCTCGGATTGACGATACCGCAGATGATGGCGATCAGCGTGGTCTTGCCGGCGCCGTTCGGGCCCAGCAGGGCGAGGATTTCGCCCTTTTCGACCTCCAGGTCGACGGGTTTGAGCGCTTCGACGCCGGTGTCGTAGGTCTTGGTCAGACCCTTTACGGAGATGATGGAAGCCATGGGACTTTCATTAGCCGATTGGCCGGCGGTTCCGCGAGGGGGATTCGCGCTTCTCTTTTCTCGTCATCTTCGGGTTCAGCGAAGCTGAATCCCGAGGACCCAGCAGCACTGATGGTGAAGCTGCTTTCGCGCGTTGAGAGCGGAGATGCTGGGTCCCCGGTATTGCCCTGGCGGGCAATCCGAGGATGACGGTGTGTTGTGAGTTTAGCTCGACTTGGCGGGGCAGCGCACAAAGCTGATGGGCTTTTCGGCGATGTCGATGGCGAGCGTGTTCTGATCGGGCGAGATATCGAAGGTGAAGGCCCTTTGCAGTGACTGGCCTTCGGGAGCCTTGGCCGGGCCGTCCTTGAGATCGGCCACCACGGTCAGGTGATTGCTGGTGATGCTGGAGGCCTGGATCGGGCCGGTGTTGGGGCCCAGCGTCATGTGATCGACGGTCAGGATCAGGCGAGTCGGGTTCTTGTCGTCGCCGCAGCTGTCGAGCTTCTCGCGCCACTCGCCCTGGTACAGCACCGGGATTTTCCACTCGGCCGCCAGTTCGCCCGGCTTGGTCGCCGAGGCCACGGGTGCGGCCGGAGGCTTTTGGCAGCCGGCGGTCAGAGCGCAGAGTACAACGGCGGGAACGAGCAGTTTGACCAGCGACATCGACGTCCTCCTGCTTTCCCTCCCCTTCATGGGGAGGGTGGCTCGCGGAGCGAGCCGGGTGGGGAATACCGGTGGCGCACCGGCGTACCCCACCCTGGCCGCTGGCGCGGCCGTCCCTCCCCATGAAGGGGAGGGAAAGATAAAGCCTACGCCAGGATCTTGGCGACGACGCCGGATCCGACGGTGCGGCCGCCTTCGCGGATGGCGAAGCGCAGCTTTTCTTCCATGGCGATGGGCGTGATCAGCTCGACCGTCAGCTCGGTGTTGTCACCGGGCATGACCATCTCGACACCTTC